>JBCDGE010000232.1:0-2741 GCA_038757895.1 Planctomycetota bacterium | reverse complement strand
CGCGATCTCCGGAGCGATCCAGCACCTCGCGGGGATGCGGACGTCCGGCGTGATCGTCGCGATCAACAAGGACGCCGACGCGCCGATCTTCAAGGTCGCCGACTACGGCATCGTCGGGGACGCCTTCGAGGTCCTCCCGGCGCTGACCGAGGCGATCAAGGGCGCGAAGGCGAACGCCTGATTCGCCAGGCAGCGCCGATGCGCGCGTTGTTTTCGAGGGAACGATGCGTCGCTCGTGAGGCGGGGAACCGGGCCGTGGCCCGGTCACCCGCGGAGATCGTCGTGATCGGCGCGTAGCTCGCAGCGAGCGCGGGGTCTAGTGCAAGTGTGCGGGCGTTGCGCCCGCGCGCTCGCCCGTTCCCTCACAAGGAGAACCATGACCTCCCTGCTCCCTGCGTCCCAGACGATGCTCCCAACCCTCGCCCGCCTCGCCCCGCTCGCGCTCGCCCCGCTCGCCGCTGCCCAGTCGGCCCAGTCGCTCTCTGCCCCCGAGCTCCACGCGACGACCCCCGCTCGCTACGCCGGCATCTACCACGCCGCGACCGGCACGTGGTCCCGGCCGTCCGCGACGACGAGCGCGCTGAACGGCATCGACGTCATCTACAGCAACACCGCCCAGGCCGGCTACTTCACGACCGCCGGAAGCAGCGGCGGCTTCGCGCCCGGCTCGACGAACTTCGACGAGGGCGGGATCCCCGGCACGACGAACGGGGACACGTTCCCCAACGCGCCCGACCGCGACGAGTATCGCGTCAATGGGTTCCAGATCGGGTACTGCGACTTTGGCCCGCCGCTCTCCAGCGGGTGGGAGATCTCGTTCTACTCGTCGCACGTTCCGTGCACGCTTCCGTCCGGTCCCGCCGGCACCGTGACGGTGACCGGGCTGCCCGCGGGCGGCGGTTGCTGGGTCATCGACATCGACCTCACCGGTGGCGAGGAGTTCAACCTCGCGGCCGACGGTGGCGCCGCGGCGCCGGGATGGGACAACGATCCCAACGAGGACAGCTTCGGCTGGGGCTTCGCGTACGCGGGCTCGTCGCCGGGCACGATGGCGGGCTTCCAGCTCGCTGGCGACCCGATGAACACCGACCCCGGGTTCATCGCCCTGCCGCCGCGCGCGGGCACGAACACCTACTTCGGCCCTCCGAGCAGCTGCGGGCCGGACATCGCGACGGGCTACCTGACGGCCGACCTGTGGTGGCTCGAGGATCCGGCGACGACGAACACCGGCTGCTACTTCTTCGGCGGCTACACGAACATCAACGGCTGCGGCGGACCGCAGGGCAACCCGTACGCGTCCTTCCAGATCGAGATCCGCGCCGAGGCCGACGCGCCGAAGTTCGGCACGATCTACTGCAACTCGAACCCGAATTCGACGGGTTCCAACACGGGGATCGTGCTGTTCGGTAGCTCGACCGCCGCGGACGACGACGTGATGCTCATCGCGACCGACCTCCCGGCCGGCGCGTTCGGCTTCTTCTTCACGTCGCAGGACCAGGGCTTCGTCGCCAACCCCGGCGGCAGCGAGGGCAACCTCTGCCTCGGCGGGTCGATCGGACGCTTCGTCGCTCCGGGTCAGGTCAAGGCCGCCGACATCGACGGCCTCATCACGCTCGACACCAACCTGGGCGAGTGGACGCTGACCGAGCTCCCGACGCCGCTCCCCCCGCTGTCGTACCCCGCCGTGACGGGGCTGACGTCGAACTTCCAGCTCTGGCACCGCGACGCGATGGGCGGCACGACCGTGTCGAACTTCTCCGACGGCATCTCGGTCACCTGGGACTGATCGTCCGCGCGGGTTCGCCCGCTTATGCTCGCCGCGTGAGGCGACTCGACGACCCCCACGCTCCGGCGGCGGAGCACGTCTCCCGGTTCCACGCGGACGGCCACGCGACCCTCCGCGGCCTGCTCGATCCCGAGGAGCTCCGGTCGCTCGAGCCGGCCCTCTCCGCGGCGGTCGAGGCCCGCAACGACCTCCGCGGGCGACCGTGGAGCGAGCGCACGACCTACGAGCGCGCCTTCGTCCAGGTCATGAACCTGTGGCGTGATGACGACGCCGCGCGGCAGATCGCGTGGTCGCCGCGCCTCGCCTCGACCGCCGCGGCGCTCCTCGGGGTCGAAGGCGTCCGGCTGTACCACGACCAGGCGCTCTACAAGGAGCCAGCCGGGAGCCGCGGCGGCCAGACGCCCTGGCACGTCGACCAGTACTACTGGCCGCTCGCCTCGGACCGGTCGATCACGGCCTGGATCCCGCTCGTCGACGTCCCGGCGGAGATGGGGCCGCTCGCCTTCGCGACCGGGAGCCAGCGGTTCGAGGAGGGACGGGACCTCGCGATCTCGGACGAGAGCGAGGACGTGTGCGGCCGCGCGCTGGCGGACGCAGGGTTCGAGCGGACCGAGGAGCCGTTCGCGCTCGGGGACGTGTCGTTCCACCTCGGGTGGACGTTCCACTGCGCGCCGCCGAACAGGAGCGCTGCCGTGCGGAAGGTCATGACGGTGATCTACGTCGACGCCGAGATGCGCGTCGCGGAGCCGACGAACGCGAACCAGCGCGCGGACCTGGAGACCTGGTTGCCCGGGCTCGCGCCCGGTGACGTCGCCGCGAGTCCGATCAATCCGCTGCTCTGGCCCCCCGCTTGCTGATCGAAGCGGCCGCGTTCCAATCGACGCGGCCGCTTTCCAATCGACGCGGCCCGGGCCGACCGGAGCGTGCCCGCTCGCGATCCGGTGAATTGGTGAAT
>JBCDGE010000231.1:0-3207 GCA_038757895.1 Planctomycetota bacterium | reverse complement strand
GACAGAGATCCAGCTGCCGAAGAGCAGGTGCGCGACGCCGAAGAGCAGCGCGGAGTGCACGCTCGTGCGCACCGCGCCGCCGAGCAGGTCCTCGTAGCGGTGGAAGAAGAACACCCGGTAGAGGAATTCCTGCGGCACGACGGACAGCACCGGATACGCGATCATCACGAGCGCCCACAGGCCCGGGTTCTCGCGCGGGAACGACAGGAACAGGTGCGGCGCGACCATCGCCACGAGCGCCGAGAGCGCCGTGCCCAGGATCGCGAACCGGCCCAGGATCCCGAGCGCGGCGCCGCGCGACCAGCGCCAGGCGATCGCCTCGCGCCACCGGAAGCGGCGGTCGAATCCGAGGATCACCGTCACGAAGAGCGTCAGCCCGATCAGTACCGGGATCACCGGCACCCGGTACGAGCCGTACAGCTTGGCCCACGCGAGCCAGAGCGGGATCCCGACGAACAGCGCCAGGAACTCCAGCCACTTGCGTGTCCTGGATCCGGTCATCGCCACGCGCTCAGGCCCCGGCCGGCAGGAGGTGGTGCGTCTCGCGGTGCTGCGGCAGCACGCACGAGTGACCGAGTTCGTCCGTGAGACGCGCTGCGAACGCCTCGCGGGCCTCGTCGTCGCCGTGCACGACGAACGTGCGCTTCGGCGCCGGCAGGTCGCCGAGCCAGCGGAGTAGCTCGTCCGCGTCCGCGTGGGCGGACAGGCCGCTGAGCTGCTCGATGCGCGCACGCACGGGGTGGTCGCGGCCGTGGATCCGCAGGGTCGGCTCGCGGTCCTGCAAGCGGCGGCCGCGCGTTCCGGGCGCCTGGTAGCCGCCGAGCACGACCACGTCGTCGGGATTCGGCAGGCATCGCTTGAGGTGATGGAGAACGCGCCCGCCGGTCATCATCCCGCTGCTGGCGATGATCACGCGCGGGCCGGGCAGTTCGTTGAGGCGCTTCGACTCCTCGGCCTCGCGGTGCACGTAGACGTGGGCGCCGAAGACCGGCGACGAACCCGAGCGCAGGCTGACGGTCTCCAGCCCGCTCTCCTCGGGATAGCGCCTGTAGATGCGCGTGGCGTTCGCCGCCATCGGGCTGTCGAGGTGGATCGGGATCGTCCGGCCCGTCTCCCGCATCACCTTCGAGAGCAGGTAGACGAGCTGCTGCGCGCGACCGACCGCGAACGACGCGAAGACGATCGTCGAGCCGCGCTCGGCGCCGCGCTCCAGGATCCCGCGGAGCTGCTCCTCGACCGGCTCGGTCGGGTGACTGCGATCCCCGTAGGTCGACTCGACGACGAGCACGTCGCAGTCCGACGGCGCCGTCGGGTCGGGGACGAGCGGCGCGTCATAGCGGCCGACGTCGCCGGAGAAGAGCACGCGCACGGCCTCGCCGTCACCCTCCCACACCTTCGTCTCGACGAGCGCCGAGCCGATGATGTGGCCCGCCCGCCGGAACCGCACGTCGACGCCCTTCGCGACCGGAAACCATCGATCGAACGGCGCCGTCGAGAGCTGCTCACCCGCCTGGATCGCGTCTTCGACGGTGTAGAGCGGCAGCGCCGGCTCGTGCTTGCTGAAGCCCTTGCGGTTCGCGTAGCGCGCGTCCTCCTGCTGGATCCGCGCGCTGTCCTCCATGAGGAGCTCGGCGAGGTCCGCCGTCGCCGGCGTGCAGTGGATCGCCCCGGTGTACCCGTCCCGGCAGAGCGCGGGCAGGTACCCCGAGTGGTCGATGTGCGCGTGCGTGAGCACGACCGCGTCGAGCTCCTTCGGCGGGAACCCGAAGGGCTCCCGGTTGCGACGACGGATCGACTTGACGCCCTGGAACAGGCCGCAGTCGACGAGCACCTGCGTCGAGGCCGGGTTCGCGCCCGTCTCCAGGACGAAGCGCGACCCGGTCACGGTCCCGGCCGCGCCGAGGAACGTCAGACGGGGACCGGGCATACGCCGCTCGCGCGTCAGCCGATGAGCGCCTTGATCTGGTCGATGATCGGCTGAGCGGCCTTCATCACGTCGCTGCCCGCGGGGAAGCGGTCGGCGAGGCTGGTGATGGCGGACTGGATCTCGGTCGCGTTGGGGATCGAGCCGCCGAACTTGCTCTTCATCGAGGTGAGGCTCGCGAGGATCGGCTCCGCCATCTCCTTGA
This sequence comes from Planctomycetota bacterium, assembly GCA_038757895.1. Taxonomy (GTDB): domain Bacteria; phylum Planctomycetota; class UBA1135; order UBA1135; genus Saltatorellus. The sequence goes on along the minus strand of JBCDGE010000231.1, from coordinate 1,078 downwards.
GCTTGTCGACGTCAGCGACGTCCTTGATGCCGTCCATCTGCTTGGCGATGGCGGTCATCCCCTCTCCGGCCTTGGACTTGAGGTCGTCCATCGAGAGGTTCGACCAGTCGACGTCACCGAGCGCGCTCATCGCGCCGGAGAAGAGGTCGTTCGCGGCCGACGAGCCGGTCGACTCGTTCCCGGAATCGGCCCCGGACCCGGCGGCGTCGACGTCGCCGCCTCCGCAGGACGTGAAGAGGGCGAGGGAGGCGGCGAGGGGCAGGGTGAGGGACAGGCTGCGCAGCTTCATGGTGAATCGGTGGGGTTGGAAGGCCCGCGAAGTCTACGTCCGACTCGCGAGGCCGGCCGGGCGATTGTCCGCCCCTTCACGCTTCCTCTCTCGGCGCGCTCATTTGGGCCTCGGCCGGAACACCTCGATCACCGCGGGGTCGGACTCCAGCCGCGCCGCGCCGGTCAGATCGAGGCAGTACGGGATCGCGGGAAAGACCGCATCGAGGCACTGACGGATCGCGCTCGGCTTTCCAGGGAGGTTCACGATGAGCGCGCGGCCGCGGATGCCCGCCGTCTGACGCGACAGGATCGCCGTCGGGACGTACTGCAGGCTCACCTGCCGCATGAGCTCGCCGAAGCCGGGCATCGGCTTCTCGACGACGGCCTCCGTGGCCTCCGGCGTGACGTCGCGCGGCGCGGGGCCCGTGCCGCCGGTGGTGACGACGAGGTCGCATCCCTCCGCATCGATGAGCTCGACGAGCGTCCGCTCGATCGTCTCCCGCTCGTCCGGAATAACGCGCGGGACGGCCTCCCAGGGTGACGTGAGATACTCGTCGAACGTGGCGTGGATCGCGGGCCCGCCGAGGTCCTCGTATTCGCCGCGGCTCGCGCGGTCCGACACGGTCACGATCCCGATCCTCGCCGGGCCGGTCATTGCGTCTTCGCTCATCGTCTGTCGTCGCGGGGAGGGAGGACCGAACGCTCGGTGAGCGCATGGCCGACGTAGGGGAGGAAGCGCGCGGGCTCGCCCGCCGCGAAGGTCGCGCCGATCGGAAGCTCGACCAGCCCGTCCGCGGTCGCGGCCGCG
>JBCDGE010000230.1:0-3642 GCA_038757895.1 Planctomycetota bacterium | reverse complement strand
CGCAGGATCGCGCGCAGCCGCTCGACCGCGCTGCGCGGCGACGCGACGATCCCCTCCAGCTCGGCCAGCGCGTCCTCGTGCTTCCACCGCACGAGGCGCTCGAAGAGCTGCTCCTTGCTGCCGAAGTGGTGGTACAGCACGGGCGCCGTCACGCCGACCTCGTCGAGGATCGCGCGGACACTCGTCGCCTCGTAGCCGCGCTCGGCGAACAGCGTGAGCGCGGCGTCGAGCAGACGCTCCTCGGTCGACGCGCTCACCGGTCCCGGCCGACGTCCGCACGCGGCTGCTGCAGGTCGTGCACGACGTTGTCGTGGATGACGTGGATCAGGTCCTCGGTGCTCTGCGCCGTCAGGAGGAAGAAGCAGAACAGCATCTCGTCCTCGGTCTCGTCGCCCCACGTGACGCGCTCGGGCGGGAGGTTCGGGTTCGACGGGTTGTCCTCGGAGTTGTCGAAGATCGCGTCGACGGTCAGCCGCGTGCCGGCGGGGAGCGGGATCGGTCGCTCGTAGTAGTACTCGTCCTGCCAGCCGTAGTTCCACGCGGCGATGTCGATCAGCTCGCGCGCGGCGCCCTCGGGCGGCGTCGCGGTGACCGAGATCGACCTGCCGAGCAGGTGCATGTGCGGCACGACGCCGACGAGGATGACGTCGCGCGGCAGCGTGTACGACGCCGTCCGGCGGTAGTCCGCGGCGCCCGCCGGGATGTCCATCTCGTAGTTGGCCGCCCAGATGCTGCCCACGAGTCGCGCGGGCTGCGCGAGCACCTCGGCGACCGGCTCGTCGACGAAGTAGAGGCCGACCCGGGAGCGGTCCACCTCGACCTTGCCGGTCGGGTGGTAGTGGATCTGCATCACGAGGTCGGAGCCCTTCGCGAGGTACCGCCCCATCTTTCCGGGCAGTCGCCGCGGCGTGTTGCCGACCGACCAGCCGCCGAGCGCGCCGCTGGGCGTGAAGCCGGGCCCGCCAAAGCCCGCGTAGCCAGGCTCGGGCGTGGCGGCGTCGCGCCGCCGCGCCTCGCCGCTGCCGTCGAGGAAGAGCACGCTGTGGTGCACGACGCGCTCGTTGCCGGGCAGGAACTCGATCGCTGCGACGAGCCTGTCCTCGGGGACGTCGACGGGGATCACGAAGTACTGGAACAGGTCGGGCCCGTCCGCGGGGACGGTGAACGCCTCGGTCATCTCCAGCACGAGGTCGGGCTCCCCCATCCGCCAGCCCTGGGCGAACTCCGGGGCCGGCGGGAGGTCGTCGGGATCACCTTCGGCGCGGCCCGTCGTGGCCCAGCGCGCGAGCAGATCGAGCTCGCGATCCGTCAGCCACCGCTCGCCCACGAAGCGGTCGTGCGACGGCCGCGGCATCCACGGCGGCATGATCCGCCGCGACGTGACGCGCGTGATCTGGCGGGCGCGCTTCGCGGCCTGGGCGTAGGTCTCCAGCGCGAACGGAGCGACCTGTCCCTGGCGGTGGCAGCTGACGCAGCGCGATCGGAGGATCGGCGCGATGTCGCGCGTGTAGGTGACCGCGGCGTCCGCCGCGTGGTCGGGCGCGGACTCGACGAGGCAGCCGACCGGCTCGGTGCGCGCGGTGTCCGGCGTACGCCCGGCGCGCGCCGCGTCGATCGCGTCGCGCAGGTAGCGACGCTGGACCTCGGGCCGCCGCCGGCCGAGATCGAGCCACGCGTCGTCGATCGCGCCGCGGTAGACGAACGCGCCGTCGCGATCGAGCACGAACGCCTCGGGGACGCGCGTCGGGCCGAGCGCGTCGGCGAGAGAGCCGGACGCGTCGAAGAGCACGGGGAACGTCACGCCGAAGTCGGCGAAGTGCGCGGTCGCGGCACGGCGGGTGACGTCGGGCTCGGACACGACGCCGAGCAGATCGACGTTCGCGCCAGCTAGCTCCGCATGCAGCCGGTTCAGCGTCGGCAGCGACCCGTTCGCGATCGGACACTCGGTCGAGAGGAAGACGAGCGCGCGGACCGAGCGATCGGGGTTCTGGCGGAGGTCGTGCTCTCCTCCGGCGAGATCGATCGCCGTGACGGAGAGCCCGCCCTGCGGCTGGGCCCGATCGCTCTGGGTCGGACTGGCCGAGACGGGGCCCGCGAGGAGGGAGGCGGAGAGCAGGGACAGGGCGAATCGTGTCATGGGCACGGGGTCCAGCGGCGGACGGCCGGGCGCCGAATATAACGATCGCTATAGTGGCCCGTCGAGCGTCCTCCTCGGGGACACGCGTGGCGCCTCAGAAGAGCTCCTCGCCGGGCAAACTCGCGGCCTGCCTCACCCAGCTCTCGAGCTGCTCCTCGTCCACGTCCTCCCCTTCATCGATCCGCGCGTACCGCACGTCCGGGCTCTTCGAGTCGATCGGCGGCGGCGGCTCGAGCGACGCGCCGTTGAGGAAGGTCAGCTTCACGTACTTCGTGAAGCAGTGCAGGCTCAAGAACCAGCCCTGCCCCTCGACGCCGTAGAAGGGCGAGTTCCAGCGCACCGCCCTGCGGACGTCGGGCACGACGCGCTCGACGAGCGCGTCGATCCGCTCACCGACGCCCCGCTTCCAGCCGGGCATCGCGGCGATGTACGCCTGCATCGGCTCTTCGCCGTCGCCCTTGGGGATCTGCGGGTTGCCGCCCGAGAGCAGCTTCGGTGCCTTGCTCGAGCGCTTCGCCTTCTTCTTCGCCGGAGGCATGAGCGACTGATCGTACCTCCGGGCGGCGAGACTGATCAGCGGATCGGCCGGCTAGAACGGTGTTCCGTCCAGGGTCCCCATCTCGCCGCTCGCGTACCGCTGGTAGGCGCGCTCCAGCGCCTTGGGGCTGTCGAACACGAAGGGGCCGCCGAAGTGGAGCGGGCGCGGCGCGGGCTCTCCGCCGATGAGGAGGACCGCCGCGGGAGCGTCGCCCTCGCACGCGAGCCGCACGCTCGTGGCGCCGTCCGCCAGGCGCGCCATCGTCCCACGCACCAGCGTGTCCTCGCCGTCCAGCGTCGCCGAGCCGTCGATCCCGTAGACGCCCGCCTCGTGGTCCGAGCCCGAGCGGTCGAGCGCGATCGACGCGCCCGGCGCGAGCACGACGTGCGCCATCAGCGCCGGGAGCGCGAGCGGGATCGGACCTTCGTGTCCCTCGAGGCCGCCTGCCAGCAGCCGCACGTCCGCGCCGTCGCGGCTCCACGTGGGCATCTCATCGGCCGCGATCGCGCGGTAGTCGGGCGCCGCGTCCTGCTCGGCGATCGGCAGGCGCGCCCAGATCTGCAGGCCGTGCATCGTGCTGCCTTGCTCGAGGACGTTGCTCTCGGCGTGCAGGATCCCGCGCCCCGCGCGCATCCACTGCGCGCCGCCCGGACCGATCTGCCCGACGTTGCCGAGGCTGTCGGTGTGCTCGTTCGCGCCCTCCAGGAGGTAGGTCATCACCTCGATCCCCGCGTGCGGGTGCGCGGGGAGCTTGCCGGTCGCCGCCGTCGTCGGGCCGAAGTGATCGAGGAAGACGAACGGGCCGACCGCCTCCATCGGGCCGTACGGGATCGGGCGGAGCACGCTGAAGTTGCCGACGGTCGCCGTCGGCGACCTCCAGAGCTGCCGCTCCTGCGGGCGTGGGTCGGTCATCGTCGGCGCGCGCGGCCCCTTACCGCCCGATCTCGAACCAGTTGAGGTTCCACTG
>JBCDGE010000229.1:0-4073 GCA_038757895.1 Planctomycetota bacterium | reverse complement strand
CGCTCCGCCTCCCGCGCGCGGCGGCGGCGGTCGGAGCGGAGCTGGTCGCGCGCGGCCTGGAGGGCACGGCGCACGAGCCAGGCGCGCCCGTTCGTCGGGATCTCGTCGAGTTCATCAGCGGGGCCATCATCGGGGGGGAGCAGGCTCACGAAGACCTCCTGGGTGGCGTCCTCCGCGCGGGCACGATCGCCGAGGAGTCGCAGGGCGGCGCCCAGGACGACGTCGCGCTCGGCCTCGACGAGGCGCGCGAAGGACCGCCGGTCGCGCCGGCGCAGGTAGCGTCGTAGGGGGTCGTGGCTCATGCGGTGGTCCACGGGGCGAGTCCGCGGGGGGATCCAACCCCAAGGGGGCCACGGCGGCGGGGTCCCGGCGGCGCGAACTTCGAAGAAGTCGCGAAGCGCCTCCGGGCGCGCACGGGCGTGCGGCCTACGGCCGGTGCCCGAGCGCTCGCGCGAGCCAGGCGAACTGCAGGGCCAACGTCGCGCTGCGCGTCGGGACGCCGGTCCCCTGCGAGTGGCCCGCGCCCCACACGACCTGGAGCCGGACCTCTCCCGACCCCCTCTGCGCGTGCTGCAGCGCCGCCACCCACTTGTAGCCGTGGAACGGACGCGCGACGGCGTCCTCGCTCCCGACCTGGACCAGCGCCGGGGGATGGAGGCCCGGCTCCACGTTCTGGAGCGGCAACCACTCGAGCATCGCCGCGAGCTCGTCGCGGACGGCGATGTCCCCGTACTCCTCGCGCCACCAGCCATCGGTCGCGAGGAGGTCGATCCGCGGGATCTGGAAGAGGCCCGCGCCCAGCGCGTCCCGGTGTCGAACGAACGCAGCCGCGGCCGAGGGGCCGCTCATGCTCGAACCGAGGAGGGCGATCCGGTCGGGACGCGAGATCCCCGACGAGGCCAGCCACCCGGCGCAGGCGCCGAGGTCGTCGATGGACGTGAGCTTGTTCACTCCGCGGCCGGCCTCGCGCCAGGCCCCGCCGAACTCGCCGCCGCCTCTCGCACCGACGAGGGCGATCACGCCTCCCAGCTCCAGCCACGCGTGGTAAGAGGGCATGTACAGCGGTCGCATGACGAGGCCGGAGTGTCCCCAGTCGATCATGAGCACCGGGTGGGTCCCGTCGCGGACGAGGCCGCGGCAGTGCGCGAGGAATACCGGGACGCGCGTGCCGTCGAACGAGGGATACGTCGTCCTCGAGAGCGTGAACTCCGAGGGGTTGAACGGCACCACCGGTTCGCCCAGCACGCGCGCGTCACCCGTGTGCAGGTCGACCTCGAACGCCCTGCCGCGGTCGTACATCGAGGCGACGTCGAAGCGCGCGACGGGACGATCGGCGCGGCCGACGAGACCGCTCTCGGTGGATCCGAACCCGTCGTGCTCGTGCTCGACCTGCAGTCTCCCGTCGAGGTCGAACGCTCGCACCAGGACCGTGCCGTTCCGCGCGTACATCGCCGCGATCCGATCCCCGAACAGACCGACGGTCGGCCGCATGGGGTGGTTGTCGTCGTAGATCGGCTCGGCGCGCTCAGGTACCACCTCGACCCAGGGAGCTTCGGGGCGGGCGAGGTCGATCGCCATCACGCGGCCCGCCGGCGCGCCGCTCGTCGTGTAGAGGAAGACGCGATCGCCCGACTGTCCGACCAGCTGGTGCTCTCCCGGCACGGCGGCGGCGAGCTCGCGCCACGCCCAGGCGTCCGCCGGGTCGCCGGAGCCGAGCTCGTGGACGAGGACCCTGGACGCCTCTCCGTTCGCGGCGTGCTCGGTCACGAACACGTGGGTGTCCGACGCGTCGCCGCGCACGGCGAGGTGAGGCGTCGGTTCGGTCGTCGTCCGGTAGACGACCTCATCCTCGGACGTGGGCAGGCCCACCACGTGCAGTCGCACGACGCCGCCGCGGGCCCACAGGAAGCCCGACGAGTCCGAGAGCCAGCTCACCACCCAGGGCCAGTGCCGGATCGGGAGCGACTCGTCCGGCCGGTCGGTCGCCGACGCGACCTCCACGAGGCGGATGCAGCTCGCCAGCGACGCGCTCGAGGCTCCGTGCAGGACGTACGCGCCGTCGGGGCTCGGGACGGGGCTCCCCAGCGCCAGCTCCGCGCCGGGGGAGGCCGCGTGACCGTTCGGGTCGACGAGCAGCCGCCAGGTCCCGTCCTTCCGGTCGCGCACACGGAGGTCGGTCGTGAACCGTCCGGGGATCTGGCGCTGCAGGAACTCCCGCTCTCCTGCGGCGACGGGCACGGGGGCCCCCGCGAAGTCGTTCAGCTCGATCATCCGCGCTTCGAGCTTCGCGACCAGGGGATCCGCCGCGGCGTCGGCGCGCGTGACGTCGTCCTGCGCACGCGCCCACACGCGGACGCGCTCGTCGTCCGGCTCCATCCACGCGTACGGGTCGGCGATCTCGCGCCCGTGGTGCACCTCGACCGCGTCCTCGCGAGGCGCCGTGGGAGGGCGCTCGGCGCGCCGCGACCGCTCCGGGTCGAGCGCGTGGACGAAGCGCGGGATCGCGTTCATCCCGGACGGGAAGGCGCCCATCGTCCATGGGCCCTCGGGCGCGAGGCGCAGGTCGTGATGGGCGCCCGGCAGCGTTCGAAGCTCGCGGACGCGGTTCCCGGCGGCGTCCAGCCAGGGGCCGATGCGCTCCCGGCTGATCGCGGGAGGGACGCACGTGTCGTCCTCTCCCCACACGCAGAGGACCGGGCGGTCGATCTCGCGCCAGGCCGTGCCGGGGTCGAGGTCGAGCTCGGACACGTAGCGCCAGGGTGCGGGCGGTAGCCCTCTGGTGAGCCACGCGCGGAGCTCGATCGCAGCGGGGAACCACGGCTCGGTGCGTGCCTGCTCCAGCTCCGCCCGGACCTCGGCCGCGCCGTCGCCCGTCCGGAGGTAGCGATACACGTTCGCGAGGATCCGCGACGCCTCGTTCGCGGCCTCGACCGACGCGGAGCGTGCGACGCGACCCGACTGGTTGTAGTCGTTCTGCTCGGCCGGGCTGACACCCGGCGCGCTCAGCCCGACGACGAAAGCGATCGCGTCCGACCGGGCGGCGGCCATCGGCGAGACCCAGCCGCCCTGGCTGAGCCCACCGACGCCGATCAGGTCCGGCTGGATCTCGGGGAGTATCGCCAGCGCGCGCGCGCCGGCGACCGCGTCGTCGGCCAGGACCTGCATGGTCGCGTCCGCAGTGGGGGGGCGCTTGGCGTAGATCAACGACGCGATGCCGTGCTCGGCGAGCCACGCCGCGTGGCTCCGGTACAGCGGGTCCTCACGATCGACCGGGCCCGAGCCGTGGGTCCAGACGATGGCGGGGAACGGCCCCTCGCCTGCGGGCAGGAGCAGGGACGCACGGAACCCGTGCCCGAGGTGCTCGAACTCGAAGGGCTGGATGGTCCAGGTGAGGGCCTTCGCCTGCGACGTGCGCAGCCGGGCCTCGCCGCGCGCTCCCCATCCGTCCCAGGTTCCGCGGAGCTCGTCACCGCCGTGCGCCAGCGTCAGGCGGGCGCGGGACCCGTAGACGTCGCAGGTGACGTGGAGGGCCTCGTCGCGCCGGTCGACGCTCGCGGCCACGTCGTACCAGCCGAAGTGGGGGACCGAGACGCGCGCCGAGCCGGCGCCTTCCGAAATCCGGACCCGGACGCCGACGTCGAGGTCGTTCGTACGCACCGTTCCCGCCCAGATCGCCTCCTGGGCATGCGCGGCACCCGGGAGGAGGGGGAGGAGCAGCAGTGCGAGGAGTGGAGTGGGGCGGGGCATCGTCGAGGAAGGTCAGTGGAATCGAAATGTCAATGGTTTGGCATGTCGTGCGCCGGTGCTGCGCCGTGAAGTGGCAAATGTTTGGCACTTGGCGTCAGTCTCCTGTTAATGCATTGACAGATCGCGGCGACCTCGCGAGGCTCGTCGGATGACCGGGCTGAACGAACTCGGCCGCCGCGAGCGCCAGATCCTCGAGACAGTCGTCCGTCTGCGGCGCGCCTCGGTCGCCGAGGTGCGCGACGCGCTCCCCGATCCTCCGAGCTACTCGGCGATCCGGACGACGATGGGCATCCTTGTCGACAAGGGGCACCTGCAGTTCCAGCGCG
>JBCDGE010000228.1:0-4265 GCA_038757895.1 Planctomycetota bacterium | reverse complement strand
GGGATCCTCGGCCACCACGGCGTCGCCGTCGCCGACGTGAACGGCGACGGGATCGAGGACCTCTACTTCTGCCAGCCCGGCGGCGTCCCGAACCAGCTCTGGCTGCGCAGGCCGGACGGGACGGCGATCGAGGTCGCTTCTCAGCTCGGCCTCGCGCTCGTCGACGCGACGATGAGCGCGCTCTTCATCGACCTCGACGGGGACCGGGACCGCGACGCCGTGATCGGCCTCGCGTCGGAGGTCCTCGTCTACGCGATGACACCGGAGGGCTATCGCCTCGCGTTCCGCCAGGAGCTGTCCAGCGTGACGAGTCTCACGGCGGCCGACGTGGACGGCGACGGGCGCATCGACGTGTTCGCGTGCGCCTACGCGCAGCCCTACGACGGCGTCGCGTTCCCGAACCCGTACCACGACGCGGAGAACGGCGAGCCAAACATGTTGCTCGCGAACGTCACGCAGGCGCCCGACGAGCTCCGCTTCGTGGACGGCACGGAAGCGTCCGGTCTCGACGTGTCCGCGTCCCGCTTCAGCATCGCCGCGACCTTCGAGGACGCCGACGAGGACGGCGACATCGACCTCTACATCGCGAACGACTTCGGCCGGAACGCGTACTACTTCAACGACGGCACGGGTCGCTTCACCAACCGCGCCGCGGAGCTTGGCGTCGAGGACGTCGGGGCAGGGATGGCGGCCGCGTTCGCGGACATCGACGGCGACGGGTTCGTCGACCTGTACGTCGGGAACATGGAGTCGTCCGCCGGGCGGCGGGTGACGGGCCAGGAGCGCTTTCGCAGCGACGTCGACGCGGGCACGCGAGCGCTCTTCCGCAGGCACTCGAAGGGCAACACGCTCTACCTGGGCGACGGCACGGGTGCGCTACGAGAGACCGGCCTCGCGACGGCCGGGCACTGGGCCTGGGGCGCGATCCCGATCGACCTCGACGGCAACGGGGCGCTCGATCTGTTCGTGCCCAACGGCTTCGTGACGGGGACGGACGCGAACGCGCCCGACCTCTGAAGCGCGTTCTGGCGCCACGTGGTGGCGCAGTCTCCCGCGAACGCCGCGCCGGCGGAGACCGGCGACGACGAGGACACGCCCCTCGGCCGCTACCACGCGTCCTGGGGGAGGCTGAACAAGCTGATGCGCCGCGGCGTGTCGTGGAGCGGCGGCGAGCGGAACGCGGCGTTCGTGCGCTCGGCGGAGGGCGACCTCGACCTCGTCGACGCGGCGCCCGTCCTCGGCCTCGACCACGCGGACGACGGGCGCGCCGCGGCGCGGATCGACATCGACTTCGACGGCGACGAGGACCTCGTCGTCACGAGCCGGACGGGTCCGCGCGCGCGGATCCTCGCGAACCGCTGGGCGGGCGGGAACGCGACGCTCGGCGTCCGCTTCGTCGGGACGCGGTCGAACCCCGAGGGCGCCGGCGCCGTCGTGTTCGCGACGCCGCTGACGGAGGGAGAGTCGCCGCCGAATGAGCTCGTGCGGCCCGGCGTGACCCAGCGGCGGAGCCGCGCGATCGGCTCGGGCTTCCTTGCGCAGTCGAGCGAGTGGCAGCGCTTCGCGTTCCCGCGCTCGCAGGACACGGACGTCGCGCCGCAGGTCCACCTGCGCGTGCGCTGGCCCGGAGCGAACGGCGGGACGGTCGAGGACTTCGGCGTCGTCGAGTCCGGCCGCAGCTACGTCCTCGTGGAGGGCAGCAGCGCCGCGCGCGCCGCGACACGGCCCTCGCCCGTCGTGCACGAGCCGGGCGCTCTGGTCCCGGCGGCCGCCGACGACAGCGCTCGGATGCGCATCGTCCTGCCGGCGCCCGTGCCGGTCCCGAGCCTCGACGCGCGCACCCGCGCGGGCGAGAGCGCGCGCCTCTTCGGTGTCACGCCACAGGGCGCGCGCGGCGCCGGGCGCCCGGTGGTGCTCGTCGCCTGGGACTCGAGCGACCCCGAAGCCATCGATCGCCTCGGAGACCTCGGCGCGCTCAGCACCGCGGCCACGGCGAATCGCGTGGGGCTCCTCGCGCTCGACGTCTCCGCCGAGGGGACCGCCGACTCGCTCCGCGATGGCGCGGCTCGACTCGCCGCCGCCGGGTGGACGGGCGAGGTCGTCGGCGCGACGGCGGAGGCGGCGATCGTCCTGCGCGAGCTCGTCGCGTGGCGCTTCGACCGCACCGATCCTCCGGTCGGCCCGTGGTCGCTCATCGTGGACGCCGAGGGGAGGCTCGCCGTCCTGCGCGTCGGTCCCTGGGCCGAGAACGAGCTCACCCTCGACCTCAACGTCTTGAGGGTCCCGCTGGAGCAGCGCCCGATCGTCTCGACCCTCTACCCGGGCCAGTGGGTGAACCCGCCCGGCGAGGCCGACCTCGGTGGTCTCCGCAGCCGTCTCGCCGACCTCGGCGTCGACGCGACCGTGCGCGAGATCGACCTCGCGCGCGTGTCGACCATCTCGCTCGACGGCGCGGACGTCCAGATCAAGCGCGGCCAGGCCCAGCTCGAGCGCGGCGACCTGCTGGGCGCGCTGGAGCGCTTCGACGCGGCGATCGAGCGCGCGCCCAAGAACGTCCTCGGCCACCGCGCACGCGCTTACACGCTCCACCTCCTGCAGCGGTACGACGACGCGTACGCCGCGTGGACCGAGGCGCTGCGCCTCGAGCCCGCCGACGTGTCGACGCGTGGCAACCGAGCGCTGACGGCCGTCGCGGCAGGCGACGTCGACGAGGCGCGCGCGGACCTGGAGGTCCTCCGACAGAGCGCGAACCCCGAGGCGCCGATCGTGGTCGCGGTCCAGCGCGCGCTCGAACTCGTCGACGGCGAGGGCGGCGGCAAGTGAACGCGACCGCCGGACTCGCTCAGGGCAGCCGGTCCATGTCGATCGCGCGGCAGCGCTGCAGCTCGGCGCGAAGGCGCTCGAAGAGGGCGCGATCCGGGCCCGTCGCGTCGGCGACGCGCGCGCCGGAGAAGTCGTAGGCCTCGAACGGGTCCTGGAGACGGAGCGTCGGGTCCTCCGCGGCGAAGCGCGGGATCGCGTGGCCGTGGAGCTCGGGGACCTGGTTGCAGAGCACGAGGTAGTTGATGCGCTCCGCGCCCGTCGCGGCGAGGATCGCGTCGCCGAGCAGCGCGAAGTCCGTCAGGAACGCGGCGCGCTGGTCGTGGGCCAGGTGGTTGAGCGACGGCACGACCGGGTCGGGCAGCAGCATGCAGCCGCCGACGATCGGCTCCGGCTGGAACTTGGCCAGGATCGCCCAGCCGGACGACATGCGGCCGAGGCACTGGGGGTCGTTCCCGGCGTGGATCCGGGCGACGCGGTTCGAGATCGCGTGGGCGAGGGCGTCATTCATGGCGGGATCGCGCCAACGCCGCGGCGCGCGCTCCGTAGGCGATGGTGCCGGGTCGGAGACCCGGCGACCAGCACCGAACCTCGATGACCGCGCTCCTCCGCATCGCCCTCGTGGCACTCGTCCTCGTCGCCGCTCCGCTACGGACCGTGGCGGCGTGCTGGACGGCGGAGGCGTGCTGCACGACCCACTGCGACGACGCGGAGGCGGCCTCGTGCTGCGGGGAGGAGCCCGCCGGAGAGGACGAGGGTGAGCTCGACGAGGACGCGTGCGCGTGCTGCGAGCTCCCTCTCGTCTGCGTGGCGCCGACTCTTGCGCCGCCCCTCGTCCTTCCGGCGGCGGTTCCGACGCCGGATCCGCCGCGGTCGCTCCGCGGACGCCACCCCGAGCCCGGCGTCCCGCCTCCGATCGGTCGATCGGCCTGAGCCGTGTCCGTGCCGCGCACCGCCCCCACCGGGAGCGGGCCAGCGTGTGCATGGACGAACCGATCGCCGACACCCCGAACACAGGAGGCATCCATGTTCGTTCTCAAGACCCTCGGCGGGATCGCGCTCGGCGCGACCCTGGCCGCAGGTGCGATGACGAGCCAGGTCCAGCCGGTGAGCATCGAGTCGAACGAGTGCGTGTGCTGCGACTGCAGCTGCTGCGCGCCCGACGGCTGCGACTGCTGCTGCTGCGACCCGGTCGTGTGCGACTGCTGATTGCATCGCCATGACCCAGCATTGACTCTCGGTGGCGCCCGTCCGCGAACGCGGGCGGGCGCCCCTGCATCGAAGGATCCTGGATAAGTTCTCGCGCGCCGCCGCAGCACGACTATCAAGGAGGGATGCAGGACCTCTGGGGATCCCGTGCGGACGAGCTGCTCGTGCTCGTGGACGAGAACGACGTGCGGACGGGCGTGGCGACGCGCGCGGAGTGCCACGCGCTCGATGGTCTG
>JBCDGE010000227.1:0-4291 GCA_038757895.1 Planctomycetota bacterium | reverse complement strand
GAAGCTCATCGAGGGCAACGCGATCCGCCTCCACCCGCTCGTCTGCGGCGGCTTCAACGCCGACTTCGACGGCGACCAGATGGCGGTCCACCTGCCGCTGTCGTACGAGGCGCAGATCGAGGCGTCGACGCTGATGCTGTCCAGCAACAACGTCTTCTCGCCCGCGAACGGCTCGCCGATCATCTCGCCGTCCCAGGACATGGTCCTCGGGATCTACTACCTGATGAAGAGCCCGCCGACGCTTCCCGAGAAGCTGCCGACGTTCGGCTCGGCGCAGGAGCTCTTCCTCGCCTACGGGCACGGGCACACGCGGACCCACAAGGCCGTGCGCCTGCGCTTCGAGGAAGGCCACCAGGTCAAGTTCGGCCGCGACGCCGACCCGGTGGCCGTCGACGAGCACGGCAAGGTGCCGGTGCTCGGCGAGGACGGCAACCCGACCGGCCAGCACGAGTTCGCGATGACGACCATCGGGCGCGTCATCTTCAACGACATCCTTCCCGAGGGGATGCCGTTCTACAACTACGACCTGAACAAGAAGGGCATCCAGTCGCTCATCAGCGACTGCTACCACCTGCTCGGTCGTGACGCGACGCTCCGTCTGCTCGACGATCTCAAGAACCTCGGCTTCAAGTCGTCCACGCGGGCTGGCCTGTCGTTCGGCAAGAACGACGTCCGGATCCCGGACACGAAGCAGGCGATGCTCGACGACTCGCAGGCCGAGATCGACAAGATCGAGAAGAGCTACAACAAGGGCGAGATCACGGACGGCGAGCGCTATCTGAAGATCATCGACCTGTGGACGCAGGCCCGTGAGAAGGTCGGTCAGGAGCTCATGGAGGTCCTGTCCCACGACTTCGACGAGACCAGCGGGTACGTCAACCCGATCTACTGCATGGTCACGTCGGGCGCGCGTGGTTCCGTCGACCAGATCCGTCAGCTCGGCGGCATGCGCGGCCTGATGGCGAAGCCGTCCGGCAAGATCATCGAGACGCCGATCAAGGCGAACTTCCGCGAAGGCCTGAAGGTGCTCGAGTACTTCTCGTCCACCCACGGTGCGCGGAAGGGCCTCGCCGATACGGCGCTCAAGACGGCCGACGCCGGCTACCTCACGCGGAAGCTGACGGACGTCGCCCAGAACGTCGTCATCACGCAGGACGACTGCGGCACCGTCGGCGGCGTGACCAAGGCCGTCGTCTACAAGGGTGACCGCGTCGCGGTCAGCCTCGCCGACGCCATCCGCGGCCGGATCGCGCGGGACACGATCATCGACCCGGTGACCGAGGAGATCCTCGTTCGCGAGAGCGAGGCCATCACCGAGGACATCGCCGCGGCGATCGAGGCCCACGGCTACGAGAAGATCCGCGTCCGCAGCCCGCTCACCTGCGAGGCGCCGCTTGGCGTCTGCGCGCGGTGCTACGGCATGGACCTCGCGCGGAGCCAGCTGGTCGAGCGCGGCCTCGCGGTCGGCATCATCGCCGCGCAGTCCATCGGCGAGCCCGGCACGCAGCTGACGATGCGGACGTTCCACATCGGCGGAACTGCCTCGCGTTCGATCGAGGAGAGCGAGATCAAGATCAAGCGGGAGGGCAAGGTCCAGTACCAGAGCCTCCGCGCCGTGACGAACAAGGGCGGCGAGACGATCGTCCTGAATCGGAACGGCGAGGTTCTCCTCCTCGACGAGAAGGACCGCGAGATCGACCGCTACGCGATCCCGACCGGTGCCACGATCATGATCGGCGAGGGCGAGACGGCAGAGGCCGGCGCGACCCTCTGCACCTGGGACCCGCACCACGTTCCGATCATCACGGAGTTCGACGGCAAGGTCCGCTACGAGGACCTCGTCGAGGGCAAGACGCTCAAGATCGAGCGTGACGCGCGCCGCAAGGCCGCCCGCCGTCAGGTCATCGAGCACAAGGGCGACCTGCACCCGCAGCTCGTGATCGAGGACAGCAAGGGCGAGACCCTCGCGATCTACCCGATCCCCGAGAAGGCGTACATCGAGATCGACGACGGCCAGAAGATCGGCCGCGGCGAGCTCCTCGCGAAGTCGTCGCGTGAAGCGACGGGTACCCAGGACATCACCGGCGGTCTCCCGCGCGTCACCGAGCTGTTCGAGGCGCGGCGTCCGAAGGAGCCGGCCGTGATGAGCGAGATCGACGGCGTCGTCGAGCTCGGCGACCGCAAGCGCGGCAAGCGGACGGTCATCGTCCGCGCGCTCGGCGCGAACGGCGAGGTCATCGAGGAGCACGAGCACTCCGTACCCCAGGGCAAGCACCTGCGCGTCCACAAGGGCGACGAGGTCCGCGCCGGCGAGCCGCTCGTCGACGGGCCGCTCTACCCCGAGGACATGCTCCGGATCAACGGTGAGGAATCCGTCCAGGAGTACCTGCTGGGCGAGGTCCAGAACGTCTACCGGTCGCAGTCCGTCGGCATCGACGACAAGCACATCGAGACGATCCTCGCGCAGATGATGCGCAAGGTGCAGGTCAACGAGCCGGGCGACTCCGAGTTCCTCCCGGGTGCCGTCGTCGACAAGTACCGCTTCCGCCGCGAGAACGAGCGCCTCCGCAAGGAGCGCCGTAAGCCCGCGACGGGGCAGACGCTGCTCCTCGGCATCACGAAGGCGTCGCTCTCCTCGGACTCGTTCATCTCGGCCGCGTCCTTCCAGGAGACGACCAAGGTGCTCACCGAGGCGGCGATCGCCGGCAAGCGCGACCTCCTGGTCGGGCTGAAGGAGAACGTGATCCTCGGGCACATGGTCCCGACGGGCACCGGCTTCCGGGACCATTACCGGACGCGGGTGAAGAAGAACATCGACTTCGGCGAGATCGGCACCGGCACGGGCACCGTCTCGTTCGGCGGGGCCGGGCACGACAACGCGATGGACGAGATGCTGTCCGTCGACGCGGCCGCCGCGGCCCTCGGGGTCGATCCCTCCAAGCTCTCCGGCGCGGCGTCCCCCGCTCCGGCGGGCGCCCCTGGCGGGGACGAGGAGACGCTGCCCGCCGAGGGCGGCACCTCGGCCGCCCAGGGCTGATCGGGGAGACTCCCTCCAGGGGGGCCCCTGCAGTGAGCCCCTCTCGGGGGCGGCGGGGTCGGGGCGTGACGCCTTGACCCCGCCGTTCCCGTCCGTACACTCTTTGCCCGCTCCGCGATCTGCGGGCGATCCATCAAGACGCGATGCCGACGATCAACCAGCTCATCCGCAAGGGGCGAAAGACGCCGACCAAGCGGTCCAAAGCCCCCGTCCTCGAGTCCTGCCCGCAGAAGCGCGGCGTGTGCCTCCAGGTGAAGACGCAGACCCCGAAGAAGCCGAACTCGGCGCTCCGGAAGATCGCGCGTGTCCGCCTGTCGAACGGCAAGGAGATCACCGCCTACATCCCGGGCGAGGGGCACAACCTCCAGGAGCACTCCGTCGTGCTCGTCCGTGGCGGCCGCGTCCGTGACCTCCCCGGCGTCCGCTACCACATCCTCCGCGGGACCCTCGACACCTCCGGTGTCGACGGCCGTTCCCAGAGCCGCTCCAAGTACGGGTCGAAGAAGCCCAAGAAGTGACCGCTCGGGGCGGTGCCCCGCCCGGACCTCGGCCGCGTTCGTCGCGTCACGCCGCCGGAACCCGGAGCGAACGACCCACCGCCCCCCAGCCGACCACCGAGACCAAGATGCCCCGGAACTTCAAGTCCACCGCGCACTACGTGCAGCCCGACCCCAAGCTCGGGTCGCTCCTCGCCACGAAGCTCATCAACCAGGTGATGCAGGACGGCAAGAAGAGCACGGCGCAGCGCATCCTCTACTCCGCCCTCGACCTCGCCCTCAAGAAGCTTCCCGACGTCGAAGGGGAGTCCAACGAGGAGAAGCAGGCCGCGATCCTCACGCAGGCGATCGAGAACACCAAGCCGGCCGTCGAGGTGCGCAGCAAGCGTGTCGGCGGTGCGAACTACCAGGTGCCGCGCGAGGTGAAGAAGGCTCGCCAGCAGTCGCTCGCGATCCGCTGGATCGTCGACAACTCGCGGAAGAAGAAGGGCAAGCCCATGCACCTTCGCCTCTCCGAGGAGCTCGTCGACGCCTACAACGGCACCGGCGCGTCCGTCACGTGGAAGGAGAACATCCACAAGATGGCAGAGGCAAACAAGGCCTAAGCGCACTTCGCCAGATGACGCGCACGCGCGGGTTGCCCCCAGCGGGGGGCCCCGCGGGCGCGGGGGCGTGTGTTGGGGGGGAACCCCGGGCGGGGGGGAGGCCGGGGCCCCCTACCGGCCCGGGCGCCGGCGGGGGCGGGGGGGCGGGGGCG
>JBCDGE010000226.1:0-4301 GCA_038757895.1 Planctomycetota bacterium | reverse complement strand
CGCCGAGGCCCTGGGCGGAGACCCGGCGCTCGACCTCTCGGACGAGCGCGCGCTCGCAGGCCTCGCGCCCGACGTGGTCGTGCACACCACCCCGCTCGGCACCGACGGCGAGGGGCGCGCGCCGGTGCCGGACGCGCTGCTCCGGCCCGGCGTCCACGTGCTCGACGCGGTCTACCGGCCGCGGCGTACGGACCTCCTGGAGCGCGCCGAGGCGCGCGGTGCCACGCCGGTCGAGGGCTCCGCCTGGTTCCTCCACCAGGCGTGGCTCCAGCACCTCCGACTGTTCGCGAGCGCCTACGCCGACTCGTTCGGCTCCGCGGGCCCGCCTCCGCCCCTCGTCGAGGCGGCCCATGCCTCGATGGAGCGCGCGCTCGGCTCCTGGCTGGGCTTGGCGGAGGACGCCCCACCGGCGGCCGGCGGTCCGATCGCCCTCGTGGGGCTGCGCTGCTCGGGGAAGACGACGGTCGGCCGGGCCCTCGCCGCGGCGGCGGGCGTGCCGTTCGTGGACCTCGACGACGACGTCGCCCGGGAGGCCGGCGTGCCTCACGTCGCGACGATCATCGATCGGGACGGGCTCGCGGCCTTCCGCGCGCTCGAGGAGCGCGCCTTGCGCCGGCACCTCGAGGCCGCGCCCGAAGGCCCTCCGATGGTCATCAGCACTCCGTTCGCCCTCAGCACCCCGTTCGTCCTCAGCACCCCGTTCGTCCTCAGCACGGGGGGTGGCGCCGTCGAGTCGGCCGCCTCGCGCGCTCTCCTCTCCGAGAGGGCCCGGTGCGTCTGGCTCCGCGCGCCCCTCGATCTCCTCCGCTCCCGGAGAGCCGCCGACGCCGGGACGCCGCGTCCGACGATCGCCGGGGACGCGGACGAGGACGAGTTCACGGCCCTGGATCGACGTCGTGCGCCTCTGTATCGGGAGGTCAGCCGGATGATCCTCGACGTCGAGGCGGGGACGCCGGACGACCTCGCGGACGCCGTCCGACGGGCGCTTCCGCTCTGAGCGACCCGGGTTCGTCGCCCGACCACCTCGTCCTTACACGTGGTTCGACCGGTCTGCACAAGATGAGCGCGAAGCGCGGCCGATGAACTCCGTAGAGCGTTCCGCGGGCGAACGGCCCACTCCGATTCACGCTCGGCAGTGCTACATTGATCCACGGTGACGCGAAGAGGTGAACACGTACGGCGAGGCGCGGCTGCGACCCTCGCGACGTGTGTCCTGACCTCCGCGGCTGCCTTGGCGGCGCCCCGCACCGGGTTCGACCCGACGATGTGCGCGACGCTGCCTCTGCTCGCCGAGCACGCCCTCGGGAGCGTCGTCGCCGAGGTCCTCGGACAGCTCGCCGTCGACCAGCGGAGTCAGACGCTCACGCAGCTCTCCGCGAGGCTCCTCGACGTCGACGCGGCGGAGCTCGACGTGGCGGCCAGCACCCAGGTCGAGGGCCGGACGGTCGACGAGACCGACGTCGTCCTCGCGATCGCGCTCCGCGCCGGGCGCCCGGTGCCGCCCGGCCTGTCCGCCGCCCGCAGGACGCAGCGCGAGACGCGCGCGACGGAGGCCCTCGACTGGCTCCGGGCGAAGCGGGAGACCGAGACCGGGCGCCGCCTCGTCGAGGAGGCGCTCCAGGCCGCGCTCGACCCGCTCGATCCGCGCATGCCGGCGATCCCCGAGCTGCTCGTGGCGTGCAGCCACGTGGTCGCGGACCTGGAGCTCGTCGAGTTCGCGCCCGCCGTGGCCCGGCTGCTCGGCGACTCCGCGACCGACGTCCGCGGCGCGGCGCGGGCCGCTCTGTTCCACCTGTACGGCAGGCGCTTCGACGACCTGCCGGCCTTCGCGGCGCGCTGGCCCGAGCTGCAGGGCCTGACCCCGGCCGCCACGGGGCGGGACGAGATCCGTGCCGCCGTCGACCTCTCGAACGAGCGCGCGCTGCAGCTCCTGGAGCTCTTGCCGGCGCAGTTCGAGGAGAGCCCGCTCGACTGGAGCGACCCCGGGATGCCGCCGCGCGCCGCGCGGAGCATCGGGCGCGCCGTCGCTTCTGGCGTGCTCGCGCCCGCGACCGCGCGCGCCTGGCTCGTCGAGGGGATCGCAGAGGTCGAGAGTCCGGCCGAGCTGCACGCGCGGCTCGGCGTCCTGCTCGACCTCGCCCAGGGAGCTGACCCGGCGAGCCCCGCCGTGACCGAGGTGCGCGACGCGGTGCGCGGCGTCGTCGAGGCCGCCGCGGCGGGCGCGCCCGAGATCGTCTTCGTCGCGCTCACCGCGCTCCCGCGCGTCCCGTTCGTCGAGGGGGCCGACGGCGACGCCGAGCGCGTCGGCCTCGCCCGGAGCGGCGCGCTCGCCTTCGACCGCGCGCTCACGGGTCGCCGCATGCGGCCGCTCGATCCCGACGCTCTGCAGGGAGCGATCCTCGCGCTGCGCGACGTGCTCCGCGGCGTCGAGGACGTCGCCGCGCGCAAGGCGCTCGTCGAGCCCTTCGCGCTCCTGTTGCGGGAGATCGTCGCCGACGTGAGCGAGCCGGTCGCGGTGCGCCGCGCCGCGGCGACGTCGCTGTCCATCTCGACCTCGAAGACGGCCGCCAACGCGCTCGTCGAGATCCTTGGCGCCGGGCAGGCGGTCGAGGTCGAGTACGAGCTGCTCGGAGCGCTGCGCTCTGCCGTCCAGTCGCTCGAGCCCGGCGACGAGGAAGCCGAGCAGCTCCTCCGGACGCTCTTCGCGAGCCTCCGCGACGCGGACTTCGACCGCCGCGCGCGCGCGCTGGAGCTGCTCCTCTCCGACGAGCTCGCCGACGTGCTGGCCGCAGAGGCGCGCCCCGCGCAGGCACGCTTCGCGGTCCAGCAGCTGCCGGTCGAGGAGACGCCCGAGCTGCGCGCGCAGCTCCTGCAGTTCGTGGGGCGCACGGGTGACGCCGATGTCCTGAAGAGGCTCCTCGAGACGTCAGAGCTCGTCGAGGATCTCGCGGACGGCGGCGACGAGGTCGCGCGGGCGCTCGTCGAGGCGGCACGTTCGCTCGTCGACGAGGAGGCGCGGATCCCGACGATGCTCCAGGTCGCCTCGCGCATGGCCGGGCCGCTCGGCGGGGACGAGGACGAGCTCGCGCCGGCGCGCGTCGCCCGCGTGCGGGCGGCGCTCGACATCGTTCTCGCCCTCGACGAGAGCGAGGCGCGAGCGCTGACCCGCGCGGACCATCGCTGGACCCTCGAGGCCGCCATCGACCTCCACCGCTCGAAGGACCTGCTCGCGCCCGCCCTGCTCGACTCCGTGCATCGCGTCCGGCTGGTCGAGGTGCATGCGCAGGCGCTCGAGGTGCCGGGCGACGAGGAGCGCGACCCGGTCCGGGTGGCGCTCACCCGCGCGCTGTTCGGTTCCGACGAGGTGCTCGCGCAGCTCGAGGCCCTCGACGCCGCGACGCCGGAGCCCGCCTCGGCCCGCGCCGAGCGCGCCTCGGCCATCGACCGCGCCGTCTCTGCCTTCGACGCTGCGATCGCCGAGCCCGTCAAGGCGGCGCGCTTCGGCTGGACCTCCCGCCAGCTTCGGCTGGAGTGCATCGAGTTCCTGCGCGCGTCCGGTCGCGAGTCGGCCGCCCTCGGCCGCCTCGTCGTGTTGTTCTCGGAGGACGACTTCCACGCCGCCGAAGCGCCGTCGCACGTCATCCGGATGTTCGCGGAGCTGTCGATCTCCAGCGGTCCGGGCGCCGACCCCGAGCGCGCGCGCTCGGTGCTCGCCGCCGACGCCGTGCACGGCCTCGTGGCGCGCCAGGGCTGGCGGAACGAATCCGTGACCGTGCGGCTCCAGGACCTCTCCGCGCTGACGGAGCTCGTCAGCCGCGCCGCGAACCCGGCCCGCTGCGAGCGGTCCATCGCGCTCCTGACCCGGCAGCTCGTGAGCGACGACGAGGACGCGGTCGTCCTGCGCGAGGAGTTCGCGCGGGAGGATCCCGTCAAGCTCGACGACCTGGTGAAGCGGGTCCAGCGGCTGGTGCGCGGCGATGCGCCGGGGGACGAGCCGGGCGAGACGCCGGACGCCGGTGGGGGCGACGGGGAGACGGCTGGCGATGGCGACGCGAAGGGCGGTGACGAGGAGCCGCCGAAGGAGACGACCGGAACGGGCGGCGGTGACACTTCCGCGTCGACCCGCCCTTGATCCCCGCCCCATCCAGCCGTAAAATCTCCGCCTCAGCGACGCGGGGTGGAGCAGTCTGGTAGCTCGTCGGGCTCATAACCCGGAGGTCGCAGGTTCGAATCCTGCCCCCGCTACACCCAATGCAAGAGGCCGCCGTTCAGGCGGCCTCTTGCATTGGGTGATTTTTTTT
>JBCDGE010000225.1:0-4672 GCA_038757895.1 Planctomycetota bacterium | reverse complement strand
GTCCCGTCGGGCCAGCGGACGCGGACGTCGCGCGCCTCCGCCTCGCTCCCGAGGCCGAAGTGCACCCGCGGGTCGTTGCTGGACAGATAGCTGTACGTCGGGTGTGCCTGGCGGTACTGGCGCGACTCCGCGGCGGCGCCGGCGATCGAGACGGTCGCCCCGTGGACGATCGCGTCCTTCGACCCCTCGACGACCTTGAAGCCGATCCAGGTCGCGCCGTCCGCGCGGGGTGCGACGTTCATGAGCACCTTCGCCCGTGCGTCGAGGTCCACGACGACGATGTCGACGTCGCCGTCCCCGTCGAGGTCGCCCATCGCGGAGCCGCGGCTCGTGCCGTAGATCGGCGTGTTGGTCGTGCCCTCCGCTCGGGTCAGCGCGAACTTGACGCGCTTGCCCTTGCGGACGCCGCGGAAGAGGTGGTTCGGCTCGGCGTACGCGTCCTTGGGGTCGAAGCGCTCCTCCTCCTTCCACGCCTGCACGGCGCCGTTCGCGACGAAGAGGTCGACCGTTCCGTCGAGGTCGAAGTCCTGGAAGCCCATGCCGAAGCCGGTGAACTTCAGGCTCACGCCGCTCGTCCCCGTCGCGTTGCTGACGTCGCTGAAGCGGCCGCCGCGGTTGCGGTAGTACGTGTTCTTCTCGCGCCGCAGGTGAGTCATGTACAGGTCCAGGTCGTCGTCCTCGTCGAGGTCGATGAACTGGACGCCCATGCCCGCCTCGGGCGTGCCGTTCGCGTTCAGCGCGCAGCCGGACCGCAGGCCGGCGTCGGTGAACACGCCCTTGCCGTCGTTGTTCCAGAGCAGATTCGGCGTCGCATCGTTGGCGACGTACACGTCGAGGTCGCCGTCGGAGTCGTAGTCACCGACGCTGAGCCCGAGGCCGTTCCCGAACGCCGCGTCGATCCCCGCGCGCAGCGTCGAGTCCGTGAACCCGAGCCGGCCGTAGGTGTAGAAGACGTCCGCCGACGGCGCGTTGTAGTTGTTCGGGCTGCAGTAGTCGGGCTCGCCGTAGTAGTTCACGCACGGCGTCTCGATCGACTCCGACCAGCCGAGGTTGTTCACGACGTACAGGTCGAGCCGGCCGTCGCCGTTCGCGTCGAAGAACGCGGCGCTCGTCGCCCAGCGCGGATCGCCGACCTTGAGCTTCTTCGTCCGGTCGGTGAACGTCCCGTCGCCCTTGTTCACGTACATGACGTTCGCGCCGACGTTCGTGACGTAGAGGTCGACGTCGCCATCGCGGTCGAAGTCGCCGCACGCGGCGCCCATGCCGTAGGTCGTGTCGCCGACGCCCGCTTCCTCGGTCACGTCCACGAACCGGAGCGTCCCCGGCGTCGAGTCGTTCCGGAAGAGCTTGTTCCCGGCGCCCGGCGCACCCTCGGGGTCCGGGACCAGGATCCCCCCCTGCACGAGGTACAGGTCGAGGTCCTCGTCGCCGTCGTAGTCGAACAGCGCGACGCCGCCGCCCATGATCTCCGGGAAGCGGTGCGCGTCCGTGCGATCGGCCGCGTGGACGAAGTCGACGCCAGCGGCCACGCCGACCTCCTGGAACCAGGCCGGGCCGGCCTCGTCGCCCTGCGGGGCCGAGTGGACGGTCTGGGCGATCGCGACGAGCGCCGCGCCTCCGAGTGCGAGACGTGAGTTCAGCTGATGCATGGGTCGAACCTGGATGAGCGGGCTCAGCGGCCTCCGCCGGAGGCGTCCTGGCCACCGCCCGTCGCGGCCTTCGCGCGTTCGGAGGCGATGTGGGTCTGCACGGCCACGATGAACTGAGTGGCGTTCGGGTTCCCGGCCGCGGCGGTCTCGAACTTCGCGAGCGCGGTCTCGGCCGCGTCGAGCGCGCCCACCGTGAGGTAGCCCTGCACGCAGAACTGGAGCATCTGCGCGTTGCCCGCGCTCGCCTCCTCCATGCGCACGATGTACGGGCTGATCTCCTGGGCACGGTTGTTGGCGAGCAGCGCCTGGACGACGACCCAGATCGCGTTGGCGTCGCCCGGGTAGGCCTCCAGGTGGCGCTTCGCGAACTTGAGCATCTCTCGCGAGCGCCCCATCTGGCCGTAGAGCGACGCGAGCTGCTGGTTGAAGCTCGGCTCGGTGCAGCCGAGCCGCAGCGCGGTCTGGAACGACGCGAGCGCCTTCTGCATCGACTCGCCGGCCGCCTGCTGGTCGGTGGCGAACGTCGCGGACTGCTGCTGGCACACGCCGAGCCAGTAGTGGTGCCGTCCGACCGCGGGTGCGATCCGCGCGGCGGACGTCGCGTGCTCCAGAGCTTGGGCGACGATCTCGGCGCCCTGGGCGCGGAGCGCGCCGACCTGCACGGCGTCGACCTGCTGGCCGAGCTGCGCCGCCTGCTGCATGCTCGCCACCTGCATGCCGAGCCGGTTGGACGCGTCGAGTTCCATCAGGCACGACTCGATGTGCGTCGCCGGCTCGCCCGGCGCGACCTCCAGACTCTTAGCGAGCAGCGTCCGGGCGCGCTCGGCGTCACCGCCGCGCAGCGCGACGCGTGCGGCGAGGTTGAGCACCATGAAGTCGTCCGGCCGCGACTCCAGGATCGCCGCGAGTCGGCGCTGCGCCTCGCCGAGCTGGCCCGTCGAGACGAGATTCTCGATGAGCATCATGCTCCGGCTGAAGCCGCGGCCGTAGTCGCGGAGCTTCTGGTCGTGCGGGCTCGGCGGGAACTCGGGGAACGCCGTCTCGCCCGCAGCGAGCTCCATCTCGGCGCGCTCCACCTGGCCGAGCTCCATGAGCGCGCGCCCGAGCGTGTAGTGGCCGTGCCGGTAGCCCGGCGCGATCTCCAGGGCCGCCTGGCACAGCTCGGCGGCTTCGTCGAACTTCTCCAGGTCGAGCAGTACCTGGGCGAGCCCGACGCGGCTCGCGGCGTAGCGCACGACCGGCGTCTGCTTCTCCTCGGCGGCGATGGCCTGGCGCCACGCGGCCTCGGCCTCTTCCAGCTCGCCCGCCGTGCGCAGGGCGTCGCCGAGGCGCGCCTGGACGACCGGCGTGTTCTTGTACGCGTCCGCGGCGGCCCGCAGGTCGCCGATCGCGGCGTCGAGTTCGCCGCCTGCGAGGCGCACGATTCCGCGTCGAAAGCGCCATTGGGTCTCGTCGGGTGCGAGCAAGAGCGACTGGTCGTAGCAGGTCTCGGCCAGCGACCAGATCGTGTTGCTCTCGTACGCGAGGCCCAGCTCGGCGCGCGCCGCGGCGCTCTTCGGGTCGGCCTCGATCGCCTCGACGAGCTCGGCGATCAGCGCGACCATCGCGGGGTCCATCGCGGACGTGTCGCGGATCTGCGGCGGGGGACCGACGTCGGCCGACGTGTCCGAATCCGCCGCTGGGGCCGCCGCCGGGGCCGATGCGTCCTGGGCGAGCAGCGCGGCGGGGGCCAGGAGTGCGGCGAGCGAGGCGAGGAGCCGCGGCGCCGCGCGGCGGACGCTGGGAAGGCGAGGTGTCTTCATCGAGGTGCGCTCCGCGGAGAGGTCCGGCGGTGAGCGGCGCGCGGAGGGCCCGCGGCGCCTTGGCGGCGGGGCATGGTACGGGCGAACGTGTCCGGACCGGGACCGCGGTGCCCGGTTCGGGGACGGTTCGCTCAGGCCGGCTTCTCGGCGGCCTGGGGCGCGTTGGCGTGCGACTCGTCGTCGTCCTGCCGGCCGCGGAGCTCCCTGGCCTCCTCGATCACCTCCACCACGGCCTCCAGAACGATCTCGGGGCGCTCGAGTTGGAGCTGATGCCCGGATCCTTCCACCAGGACGCGCTGGGCTCGCTTCGAGAGGTCGAGGAACTCCTCGCTCTGCTCGGCCCAGTGGCGGTTGTACTCCTCGACCGGGAAGTCCGCGGGCACCTCGTCCGCGGCGAGCGTCGCCGTGGAGGTCAGGATTCGCATCGGGACGTCGTTGGCCTCGGTGATCCGGCCCAGGTAGTCGAGGGACTGCTGCTCGGCGGCCATCTCCTCGGCGGCGCCGCGGCGAACGCGCGGGTCGAGCTCCAGGGCGTCGAGCAGCGCGCGCTGGCGCTCGGGCAGCGGCAGGTGCCCGTTCGGCGACGTCGCCCGCTGGATCACGCGCAGGACCCCGAGCGCGGCCAGGATCGAGGCGACCCGCAGCATCCACGGCGAGGGCGCCGCGTCGGGGATCTGCTCGCGGCGCAGGCGGTCGGCGAGCCCGTCGTGGAACGGGTCGACGAGCACGAGGCCGGCGGTCTCGAAGGGATAGCGGTGCGCGTACGCCCGGAGGATGTGGGCGGCGGTCCCGTGGCCCACGAGCACGACGGGGAGGCCTGCCGCCTCCCGCGCCAGGAGCTGGTGCAGCTCCCGCGCGAGCGTCTCGGCGTCGCGCGGGGGCGGGCCCGGCTCGCTCCAGCCCAGGCCGCCGCGGTCGTACGCGATCGTGCGGGAGACCGCACCGAGCTCCTCGGCGAGGCGGCCCCAGTGCGTCGACCAGGCGCCCTCGTCGGACTCCAGGACGATGACCATGTCCCCTTCGCCGAAGCTCCGCACGTGGAGCTGGTGCCCGCCCACGTCGACGAATCGCCCCGGATGGGACCAGATCCGTCGGTCGCGCCCCCGCGCCCAGGCCTCGTAGACGAACCCCGCGGCGACGAGGGAGGCGAGGACGATCAGGAACGTGGTCACGGGTGAGCGGAGTGGAAGCGGCCGCGCATCTTACCGCGCCGGACCCGCC
>JBCDGE010000224.1:0-4711 GCA_038757895.1 Planctomycetota bacterium | reverse complement strand
GGAAGCCGATGCAGGACGAGATCTGCACCGCCCTCGTCGAGTGGCGGGCGGAGGCGTCGCGTTGAGCGGCGAGGACGCGTCGGTCGGGGAGAGCGCCTGGAGCGCGCTGGCGTCGGCGGGCACCCCGCCCGGCGAGGCGTCTCGCGAGATCGTGGTCGAGGCGGTCGACGCGTCCGTGGACGCGGGGCGGCTGCTGCTCTCGCTCCTCGGTCGGCTCGACGGCGCGGGGGTGCGCACGAAGTCGTCGGAGCGGGACCTCGTCACGGAGGCCGACGTCGGGTCCGAGCGGCTCGTCGTCGAACGCCTGCGGCGCGTCGCGCCGGAGTACGCGATCGAGGCCGAGGAGGAGACCGAGGACGCCCGCTCGGACGGCCCGCGCTGGTTCCTCGACCCGCTCGACGGGACCGTGAACTTCGTGCACGGGCTGCCGATGTTCGCGGTGTCGCTCGCGCTCTACGTGGGGCCGCGCCCGCTGTTCGCGGTCGTGCACGCGCCGCGGATGGGGGAGACGTTCGTGGCCGCGGAGGGCTGCGGGGCGTGGCTCCTCCAGCCGGATGCGGAGCCCGTTCGCCTCCAGGTCTCGGGGACCAACGCTCTGGGAGACGCGATCCTGGCGACCGGTTTCCCGTACCGGCGCGGGGAGGTCGAGCACTCGAACCTCGAGAACTTCGGCCGCTTCTTCCAGCACGTCCGGGGGCTCCGGCGGATGGGGTCGGCGGCCGTGGACCTCGCCTACGTGGCGGCGGGCCGGCTCGACGGGTTCTGGGAGCTCCACCTCTCGCCCTTCGACGTCGCCGCGGGGGCGCTCCTCGTCCGGGAGGCCGGCGGCGAGGTCACCGACGCCGGCGGGGCCGAGGACTGGCTGCGCGGCGGCCAGATCGCGGCCTCGTCGCCCGGATTGCTCCCCGCGATCCGGGCACGGATCGTCTGCTGAGCCGCGGCCCCGGGGTACCTCCGGCGGCCCGTGCCCGCGGATGACTGCCATAACCGGCGACTTTCACCGGGTGAGATCCTCTGCCTCTGCGGTTGAGAGACGCGGGCGCGCCCACGAGACTCTCTGCCCGCCCGTTCCACGCGGGCGGCTTCTCGCGGCCCCCCGCGCCAGTTCACAGCACCACCAGACCATGGCTTCGCTCATCAACCAGAAGGCCCCGGCCTTCACCGCACCGGCCGTCATGCCCGACGGCTCGACCAAGGACCTCAGCCTGTCGGACTACGCGGGCAAGTACGTGGCCCTCGTCTTCTACCCGAAGGACTTCACCTTCGTGTGCCCGTCGGAGCTCATCGCGCTCGACCACAAGGTCGACGAGCTCGCGCAGCGGGACACCGTGATCCTCGGCGTCAGCATGGACGACGCGGAGACCCACGCGAAGTGGCGCGCCACCGACATCGGTGACGGCGGCATCGGTGAGCTGAAGTACGCGCTCATCGCGGACGACCAGAAGGCGCTCTCGAACGCGTTCGACGTCGTGCACGAGGAGTCCGGCCTGAGCTACCGCGCCACGTTCCTGATCGACCGCGAGGGCGTCGTCCAGGCGGCGACCCACAACAACCTCCCGCTCGGCCGCTCGATGGACGAGCTCGTCCGGATGGTCGACGCGCTCCAGTTCCACGAGAAGAACGGAGAGGTCTGCCCCGCGAACTGGCAGCCCGGCCAGCCCGGCATGAAGGCGACCCAGGAAGGCGTCCGCGAGTACCTCAAGGAGCACGCCGCCTCCCTCTGATTGCGGATCGCTCCACCGCGGCTTCCGGGGGTCCTCCCCCGGCCGCGGACCGGCGCTCATGCGCCCCATGGACGAGGCCCGGCCGCCCAGCGCGCCGGGCCTCGTTCGTGCACTGATGTGACACTGGGACGCACCGCGCTGGGCCGACCGCGGGCCGATCGGGGGGCCCGCTGGGGGTCCAGATGGGGGCCCATTGAGGGGCCTCAGGGCCCCCTTGCGGGACTGCCGCTTCGGTGCTCGCCGTGGCCGGACCAGGCGCTATCCTGATCGGTTGCCCGACCGCGGGTCCAACTCTCCCGAGCCGCGACCGGGCCCTCCCAGAGGGGCCCCCGACAGCCCCTCCCGATCCGCAGGATCGGGCCCTCTCGACCGACCGCTCCCGACCGCACTCGCTTCCCGCCTGCATGGCCACGCGCCGCGAAGGATCCCTGCCGAACGTCGGCGAGCCCGCCCCGAAGGGCGTCGGGCCGGGTGAGGAGGGAGTGCCGGACGGCATCACGATCCGGGGCGCGCGCCAGAACAACCTGCGCGCGGTCGACGTGTCCATGCCGCGGAACGCGCTGGTCGCCGTCACCGGCGTCTCCGGATCGGGCAAGTCCTCGCTGGCCTTCGACACCCTCTTCCGTGAGGGCCAGCGCCGGTTCCTGGAGACCCTCTCGGCGTACGCGCGCCAGTTCCTCGGCGGGCTGCAGAAGCCCGACGTCGACTCGATCGAGGGGCTCTCTCCGGCCATCGCGGTCGACCAGAAGAGCATCGCGCGCGGCAACCGCTCGACCGTCGGCACGCTCACCGAGATCGTCGACCACCTGCGGGTGCTCTTCGCGCGCGCCGGCGTCGCCCACAGCCCCTGGTGCGACCTCCCCGTCGAGTCCCGAACGCCAGAGGCGGTCGTCCAGGAGCTCCTCGACGAGCACGCGGGCAAGCGCCTCGTCGTCGCTGCGCCGCTCGTCAAGGACCGCAAGGGCAGCTTCCGGAAGCTCTTCCAGGACCTCCAGCGCCGCGGGTTCGTCCGCGCGCGCGTCGACGGCGAGATCGTGCGGCTGGAGGATGCGCCCGAGCTGGAGCGCTACAAGCAGCACTCGATCGAGGTCGTCGTCGACCGACTGAAGCCCGACCCCGAGCAGCCGTCCCGTCTGCGCGACGCGGTCGAGCAGGCGCTGGAGCTCGGCGAGGGCGAGCTCGTCGCGATCGGCGAGTCGAGCGAGCGGACCTGGTCGACGCAGCGCGTCTGCCCGGAGACCGGCTACGAGCTGCCGCCGCTGGAGCCGCGGCTCTTCTCGTTCAACTCGCCCCACGGCGCGTGCGGCGAGTGCGGCGGACTCGGCGTGCTCAAGGCGCCGTCGGAGGCCGCGGTCGTGCGCGACCCGAGCCTGACGATCCGCGAGGGCGCGCTCGCGGTGACCAAGGCGAACGGCAGCGGGCTGCTGTTCCCGAACGTCGACTGGGCGTTCCTGGAGCGCGTCGGCAAGTCCGCGGGCTTCGACCTCGATACGCCGTGGAAGGACATGGGGCGCAAGGCGCGCCGCCTCGTCCTGGAGGGCACGGGCGAGAAGCGCTACCGCGACACCTTCAAGTGGAACGGCCAGAAGTCCAAGGGCCAGGGCAGCTGGAACCGGATCTTCCGCGGCGTGCTCGGCAACCTGCGCCGCGCTCTGGAGAAGGGCTCGCGCCGCAAGATGGTCGACCGCTTCCTCTCGGAGCAGGTCTGCCCCGCGTGCGGCGGCTCGCGCGTCAACGAGTTCGCGCGCTTCGTGCGCCTCGGCGACACGCGCTTCGCCGAGCTCACGTCCGGTCCGGTCGCGGAGCTCGTGCCGAAGCTGCGGGGGCTGAAGCTCACCACTCGCCAGGCGCGGATCGCACGGGACCTCCTGCAGGAGATCGAGCGGCGCGCCGACTTCCTCGTCGAGGTCGGGCTC
This sequence comes from Planctomycetota bacterium, assembly GCA_038757895.1. GTDB lineage: Bacteria > Planctomycetota > UBA1135 > UBA1135 > Saltatorellus. The sequence goes on along the minus strand of JBCDGE010000224.1, from coordinate 1,071 downwards.
GGCTACCTGACGCTCGACCGCGGCGCCGACACCCTGTCGGGCGGCGAGGCGCAGCGCATCCGGCTCGCGGCCCAGCTCGGCGCGGGCCTGCAGGGCGTGCTGTACGTGCTCGACGAGCCGTCGATCGGCCTGCACGCGCGCGACCACGACCGCCTGCTGGGCGCGCTCGCCAAGCTGCGCGACGCCGGCAACAGCGTCGTCGTCGTCGAGCACGACGAGACGACGCTGCGCAGCGCGGACTGGCTCATCGACGTCGGTCCGGCGGCGGGCAGCCACGGCGGAGACATTGTCGCGTGCGGGCCTCCGGCCGAGATCGCCAGGGCGGGCATCGATACGCCGACCGGACGGCTGCTGCGCGGGCGGATCGAGATCCCCGCGCCCGAGTCGCGCCGCGAGGGCAGCGGCGAGTTCCTGGAGGTGCGCGGTGCGCGGGCGTTCAACCTGAAGGACGTCGACGTCAAGATCCCCCTGGGGACGCTGACGGCGGTCACGGGCGTCTCCGGTTCCGGCAAGTCCACGCTCGTCGAGCGGACGCTCAAGCGCGCAGTGCTCCGGCACCTGGAGCGCGAGACGCCCGATCCCGGCGACCACGACGCGGTGCTTGGCCTGGAGCACATCGACGAGCTCGTCGCGATCACCGCGGCACCGATCGGCCGGACGCCGCGCTCGAACCCCGCCACGTACACCAAGGTCTTCGGGCCGATCCGTGACCTCTTCGCCTCGCTCCCCGAGGCCAAGATGCGCGGCTACACCAAGTCGCGCTTCAGCTTCAACGTCGCCGGCGGGCGCTGCGAGGAGTGCCAGGGCGCGGGCGTGAAGGTGATGGAGCTCCAGTTCCTGAGCCCCGTCACCGTCCCGTGCGAGGAGTGCGGCGGTCGGCGCTTCCAGGAGGAGACCCTCGACGTGCGCTACCGCGGGCACTCGATCGCGGACGTGCTCGCGATGACCGTCGAGGAGGCGGTCGAGCTCTTCGCCGATCACCCGCTGCTCGCGCGGCCGCTGTCGCTGATGGTCGACGTCGGGCTCGGGTACCTGACGCTGGGCCAGCCGTCGCCGACGCTCTCGGGCGGC
>JBCDGE010000223.1:0-4796 GCA_038757895.1 Planctomycetota bacterium | reverse complement strand
TGCGCAGCTATTCGGTCTCGGGTCGGGTGGTCAAACCGGGCGTTTATCTGCGGCCTGCAGGATCGACCATTCTGGATGTGATAGAGGCCGCCGGAGGTATGGCCGAGGGTCAAGTCTTCAAGGCGTATCAGCCGGGTGGTCCGTCCTCGGGCCTGTTGCCTGCGGGCACGAAGACGCCTGCGGGCGGATCGAACGATGGGCTCTGGACCGGCCGAGGAGCCGGCGCAGGAACGCTGGCGGGCGGGGGCGGGGGCGGCGCCGCGCAGGCGGCGACGAGCGAGAAGGCGAAGAGCGATCGAATCGAGTTCATGGCACTGCGTCCGGCCGAGGCGGATCTGACCCCGACTCTCGTGGACGAAGCTAGGCGGGCCGCTCGACGCGCGGAACGCCACCTTGGTGCCACTCCGATCGCGCTACAGCTCGACGCTCGTACTCACGTCCGGATCTGGCTCGATCTCCACGCGGGCGACCTCGCGCTCCCCCTCCAAGAGGACGAGTGCGCGCGTCGACTGTGAGACGATGAGGTCGATGGACTCGGTTCCACGGCGGACGATGCCCGGAGAGCTCGTCATCAGGATCGCGATCTCCTCGTGCAGCATGTAGCGCAGGTCGTGACCTGACTCGTCCACGACTGCCAGCTGGCGATCGCGGTTCGAGGGTTCGAGTTGCGCCGTCACCTTGCACCCTCGGTCGATGACGATCGTCGTCTCGCCTGGAGCGATGTCGGCCGACGCGCTGTCGTTCCGCTTCCTTGCGCTGAGGCGCACGCCGTCCGGGATGACGTCTTCGATCCGAAACCGGCCTTCGGCGTCGGTCTCCACGTTCGCGCCGCGGACCGTGTTCCACAGCCCGATCCGATCCGTCCAGCGATTCCGGGCGTCGCTGAAGTCGGTGTGCTGCTTCATCGCGACGACCGCGACCGTCGCGCCTTCGACCGGCGCTCCGGCGACGTCGATCACGCGGCCCGTGATTGGCGTCGCCGTCGCCGAATCGGGCAGGCGCAGGACGGTCTCGGTGCCGCCGGGAACGAGTCCATCCGCGGTCACGACTCGCAGTGGATCACTCGCGACGGCGCGGAGCGTGTACGTCCGGTTGGCGAGGCCGCGCACCTCGAATCGACCTTCGGCGTTCGTCTCGTAGGACCCCGGGAAGAAGGGGTCATTGGTGACGACGAGCTCGGCGAAGCCGGACGAGCCGACCGGCGTTCCTCCGTCCCAGAGAAAGACCTCCGCGCCCTCTACCGGATCGCCGCTCGCGTCGACGACCGCGCCCTTCAGCGACAGCGCTCGCTCGGTCACGGCGACATCGATGTCGACGTCAGCGCCCTCGGGGACGGGGACCTCGACGGGCATGTACCCTGGTCGAGCCGCGACCAGCGAGTGGCGCGCGCCCGCCGGCCGGGCGTAGAGGACCGCGACGCCATCTTCCCGCGTGTACGCGCTGTCGACACCGATCCAGACCCTTCCGTCGAGGGTGGGATTCCCTCGTTCGTCGAGGACGCGCACTTTCACGCGATCGCCTTCGAGGACGCCGGTCAGGACGAGTCGCAGGTCCGTCGTGTCCTCCGTGGGGACCGGGAAGCTCTGCGTCCCCAGCCGCGTGTAGATCGAGACCGTCTTCCCGGGCCACGTCGTGACGCGGCCCAGGTCGAAGCGATGGCCGCTCGAGCTGAGGGAAGGCGTGCCGTGCCCACCCCGATACGGAGCGCTCGGATCGAGAGGCAGCCCAGCGCTCTCGGCGGTCGATTCGTGCTGCATCTGCACGTACTGGACCGGCCGGTCGCGCTCGTCGAACACTTCGCCTGCCACGCGTACCGTCGGGACGAGCCGTACCTCTCGCGTCCCGTCGAGGTCTCGATAGCCGAGTAGGGCGAGCCGCTCGTCGGCGGGCTCGACCGTGTGGTCGAGCTGCATCTCGAAGCGTCCGCTCTCGTCCGTCGTCGCTCGATCGACGCTGTCGAGGCTCGAGGTCAGGACCAATTCGACGCCGACCATCGGTCGCCCGCTCAGGTCGAGGGCGATTGCCGGGGTCACTGGAACGGAATGGGAGTCCGCGACGGGAGCGGCGTGATCGGCTGATGAGGCGCTCGGCTCTGCGCGCGTTCGTTCCTCGACGTCCGAAGGTACCGCGATCGGCGCCGGCTCCTGAAGCTCGGCCGTCGCTCGACCGACGACTGCGTCTGCGTCTCTCTCGACCGGCCTGATCTCCGAGCGCACGACCAGCGCCGCCACGAGCACACCGGCCGCAGCGGCCGCGATCCACGTTCCTTTTGCCATGACGACTCCTCCGATGAATGAGCTGCTCGCGGTCGCACCTGCCGTCGTCACGGCGGCCGCCGCACGATCGGCGCCCGCGATGGGCAGCAGGGCGACGGCGAGCGCGCCGCCCCGTCCGAACTCCCGCCCGAGCCGTCGCCGCAGTCGCGCGCGTCCCGCCTCGAGCTGTGCCTTGACCTCCGCCGTTGGGCGCTCGAGCTCGCGCGCGATCCGGCGCTGCGGCAGCCCCTCGAAGTACCGCAGGAGCAGCACCGTCCGGTAGGGCTCGTCGAGGGCGAGGACCGCGTCGGCGACGCGCTGCTGCGTCTCCGCGGCCTCGACGACCGCGTGCGGGGTCGGCGGATCCTCGCCGGGCCTGGCGGCGAGCTCGCGCTCGCGCCGGTGGGCTCCTGTCTTCGCCCGATCGCGCGCGACGTTGCGGAGGACCGCCCGCCACCAGCTGCGCGGCGCGTCGAACCGGCCCGCGTCGAGCGCCTTCAGCACGGCCTCCTGCGCGAGGTCGTCGGCCTCGCACTCGTCGCGGACGAGGTGCAGCGCCAGCCGGCGCAGCCAGGCGAGATCCTCGAGTGAAACGCCGTCGGGGTTGGGTGTCGCGGTCACGGGGTCCAGAGACGATGCGACCGCGGATTCGGCGCGAGAAACCGCAGGGAAAAGAGGCGGTGGCCGCGGAGAGTCTCCTAGAGCCGGACCTGGATCCGGACGGCGGGGTCGGGCTCGATGGCGACGCGAGCGACCTCGCGGCCTCTCTCCAGCAGGACGAGTGCGACGGTGCTCTGGGGAACGGTCAGGTCGAGCGACCCCGATCCGAACGGCACGACGCCAGGAGAGAGCACCAGGCTCCGGTCCTTGCGCCGGTAGCGCAGGAAACGCCCGGAGGCATCGACCGCCGCGAGGCGGTGCTGGCGGCTCGACGGCTCGAGGTTCACGGTGATCGAGCACTCGCGGTCCAGGACGATCGTCAGGTCGCGCGCGGTCGCTTCGACCGACGCGCGGGCGGAGTCCTTCTCCGCAAACAGGAGCAGCCCCTCCTGAGCCAGGTCCGGGAGCCTGAACCGACCGTCCGCGTCGGTGATCGAGATGAAGCTGTTCGAGTGAGCGAGGAAGTAGCCGTTGTACGGATCGGCCAAGCTGTTCAGCCACTCGCCCTCCCTCCATCGCCGCTTCGTCGCACCCGCCTGGACCCGTGCGCCCTGGACCGGGCGACCGGACACATCGACGACGCGCCCTTCGATCGGAATCGCGCCGCTCGCGTCGGGCAGTCGGATCACGACGTCATCCCCCGGTACCACGTCGCGTGCCGTGCCGATGCGCAGCGGATCGAGCGCGAGGGCGCGGAGCGTGTACGGCCCGTCCGCGAGGCCGGAGATCTCGAAGCGACCCTCGGCATCGGTCTCGAACGGCAGGCTCATGCCAACGTCCAGGTCGTCGACGAGCTCCGCCACCGCGTACCGCCCGAACGGCACCCCTCCGTCCCAGACGACGACCTCTGCGCCGGTCACGGGGGCGCCCTCCGCGTCGACGACGAGGCCGGTCACCGACCCGCCTCGCTCGGTGACCGCGATCTCGACGTCGACGTCTCCACCGCTTGGTCGCGGGACGCTGATGGGGACGAAGCCGTGGCGGGTGGCGACGATCGTCCGAGCGTCGTTGTCCCGTCCGAGCTCGAACGTCGCCGTGCCGGAGTCGTCCGTTGGCCTCGCCACGTGCCCGATGCTCACCGCACCGTCGGTCGCCGGGCGGCCGCGTTCGTCGATCACGCGCACCGTGATGCTGTCGCTCTCCAGCGAGCTGGGGAACACGACCCGTAGCTCCGTCGTATCAGCCGGCGGGACAGGAACGTCCAGTGTCCCGAGCACCGAGTGCACGCGGAGCGTCTTCCCTGGCCACGTCGCAACGTGGCCCAGGTCGAATCGGTTGTCAGGCCAGAACTCCCCTGCCAGGCTTCTGTAGAGACCGACGTAGGGTGATCTAGGGTCGAGCGCGAGCCCCGCCCTCGCGGCGCTGGACCTGTCTGCGACATAGCCCCGGTCGACGGGGCGCCCGTCGACGTCGACGACCTCGCCCGCGACGCGCACGGTCTGGGCGAGCCTGACCTCGCGCAGGCCGTCCAGGTCGCGGTACGCGAGGGCGGCCAGCGTCTCGTCGGCGGCTTCGATCGTCCGATCGGTCCGCATCTCGAAGCGGCCTTCCACGTCCGTGGTCACCTCGACGACGGCTTCGCCGTCTCGCTTCAGAAGGAGCTTGACCGCCGCCATCGGCCGCCCGTCGAGGTCGAGCGCGATCGCCGGGGTCGTCGGTGACTCGGACGACCTCCGGGCCTCGGACGGCACCGGCTCGGCCCGCCTGCGTCCCTCGACGCGCGCGGGCGCTGCGAGCGGGACGTCCTCACGAATCCCGCCGGTCGTTCGGCCGACGTCCTTCTTCAGCGGCTCTGTGTCGTGGCGACCGATCATCGCCGCGATGAAAGCACCGGCCACGGCGATCGCGATCCAGGTTCCCTTGGTCATGACGATGCCTGCG
>JBCDGE010000222.1:0-4943 GCA_038757895.1 Planctomycetota bacterium | reverse complement strand
TTCTACGCCGGCAAGTTCAAGACCAACGACAAGCTAGTCGGGAACGACAAGACGACGGGCCCCGCCGCCGTCGCCCTCGCGCTCGAGCGCTTCCTCGCCGCACGCACCGGCGAGATCGAACAGGCGTGGATCGGCCGATCGCGGCTCTCCGACGGCCCCGTGCCCGACGCGTCCGAGGCGCTGGAGGATCGGTACGCGGCTCTCCGACGCGACCTGGACCGCGCCGTGTTCAGCGCCGACGCCGGCGAGACCGTCGACACCGCGCGCGTGATCGAGTTCGCGCGCGCCTGCGTGCGCGAGGGGGTCTGACCGATGCCGTTTCTTGGATCGCTCCGCTTCGGACGCCTCCTGGCCGGACTCCTCCTGATCGGCTTCGCACTGACCGCGTCCGCACCCGCCGCCGCGGCTCCCCTCGGCCAGGCCGCCGAGGAGGGCGCCGACCTCGGCGCGCAGCGCTGGCGCTCGGGCGACCGCGACGGTGCTCTCGCGGCCTGGACGACTGCTCTCGAGGGGGGCGCTCTCGAGGGGGGCGCCCTGGAGGCCGGCACCGACCTCCCGTCCGCCGAGCGCGCGCGACTCGCCTACAACCTCGGCATCGCCGAGTACGAGCGCGGGGAGCCCCTCCGCGCCGTCGCGTGGTTCGAGGCGTCGCTGCGCGCCGCGCCGCGCAGCGCTCCGACGCGTGAGAACCTGGAGATCGCTCGCGCCGAGGCTGGCCTGGGACCGCGCCGCGGCGACGACCTGACCGCGACGCTCATCCGCGTCACCTCGTCGTTCTCCCGGACGGAGGCCGAGTGGTTCGCCCTCTTCGGCACGCTGCTGCTCGTGCTCGCTGGCCTGGGCGAGGCGCTGCGCGGCGGCGCGGGGTGGCGCCGCCTCCTGCTCGTCGCCGTGGTCGCGCAGCTCGCGTTCTTCGCGCCGCTCGCGCGTCACGTCGCCACCGCGGACGACCGCCCGTACATGGTCGTCGACCCCGACGGCGCGAGCGCGCGCTCGGAGCCCGACTCGGGCGCGGACCAACTCGGGACGATCCCCGCGGGTTCGATCGTCGAGTACGTGGACGAGCTGCCCGGGTGGACCAAGATCCGTCACGAGGGCGACGAGCGCTGGGTCGAGGCGGCGGTGCTGTTCGACCTGCGGGTCTGAGCCCCCTTCGCCTGTCCGAACGCTGTCCGCCAGCCTGAACACTGTTCACGGGTCCGAGGCCTCCATTGCGGGTCCGAGGCCTCGGCGGCCGATCCACTCCCACATGCTCCGCTCCTCGCCCCTCACGCTCCTGCGCGGCCTCCTCCTCGCCGTCCCTGCGGGCTTCCTCCTCGGGGCCTGCGGCGAAGAGCAGCATCCGCTGGAGCGCGTGCGCGCCGGCGAGGCCGCCGTGACGGGGCAGGGCGTCCTCGTGATCGTCGTCGACGGCCTGCGCTGGGACCACACGTCCCTGGCGGACTACGACCGCCCGACGACGCCGTTCCTGAAGCGGTTCGCCGAGGGCGCGATGGTCTTCTCGAACGCGTGGAGTGCCTCGCCTTCGCTCGTCGGTTCCCACGTCGCGATCCTCTCGGGGTGTGACCCGAGCCTCGCGCAGCCGCCCGACGTGCGCGCGACCATGGCGTCCGAGACGGGCGTCGAGCCGACCGACGAGGACGCGTGGTTCGTGCCCGAGGACCTCTGGCTGCTCGGTCGCCCGTTCCTCGGCGCCGGCTGGCGCACGGCGGCTTTCGTCGATCACCCGATGATCGCCGAGCTGCGTGGCTTCGACCGCGGCTTCCGCGAGTTCGTCGAGTTCGGCGGCGAGCCGGATGACTCGACCCGTTCGATCGGCGTCTACGGCGTCGGACGTCGCTTCGTCGAGTGGCTGAACGAGCTCCCGCTCGATCAGAACTGGTTCGCCTACGTCCACATGAACGACCTGGAGCGCGCGTGGTACCGGCACGCGCGCCAGGTGGCCGAGCGCTTCGGCGACGAGGGCGCCAAGGACTGGAAGCCGCGGCGCGAGCTTGCGTTCGTGCCGCCGCTCGGCCTGACCGAACCGCTCTTCCACGCCCTTCCTCCGTCGCGCGCCAACCGGACCCGACCCGTCTCGCTCGCGGAGTACGAGGTGCGCTACGACCAGGGCATCCTCGCGCTCGACCTGAGCCTCGCGCGCCTGCTCGGCACCGCGGAGGACTTCGGCCGCTCCGACGACATCACGGTGGTCGTCGCCGGGAGCTTCGGAACCGGTCTCGGCGAGCATGGCCTCTACCTCCAGGCGGGCCTCGCCGAGGACGAGGACCTGCACGTCCCGCTGCTCGTCCGCCCGTCGCGCGCGCTCGCCGAGCGGCTCGGCTGGAACGCGACCCCGGGCGCCCGCGGTCGGACCTGCGACGCGCTCGTCGGTCTCGTCGACGTCGCCCCGACGCTCGTCGATCTGTTCGACGCGCCCTCGCCGAGCCGCGTCCATGGCCTCTCCCTCCGCCCGTTGCTCGAGGGCTCCAAGGGCGGCGTGCGCCAGCGCGTGTTCTCCCGCTCCTCCGTCGTCCCTGGCTTCGCCATCGTGGGCGACGGCACGAGCGTCGCCGTCTACGACCCGGCCCGGGCAGCGCCGGCGGTGCGGCGCTCCTGGTCCCGCGGAGCACCCGACCGGGAGGAGCCCGACCCGGAGGCGGTCGCCCTCTGGCAGCGCTGGGAGGGCTTCCTCCAGCGCGAGCGGCGCGCCCTACACTTCGGCGTTGGAACGGCCGATAGGGCCGGTGCAGACGAGCTTCGCGCCCTCCAGGGCGCCTCCGCACCCGCCCCGAGCCATGGCAAGCCGCAAGAAGAATCAGCCCGTGTGGGTGAACCCGCGGACCCCCGGTGAGTCCTCCCAGGCTGTCGTGACCGACGACGGCACCGCGACCGAGCCCACCGCCAGCGACCCGTCCAATCCCGCTCCGCCCCCCGGCCCGTCGTCCCTCCAGCCGCTCGGCATCGTCGCCCCCGAGTGGTCGCTCCAGCGCTCCGCGCGCGGCGCGGCGCTCTGGCGCCACTCCGGGGCGATGACCGTTTCGGCCGGCGAGACCGTCGAGGTCCTCGCTCTCGACCGTGACTCCCAGGGCCGCCGCTTCGCCGTCCGCGACGAGTGGAACGTCCCCGCGCCCGACGCGCGCTTCCGCGTGCGCCGCGTCGCCGCTGGCGACCGCGCCGCCACCTTCGACGACTACGGCCGCGCGCGCCTCGAGGGCGCCGTCCTCGACTGGGTCCGCGAGCGCCGTCCGCGCCTCGTCCACGTCCTCGACCTCGACGCCTACGGCTTCGGTGTGCTCCTCGCGCTCGAGGCCGCCGAGGTCGCCAGCGTCCTCACGCTCGACCGCGTCGACGAGATCCGCCAGACCCACGCGGACCGCAACCTGGCGTCGACGCAGCGCGATGCGCTCGCCTCCGTCCGTCGCATCGTCGTTCGCTCCGCCGCCGACGCCGCCGTCGCCGAGTCCGCCGGCGCGCCCCGTTCGCGCATCCGCGTCGTCAACCCCGGCTCCGGCGGGGAGGGCGCGGTGCTACGCGCCTACGCGAGCCTCTACCGCCACCTCGCGCCCGCCGAGGACGAGATCACCTTCAGCGCATCTGCGTGACGACGTCCTCCGGAGGCCCGTCCTCCGGATCCGTCCGTCGAGGCGCTCCGGGCCGGGCGACGTTCGTCCGCTCCAGGATCCACCCGGCCGCCGCGTCCCTGAGCAGCATCGCGTGCCCCGGATCCAGCGCGAGCGCATGGCTCGCCCCGGCCGGCACCCCGATCGCCGCCGCCACCAGCGCGCGGATCACCTGCCGGTGCGCCGCGACGACCGCCACCCCGCCGGCCGCCGCTTCCACGGCCTCCTCCAGCGCCGGCCACGCCCGCGCGACGACCTGCTCCTCCGACTCCCCGCCGTGCCCGCGCCACACGTGCGGCGCCCGCCAGTACTCCGCCGCCGCGTCCGCCCACCGCGCCGCGTACGCCGTCCGCTCCAGCCCCTGCCACGCGCCCCGGTGCATCTCGGCGAGCCGCCCGTCGACCCCGAGCTCCACCCCGGCGACCCCCGCGATCGCGCTCCCCATGGTCCGCGCCCGCTCCAGCGGCGACGCGACCACAACCTTGACGTCCATCGCGGCGAACGAACGCGCGACCTCCTCCGTCTGCCGCACGCCGTCCTCCGACAGCGGCACGTCGCCGTCGCCGTACGCGACCGTCGGCGTCCGCACCCGCCCGTGCCGGACGAGCCAGACGGAAGCCTCCGTGCCACCCGATGAGACCGGATCTCGCTCCGGCTCGACCGGAACACCCTCGGGACGCGGCGGGGGAGAGAGGGACATGACGGGGAATCGACGCCCGGCGGGTTCTCCTCGCGGCAGGCCGCGCCCATCATGTCGCCCCGCGTCCTTCCCGTGGTGTCACGAGCCCGATTCGCGCTCATCCCCGAGTGCGCCGTACCGACGACCCGACGACCCGCCGTCCGCCGACGATGCCCAAGCTGACCTTCACCGTCACCGGAGAGACCTACGAGGTTCCCGACGGAACTCGCTTCCTCGACTTCTGCCAGGAGAACGACCTGCCGCACGACTTCGGCTGCACGGTCGGGAGCTGCGGGACCTGCGCTCTGGTCGTGACCGAAGGCGGGACCGATCTGGCACCCGTGGACGAGGAAGAGGCGGAGACGGTCGAGATGGCGACGGCTGAGGAGGGGGCTCGTTTGGGGTGCCAGATGGTGATCAATGGCGACGTTGCCATCCGCCCCGCGGAGGTCTAGTGAACTGGCTGGCTTCCATGTGCTAGCCGCGGGACCGGCTCGGCGGCTCAGAGCGCGAGCTCCCCGACCGCTTGCCACCCCGCCGCGAACGGGCTGGGGCTCCGCTGACTCCAGTCCTGCCGCCACCCCGCCAGGTCCCCGAACGTGAGCTGCATCGGCGCGCTCCCGCGGATCTGCGCGGGCGTCTTCTTGTCGCGATTGAAGCGC
>JBCDGE010000221.1:0-4949 GCA_038757895.1 Planctomycetota bacterium | reverse complement strand
GTGGAACGTCCCTGCCGATCCGTCGTGCGCGTGCTTGCCGCCGGTGATCTGCCAGCCGCACGCGTAGGGCGCGCCCGGCAGCGGCGTGTGGAGGAACTGGACGGTCTCCGGCAGCAGGAAGTCCTCGCGCCCGACCAGACCGTTCAGGTGCGCCGCCGCGTACCGGGCCAGGTCGCGCGCCGATGTGTGCACGTGGCCGGCGGGGTGCATGAAGGGACCGAGCGGGTACTCGTCGACGCCCTGCGCGCGCAGCGCGGAGCCGTCGGGGAAGTGGCCGCGGGGCTGGGCCGGGCGCGCGGGCGTCGCGGGCCAGCCGATGCCCGAGCGCCGCAGGCGCAGCGCGCCGAACACGTGCTCCTGCACGAGGTCCTCCCACGACCGTCCCGTGACGCGCTCCGCCCAGTGACCGGCGACCGAGTAGCCGGCGTTGGAGTACTGGAACGTCGCGTCCGCGAGGCGCGGTGTCGCGAGCATCTCGGTGACGTAGGCCGCACGCTGCTCGGTCGGCGTACCCGGCAGAGCGCGCAGCAGCTCGTCCTCCTCGTCCGTCACCGTGAGCTGCTGGGGCAGGCCCGCGCGGTGCTGGAGGACCTCGAGCAGCGTGACCTCGGCGTAGGCGGGATCGAACTCGACGCCGGCGTAGGCGTCGCCGATGGTGTCGGTCCAGACGAGCCGCCCGTCCTCCACGAGCCGAGCGATCATCGACGCCGTCATCGACTTGGCGACCGAGCCGATGTGGAAGCGGTCGTCGAGGAGCACGTCCGGAGACTCCGCGCCGGTCGCGCGCGAGCCGACGGCCGCGACGTCGACGATCCGTCCGCCCTCGACGATCGCCGCGGTGAGGGCGGGCGCGGAGGCGGACTCGCGCAACGGCTCGAGCAGGTCCGCGAGCGTCTCCCACCCGGCCGGCGCCTCCAGCGCGGGCGCGGCGGACCCCGCGGGCCGCATCTCCATCGAGAGGAGGTGGTGCGGCGGCTGCTCGTCGACCTGGAACCGCACCGCGAACTCGATCGGCAGGTTCTCGACGTCCGCGATCACCGTGAGCGAGTCGCCCGCCGCCGACGCCGACAACGGCGTCAGCGTGCCGAGCATCCGACGCGCGCCCTGGAGCTGGCCCCACGACGCGTCGAACTCCGCGACCTTCTCCGGCTTCCGGTGGGCGCGGACGAACGCGAGCATCGACTCGCGATCGCCGGCATTGAACGCCTCGATCCAGGCGCTCGCGACGCGGCCGGCGGTGGTGTCGGGAACGACCTCCTGGGCGAGCGTCGGCGCGGTCGTGACGCACGGTACGGCGACGAGGAGGAGTGATCGGAGCGGAGGGACGTCGAGCAGGGTCATGGCGATCCAGGGTGAGAGCGTCGTGGGCCGGCCGGGGGAGGCATGGGCGCCGAGGGGGCGGCGTTTCCCGCTCGCTCATTACTGAAAAACAGTATAATCATTTTAGAAAATGGCTCGACGCCCCACCCGCCCCCGCGAGACCCTCGTCCTCCGGCGCCCGGCGCAGCTGCGGGCGCTCCGCGACCCGGTGCGCGAGCGGATCCTGCGGGCGCTCGAGCAGGCGGGCCCTCTCCCGGTGCGCGCGCTGGCGGAGCGAATCGGCCGCGCGCCCGAGTCGCTCTACTACCACGTGCGCGCGCTCGTGCGCGCCGGCTTCCTGCGGACCGAGGGCAAGGCGCCGAGCGGTCGCCGCCACCACGTCGTGTACGGCGTGACGTACGACGACCTCTTCATCGATCAGTCGCAGCGCTCGCCCGCGTTCTTCGAGGCGCTGCGCGAGCACTACGCGTCGCGGCTGCGGCGGAAGGAGCGCGACATCGAGCGGAGCCTGGCGGGGGACCGGCGCCTCCCGCCGGACGAGCCGCGGCGCACGGGCCTCCTGCAGGTCGACGTGCGCCTCACGAAGCGCGGCCTGGAGCGATTCCGCCGCCGCGCGCTCGAGTTCCTGGACGAGCTCGAGGGCGACGACGACGCCGACGGTGAGGCGATGGGGGTGACGATCGCCTTCGCGTCGCTGGAGGAGCCGGACCAATGAGGCGGTAGCCCGGCGTGGCGCGGCCGCCCTACAGGAACGTCAGCGCGAGCCCGCCCGAGAAGTTGAACTGCGCGCCGCCGGCCGGCAGGTCGCGGAACACACCCTGAAAGCTCCACGTGCTGCCCGGCAGCACCGTCGCGCCCGCGACCGGCGGGTTGGCGAGGTCGAGCTCCACCGAGAACACCCCGCCGACGGAGTCCGCCGTCGGCGTACGGAAGACCGGGTTGGTGAGGCACAGGAACCCGTTCCCGACGGCTGCCGGCGCCTGCTGCGTCTCGCCGTAGAAGAGGAAGCCGAAGCCGCCCGGCATAGGCCCGACGTGGAGGGTCAGGTCGTTCTCGGCGACCACGCAGCTCCCCGTGATCGAGACCTCGGCGGCGGTCCCCGTCGAGTTGGCGGTGGGGGTGCAGAAGCTCGTCGCGGGGCACGTGTTCTCGAACAGCACGACATCGTCCGCGATCTCGTCCAGCAGCACGATGTCGAGGTCCAGGTCGCGGTCGATGTCGACCATCAGCGCGCACGCCGGGTTGTTGGTCGCCTGGAACAGCTCCCGCTCGGTGAACTGGCCGGTGCCGTCGTTCTCGTACAGCGTCCAGCGGCCGCCGCCGAACGAGGAGATGATCCAGTCGAGGTCGCCGTCGCCGTCGAGGTCCCCGAGGTCCGTCGCGACGACGAAGCTCCCGGTGGGCTGGATCTGGCCGAGCGTCAGGTTGCCGGCGCCGTCGCCGAACGCGATCGTCCCGGTCGACGACCCGCCGTTCCCGGTCGAGACATCGAGGTGCCCGTCCCCGTTCACGTCGCCGAGCACGATCATCCACACGCGATCGACGTTGTTCAGAACGCCGCCCTGGGTGAACGTCCCGTCGCCGTTGCCGAGCCACACGATCAGACGCTGGCTCCCCTGCGCACCGACGACCATGTCCATGATGGCGTCGCCGTTCATGTCGCCGGAGGCGAGGCCCCACTCGCCGGTCCCGCCGCCCTGCATGTTCGTCCGCGGCCCGAGCGTGCCGTCGCCGTTGTTGCGGCGGATCGACAGGTTGCCGCTGTTCGCGTTAGCGCAGACGACGTCGGTATCCCCGTCGCCGTCCATGTCGAAGACGGCGAGCCCGCGCGGCAGGTCGCCCATCGCGTAGCTGACGCGCGGTTCGAACGTCCCGTCGCCGCGGCCGATCAGGACGGAGACGGTATCGCCGGTCTTGTCGCCGGTGACGATGTCCATCAGCCCGTCCCCGTTCATGTCGCAGGACTCGTTCGGGCTCGGCGTGCCGCCGGTTTGGGCCGGGGGCGTCAGGAAGGGCGCGAACGACCCGTTCCCGTCCGCCTCGCTGAGCAGCACGCGGATGTCGGAGGTGTCCTGGTTGATGATGGCGAGGTCGACCCAGCCATCGTCGTCGAGGTCGGACGCCTGCCCGCCGTAGACGCGCGTGCCCTGGCTCGGGTTCGACCGGACGTTGATCGTGTCGAGGTACGTGAACTCGAGCGTGTTCGGCCGCGTGCGGACGCGGTACTCGAAGTGGTAGCCCGCGCTCCGGGGCGTCGAGCCGTCGGCCGCGAGGAGCTCGTTCGAGACGCTCACCTGCACGACCTCGCCGGCGGCGAACAGCTCCTGCGGCGTGAAGCGCGCCGTCGTGCGGCCGTTCTCCAGCGTCCAGACGCCGGCGGCCGGCCCGGTGGACTTCCCGAAGACGGTGATGTCGTCGGAGCTGGGCGGCAGGGCGGTCAGGTCGATCGCTCGATCGAAGTGGAGGACGATGTCCGCGTTCGGAGCGACGTGACCCGCGTTCATCCCGGGCTCCATCGTGGAGACCGTCAGCTGGGCCGACGCGACAGACGAGAGGAGCAACGCGGCCGCTGCGGACGCGGCGTGGGAGATTCGGTTCATGGATGAGCGCAAGTGGCGGGCCGGGGAGACCGCTCAACAGGGTAAGGGGCGCTCGAGGATCGTGGTCGGGAATGGTCGTACGGGTCGGGAAAGAGCCCAAACGGAATGAGCGCAATCAAGTGGTGTGAGTGCGTGGGCATCAATTGCCCACGCGAGCAGCGCACCCGCGTTCGCGGGTGCTCCAGCAAAGTCGGCTCAGAGTCTGGGCGGCAGAATCGGAGATTCCTGCCCAAGCTCTGACGCGACAGGGGCTGACCTCGGCCATCCACATCGGCCGCAGGTGGTTGGCTGATCGGCAACGTATCGCCCACTCGCTTCGCCGGCGGAGGCTCGGATGGACGACGACTCGGGGAGGTCACTTCCTCGCGTGCACTCCTGGGCTCGAGAGAGGTAGGTAGGAAGTCCAAGCAGCCAGTCGTCGGAGCAGGGATCTGATCGGACGAGGGGGGGGCGGTATCACGTGCGAGAGCCGCACTCAGAAAGGGGCCGCTCAGGCTGCCGCGGGGGCGCGCGAGCCAGACGGAACGGGCCGCTGGCGACCTCGGTCTCACGCGAACCGCATCTGCAGTTTCGGTCGCGCGGGCGCGGGTTCTGGTGGCTCCGCACTTGGCCAACGCTGGAGATCCAGCAGGCCATCGCGTGTCGCAAGCTCTCCGGCAGCCCGCTGGTGAGGGGCTCCTGCGCGCGCAAGGAGCATCCGTAGGGGACGCTGATCGCGCTGCGCGACACGGTCACGCATTCCTCGGCGCTCTTCGACTGCGCCCGCTATGCGCTCGCGACAAGGGTCCCCGAGATGGGCTTCCACGGGCTGCGCCAGCTCGACCAGCGCGGAGAGATGATCGACCTCGAGAGGGGGCATCTCTTCGACGTTCTCGACGCTGTCGTTCCCTAGTGGTGTGAGCCAAAAGTCCGCGACATAAATTGTCGCCTGTTCTCTTGCGAGCGGGTATCGCGTGACATGGTCAAGCGAATGGGACGCCCGAAGGCCGAACTGGTGCTCAGCGACTTCGAGAAGGAGGAGCTGAAGCG
>JBCDGE010000220.1:0-5112 GCA_038757895.1 Planctomycetota bacterium | reverse complement strand
CGCTCGGCGACGATGCCCATGATCGTCAGCATGCACGAGCCGAGGGCCGTCGCGACGAGGTCGGTCGGCGAGAAGGACTCGCCGCGCCCCTGGTTGTCGACGGGCGCGTCGGTGACGAGGGTCTCGGACGAGCGGACGTGGACGGCCTCGGTGCGAAGCTGTCCGGAGTAGCGGGTGGTGACGGTGGCCATGGGTGCGCGCCCTCGCGGGCGGTCAGCGCTTTCGGTGGACGACCTCGCCATTGACGACGGTCATCAGGAGGCTCGCGTCGAGGGCGCGCTGCGCGCTCGTCGCGGTGAGCTGGGTCAGGTCGACGTCGACGACCGTCAGGTCGCAGCGGTGGCCGGGCAGGAGGAGCCCGCGCAGCTCCTCGTCGGCGATCACGAACGCCGGCGCCGAGGTCATCGCGGCGAGCGCGTCGACGGCGGTCACGCGCTGCTCCGGGTGGAACCCGCCCTTCGGCGCACCGGCAGCGTCCTGGCGGGTGAGCGCGGCGTGCAGCCACTCCAGCGGTCGCGGCCGGCCGAGCGGCGCGTCGCTGCCGAACACGATCGGGAGCGTCGAGCCGTCCGCGAGCCGGCGCCAGGCGTGCGCGCGCGACGCGCGGTCCCGCCCGAGGCGGGCCTCGATCCAGCGCAGCGAGTCCGTCAGCTGCGCCGGCTGGAGCGAGGGGATCACGCCGAGCTCAGCGAGGCGCGCGAAGTCCGACTCCGCCACGACCTCCAGGTGCTCGATCCGCGGCCGCAGGCCCGCGAAGCCCTCGACGTCCTGCGCCGCGCGCCCGTAGGCATCGAGCGCGATGCGCACGGCGCGGTCCCCCACCGCGTTCGTCGCCGGCTGCAGCCCGGCGCGCGCCGCGACGTCGACCTGGGCGGAGAACCGCTCGACGTCCATCCGCAGGAGGCCGCGTCTGCCGGGCGCGTCGGCGTAGTCCTTGGAGAGCGCGGCCGCTCGCGAGCCGAGCGCGCCGTCTAGCATCATCGCGACCCCGACGACGCGCAGGGCGAGCCCGTCGCCGCCGACGTCGGCGAGCTTGCGCGCTTCCTCGGGCGTCGCGATCGCATCGCCGCGCAGGTACGCCGCCACCCGAAGCTTCAGCCGGCCGTCGTCGCGCAGGCCGCGCAGCAGCTCGACCCCGCGCGCGTCCACGCCCATGTCGTGGACGGCCGTGATCCCCCGGGCGAACAGCGCCTCCTGCGCACGCAGGAAGTGCCGGACGCGCGTCTCGTCCGTGGGCGCGTCGAGCTTGGCCGCGACGAAGCGGATCGCCGTGCCGACCAGGACGCCCGTCGCGCGACCGTCCGCTCGGACGATCTCGCCGCCCTCGGGGTCGGCGGGGAGCTCCTCCCCGTCCAGCCCGGCGAGCGCGAGCGCCGCCGCGTTGACGAGCACCGCGTGCCCGCCGGTCTCGAACGCGAGAACGGGGTGCAGCGGCACCGCCGACGAGAGCGGCCCGTGCTCCGGCCACGCTCCGTCCGCCCACGTCGTCCGGTCCCACCCGCGGGCCACGATCCAGGAGTCCGCGGGCTGCTCGGCGGCGCGCTCGCGGATCCTGCGCACGACCTCGTCGTAGGTCGCGGACCCGGCGAGGTCGACCTGCTCCAGCGACGCGCCGAAGCGCTCGAGGTACACGTGCGCGTCGTTGAACCCCGGGAACGCGTGGCCGCCGCCGAGGTCGACCTGCTCGGCGGCGCGCCCCTCGGCGCTCGCCGAGACCTCGGCGAAGCTGCCGACGCGGACGATCCGACCGTCGCTCGCGAGGACCGCCTCGGCCAGCGACGGCGCGTACGCGCCCGAGTCCTGCGGGTCGAAGCCGCGGTGGAACGTGCCGTTGTAGAACAGCACGAGGCGCTCCTCGGAAGCGCTCGCGCCGTCCTCCGAGCGGCTCGCGCCGACGACGCCGACGAGCGTCAGACCGAGGCACGCCGCCGCCAGGATCCACGCGTGGCCGGGACCCCGGCGGGCCGCTCGTCGGGTGGGTCGCGGGGGCATGGACGGATCGGGCGCGCCGTGGGACGGTGGTGCGCCGCTGCGCAATGGTGCCGGGCCGTCGCGAGGACGCGCAAGCACCGCCCTCGAACCGGCCCCGGACCGATCCCCGCCCCCGAGGAGCCGCCGCTACACTCTTCGCCCCGATGAGCGACCCGACCGCCTCCACGATCTCTGCTGACGGCCATCCCCTGGCCGGCCGGCGCGCCCTCGTCACCGGCGCCTCGTCCGGGATCGGCGCCGCGACCGCGCGCCGCCTCGCGGCGCTCGGCGCCCACGTCGTCGTCGTCGCGCGCCGCGAGGACCGCCTGAAGGCGATCACGGACGAGCTCGGGGACGCCGCGACGGCGCGCACCGCCGACGTGCGCGACGCGTCGGCCATGGCGGCCGTGCTGGAGGACGCCGGCGCCGACCTCGTCGTCGCCAACGCCGGCCTCGGGCTGGGCGTCGCGCCGCTGCACGAGGGCGACCCCGAGCAGTGGTCGACGATGCTCGACACGAACGTCAAGGGCGTGCTGCACACCGTGCGCGCCGCGCTCCCCGGCCTGCGCGAGCGCGGCGGCGGCGACCTCGTGCTGCTCGGCAGCGTGGCCGGCCGCCAGGTCTATCCGGGCGGCAACGTCTACAACGCGACCAAGCACGCGGTGAAGGCGCTCTACGACGCGCTCCGCCTCGACGAGGTCGGCACCGGCATCCGCTTCACCACGGTCGACCCCGGCATGGTGGAGACCGAGTTCAGCCTCGTACGCCTCGGCGACCAGGACGCCGCGGACCGCGTGTACGACGGCATGACCCCCCTCACCGCCGACGACGTGGCGGACGCGATCGCCTACGCGGTCACGCGCCCGCCGCACGTGAACATCGGCGAGATCGTCCTCTGGCCCACGGACCAGGCGAGCACGCGCGACGTGCACCGCTCCTGACAAGCGACCCGCGACACATGTCCAACGATTCCCTCGACAAGGAGATCGAAGCCGCCCTCGATGGCGTCGACCTGCAGGCCATGGGCCACTCGCCCGAGGAGGACGGCGGCGACGGCTCCGGCAAGTCCGGACGCGGCTCCGACGACCTCATGCCCGGCACCGTGTCCGGCGTCTCCGGCGACGACGTGATCGTCGACCTCGGCCCGCGCATGCAGGGCGTGTGCGCGCTGGAGGAGTTCGACACGCCGCCCCAGGCAGGCGACAGGTTCCGCTTCCTGCTCCGCGGCCGCGAGGACGACCTGTGGCTGCTGTCGATGCGGGCCGCGAAGGAGCTGGAGGCGTGGGAGCAGCTGGAGGTCGGCTCGCACACCAAGGCGCGCGTCGCCGGCCAGAACCAGGGCGGCCTCACGCTCAAGATCGGCGCGCACGAGGCGTTCATGCCGATGAGCCAGATCTCCGTCCAGCGCGACCTCGACGCGTCGACGCTCCTCGGCCAGACGCTCGTCTGCGAGGTGATGGAGATCGATCGCTCCCGCAACCGCGTCGTGCTCTCGCGCCGGCGCGTCGAGGAGCGCGACCGGCTCGACGCGATCGCCGAGGCCGTCGGGCGGCTCGAGCCCGGCGCCAAGATGAAGGGCAAGGTCTCGCGCATCGAGACCTTCGGCGCGTTCGTCGACATCGGCGGCGTCGAGGGCCTCGTGCACGTCAGCCAGATCAGCCGCCAGCGCGTCGACAAGGTCGACGAGGTGCTCAAGGTCGGCCAGGACGTCGACGTGATGATCCTCGAGCTCAAGGAGGGCGGGAAGAAGATCGCCCTCGGCATGAAGCAGCTGGAGCCGGACCCGTGGGACGAGGTCCCCCACCGGCTCAACCTCGACGAGAACGTGACCGGCAAGGTCACCCGCCTCATGGACTTCGGCGCGTTCGTCGAAGTCATGGAGGGCGTCGAGGGCCTGCTGCACGTGTCGCAGATCTCGAACGAGCGCGTCCGCAACCTGCAGAAGGTCCTGTCCGTCGGCGAGGAGGTCACCGTGCGCGTGACGTCGATCGACCCGGGCAGCCGCCGCATCTCGCTGTCGCGCCTCGACCCGCGCGGGGCAGTGATCGGCTCCGAGGACTCGGTCGAGAGTCAGACGATCCAGGAGGCGCTCGACAAGTCGACCGGGTCGATCGGTACGAACCTCGGCGACCTCTTCAAGAAGGCGATGGGCGGCGACAAGGGCTGACCCCCCGGGCTCGCCCCGCCCCCCCGAGGATCGGTCACGCCGCGACGAGGTAGTTCTCGCGCGGGATCATCAGGATCATCTCGACCGGCTCGCCGCCCGCGACGGAGACCGACGCGCGTCCGACCGAGAGGGGCGCGCCCTCCTGGTAGTCGAGCTTCGGCCTGACGTCCGCGCGCACGCCCTGGCAGCCCTCGAACACGACGCGCGCGCACGTCGCGCCGACGGCGCGTAGCGCGGCGTCGCCCGCGCCGGCGACGAAGGTTCCGACCTCCAGCATCGCCTCCTTCACGGGCCCGTCGACCTCGCCCTTCTCGACGAGCTCCTGGACGGTCTTGTCCGGCGCCATCATCAGGTACGCCGCGAGCGCGATGGAGGGCTTCAGCGGGATGAGCATCGCGCCGTGGTGGAGCTGGCTGTCCACGTCCTCGACCCCGAAGCGGTACGAGATGTGGACCTCGCCCTCGCCGACGGGGCGGTCCTCTCGCTCCTCGTAGGCGATGTCACACACCTCGATGGTCTTGTCGCTGAGCATCGAGAGGTCGCTGGCGACGCGCTCGAAGAGCTCCTTGATCGTGGCGGTGGCGACGTGGGAGACGTGGGACATGGCACCGGGGCGATCGTCCCGCGCCGCGGGCGCGCATGAGCACGGGCGCCGGAAGTCGGCCGGCGCCCCCTCCGATGTCTCAATACGACTCGAATTCGTTCGGGAACTCGCGCGAGCGGACGTCGGCGGCGTACCGCTCGAATGCGCCCTGCATCTCGTCCGCGAGGCTCGCGTACCGCCGCACGAATCGCGGGTTGAAGCGCGTGCAGATCCCGAGCATGTCGTGGCTGACGAGGATCTGGCCGTCGCAGCCGCCGCCCGCGCCGATCCCGATGACCGGCACGTCGACGCTCTCGGTCACCTGCGCGGCGAGCGAGGCGGGCACCTTCTCCAGCACGATCGAGAACACGCCCGCGTCCGCGAGGATCTT
>JBCDGE010000219.1:0-5143 GCA_038757895.1 Planctomycetota bacterium | reverse complement strand
CTGGCGAGCGCGTGCATCGCACCGAGCACCGCCGCGCCGCCCGACATGTCGAAGCGCATCTCGTCCATCTTCGGGGGCGGCTTCAGCGAGTAGCCCCCGGCGTCGAACGTGAGCCCCTTGCCGACGAACGCGACCCGACCTCGCGACTTGCCCTTCGGCTTGTACGTCAGGTGGATCAGCTTCGCGGGCTCGACGGAGCCCGCCGAGACGCCCAGGAGGAGGCCCATACCGGCCTTCTTCATCGCCGCTTCGTCCAGCACCTTGCAGGTGACCTGCGGGCTCTTGCGAGCGATCGACTGGGCGCGACGCGCGAGGGCGGTCGGCGTGACGACGTTGCCCGCGCCGTTCTGGAGGTCGCGGGTGAACGCGCTCGACTCCGCGAGGAGCTGGCCGAGCTTCGCGCCTCGCTTGAACCCGGCGCCGGGACCGCCGAGCGCGATCGAGGTCAGCGCGGCGGACTCGGGGTCGCTCTTGGAATCGTCGAACGAGTAGGTCGCCAGGAGCGCGCCCTCGGCGACGGCTCGGCCCGCGACCTCGGCCCCGCCGGCACGCTCGGCCGCGACGCCGTCGACCTCGACGTGGACCGACTTGACCTTCCGCGCGAGCGCCTCCTTGACGGCCACCGCCGCGGCGCGGCGCAGCTCCTCGGCGTCGACGTCCTCGGCGGCGCCCAGGCCGATCAGCAGCACCTCCCTGGCCTGCCCGCCCACGGCGAACGTCGATCGTTTCGCGCGCGGCTTGGCCTCGAACCCGACGAGGAATCCGTCGGGCACGTCGACATTGGAGGGTGACTCCGGGTCCGCGCCCAGGGGAACGAGCAGCGCGAGGAGGTCGGTGCGCGCCGGCTTGCCGGCGTCCTTGAGGGTGAGCTTCATCGAGCGTTGCGAGGGGGCGGTGCGACCACGCGGGTCACATGCCGACGTACTTCGGGCCTCCTCCGCCCTCTGGAACGACCCACTCGATGTTCTCGTACGGGTCCATGATGTCGCACGTCTTGCAGTGGACGCAGTTCGACGCGTTGATCACGACGGACTCGGTGCCGGAGGGCCACTCGTAGACCGCCGCGGGGCAGAAGTGCTGGCACGGGTTGCCGTACTCCTTCGTGCAGCGGTCGACGCAGATCGACGGGTCGTTGACCAGGAGATGCGCCGGCTGGTCCTCCTCGTGGATCGCTCCCGACAGGTAGACGTCGGTCAGCTTGTCCATCGAGTCGCGGTCGTTGAACGTCGGCTTGGCGAGCTTCGACGACGCGACCGGTGCCATCGTCTCGTGGTCGCTGTGGCCGGGCCGGCGGGCGACGAGGCCGCGACCGCCGGTGACCATCTGGACGCCGAAGTCGATCGTCCCGCCGACGACGCCCTTCGAGAACGCCTGGCGGTAGTTGCGGTAATTCCAAAGCTCGTCGCGCGCCCACGAAGCCTCGTAGGCCTGCTGATAGCTCGCGAGGCCGTCCTTCGACGTGTCGCCGCTCGCGAGCGACTTCGCGATCGCCTCGGCGGCGAGCATCCCGGACTTGATCGAGAGGTGGATGCCCTTGAGCGTCGCCGCGTTCAGGAAGCCGCCGGTGTCGCCGACGAGCACGAACCCGTCTCCGTGCAGCCGCGGCTGCGAGAAGAAGCCGCCCTCGGGGACGCACTTGGCGCCGTAGTGCACCGGCTTTCCGCCCTCCAGCATCTTCGCGATGCGGGGGTGCTGCTTCCACTGCACGAACAGCGCGTGCGGGTCGAGCTTGGCGTCGGGGTGGTCGAGCCCGATCACGAAGCCGATCGACAGCTTGTCCTCGGCGATCCCGTAGACCCACGAGCCGCCGTAGGCCTTCATGTCGAGCGGGTAGCCGCCCGTGTGCACGACCTTGCCGTGCATCGCCTTGCCGACCTCGGGCGTGACCTCCCAGATCTCCTTGATCCCCGTCCCGTACGTCTGGGGGTTGCGGCCCTCCATGACGTCGAGCCGGCGGAAGAGATTCTTGGCGAGGCTGCCGCGCACGCCCTCGGCGAACACGGTCACGTCGGCCTCGACGTCCATGCCGGGCTCGAACGTCGCCTTCTGCGAGCCGTCCTTCGCCACGCCGCTGTCGCGCGTCTGAACACCGATGACGCGGTTCGTCCCCTCCTCGAAGCGCGTCTCGGCGACGGGGAAGCCGGCGTAGATCTCGACGCCGAGCTCCTCGGCCTGCCCCGACATCCATCCGACGATCTCGTTGAGCGAGACCATCAGGTTGCCGTGGTTGCGGAGCTGCGGCGGGCACAGCAGGCCCTTGAGCTTCATGCTGCCGCCGCCGGGGCGGAGCATCTCGGCCCAGTCGTCCTGGATCTCGGACAGCACCGGGAACCCGCGCTCCTTCCAGTCCGGGAAGAGCTCGGCGATCCCGCGCGGGTCCATGACCGCGCCGGAGAGCGTGTGGTGCCCGATCTCCTCGGCCTTGTCGAGGACGAGGACCGTGCGCTCCTCGTCGCCGGCCTCCTTCAAGAGCCGCGTGAGGTGGATCGCGCAGGCGAGGCCGGCCGGGCCGGCGCCCACGATGCAGACGTCGACGGGGAGAGACTCGCGTTCGACGTCGGAGACGTTGAGGGAGGTCCGCCTGGGCTTCATCGAGGGGGTGGCGTGCCGCGGGTGCAGCGAGGTCGGGGGGACGGGATCGCCCCCCGAATTTGGGCCACGATTCTACGGACTCGACCGTCAGGACCGGTCGCCAATCCAGTGGTGCCCGTCCCGGTAGACCTCTTTCTTCCAGACCGGCAGGCGCTCCTTGAGGGTGTCGATCAGGAACCGGGCCGCCAGGAAGGCGGCGTCCCTGTGCGGGCTCGCCACGGCGATGACGACCGAGGGCTCCCCCACGCCGACCGTCCCCACACGGTGGGCGCAGACCATCCGGAGCCGGCGGTCCACTTCCTCCCGGTCCGCCCCCTCGCCCGACGCGCCTTCCCCGTGGGAGCCCCCTCCCTGCGAACCGGGTCCGTGCTCACGCAGGCAGTCGTCGAAGATGCGCCGCATCTCGGGCCCGCTCATCTCCTCGAACGCCTCGTAGTCGAGCTGCGCGACGTCCTGTCCCCGGTTCGTGTCGCGGGTCGTCCCGGTGAACACGACGATCCCGCCGCAGGAGGGGTGGGCGACCCGCGCCTGGAGGTCCGCCGGGTCGAGGGGGTCCGCCGAGAGGACGAAGACGCCTCGCTCGACGTCGTTCCCGGGATCTCCATCCGGATCCCCGTCGGGCGCGCCGCCGCTCACCGGCGGGAGCAGGGCGACCTCGTCGGCGTCGCCCAGAGCGGTATCGGGCGACGCATACGCCGTCCCGACCACCGTGGCCACCGCGGTCAGGTCCCCGAGCTCGGGGTGCCGCTCGGCCACGAGGGCCTTCACCGCGCCGACGGTCGCGTCGGGCGGGACGCCGTTCAGCTCGATCTCGTCCACGCCCGCGCGCTCGCGCAGGACGGCGAACAGCCGCACGCGGATCCGTCGTCCCCCGCTGCTGCTCATCGCGTCGATCCCTGACGGTCGACTCAGAAGGGCGTGTCGTCGTCCCCGAGGAACGCCGCGCCGCCGGACTCGCCTCCGCCCCCGCCGGAGCCAGCACCGGAAGCCGCACCGTAGCCGCCCTGGCCGCCGCCGCCGCCGTAGCCGCCCTGGCCACCGCCGTCGTACCCGCCGCCGCCGCCGGAGGAGGCCCCGTAGCCGCCGCCCGACGACGCGCCGAAGCCGCCCTCGTCGCGCTCGCCGCGGCCACCACCGACGAACTCCCAGTTGTTCGCGACGACGTAGAGCTTCGACCGCTTCTGGTCGGACTCACGGTCCTCCCACTGGTCGAAGCGCAGCTCGCCGTCGATGAACGCCGAGGCCCCTTTCTTGTGGTACTTCTCGAAGGCCTCGCCGCGGCGCCCGAAGATCGTCACGTCGACGAAGGTCGGCTCCTCGCGCCACTGCTCGGTCTGCTGGTCCTTGACCCGCCGGTTCACCGCCATCCCGACCTTGCAGACCGCCATGTTGCTCTGCGTGTAGCGGAGCTCGGGGTCGCGGGTCAGGTTGCCCATCAAGATGACCTTGTTGAAGGACGCCATGTCAGCCTCGTCTCGGATCCAGTGCCCCGGGTGCGAACCGGCCTGCGGGAGCCGGGACCGACGCCCGTCGGGGCGGCGGCGCGTCGAGGGTCGGATGAAGGAATCGTTGGAGAGGCCCTCGTGAGCCCTCCCTGTCCGCCCGGCAACCGCGCCAGGAGCGGGAAAACGGCAGTGTAACGAAGGCCGGCCATGGATTCCCGCGCCTCCGGTGTCCATCATGCCCCCCGGAGCCAACGCCCCCCATGACGCAGCCCTCTCCGAACGCGGACGACAGCGCGGCCACCCGCTCGGGAGCCGAGCGGCGCCGGCATCGCCGCGCCCGGCTGGACCTCCCGATCACGATCGTCCTCGACGACGGCGTGCACGAGGCGAAGCTGCGCGACGTCAGTCGCGGCGGCATCTGCTTCTTCCTCGACCGACCGGTCCCGGAGATGACGGCCCTGCGGATCGAGTTCGACCTGCCGTCGGGTCCCGGGATCCGCCGCATCACGGGCGCGGGCGCGGTGGTCCGCTGCGAGCGTATCAGCCGCACGCTGGAGCACTACGAGATCGCCGTGTTCATGCAGGACATGGCCGAGCCCGACCGCGAGACGATCACGCGGTACGTGGACGAGGTCCGCGCCTGACGCCGGAAAGCGTCAGCGCCGCATCTCCAGCACGCGCGGGATCCCCTCGAGGTCGTCGACGAGCCGGGCGTCGCCGTGCGCGCTCGCGATCGCCAGTGCGCGCTCCGATTGCCGGTGGCCGAGCTCGACCGCG
This sequence comes from Planctomycetota bacterium, assembly GCA_038757895.1. Lineage (GTDB taxonomy): Bacteria > Planctomycetota > UBA1135 > UBA1135 > Saltatorellus. The sequence continues at coordinate 329 of JBCDGE010000219.1, read as the reverse complement.
AGAAGGCCGCCGGAGGTGATCGTGTCCGCGGCGCCCTCGATCAGCGAGCGCACCCAGTGGTCGGGATCGCCGGGCGGGGCGTAGAGCGCGAGGGCGGGCTCGTGCTCGCGCACCTCGGGCGCCAGGTCGTCGCGCTCCTGCGGCTCGACGTACGGAGGGTTCGAGACGACGACGTCGAACGGACCGTGCTGCCGGGTCAGCTCGTCGAGGCGCTCGAGGCCCTCGCCCTGGACGAGCCGCACCGTCGCGCCGAGCTCTTCGGCGTTGCGACGCGCCCAGTCGAGCGCTTCCTCCGACACGTCGATCGCGGCGACCTCCGCGCCCTCGAG
>JBCDGE010000218.1:0-5430 GCA_038757895.1 Planctomycetota bacterium | reverse complement strand
GTCGTCGCCGCGCCCCGGGGGGCGCCGGTGGCGGCCGCCGGGGCGGGCCCGGGGGGGGGGGGGGGGGGGGTCCCGCGCCCCCCCCCCCCCCCCCCCCCCCCCCCCCACCCCCCCCGCGGCTAGATCCGCCAACAGCTCCCCGTCCCCCTCACCCTCTGCGTTGAGCTCCAGCTCGGCCCCCTGCCGAGCCTCGAGAGTCATGAGCTCGAGGATGCTCTTGCCGTTCACATCACCCGCCCCACCATCCGGCACCGACCGCCGGATCCGCAGGCTGCACTGGTACCCCAGCGCCGTCGACACGATCGCGTGACACGGCCGGGCATGTAGCCCTGCCGGATTCACCACCCGTACGGTGCGAAAGGCCATGGTCGGGAACGATCGCCGATCAGCCGCGGCGGGACCGAATCCCACCGCCAACCGTCAAGCGACCGACATCTCCTTCAGCAGCCCGACGAGCTCAGCCTTCGTCTTCGCCTGCAGCGCGAAGGCTCGGAAGTCGGCATCCCGCGCGAGCTTGGCGATCCAGCGCATCATCTCCAGATGATCCTCGGGATCGTAGTCCTCGGTGGCCTCCGTCGGCCGCAGCACGGTGAAGAGGATGTGGACCGGCCCGCCGTCGACGGCCTGCCACTCGATCCCCGCCGGCGACACCGCCAGCGAGCACACCGACTCCGTGATCCCCTCCATTTTCACGTGGGGGATCGCGACGCTCATGCCGACGCCGGTCGACGCGAGCTGCTCACGGGCGTGGAGCGCCTTCCGCGCTCCGTCACCCTGGGCCTCGTCGAGCAGGCCGGCCGACTCCAGCTGGCGCGCGACCTCGTCGAGCGCGTCGTCCTTGGTCTCGGCCTTGAGCTTGAGGATGCAGCCCTTCGACTTGAATCGCTTGTACCAGTCCATCGGGTCGACGCAGCGACGCCCCAGGACCCCGAAAGAGGGCCCCTGGGGCTCGTGCGATGCGCAATCTAACAGGAAGCCCCCCTCGAGAGGAGCCCCGTAGGAAGCTCCGGTGAGGAGGCCCAGGAAGGTCCCCCGGAAGGCCCCCCGGCCCCGACGCCTCTACGCCGCCCCGCCGGCCCGGCGGGGCTCCAGACGCGCCTTGTCGTGGTGCTTGCGGAGCTGCCGCCCCATGCGCTCGACGGCCTCGCTCAGGGCCTCTCCGAAGGCCTCGCGCTGGACGTCGGCGACGAGCACCTGGCCCTTGCCGATGTTCGCGACGAGCTCGACGTGGTGGTCCCGTCGGTGCTTCTGAAGCCGCGCGTCGATCGACACGATGCGCTGGTTGAATCGCTCCAGAGCGTCTAGGCGCTCCTCCACGAGGGTCCGATAGCTACTCGGATAGTCGTGATGCAGGATCGACACTTGGGTCTTCATGCGCACCTCCTGGAGCGTTGGGAGTGATCGAGTTGTCGCGGCGCCCCGCAGCGGGACACAACGCACCCTGACGGAATGCAAACCCCCGGTCAAGGGCTCCGCCAGCAGCGGGCGCGGGGAGGGGGGTCGAACGTCGAAACCGAGGGTTCTTCCGAAGTCTCAGAGCCCGGGCAGAAATCTCCGATTCTGCTGCCCAGACTCTGAGCCGACTTTGATGGCGCACCCGCTTACGCGGGTGCGCTGTTCGCGTGGGCAGTCTCTGCCCACGCTCTCAGCTCCGCTCGCTCGACCTCGACTCCGCGCGGGATCGCTGGTCCGGGGCGGAAGAAATCGACCGATCAGCGAACGAGCCCGGGCACACCGTTCGGGCCCTGATCGGGCCCGCGGAACACGGGCTCGTCGTACAGCACGCGCAGCATGTAGAGCCCGCGCGCGGGCGCGGTCGGGCCGGCGAGCTTGCGATCGGCGGCGTCCAGCGCGGCCGTCACGTCGTCGGGCGTCATGCCCCCCTTCCCCACCTGCAGCAGCGTTCCCGCGATCGCTCGGACCATGTTGTAGAGGAAGCCGTCCCCCTGCACGACGATCGCGAAGCGCTCGCGGCGCACGACGAGCCGCAGGTGCTGGACCGTGCGCACGGTCGACTTGCGCGGCGAACCGGCGCTCGCGAACGCGGCGAAGTCACGCCGACCGACGATGCGCGGCAAGGCCTCTTCGATCGCATCCCGGTCGAGCGGCGAGGGATCCCAGTGCACGTGCTCGATCCCGAGCGCCGGGCGATGGCGCGTCGTCTGGACGACGTACGCGTAGCGCTTGCCGCGGGCGTCGTACTGGGCGTGGAAGTCGTCGCGACAGGTCTCCGCACGGCGCACGACGACGCCCTTCGGCAGGTGCGCGTTGATCGCGTGCCGCAGGCGATCGTCGTCGATCCGATCGGCGTCGACGTGGAAGTGCGCGACCTGGCGCAGCGCGTGCACGCCCGTGTCGGTGCGCCCGGCGCCGTGGATCGTCACGATCGTGTCGAGCAGCTCGGCGAGCGCGTCCTCGATCGCGGCCTGCACGCTCGCGAACCCGTCCTGGCGCTGCCAGCCGTAGAAGAGCGACCCGTCGTAGGCCACCTCGATCCGCACGTTCCGCAGCGCCATGGGCCGCGGAGGATAGCCCGCGGTCAGGCGTGGCGCCTGCGGCGGTACGAGGTCGGGATCCCGAGCTCTCCGCGGTACTTCGCGACCGTGCGCCGGGCGACGCGGAGGCCCTCGTCCGCGAGCGCGCTGGCGATCGCGTCGTCGGAGAGCGGCGCGGACGGATCCTCGCCCTCGACGAGCCGCCGGACCCGCTCGCGAGCCGCGTCGGTCGCGGCGCCCTCGCCGGAGCCGTTCCCTGGACCGTCGGACCCGCTCGCAGCCGTCTGGAAGAACCGGCGCAGCGGCACGATCCCCCACGGCGTCTGGACGGACTTCCCGGCGACGGTCCGGCTGATCGTGCTGACCGCGAGCCCGAGCTCCTCGGCGACCTCGGTCATCGAGAGCGGCCGCAGTCCGGCCTGCCCCTCCGCCATGAACCGTCGCTGCCGCGTGAGGGCGGACTCCGCGACGCGCAGGAGCGTGGCGCCGCGCATCTCGACCGCGCCGGTCACCCAGCGCGCCTTCTCGACCTTCTCGCGCAGGTACGCGCGCGCCTCGGAGTCGATCGCCTTTTCGCGCAGGAGATCCTCAGCAGTCGGGTCGATCCGTACGCGCGGGAGTGCGCCGCGGGAGAGCTCGACGGTGATCGTGCCGTCGTCCTCGGGCAGCGCGACGACGTCCGGGATCACGACGGGAGCCGCGGCTCCCGTCAGGTGGGCGGCGGGCCGCGTCTCGAGCTGGCCGAGGACGTCGAGCAGCCGCTCGAGCTCGTCCAGCTCCAGGCCGAGGGTCGCGGCGACGGCGGGGCGCCGATTCCGCGCGAGCTCGACCAGGAACTCCTCGAGCAGGCGGCAGAGCAGCGCGTAGTCGGGGTCGGTCGGGTCGAGCTGCAGGAGCAGCGCCTCGACGGACGTCCGCGCGCCGATCCCCTGGGGCTCGAGCTGCTGGAGCTCGGCGATCGCGCGCGCGAGGAGCGTGCATCCCGCGCGGGCGCCGGCGAAGGGGACGCCCGCGGACTCGGCCAGTTCCAGGAGCTCGTCGTCGGTCGCGGCCAGCAGGCCGCCGTCGTCGAGGCAGCCCACGAGGAACCGCACCCACTCGGCGACGTCGCGCTCGACCTCGCGGGTGGCGAGCTGCTCCTCGACGAGGTCGTCTAGCGATCGCGTGCGGCCCGGCTGGGCCTCCAGGAGCGCATGGTGATCGTCGGTCGCGCGCTGGGCGGCGGCGCGGGAGCGGCTCGGGCCGTGGTCGCGCTCCGGCGGGCCCGCGTCCTCGACGAGGAGCGCCTCGTTCCCCTCGGCCTGCTCGGCGAGCCATCCGTCGAGGTCGGCGCGCGCGAGCGCGAGGACCTCGATCGCCTGGAGCATCCGCGGCGCCAGGACCATGTCCTGTCGCTGCCGCAGTCCCTGTTGCAGCCCGAGCCTCGCCATCCCGCGGGCTATCGGCATCTGAGCCGCAGGACTCCAGTCCCGGGCGGTCAGCTCGGACGCCGACGGACGGCGCGGCGGTCCTCCAGCGCGTCCTCCAGGACGCCCTTGTGGAGGTACTCGATCGCGCTGCCCGCGGGCAGGCCGCGCGCGAGCCGGCTGACGACGAGACCCTCGACCCCGGACTCCTCCAGCGCCTCCAGGACGAGGAGCGCGGTCGCCTCACCCTCCTTGTCCGGATCGGTCGCCAGGATGACCTCGCTCACGCCCCCCTCGCGCACGCGCTGCACGAGGCCGGCGACGGCGAGGTGGCGCTCGTCGGTCCCGTCGGCCGGGTTGAGCGCCCCCATCAGGACGTGGTAGCGGCCGCCGTAGACGCGCGCCCGCTCGAGGGCCTCGACGTGGCGGGGCTCCTCGACGACCGCGATCGTGCTGGCGTCGCGCTCGGGGTCCGCGCAGATCTCGCAGATCTCGCCCTCGCAGACGTTTCCGCAGATGCGGCAGCGGCGCGCCTCGGTGAGCGCGCGCTCCAGGGCCTGACGGAGCTCGCGGCCCGAGACGGCGTCGCGCAGGACGTGGAAGGTGTGGCGCTCGGCGCTGACGCGGCCCACCCCGGGGAGGGCCTCGAAGGCGCGGACGAGGGCTTCGACCGGAGCCGGGTAGCCCATCAGTCGACCCGCGCGGAGAAGGCCGAAGCGATCAGGAGAACCACGGGAGCTGGACGCCTCCGGTGACCTTGGTCATGCGCTCCTCGCGCTGGCGCTTCGCGCGCGCCTGGGCGTCCTTGAGCGCCACGACGAGCATCTCCTCGATGCCCGCGCGGTCCGTGCCGCGCAGCGCCTCGTCGGACACGTGGACGCCCTGGACGACGCCGAGTCCGTCGACCGTCGCGCCGACGACGCCTCCGCCGGCGGTGCCGTCGATGCGCGCCTCCGCGAGTTCCTCGAGGGCCTCGCGCACCCGCTTGTCCATCTCCTGGGCCTGCGCAAGCAGGTTGCCCATCTCGCCGAACGATCCACTCATGACATCTGGCCGCTCATGACACGCGGTCCCTCACTCCTCGATGCGCCCGCCGAAGAGTTCGGCGATCTCGTTGGTGAACGGGTCCGCATCGCCGCGCCGCGCGGGATCGTGGACCTCGAGCTTGAGCCGGATCGTCCCACCGGTCGCCTCGGCGAAGGCCGCCTGGATCGAGCGCGCGTTGCGTCGGTCCGCGATCATCGCGCGCTCGTCCTCGCTGAGGTCGCGCAGCTTCAGCGGGGCGACGCCGTCGCTGTCGCGTACGAGCGCCCCCTTGCGGCCGATCAGCTCGGCGACTGCGGGCGACATGGCCTCCAGCGAGCGCAGGAAACCCTGCCAGCGGTCGGCGGTGCTGTTCGTCTGGACGCGCGCGGTCGGGCGCGGCGCGCGAGACTCGCGGCGCTGCGCCGGCGGTTGCGGCTGCGGCTGCGGCTGCGGCTGCGGAGGCCGGGGCGGCGGAGGCGGAGGCTGCAGGGACGGGGGCGGCG
>JBCDGE010000217.1:0-5572 GCA_038757895.1 Planctomycetota bacterium | reverse complement strand
GCACAGACCCCGCCAGCCCTGGTCGATGTCGAGGCTGTCGTCGCCGATGTTCCAGATCGACAGGTGCTTCAGGTTGACCGTGCCGCCCCAGACCTCGACGCCGTCGTCGACGTTGTTCATGACCTCGACGAAGTCGATGTCGGTGCCCCGGCCGACGCCGCCGAGCGAGAAGCCGTTGAGCTCGTTGTTCAGCCCGACGACTCGGCCGCCGTAGCGGAGCGACAGGTAGTTGACGACGCCGGAGTCGTCGTTGTCGTTCCCGCCGCCGTACTGCGCCCACGTCTGCCCCGGGGGCGGAACGAGGCCCTCCATGTTCGCGAAGTTGCCCGCGTTCGGCGCCGGCGTGTTGGAAGCGATCGCGTTCTCGGAGATGTACGCGTCGCCCATGATCGTGAGGTTGCCCCACTCGTTGGCGGTCTCCCGCCACATGCCGGTGCGCGGATCGCAGGTTCCCGACCAGGTCGCGACGTCGGCCTTCGAGGTCATGATGACCGGGGCGCCGTTCTCGCCGAGGATGAAGATCTGCGCGCCGCGCGAGACGGCGAGCGAGCCTCCGACGTTCGTGTCGCTGGCGATGAGCGTGCCGGCCTCGATCGTCAGCGTGGCGCCCGGCAGCACGTAGATCTGCTGCGTCAGGTTGTAGACGTTGTCCGCCGTCCACGTGGTGGACGTCGTGATGTTGGTCGTGACGTCGATCTCGGGCTTCCCGCAGAACATCTGGGCGTTCGCGGAGGACGCGGCGATCGCGCCGACGGTGAGGGTCGAGAGGAGCTTGTTCACTTGTCTGAGTGCGACTGGTGGAAGAGCGGGACGGTGATGCGCGGGACGATCCCGCGGGCGCCGCGCCTGTTCGAGCGAGAGATTAGGAACGCCCACATGGCCGCTTCATCAAGGACGTGCAAAGCGCCCGGTAAGTGCCCGTACTGGCCGGCTAGGGGGCCCTTCAGCCGTCTCGCCGCACCCCTGACCGCGCCTGATGACACCGCCAGGACACACCTGCACCGACCCAGAACGCGGGGAGGGCCCGCCCGCTCGACTCGAGCGGACGGGCCCTCCCCGGCGAGATTCATCGCCCCGCGCTGCGCGCAGGCCGGAATCGGTCGCCCGTAGCGATCAGTCGAACGTGACCTCGACGGCCGACGTGAAGTTCGACGTCGCCGAGCCGCCCGCGGAGTCGCGGTGCCAGAACTGGAAGCGCCACGTCTCGCCCGGCTGGATCGCGACGAACTGCGGGCTCGGACGCGGAATCATGTTGACGTCGACGTCGAGGGTGATGATGCCCTCGGGGCCGGAGCTGGCGACCGCCTGCTGGAAGCGACCGACGGGGCCGCCGAGGAGAATGTTGCCGGAGCTGCCGCCCGGGTTGATCAGGAGACCGCGGTCGGGCGCGTTGAGCGCGAAGCCGAAGGCGTTGCGCGGGAGGTCGCGCGCCTCGATCGTCAGGTCGTTGTCGGAGACCGACGTGCTACCCCAGGCAGCGATCTTGCCCTTCAGGCCCGTGCTGTTCGGGTTGGTGTCCTGAAGACCGTAGCCGGCGCCGATGCAGTCGTCGTCCACGAAGCCGAAGGCGCTCGAGGCGGACCAGCCGCAGAGCCAGGAGCCTTCCGTGTCCGGCGAGAACGCACCGCGATAGTCGACGCTGTCGAGCGAACCGATCGGCTGGACGGGGACCGCAGCGTCGGCCGCGTCGTTCGTCGCTTCAGGATCGAGCGAGATCACGCGAACCATGCGGCGGCCGCCGCGCTGTACCTCGGGCGCGCGGACGATGCTCGCGATCGGCGAGTTCATCGTCACGACGTTGTTGTTGCTCGGGTTGAAGACGCCGCGGGCGATGGCCTCGGTGTAGGCGCTCGACGCGTTGTTGTTGAAGAAGACGTTGTCCTCGAAGTCGATGACGTTCTTCCCGGGCGCCTGGCTCTGGTAGAACGCCGCCGGGTTGCCGGGCGCGTTCACGATCGGGAACGTGTTGGCTCCGGTCGTCCAGTGCTGCTCCCAGGTCTCGGTGCCCATCGCGCCGTAGCCCTGGGCGCCGTCGCCGTCGTCGTTGTCGAAGCGGATGACCTGCTCGCCACCGTCCATGAAGATGGAGTGGGTGTACTGGAGGCCGGCATTGTCACGCCAGGCGGTGAGGCCGTCGCCGTCGAGGGGCTGGCCGATCACCGTCGCGTTGACGACCTGCGCGCGCGTGCGCGGCTGGTAGAAGGAGTCCTCGGCGCCGTCCGTCTCGCAGGCGTTGTCGCCGACGCCCGAGCCCTGGCTCGCGTCGAGGCTGTAGCCCTGGACGATCAGGAGGAACTGGCAGAGGCCACGCCAGCCCTGGTCGATGTCGAGGCTGTCGTCGCCGATGTTCCAGATCGACAGGTGCTTCAGGTCGACCGTGCCGCCCCAGACCTCGACGCCGTCGTCGACGTTGTTCATGACCTCGATGAAGTCGATGTCGGTGCCGCGGCCGATACCGCCGAGCGAGAGGCCGTTGAGCTCGTTGTTCAGGCCAACGACGCGGCCGCCGTAGCGCAGCGACAGGTAGTTGATGACGCCGGAGTCGTCGTTGTCGTTGCCGCCGCCGTACTGGGCCCAGGTCTGGCCGGGGGGCGGAACGAGGCCCTCCATGTTGGCGAAGTTGCCGGCGCTCGGGAACGGCGTGTTGGCCGCGATCGCGTTCTCGGAGATGTACGCGTCGCCCATGACGGTGAGGTTGCCCCACTCGTTCGCGGCCTCGCGCCAGACGCCCGTGCGGGCGTCGCAGTTACCGGACCAGGTCGCGACGTCGGCCTTCGAGGTCATGATGACCGGAGCGCCGTTCTCGCCCAGGATGAAGATCTGCGCCCCCCGCGAGACGGCGAGCGAACCGCCGACGTTCGTGTCGCTGGCGACGAGCGTGCCGGCCTCGATGGTCAGCGTCGCGCCGGGAAGCACGTAGATCTGCTGCGTCAGGTTGTAGACGTTGTCCGCGGTCCAGGTCGTCGACGTCGTGATGTTCGCGGTGATATCGATCTCGGTCTTGCCGCAGAACGTCTGTGCGTTGGCAGAGGAGACCGCGACCGCGCCGACGGTGAGAGTGGTGAGAAGCTTGTTCACTGGTGTGATGGGCGACAGGTGGAAGAGCGAGACGGTGGTAGCGCGGGACGGTCCCGCGCGTCGCACGCCGATTCAGTGGAGAGTCTGGTGACTCGCTCCGCTCGCTTCTTCAAGGCGCTACAAAGCGCCCCGAAAGAGCCGATGTCGGCCGCCAATGGCCAATCTTGTCCGGATAGATGCATCCGGGCAATCGACTCGCACGGGGGTCCCGCTGTCCGTCTCAATCGGAAGAGGGCGGCCCTCGGGCCGCCCTCTGGAGCGCTCTTGGAGGCGCTGGCGTGTCTCGATCCCGGCCGGCGGGTACCGCGTCAGCGCCCGGACCGCTTCGCGGCCTTCTCGACGCCCTCGAGGTACCTGCGCACCGACGCGCTGTCCTCGACCTGGAGCGACGCCTTCAGGAGCGGCACCGCCTCCGCGTAGCGTCCGTTCCGCACGAGCGTCCGGCCGTGCTCGACCTTCGCGCGCGCCTCGAATCCGTCGATGCGCGCGGCGACGTCGAACTGCATGAGGCCCTCTTCCAGGCGCCCGGAGCTCGCGAGCGCCTCGCCCAGGAGGATCAGCGCGTCTCCGTCGAGCGGATTGTTGCGGACGATCTCCTCCAGCGCAGCGACCTGTCCCGCCGCGTCCCCGTTCCGTGCTGCGATCTTCGCGCGGAGCTTGAGGAGCGTCGCGTTCGTCTCCGGCTCGAGCCGGCCGTCGAAGTAGCCCTCGATCCCGTCGAGCAGCTGGCTCGCCGCGACGACCTGGCCGCGCCAGGTCATCATGCGTGCGGACTTGAGCGCCCGGTCCGGCGTGGCGTCCGGGTCGAGATCGAACGCGCCGACGTAGCACTGGACCGCGAGGTCGTTGAGCCCCTCGTTCGCGTAGATGTCGGCGAGCAGGTTCAGGCTCGCGTTCGTGGCGCCACCGAGCTGCTCGGCGATGCGGAAGTTCTCCGCCGCACGCATCGGCTCGCCCATGCCGAGAAGCGCGTTCCCCTGGAGGAGCCAGAACTCGGCGCTGTCGGGCTTCTCGGCGAGGAGCGAGCTGAACAGCGCGACCGCTTCGGGGTAGCGCTCCTGCATGAACAGCGCGCGCGCGAGTCCCTGCTTCCACTCGACGCGCGCCGGATTGAGCATGAGCGCGTGACGGAACGCGGTCTCGGCCGAGATGTAGTTCTCGCCGTTCAGGAGGCAGACCGCCATGAGCCCGAACGTCCGCTCGTCGACCTTTCCGAGCGAGATCGCGCGGCTGAACGCGGACGCGGCCTCGTCGCTCTCCCCGAGCTGGAAGTGGATCAGCGCCTTGTTGTTCCACGCGCGCTGGAACTTGCTGAAGCGCTTGATCGCCTCGGCGTAGTACGGGAGAGCTTCCTCCAGCTCCTCGGCATCGAAGTGGAGCTGGCCGATCAGGAACGGGTACAGCGCGCTCGCCGCGTCGCTGTCGCCGCGCTCCAGTCGCACCATCGCCCGGTCCTTCTTGTCCGTCTGAATGAGCTCGATGATCTCCTGCAGGTCCTCGGCCTCCTCCTCGGTCAGGCGCGGCTCGATGTCCGTCACCGACAGGAAGCTCTCGGCGAACCGCTTCTCGAACTCGGTCGTGTTGAAGTACGCGAGGTCGAGCGCCGATCGATCGAGCGTCCGGTCCGGTGCCGGCATCGGGAGGCGATCGTCCTCGTCGTCCTGGAAGGGCTGGACGAGGATCGCCGGCTCGAGCGTCGGAGTCGGCGCGGCCGCGAGGAGAGGCGTCGTCGTGGCCGACGCCGGCCCGTTCGCGCATCCGACCGTGAAGAGGAGCACCGTCGCGGCGCCCGCTGAGGTCGTGATCGTGTGGAGTTTCATGACTACTGCTTCGGGAACGTGATCGGGGCTCGCATGCGGAAGCTGACCGGCTCGCCCTTGCGCGTGCCGGGCTTGAAGCGCCACTTCTTGACGGCCCGCACGGCCGCCCGGTCGAGCGCAGGACTGCTCGACTTCTGCACCTTCGGGCTCTGCACCCGACCGGACTTGTCGACGACGAAGATCACGTAGACCTGTCCGGGGGTCGCCTTCTTCTCGGCCTTGTTGAGCGTGGGCGGCGGCTGGCTCGTCGGCTGGGGAGCGCTGTCGAGTTCGGCGGCACTGAAGAGCTCCTCGATGCCCCCACCGCCCTTGCCGGTGATGTTGCCGAGGTCGATCTCGAAGTCGCCGCCGAACGACGCACCGCCGCCGAGGTCGGCGTTCACGGCCATCTCGAGCATGTTGAGGTCGAGCGGATCGGCCGGCTCCTCGAGGTCGGGCGGCGGCTCCTCCGGCTCCGGCTCCTCCTCGGGCTCGGGCTCGTCCTCCTGGACGGGATCCGGGGGATCGATCTCGGCCGTCTCGACGGGCGTGATCGTCGTGTCCGCCTTGTCCCCCGCCGCGATCTTGTTGATCACCGGGAGCAGGATGAACAGCAGCACGGTCGCGCCGATCGAGCAGACCGAGACGATCGACCTCTCGACCGTCCTTCGCGCGGCTCTCTTGGCGTAGTTCTT
>JBCDGE010000216.1:0-5619 GCA_038757895.1 Planctomycetota bacterium | reverse complement strand
TGGGGCGGAGCAGGTTCGAGAGGTCTTCTCTCCGCCCGCCGACATCGCCGAGCCGACTGGAAGTGATCTGGTCGGGCGCGTGGTCGACGTTGCGGGCGCGCCGATCGGCGGTGTCCGCGTGGCGTTCGAGCCTCGAGTGGCGGGGCGGTTCGTCGAGAACGCGGACCCAGCCTCCGTCGTGAGCGATGCAGAGGGTCGCTTCCGGATCTCGCCCTCGGAGCGGTCCGGCCGACTCGACCTCCTCGGTACCGAATGGGTCGCCCTCCATCGTCCCTTCGTCGACCCACGCTACGCCGATCGGGAGCTGGTGCTCGTCGTGAGCCCCAGTCTGAGCTACGGCGGGCGCGTCGTCGACGAGGATGGCGCGCCCGTGCCGGGCGCGCGCGTGTCCGTTCGGCTACTCGGGCGCTTCTACCATCCGCTCTCGATCGATGACCGGGTCCTGGCGCTGCGCAATCCGCTCGTCGAAACGACGACGGCGCCCGACGGCGCCTTCGTGCTCGATGCGGTCGGGCACCTCGAAGGAGCGCACCTGGCCACGTCCTGCGTTGGATTCCAAGCGACGCAGACGGTCCTGCCTCGCTCCACCTCTCGGGACATCGAGGTCGTGTTGCGCGCCAGGACGGACGACCTCAGGAGCCTCCGCGGTCGAGTCCTCACGGAGCTCGGAGTCCCGGCGAGCGACGCACGGGTGAGCGCGGGCGGTGGTTCGATCGCAGTGCGCCCGGACGGCTCGTTCACGCTTCCTCTGGAGCCATGGCGTGAGGTCGTCAGCCTTCGCGCGATCGACCTGGAGCATGGAACGGTGGCAGAGAGGCTTGCCGGCGCTGACCTCCAGCGTGCGCTGGCAAGACTGCCGGTGGAGTTGCTGCTGCCCGGGCCGCCGAAGTCGGTGCGAGGTCTCGTCGTCGACGAGCAGGGAAGGCCCGTGCCGCGCGCTCGGGTCTGGACGCCGGACACGACGTGGTTTGGGTCCGCGCCGGTCAGGGGCGAGCGGTCTCTCACGGCGGTCGCGACCGCAGAGGCGATCGCGAGCGGACACCCCGGTCCGTTCCCGTGGACGCAGGACACCCGCGCGAACAAGCACGGGGAGTTCGAGCTCGAGGGCCTCTCGGACCGCCCCTACGACGTCTTCGTGTCGCGCGAGGACGTGCTCTGCGCGGCGGGGCCGGTTCGCGCGACGCCCGGAGGACCACCGCTGCGTCTCGTGCTTCCGGCGGAGCCGACGGTGCGTGTCGCCGGGATCGTCGTCGACGAGCGGGGACGACCGCTCGAGGAACTCGCGGTCCACGTCGGCCGGGATCTCGCGTGGGAGCGGCCGGTGCGAGTGCACGACCTTTGGGAAGGGAGCCCCCTGCAGCCACCGCCCGCAGCCTGTGGAGGCGACGGGCACGCAGTGCGTACCGACGCGGAGGGTCGCTTCGAGATCCCTGCGCTCGTGCTCGATGGATCCTGGATCTCCATCCGCGGGGACGAGGCCTGGATGCCGCGACGCCTCGTGCTCGACGAAGTGCCCGACCCAGGGGATCTCCGCATCGTCGTTCGAACGCGAGCCGAGTTCGAGGTGGCTTGCCGCCCCGATGCGGACTCGCTCCGGCTCGAGTCGGAGGACAGCCGCCCGCAGAACGTGCTCGTTCCCGTCGAAGACTCCGCGTGGTCGGACGTCACCGTCGCGATCGTGGGTGGGCGGTCCCTCCGTGCCGTCACTGGAGCCGGCCCCGTGACGGTCGTCCTGCTCCGCGGGGACGAGGTCCTGGAGCGCCGAGACGTCGTGCTCGAACGAGGGGCTCAGGTCATCGAGCTCTGAGGTCGCGCGGCCTCCCGAGTCGCGGTCCGCTCAGACCTTCCGGTCCTCCAGCGCCCCTGCATCCCTCAGAGCCGCCAGCACGTGCTCCTTCACCGCCGGGCGGCACACCACGAGCTCGTGGTTCTTCGGGTCGCGCTGGTTGTAGACATGCTCGGTGCCGTCGAGGCGGCACACGTGCCAGCCGAGGCTGCGCGCGATCGTCTCCGGCGCGCAGGTGTCCCACTCCTTCAGTCCGATCTTGTGCACGTAGAGGTCCGCCTCGCCCGTCAGGAGCATCGCGACCTTGTTGCCCGCCGAGCCGGCGGGGGCGAGGTCACCGCCCAGCGCCTCGGCGAAGCGCTCGACCCACTCCGGCGTGTGGGAGCGGCTGACCGCGATGCGCGGACGCGCGGCGTTGTCGGTCGTGCCGGCGACGAGGTCGAGCGCATCCGCGCCCTCGACGCCCGCCCGCTGCGCGCCGTCCTGGGCGACGCCGTAGATGACGCGGCCCTGGGACGGGAGCGCGACCGCGCCGAGCGCGCACTTGCCGTCGACCGCGAGCGCGACGTGGACCGCCCAGTCGTCGCGGAGCTGCGCGTACTCCTTGGTGCCGTCGAGCGGGTCGACGATCCACACGCGCGACTTCTCCAGGCGCGCGGCGGTGTCGATCGTCTCCTCGCTCAGCACGCCGTCGTCGGGGTAGCGACCCGCGAGCAGCCCGTGCAGGAAGCCGTCGCAGGCCTGGTCGCACACGTCACCGAGAGTTTTGCCTTCCCAGCGCTCCAGCGCGCGGAGGGACATGCCGCGCTCTCCGGCGTCGCGGGCGGCCTGGATGGCGAAGGCGAGGTCGCGTTCGATCGTCGCTGCGTCGAGCATGTCGGTCCTTACGCGGAGGGGGTCTCGGTCGCGCCGGTCCACGCGCCGAAGCCGCCCTCCAGGTTGTGGAGGTTCTGGACGCCCTCCGTCGAGAGGTGTTCGCAGACCGCGGCCGAGCGGCCGCCGGCGGCGCAGTAGACGACGATCGGGCGACCGTCGGTGGGGATCTCGTCGCGGCGCTCGGGGATCTCGTCCATCGGGATCCGCGCTGCGCCCTTCACGAAGCCCGACGCGGTCTCGTCGGGCGTGCGGACGTCCAGTACGAACGCGCCGCTCGACTCGACCAGCTCCCGCGCCGTGCCGCCGTCGATGTCGCGCCAGAGCTGACCGTCCTCGATCATCTCCTTGGACAGCGACTCGCCCGCCGCGACCTTGGCCAGCAGCTCGCGCTGGACCTCCATCTCGCGCCGCAGCTCCTCCTCCAGCGTCGCGACGCGGCGCTGCGCGTCCCGGCGGACGTCCTGGAGCTCGGACTGCAGCGCGGCGGCGCGCGCCGCGGCGCGAACGGTCAGTGCGATTGCGACGAGCGCCGCGACGAGGGGGAGCCACTCCATGGGGGTCGAGTCCTGGGTGTCAGTCGCGCGGCGCGAAGAGGGCGATGCTGGCCGTGAAGCCGTGCAGGAACGGCTCACCGCCGACGACGCCGATCTCGCCGTTCGCCGAGAAGCCGGCGACGGGGAAGCCGGGGCCGAACGCGCGCTCCAGCGCAGCAGCGTCATGGTGGGGGCGGCCGAACATGCCGCGGCCGCGGCCGCCGCACGTGAACAGGAGCCCGCCGGCCGCCTCGCCGGCGGCCTGCAGCCCGGCGATCTCCAGCACCGAGTCGAGCTCGGCCGACGCCGACGCGCCGTCGCGCACCATGAGCTGGATCGTCGAGCCCGGTCGGAGCGCGTCGTCGGCAATCGCGATCGCCTGCTGCTCCGGGTCGAGGCCCATGATGTTGCGCACGAGCAGGTCGCCGGGCTGGAACGTCGACTTGGCGCTGTCGATCGCGCGGCCGATGAACGCGCCGGCCTGGAACAGCTTGCGGTCGGCCTCGTCGACCTCGTCGAGGATCTCCGACATCACCTCGCCCGCGGGCTTGCCGCGCAGCTCCAGCAGCACGTTGCCGTCGACCTTCGTCGCGACGACCGGTGGCCCGATCGGGCGGCAGCCCTGGCTGACCGCGTTGACCAGCCGCGTCTCACCCTCCAGCACGACCGCGATCGCGCCCGAGTTGACGGGGTCGGAGCCTGCGAAGAGCAGGTTCTGGCCCGGCGCGATCCCGCCGCTGCTCAGGCCGCCCGCGACCGGCACACCCGGGTACGACTCCGTCACGCCCTGCAGGAAGTTCGGGACCGGGAACGTGAACGGATCCCCGACCACGACGAGGCTCGCGCGCTCGGGATCCTCGATCGGCAGCGGCGGCGAGGCCTCGCCGCCCTCCGCCGGGGGCACGATCCGCAGGACGTCCACGCGCGTGTTCGGGAACGACGCGGCGAGCACGGCGATCCCGGGCGAGTGCTCCTCCTCGCGGCCGACGCCGACCGTCCACGCTCCGGTGCAGCCCGCGAGCGCGCTCGCGCCGGTGCCCTCGACGATCTCGGCGCCGGCCCGCGCCAGGTCGCCGCCGTAGTGGTGCGTCGCGAACAGGAACGCGAGGTCGGGCCCGGTGCCATCGAGGCGCTCGTCCAGTTCGTCGCACACCTCGGCCACGGCCGCGTCGAGGTCGGGCGACGTGGACAGCGCGGCGGCGCAGCGCAGGCGCGTCGAGCGGGGCGTCATGGGCGGTCGGTCTCCGCGCGCGTCAGAGCTTCTCGATGTCCCCGAGGGAGCGCCAGCGCTCGACCGACCGCGCGGAGAAGCGGTAGTCGCGCTCCTTGACCGCCACGCCGTAGGTCGCGGTCTGACGGATCCACTGCTCGCGCTCGTCGGCGGACCCCTGGTCGGACTCCCAGAGGTCGACGTCGTGCATGACGACCTCGAAGCCGTTCGACTCGTCGAAGCGACCGATGACCGCGCTCCCGTCGGAGCACTCGATCACGAGGTTCATCCCGTGCGGTGCGCTCATGATGTTCTCGGACATGGCGGGCGGGATTGTAGGGCCGCCGGGCTCCGGACGGGCCGCTATCCTCTCAGCCCCATGAAGCCCTCCGACGCGATCTGGATGGACGGCGCGCTCGTCCCCTGGGCGGACGCCAAGGTCCACGTCCTGACCCACAGCCTCCACTACGGGAACGCCGTCTTCGAGGGCCTGCGCGCGTACTCGACGCCCGGCGGGCCGGCGCTCCTGAAGCTCGGCGAGCACGTCCGGCGGCTCTTCCGCTCGTGCCGGGTCCTGGACATGGAGGTCCCATTCCAGCTCGAGGCGATCGAGACCGCGATCGTCGACACGGTGCGGCACAACGGCCACGAGTCGTGCTACGTCCGGCCGCTGGTCTTCCGCGGCGAGGGGCCGCTGGGCGTGCTGCCGAAGGACAACCCGATCCACGTCTCGATCGCGACGTGGGAGTGGACGTCGCTGCACGGGGACGTCGGGGTCGGCAACGGCGTCGACGTCGGCTTCAGCTCGTGGCGCCGCATGGCGCCCGGGACGCACCCGGCGATGGCGAAGGCGTCCGGCAACTACCTGAACTCACAGCTCGTCGTCCAGGAGGCCGTACGCCACGGCTACGCGGAGGGCCTCGTGCTCGACGTCGACGGCTACCTGTCCGAGGGCAGCGGCGAGAACGTCTTCCTCGTCCAGGACGGCAAGATCGTCACGCCTCCCGTCGGGAACTCGATCCTGGTCGGGATCACGCGCGGGATGGTGATCGAACTCGCCCGGAGCCTCGGCATCGAGGTCGTCGAGGCGCGCGTGCCGCGCGAGTCCGTGTTCTTCTCGGACGAGCTGTTCATGACCGGGACGGCGGCCGAGATCACGCCGATCCGCAGCGTCGACGGGCGCGAGATCGAGGGCGGCGCTCCGGGTCCGATCA
>JBCDGE010000215.1:0-5814 GCA_038757895.1 Planctomycetota bacterium | reverse complement strand
GCAGCGGGAGGCGCTCCGCGGTCAGCATCAGGTCGTTCGCGGCGAGCGAGGTCGTGCCCGACGAGCCGATGCTGCCCTGGGTGCCCGTGCTGTTGGCGGGCGGACCGTCCTCGCAGTACGTGTAGAGCGGCGCGTCGGGCGCGCTCACCGCGACCACGCGACCGACCGCGGAGTTCCTGCCACGGCCGCTGGCGGCGAAATCCTGGACCCCATCGCCGTCGAGGTCGCCCGCGACGACCGCGGTCCGGCCGAGGATCGTGTTCGCCGCCCCACCGTCGAAGCGCCTGATGTCGAGCCCGGTCGCGCCCAAGACGACGCGGACCGCGCCGGCCCTCAGCGCATTCGTGCTCGAGAACGGCGCGCCGATCAGGAGGTCCTCCACGCCGTCGCTGTCGTAGTCGCCGAACACGGTCACGGCGTACCGGGTCCCCAGCTCCTCCCCGCCCAGGATCCGATCCAGGACGGCGCCGGTCACCGGCGAGACGAGGGAGACCGCCGAGGTCTTGTCGGCCGCGAAGAAGCTCGGCGAGTCCGCGATGGCGAGCTCGCGCACCCCGTCCCCGTCGATGTCCCGGAAGGGCGTGATCGCGACTCCGAATTCCGCGTAGTCGACGGGCGGCCCGTCGAGCGTCCTGAGGACCGAGCCCGTCGACGAGGAGACGAGTTCGACCGCGCCTGCCCTCGGCGCGCCCTGCACGATCCGCCCCGACGCGGTGAACGCACAGTCCTCGGCACCGTCGCCGTCGAGGTCGTCCACGAGGGCGATCGTCAGTCCGTAGTTCTCCTCGGGGCTCTGCCCGGCCCAGCGTCGGAGCTCGGCGCCGGTTCCGGTCGAGTACAGGCGCACCTCTCCTGGGCTCGGTGCCCCGCGGCTGACCGCGACGAGCAGATCCCTGCGTCCGTCGCCGTCCGCGTCCGGTACGGCCACGAGGGACCCGAAGAGGTTCGATACCGACGGGGCGGAGATCCTCGAAAGGACGGCCCCGGTCGCCGCGGACTGGATCTCGACGCTGCTGAACGTCGGCGGAAGCGGGAACGAGTTCGAGATCACCGCGAGGTCCTCGATCCCGTCCTGATCGGCGTCGTCGACCACGGCGATGTCGAGGCCGTAGCCGTCGCCGCCGACGGGGCCGACCCGATTCCAGAGCAGCGCGCCGGTCGCGCCGGAGAGGGCAAACACCTCGCCGATCTCGAACGCCGGCGAGCTCCGGAACGGCGCGCTGGTCACGAGGTCACGGACGCCATCGCCGTCGATGTCGTCGATGGAGACGAGCGCCCAGCCGTAGCTGGAGGCGGCCTGCGTCCCGGCGGTCTCGTGGAGGAGGGACTGGGCGGGGGCGAGCGGGGAGAGCGCGGCGGTGGCCACGACTATGGAAAGAGTGCGAGACACGGCCCTCGAGATGGGTCGTGGGAAGTGGTGTGTGCGCGTGATTCACGCGCGCAGCCACGGGAGTGGGATGGGCCCACGCCTGGCGAACCGGGAGCGCTCACCGCGCGGGCATCCACGCTACCGATCGGCCGGCCCTCAGTTTCCAGAGATGCAGCTCTTCCTCCGGCCTCCTAGCGCCGCTTGCCCGACGCTCTCACCGTGACCTCCCGCTCGACCTCGGTCGGCGGCAGGCATCGGGTCGCGTCGCAGAGCTGGTAGCGGATCGTGAGCGTTGCAACCCCCGCCGCCCCCGGCTCGAGGTCGAGCAGCGTCTCGAGTAGGAACGTCCCGCGGACCCGCCGCAGCCGCGGGTCGTCGGGGTCGGGCTCGGTCTCGGGGTCGCTCCACCGACCGATCCACGTCACGCCATCGGGGAGCTTCACCTGCGCGCTCACTCCGACGTACGGAGTGTCCTTCGGCGGCTCGTGGTACGCGTGCCAGCCGTCTCGCACCTGGAACTCGACCTTCAGCATCTTCTGCATGCGGTTGAGCGGCTCGACCTCGATCTCGATCGAGATCGGGTCCGTGTCGGACCCGATCTCCGCCCCCGAGGCCGGGACCGCAGGACCGCGCCGGTTCACCAGCCAGCGGTAGCCCGCGACGTCGGAAAAGAAGAGGTCGTCGCGGTTCGCGTCGAGCCACGCGCGCCACTGCTCGGCCTCCGCGAACGACTCGCCGGTGTAGCGCGCGAGGAGCCTCTGCCCGGTCGCGCGGTCGCCCTCGTCCCCGAGCATCCCAATGGCCGCCTCCAGCATCCGTGGATCGTGGTTCGCGATCCCGAGCGCCTGCAGGTCGGCGTCGACCTCGAGCTGGTACCACTCGTCGGACGAGGCCACGTAGGGGAGCATCGCCGTCAGCTTCGCGACGACGACGTCGGGGTCGTCACCGAGGGCGTCGAGGTCGACCGACGGCATCACACGCGCCACGTTGTCGTACCGCCCTGGCGGCGTGACCGCGGGCATGTCGAGCATCCGTCGATCGCCGTCGGAGACCTCCTCGCCCGCGTCGATCCGCTCGCGGATCTCCGCCTGGCGCGCCTCGAAGTCGTCCTTGATCCCCTCGTACATCGCCACGAGGTCGGCGTATCCCTCGTCCCCCACCATGTCGATCATCATCGCGAGCATCTCGCGCGCGAAGACCCCGTCCTGCTTGCGCGCGACCGGCGTCTGGCCGTCGAAGCCGGCGATGTGGTGGATCGCGTTGACGAACACGAGCTTCGCCTCGTCCGTCATGTACGTCGGCGACGCCGCGAAGCCCCAGTGGAAGAAGTTCCCGTGGCGACCGAGCGCGACCGCACGCGGGCCCTTCGTGTTGACGCCGCCGGAGATCCACTCGGTGTCCGGCGAGTCGAGGAATCCGGCGTCGTTCGAGACGATGCCGATGAGCATCCCCTCGCCGTCCGAGTAGCCCTCGGTCTGGACCCGCCACATCGGCATCCTGTCACCGAGGCCCCGGCCTGCCGGGTGGTGTGCGTAGCTCTTGGGCGTCGGCGCGTCTTCGAGCGTCGGCGAGACAGCGTTCGGCGAGCGGAAGATCGGATGGTCCATGCGCATCCCATGCGCATGTGCGTCGAGACACATTCACAACCAGTCGAGCTTGAGCCCGAGCGGTTCGCCCATGCGCGGCGACGTCTCGCCGATCATGAGCGCCGGGTGCGAGAAGCTGCGATCGAGCTCGCGCGCGGGACGCGCGTCGAAGACGGTCACGTCCTCCTCCCCCGACATCGCGGGCGTGTACTGGGACGCGTGGACCACGCGGACGTTCTGGAAGTGCTCGCGCAGCAGCGCGGCGAAGGCGTCGCGCCTCTCGCTGTAGAGAGCGTGGGTGCGTTCCGTCGCCATGTCCGGGAAGGACACCTGCGGCGACGAGGGATCGTGCGCAACGAGCAGGACGCGGAGTGCGCTCTTCGGCGCGTTCTCCTGGGGACCGGCGAGAGCCGGCGCGCCCGCGACCAGGCACGCGAGCAGTGCGATGGAACGGAGGATCATGGGAGGTCGAGCGTTGGGAAAGTTGGGCGATCGACGACTCTACCAGCTGCTGCTCGTCGCGCGGTACGGGGCCCGCCCTGGGGTCAAGGGGCGGAGTCCGTGGCGATCGCCACGCCGTATCCGCTCGCCACCCAGGCCTCCGGCCCGTGCGCCGCGCTGGCCCCTTCGGCCTCGCCGACCGAGCCCGTCGGGTTCGAGACGTGCAGGCGGATGCGCTCCATGTCCGGCATCGTCAGACGCGCGTCACCCCTTCCGGTCGTCACGCGGAGCGGCCCGGTCGATCCGGCCTCTCGCACCACGACGTCGACGTCGGCGAGGCCACCGGTCGCGGAGAACTCCTCCGACGTGCGCGGGAGGTCGGCGGTCAGCCCGCCGCGGCCGACGTGCAGCCGCACGGGGCCCACCGGCGCCACGCCTGGGGCGTAGGCGATCCAGCCCAGAGAGACCGTGGCCTCGAGCTCGGCGAGGGGTGCCGTCGCGTGCAACGAGCCCTCGTGCACGGTGACGTCGAGCGCGAGCGAGGGAGGAGCCGTGAGCTCGAGCACCAGCGAGCCGTCCGTGGGGCGACGCGGGGCGATGACGCTCCAGGTCCCCGGCTCCGCCCCCGGCTTCACCTCCAGTGCGCCGTGGAAGCGTCGAGCAGCGCCGGGGTGCGCCGCGAGGGCCCGCAGCTCGAGCCGGTCTCCCGGGACGACGCGCACCGCGCACGATCCGGAGACCGCGAGGCCACGCACGTCGTCGGCGAGCGCGACGCGCAGACCCGAAGAGGTGGCGGGGGCCGGCCGCGCCTGGACCATCAGCGCGCTCGCAGCGGCCGACGTCCCGACGAGAACGGCGATCGCGACGGCCGCGCCGCGACCACGCACCTGCGTCCCGCCGCCGAGGACCGCGCGCACGCGTTCCTCCAGGATCGAGCGCCGCGTGAACGTAAGCGCGAGGGTGGGCGCCCCCCGTGCGTGCTGCGAGCGCGCGACCCGGACGAGGCTCTCCGCGTAGTCGACGGGCTCGACGCCGAGCTCGACCGCCGCGCGATCACAGCGCAGCTCGTGGAACCGTGCGACCTCCCGCGCGGCCCAGACCATCGCCGGATGGAACCACAGGATCGACCTCAGCAGCAGCGCGGCACGGGTGAACCACGGATCGCGGTGGGCGAGGTGCGCGAGCTCGTGCGCCAGTACGCTCCGAAGGCAGCTCGTCGCCCACGATTCCGCGTCGATCGGCAGCAGCACCGTCGGACGAGCGAGGCCGACGAGGGCGGGAGCGCCGAGCCAGGGGGAGAGCGCCAGCGGTGGCGCAGCGTCGATGCCGAGGCCCGAGGCCAGACGCCGCGCGTCCGAAACCCAGGGCCCGGCGGTGATCGCGTCGCTCCTCCGAACGTGAACCCCGAGCCGCAGGAGCCCGGCGACGAGCCAGAGGAGGTGGAGCCCGGCACCCACGGCCCAGACCCAGGGCACGAGCTTCCGCGTCCGCAGCGCGCGACCCGCGCCGCCCTCGAGCGGCGGTGCGACAGCCGGGACCTGCGCGGACCGATGGGCGGACGGAACGGAGTCGGGTCGATCCCGGGCGACCGCGACGGCGCCGCTCGGCGCCGGATCGATCCGCGGGACCGACGGGAGCTCGATCGTCGAGGTCGGCACGACGCACGTGACGGCGACCGCCACCAGCGTGGCCCGCCAGAGCAGCGCGCGCGACCGAACGCTCCAGGAGCGCGCGACCGACGACGCGAGCCACGCGGCCGCGACCACGAGCGTCACGCGCGTCGACACAACCAGCAGCCAGTCGAAGACCGCGTCGTTCATCCGTTCTGCTTCCCCGGCGTGCGCTTCTCTCGGGCGCGACGCACGAGCTCGGCGATCCGGTCGAGCTCCTCCGCGTCGATCCGACGGCTCGAGGGATCGATGAGCGCATCGACCACCTGCTCGGCCGAACCGTCGAAGAGGTTGCGCACGAGCTCGTTGAGCGCCCGCTTGCGCACGCGCGACGGACTGCGCGCGGCCCGGTAGAGATACCGCCGGCCGTCGCGCTGGAACTGCAGGTGCCCCTTGTCGACAAGGATGCCCATCGTCGTCCGGATCGCCGAGTAGCTCGGAGGATCGGGGAGCGCGTCGCGCACCTCGGCGACCGAGGCGCGCCGCAGTCGGACGACGGTCTCGAGGATCTGGCGCTCGCGGCGGCCGAGTTCGTTCAGCCCGGTCATCCGACGAGCCTCGCGAGGCCGCCTCGATCTGTCAATGCATTGACAGGAGACTGACGCTAAGTGCCAAACATTTGCCACTTCACGGCGCAGCACCGGCGCACGATATGCCAAACCATTGACACTTCGATTCCACTGACCTTCCTCGACGATGCCCCGCCCCACTCCACTCCTCGCACTGCTGCTCCTCCCCCTCCTCCCGG
>JBCDGE010000214.1:0-5875 GCA_038757895.1 Planctomycetota bacterium | reverse complement strand
GGGTGGGTTCATCGACGCGCTGTCGAACGTCGGCGGGCTCACCGCGCGGATCGACAACTCGGGCCGCGTGACGGTCGACGCGAGCTCGGGGCAGAAGTTCCACTTCGGCAGGCCGCTCGACACCGATCCGGACGACCACGGGACGTTCGGCGGCGGTCGCGCGTCGACGGTCGGCGCGTTCCCGGGGCCGTTCTCGATCGGTTCGGTGGCGACGATCGACCTTGTCGGGCCGGCTGGCGCGTTCTCGGTCTCGATCGACCCGCTCGACTTCCAGACCGTGGGGTCGCCGACGGCCGAGGAGGTTGCGGAGCTGCTGAACGCGAACCCCGACATGGCGGCGAACAACCTGCGGGCGGCGGTCGTCGGGGGGAGGCTCGCGATCCAGACGCTCGGCGAGGGCTCGGGGGAGACGTTCCAGATCGCGGGCGGCACCGCGCTGACAGCGCTCGGGCTCTCCGCTGGCACCCACACGGGACAGGACCTCGCCGTCCAGGTGGCGCTGACGGGCGAGTACGAGGGCGACACGAATCACCGCTGGACGTTCGAGCCGCTCGGCGACGGGACGATCGGATCGACGCCGGGCCTGGAGGTCGCCGTGCGCGACGAGACGGGCACGATCGTCGCGACGCTCGACGTCGGTCTCGGCTACGCGCCGGGGAACCTCATCCCGGTCCGCGACGGGGTCTCGGTCTCGTTCACGCTCGGCGACGTGAGCTCGTCGAGCGGTGACGCCTTCAGCACCGAGCTCATCGCGGACAGCGACACGAGCGACGTTCTCGTTGGCTTCGGCCTCAATGCGTTCCTGGTCGGCGACGATTCGATCTCGATCGACCTGCGCAGCGACATCCGGAACGACCCGCGGATGTTCGCGGCGTCCGCGACGGGCGCGGTCGGCGACGGCGGCGCGTTGCTCGACATGCTTCGGGTGCAGACCGAGGACGTCGCCGAGCTCGACGGCACGCTGGGCGAGTTCTACGGAACGCTCGTCGGCAGCGTCGGGTTCGAGATCGGCTCGGTCGCGAACGCCCAGGAGATCGAGACGTTCCTGATGGCGAGCCTCGAGTCGCAGCGCGAGGCCGTGTCCGGCGTCAACGTCGACGAGGAGCTCGTGAAGATGATCCAGTACGAGCAGAACTACAGCGCCGCAGCGCAGTTCCTGCAGGTCGTGAACCAGCTCAACGACACGATCCTCGCCCTTGTCTAGCAGGTAGGTATCCGATGACCATTCGTCCGACCCAGGGAAGGATCTTCGACCTCGTCCGAGACGGGATCCAGAGCAACACCGCCAAGCTGATCCGCGCCCAGGAGCAGGCGTCCAGCGGCCGCCGGATCGTCCGCGCGTCGGACGACGCGGTGGGCACGTCGGTGTCGCTGTCGCTCCGACGGCAGATCGGTTCGATCTCGGCGTTCGCGTCCTCGACGTCGTCGGCGCGACCGGAGGTGGAACAGGCCAGCGCGCGACTCCAGGAGGGCTCGGGCGTCCTGGCGGAGATCCGCTCGCTGATCATCCAGGGCATGAACGGCGCGCTGAACGCGCAGGACCGCGAGGCGGTCGCGCGGCAGATCGAGCTGCTGGAGGGCCAGCTGCTCGACATCGCGAACACGCGCAGCGGCGACAGCTACCTGTTCTCCGGGACCGCGACGGGCACGCAGCCGTTCGTCGAGGTCGGCAGCGACGGCGCGGTCGAGTACTACGGCAACGACGAGCAGCAGCGGATCCTGACCGGGCGAGACGCGGGCGTCGTCGTCAACGTGACCGGCCGCGAGGTCTTCGCGCGCTACGACTTCACGGGCACGCGCTTCAGCTCGTCGACGGGGATCCGCGCCGGGCGCACGGTCGACTCCGGGTCCGGCTACGAGGAGGTGCTCGTCCGCCAGGACGGGACGACCGGAGCGGTCGGCGCCGGGATCACGATCGCGGGCGGCCAGGACTCCGTCGTGGGCGACCGGACGGTCGAGGTCGACGCCGCGTCGCGCACGATCCGGCTCGGGAACGGCCAGTTCACGCTGATCCCCGACCCGGCACCCTCGAGCTTCTTCGTCCACGACGAGCACGGCGGGCGCGTCGCGTTCGACTTCTCGGGCTGGACCGGCGGCGACGCGACCGGGAACGTCACGGGTCAGGCGTCCGTCTCGCTCGACGGTATCAACTACACGTCGGTGAACTTCACCGAGACGGACCTGCGGCTGGAGAGCCAGACGTCGGGCGCGAACGTCCACGTCAATACGACCCAGCTCGTGCGTGCGGGTTCGGACCTCGTGACCCTTCAGGGCACGCCCAGCCTGTTCGAGACCATCCGCGGCGCCGTCGCGGACCTGCGGCTCGGGGAGTCCACGGACCGGCAGGTGATCGTCCGGCGGCTGGAGGCGCGCCTCGGCGAGCTCGACCGCAGCCAGAACGACCTCCTGGTGGGTCTGGGCAAGCTCGGAGCCGCCTCCAAGCGCCTCGACGTGGCGGCCACCCGGCTGGAGGACCTGGAGGTCACCGTCGAAGGCCTCATCTCGAACGTCGAAGACGCCGATTACGCGGAGGTCGCCCTCGATCTCCAGCGCGCCGAACAGACGCTGCAGCTCGCCCAGGCCACGGGCGCGCGCCTGATGCAGCAGAGCCTCCTCCGCTACCTCTGAGCGGACTTCGCTGAACGCAGACGGAACTTCTGACCCAGCCCTCAAGGAAATCCCGATGTCGATCGATCCCAAGGTGAACGGAGTCGGTGCCGGTCAGCCCCCGTCGGGGGACGCAGGCCGGAGCGGCGCCGCTGACAACGACCCCAAGGCCGGCGCGGCGTTCCGCGCGCTGCTCGAGCGTCTGGAGGAGAAGTCCCGCGCGCTGGAGAGCGCGACCGACTCGCTCGACGACGCGCGGCACCTCGGCGACGCCGTGCAGAGCGCGCGCGCGTCGGTCGAGGAGGCCGTCCTGCTCGGCGGAGACCTCCTGGAGGCCTACCGCGCCGCCCAGCAGCGTGCGTCCGCCGAAGAGGAACAGAACAACAACGGATGAGTCCCCGAGGCGCCCCCCAGAGGGGCCAAGGAGCCCGAAAGATGCCCCAGACCACGACCGAGAACGACACCGCCCTGCGGCTGATGGAGACCGTCCTCCGCGAGGGTCGCCCGTTGGCCGCGGAGTACCCGCTCGTCTTCGAGAAGGGCGCCCGCGGGCGGATCGAGACCGTCGAGGTGGACGGCACGATCGCCTCCACCTGCGCCTGGCTCGCCCGCACGCTCATCGCTCCGGGAGCGAACCTGCCGATCGCGCTGGTCGGCTCGGTCGCGACGTCCTCCGAGCACCGCGGCCGCGGCCTCGGGACGCTCACGCTGGAGAAGGCGACGGCCGCGGCGGCCGCCGAGGGTGCCGCGCTGATGCTGCTCTGGGCGGACGACCCGACCTGGTACCAGGAGCGCGGCTGGGTGCCCTTCGGCTCCGAGAACGTCTTCGTCGTCGAGCAGGAGAACGCGTTCCTCCTGCCCGAGCCGGACGGCGTGCGCCCGATCGAGGCGAAGGACCGAGTGGCCGTCCACGAGCTCTACTGCAAGCACCTCTCGCGCGCCGACCGCACGCTGGAGGACACGATCACGATGCTCGGCGTTCCGAACATGACGACGCTGGTGCGCGAGCACGAGGGCGAGATCGTCGGCTATGCCTGCGTCGGCCGCGGAGAGGACCTCGGCGGCGTCGTGCACGAGTGGGGCGGCGACCCCGAAGGCGTCCTCCCGATCGTCGGTCAGTTCTGGAACGACCTCGACGACGAGGCGGGCCGGCTGTTCATGATGATCCCGGACACCGAGACCGACTTCCTCGCGTACTTCAAGTTCGTGCGCGCCGCCGGCGCCAAGGGCATCCTCGCGATGGCGAAGCTGGCGAACGCGGAGGCGGCCGCGCAGGTCATCTCCACCGCGACGCCGGACGACGTGACGGCGCGCGCCACCGGCGACGACACGATCGACGTGACGGGCCCGTCGGGCACGATCCGCCTGACCGGCCACGAGATCCTCCTGGCGCTCTGCCCCCCGCGCGGCGACCGACGCGTCACCGACGTCGTCGAATCCGAGATCGGCGTAGCGCTCCCCGACCTCCCGCTCCAGCCCTTCGTGTGGGGCCTGGACTCGATCTGACTGCGGCTCACCTCAGCGAATCGCGGCCCCGAGGCGCCGCCGCCCCCGATGACGTGAACGGGGACGGCGGCGCCCTTTTCGTCGAGACCGCTACTGCGCGCGGCGCGGCAACTCGCCGTCCTCGAACAGCGCGGGAAGCCGCGTCGCGTCCTCGTTCCGCTGGCGGCGATGCCGCATCCGCACGATCCCGTCGTCACCGAACGGCATCCGCAGCGTCACGACGTCGCCGTCGACCTCGATGCCGTCGAGGTCGGTGAAGAACGCGAGCGCCATCGCCGCGCCCTCGCGGGCGCTCTCCTCGCGGTCGGCGCCCATCGCGAGCGTGTTCCGGACCGCGCGGCCGAGGTCGCGCTTGGTCATCGGCAGGTGGAGCGACAGCCCCTCGCCGTCCAGCGAGATCCAGGGGCGCCGGGCTCGCGCGTGGGCGAGCAGAAGCCGGTGGGCCTCGGGGGACTCGAAGACGTCGTCTTCTGGGGCAGCGACGGCGTTTGGCTCGGGCTCGGAGATCATCTCCAGCAGCGAGAGCGAGAGCCCCTCGTTGAACGCGTCGACGAGAACGGACGCCTTCTCGATGCGCACCCGCTGGAAGACGCCGACCTCGCCCGCGGCGTCGAGGAACACGCGCGACTCGGGCACGGTGAGCGACTTCTCCACCGACCGGAAGGCCTCGTAGAGCCGGCGGAGCTCCTCGTCCTCGCCGCCCTCGCTCTCCCAGTCGTCCTCTTCCGAAGGCGCGTCGAGGTCGAGCACGAACGGCCACGTGATCACGTGGAAGTAGCGGTATCCGGCCGCCATCGCGCGGATCCGGTCGGCGGCGCGCCGGTCGATCTCCTCGACCGACTCCCCGGGCCCCGTCTGCGTACCCCAGATGCCGCGGGTCTCGATCGTGACCTCGGCGACGTCCGCCTCGGCGTCATACGCGAGATCGAGGTCCTGCTCCGCGTACTCGTACTCGGTGCAGGCGGGGAGGAGGGACAGCGCGAGGAGGGCGGCAGGAAGGCGCAGTCGAGGCATGGCGGGTCTCCGGGTCAGGGTGAAGCGTCTACGCTCTACGTGCCGGCCCATTGCGGACCGCGCCACGGATTCGAGGCTCTCCACGATGGACCAAGAAGACCCTGAGCGAGCGGCGTCGTCTCGCAGTCGAACGGCGATCGTTCTCCTGGCGATCGTTGCCGTCGCGTGGATCGCGCTCGGGGCCTCGAACCGGCCGAAGGGGGCGAGTTGGCCCGGCATCCTGCTCGACCAGGCGAGCGAGTTCGACGTCGAGTCTGCGAGCGTCTCCAAGCTCGAGTACCGGTGGGGCTTCCCCGCGGCCGTCGTGCTGCGCGGCTACTTCGTCACCGAGTCGGGCCCGCCCTTCCACGTCGAGGCGCGGCGCGACGCGCCATTCCTCGGCTGGCGAACGCAGCGCTTCGCGCAAGGGAGCGCCGCAATGGCCGCCTGGGAGGAGTGAGCGGCCGAGCGCCGGCCTTGATCGGGCCGTCCGGCGATCAGTCCACCCGATCCACCGCCGGCGCCGGGCCGTCCCGCAGGATCGCCTCCAGGCCGCGCAGCAGCGCGGGGCCGCTCTCCTCGGGTGGGCAGCCGCGGTCGAACTCGATCGTCAGGATCGGGAGGTTCCGGTCGACGCCGAACCAGGTGCCCAGTGAGCCGGGGGTCGGGTAGCCCATCGACGGTTCGACGCGCCAGGGGTCTCCGGCGGCCACGGCGAAGCGGCGCGCGAAGCCGTCCGCGGGGCCGTCGTAGTTCACGAACGGGCCGC
>JBCDGE010000213.1:0-5936 GCA_038757895.1 Planctomycetota bacterium | reverse complement strand
GCCGGCGTGGTCGTATTGCCTCTTCTTCCAGCCCGGGTCGAGACCGAGACCCTCGACGAGGGCGCCTCCCCTGGCGGCCGTGCCCCGGAGCGCTGCGCCTCCGCCTGCAGCGGGTCGGCCCGCGGCGAGGCCGCCGGAGCCGCACGCGGAGGCGCGCCCGGCCCGCCGGGGCGAGGCCGACCTGAAGGTCAAGACCGTCCCGCGTCCGCCGGCCCCCGCTGGGTGGGACTCGACGCAGCCGGACTCGGCTCGCCCGGACTCCATCGCGGCTGCCCCCTCGCGACCGGCAGCGGAGCCGGCGGCGGGCCCGGCCCCCGCGTCGGTCGCGCCCGGGTGCGCCACGCTCGAAGCCCTGCGCGACGGCGTGGCTGCCTGCCAGGCCTGCGAGCTGGCGGGCTCCCGGACCCAGACCGTCTTCGCCGACGGCCTCGGCACCCGGCGCGTCATGTTCATCGGGGAGGCACCCGGGGCGGACGAGGACCGGACCGGTGTCCCCTTCGTCGGCCGGGCGGGGCAGCTCCTCACCGACATCATCACCAAGGGCATGGGTCTGCGGCGGGAGGACGTCTACATCGCCAACGTCCTCAAGTGCCGGCCGCCCGGCAATCGGGACCCCCTGCCGTCCGAGAAGGAGCTCTGCACAGCCTGGCTCGACCGCCAGATCGAGATCGTGGACCCGGCCGTCCTGATCCCCCTCGGACGCCACGCCGCGTGCCACGTGCTCGGGGTCGACGCCCCGCTGGGGCGCCTCCGGGGCAAGGTCCACGACCGCGGCGCACGCAAGGTCGTGCCGACCTACCATCCCGCCTACCTCCTCCGCTCCCCCCACGACAAGCGGAAGACGTGGGAGGACATCCAGCTCGCGATGCGCGAGGCGGGCATCCCGCTCCCCTGAGAGCGTGGGCAGCAATGGCCCACGCGAACAGCGCACCCGCGTTCGCGGGTGCGAGAGCAAGGTCGGCTCAGAGGCTGGGCAGCAGAATCGGAGATTTCTGCCCAGGCTCTGAGCCCCGCGGGACCGTGCTGGATCCCTCCTGGGGCCTCGGTCTCGGATCGGACCCCGCGTGTCGGATCGGGCGCCGTCCCGGAGGCGCGTCCACAGAAGCGGACGGGATCCAGCCGTAACCGCCGTGGGTGATTCTGGTACGTCGGCCGTCCCTGGGCCGAAGGGCCCCTCCTGATCCCGTTGACCCCTCTCTGGGCGGACCGTAACCTCGCTCGGCGCCCGCGAGTCCGTCCGCCCCTTCGGACGGCGCTCCCCAGGCAACTCCCCCCCTCCTTCTCGCGACCGTCGCCCCCCCCAGCGCCAGCCGCAGCCGGTCCATCGGACCGCGGTTCGGCGCCCCCCTCTCCCCCCAGCGTTTGCACGGATCCGAACCACCCGCCAGCAGCGGGCGTCGGGTCGTGTGCGAGAGAACGCCTCCCCCACGTCGACCGACACGCGTCTCCTCCACTCCATGCGGACCCGCCTCCTCTACGCGCCGCTGCTCCTCACCGCAGTCGTCGCCTGTCAGTCCAACGAGTCGAGCCCCGTCCAGGACCCGCTCCAGCAGACGAGTGCCACCGGCACCTCTGCCGTTCCCGCGACGCCCGTCGCAGACGACTCGGTCCAGACGGCCCTCGCCTCGAACGTGACGGCGACCCAGCAGGACGACGGCGTGGACCGCGCGCTCCTGCGGATGCAGAAGAGCAAGGCGCTGTCGCAGCAGTTCGCCGCCCGCGCGGCGGAGGCTCTCGACCGCTCCGACCTGCAGACCGCCCTGGAGCTCTACTCCGAGGCGATCCAGCTCGACCCGGCGAACCAGGAGGCGCGCGACGGCTTCCGGCGCGTCGAGGCGATGATCGGCGACCCGCTCGCCGTCGGCGCCGAGAACTTCACCTCCGACACGCAGCGCATCGCGGTCAAGCAGGCGCTCACCCGCTCGCGCGCCGAGCAGGCGAACGCGCGCGGTGACGCGGCCGTCGCGGCCGGTGATTTCGACACGGCCGTCGAGTCGTACCGCCAGGCCGAGACGATCCTGCGCCTCGACCCGCTGATCGCGACCGAGTCGCTCGACGAGCGCGTGATCCGCGCCAAGCTCGAGGAGGCGATCGAGCTTCGCGACGAGTCCGAGCGCCTTGCGATCGAGCAGCAGCGCGCCGCGGCCGAGGAAGAGGTCGCCCGCAAGGAGGCCGCCGAGCGCGACCGCCTCCGCAACAAGCTGCGCACGTACTACGA
This sequence comes from Planctomycetota bacterium, assembly GCA_038757895.1. Taxonomy (GTDB): domain Bacteria; phylum Planctomycetota; class UBA1135; order UBA1135; genus Saltatorellus. The sequence goes on along the minus strand of JBCDGE010000213.1, from coordinate 3,718 downwards.
CAACGCCCAGCGCGCGTTCCGCGCCGAGAAGTACGGCGACGCCGCCCAGTACGCGAACCTCATCCTCGTCGCCGACCCCGGCAACGAGACCGCCCAGGAGCTCCTGGAGATCGCGCGCGAGGCCGGCCACGCGAAGACCGACGAGCGCCTGCGCCGCGAGTACCGCGAGGAGTGGCTGCGCACGTTCGACGACCTGCGCACCCAGGACGTCCCCCAGAACGACGCGCTCGTCTTCGACCTCGACCGCTGGAAGGAGGTGAGCCAGCGCAAGTCGTTCTCGTCGATCCAGATCGAGACGACCGAGGACCCCGAGCGCGCGGCCGTCCTCCGCAAGCTGGAGCAGACGATCGTTCCCGCCCGCTTCGGCGACGAGGACGGCCCGGCGGCCCTTGCGAGCGTCGCCCAGTTCCTCCAGGCGCAGAGCGGCGTCAACTTCCAGATCAGCTCGACGGTCCTCGACGAGCTCGGTGAGGACGAGGTCGCCGTCGAGCTCGACCTGCCGGAGCGCAGCGTCCGGCTGACCCTCGACACGATCGCAACGCTCACAGAGGGCATGTCGTGGAAGGTCGAGGACGGCGTCGTGCTGTTCGTCACCGACGAAGAGATGACGGGCGGCCAGGTCTATGCGACGTACTCGGTCGCCGACCTCGTCACGCCGATCCCGGACTTCGCCGCGCCCGACATCAACGTCGAGCCGTCCGGCGGCCTCCCGCTGCCCGACGAGGACCTCCCCGAGCGCGAGGCGAACATCATCGAGACGGGCGCCCTCGAGGAGCTCATCCAGAACAACATCGCCCCCGAGAGCTGGCAGAACGACCCGGCGAACTCGATCCGCGTCACGGAGACCGGAACGCTCGTCGTCAGCCAGACCCCGGAGATCCAGCGCCAGATCGTCGACCTCCTCGAGGACCTGCGCGAGGGCACCGGCATCCTCGTGGACATCCAGGCGCGCTTCATGCGCGTGTCGGACAACTTCCTCGAGGACATCGGCGTCGACTTCCGCGGCCTCGGCCTCCCGGGCCTCGGCCCGAACGGGATCGAGTTCAACGACTTCGGCGACGGCTCCTCCGAGTTCGGCGACGTGATCGGCACCAGCGACGACGTCGGTGCGTTCTTCGACGACGGTGAGGACGGCGACTACCGCGTCCGCGTCGAGGACCTCTACGACTCGCAGCTCGGCACCGACGACTTCCGCGCTTCGGGCGGCCTGTCGTTCCAGTGGGCTTTCCTCAACGACCTCCAGCTGCAGCTCATCCTGCGCGCCGTGTCGAAGAGCGAGCGGGTCGAGACCGTCACCGCGGGCCGCGTGCTCGTGAACAACGGCGCGCGCGCCAACCTGTCGGTCCTCAACCAGGTCGCCTACGTCCAGGACTTCGACGTCCAGATCGCCCAGGCGGCGTCGATCGCCGACCCGATCATCAACGTCATCCAGGACGGCGTCATCCTCGACGTCCGCCCGGTCGTCTCGGCGGACCGCCGCTTCATCACCCTGGAGCTGCGCCCGACGATCGCGACGCTGACCCGTCCGATCCGCGAGCAGCCGACGACGCTCGGTACGCAGAACTCGGTCACGATCCAGCTCCCCGAGGTCGAGATCCAGCGCGTCCGGACGTCGATCCCGATCCCGGACGGCGGCACGGTCCTGCTGGGCGGCCTGAAGGAGTCGACCAAGCGCGACAACCGCTCCGGCGTCCCGGTGCTGAACAAGATCCCGCTGCTCAACTTCCTCTTCGAGCGCCGCGGCACGTTCATCTCGAACCGGAAGCTGCTGATCCTCCTCAACGGCCGGATCGTCATCCCCTACGAGGACGAGCCCTCCGACGCCGAGCTCGGCCGGGACATCTGATGGACGCCTGACGGGCTGCCCGTCGGGTCCCCCCAGGGGATCCCGGTCCGATCGAACCCGCCGCCGCGCGGCCCGTTTCCTCGGGTCGCGCGGCGGCGGCCGTTCCCCGGGACCCTCGGGTCGAGTAACCTCTTCGGCCCGCTGGGCGCTCGGCAGCCGCTCGGCGCGACTCTCCTGGATCCCCACCCTCTCCCCGGGGATCCGCCCTCGACGGCGATCTCACCATCCGGATCGGTCACCAGAGGGGCGAAGGCGTCTACGCAGGCAGGCGCGTGCAGCCCCCTTGCGCACCGCCTCTCCAGTGCTCCGGCCCCCCAGTGCTCCGGCCGGCCCACACGGCCAACGAAGGACGCGACTCACGAACTCGACGATGAGCCCGATGCATCTCGCACGCCCCTCTCGCACGCTCCTGGTTCCGCTTCTCCTCGCGGCCGCTCCGACCGCTCCTGTCTGGGCACAGTCGATGACCGAGAAAGCGGTCGAGGCGGAGATCGACTTCGCGCGCGGCCTCGCGCGCGACTGGGCGTTCGTCGGAATGGCCCAGGCGGTCCTCGACGACGTCGCCGACGCTCGTCTCTCCGACCGCATGGAGAGCGAGCTCGAGCTCGTCCGCTGTGATATCTACGGCATCGGCGCCAAGGCCGAGTCGGACGCGACGCGCCGCAACCAGCTCTTCGAGCAGGCGCTGGAGGCGTACGAGTCGTACGTCGACGCCAACACCCTCGCGGAGAACCGCGACGAGGCGGTCCAGTCGCTGATCGAGCTCTCGGGCGTCTACGCCAAAAGCATCGACATCTCGCTGGAGGACGCGGCAGGCGAGGAGGCCCAGGAGCTGCGCGAGCGCAAGTTCGGCGTCCTGGAGAAGGCCGCCGAGCGCAGCAACGGGCTGATCAACGAGCTCGACGCGATCCCGGACGACGAGATGACGCCGGAGATCCGCACGAAGACGTGGGTGGCCAAGCTCGACCTCGCGTCGCTCTACGCCAAGATGAGCGCGTCCGTCGAGGACGACGTCACCTGGTCGGAGCTCGCGATCACGACCTACTCGGACCTGATCTTCGACGTCGGCGAGGGCACCGAGATCGCGCTGCGAGCGAACGCCGGACTCGGCGACGTCTACGCCGCTATCGGCGAGGACGAGACGGCGCAGTCGTTCTACACCGGGATGATCGACAACGTCGTCCCCCCCGACCCGGAGCAGCGCGAGGCGGACCTGGAGTGGTCCAAGCTGCCGCTCGACATCAAGCAGAAGCGCTTCCTGTACGTCGAGCTCGCGATCCCGGGCGTCCAGGGCACCTCGCGGAACCTCGGCGAGCTGGACGCGGCGATCGAGTACGGGCTGTTCTTCTACAACCTGTACCGCGAGGAGGGCTTCACGCTCTCGGTCCTCGGCCAGGACGCGATGCTGGAGTTCGCCAGCACGCTCGTCGACGCCGGTGGCTACATCGGCGGCGACCTCGGCGCCGGCGAGGCCAAGTGGTTCGCGACCCAGGAGGAGATGCGCGAGGCCGTCCGGGCCCGCCGCCTCCAGCGCAGCGCCGTCGAGTTCGCCCTCGACCTCGCCAAGCAGGTCGCGGACGAGAACCCCGGCACCGAGAGCGCGCGCAAGGGCGGCATCCTGATCGCGTCGATCAACGAGCGCCCCGGCGTCGAGATCCCGATCGACGCGATCATCAAGGCGGCCGACGGCGAGCGCGCCTCCGAGGAGTACGACAGGGCCCTCGGGACGTATCGCGAGGCCCTGCAGCGCGTCGACACGCTGGAGCCCGCCGACCGCGTCGAGTTCGGCGCGAAGATCTACTACGGGCTCGGCCTGACGCTGCGCCGCCAGCAGCGCAACCTGGAGGCCGCGATGGCCTTCCGCGAGGCGCT
>JBCDGE010000212.1:0-6378 GCA_038757895.1 Planctomycetota bacterium | reverse complement strand
GACCGCGGCGTCGTGCTCGTGCTCGACGGCCGGATCACGGAGCGGCGGCACCGCGAGTTCCTGGACGAGCTGCCGGTCGAGCGCCCCGGTGCGTTCGGCGACGCGGGCCGGGCGCGGCTGGTGCGCGGCGACATCGACCTGCTGTCGCGCGAGGCGTTCGAGCACCTCGGCGTCACGGCCGAGGTCCAGCGCCGCGGCCTCGACATGTCGTTCACCGGGCGCGTCGTCCGCGCACCGGCCGCGCCTCGCACCGAGATGCGGCCCGCGGTGCGCGACCTCCCGCCGATCGAGGTCGACCTCGACGACCTTCCGTACTGACTCCACCGCTGCTTCTCTCCCGCTTCTTTCCTGGGGCGGCGCTGCTACCCTCCCGACGCCATGGGCGAGTTCGCGGAGGACGAGGGGGCAGCCGAGAGCGCAGACCGCGCGCGCCGCCTCGTCGTCGCCGCGGTCGTGGTGACGCTCCTCGTCCGCCTCCTCGTCGCGGTCATTCTCGAGGTCCCGCGGCCGATGAAGCCGGACGAGGCGCGATGGGACTGGGCGCACGAGCAGGGCGCGGTCGCCTCCGCGGTCCTGCGGGGCGAGGGATTCTCCGACCCGTTCGCCAAGGGCTCGGGGCCGACGGCGTGGTGCGGCGCGGTGTACCCGACGCTGCTGGCGGGGTGCATCGCGGTCACCGACGGGCCGAACGACGGGACGCGCCAGGCCGCGGCCGCGCTGCACGTCCTGCTCGGCGCGCTCGTCACGTGGCAGCTCGCGGCGCTGGGCACCGCGCTGGGGCGTCGCCGGCAGGGGCTCGTCGCGGCCTGGCTGTGGGCGCTCCACCCGCTCGCGACCTACTACGAGCTGCAGATCCTGTGGGACAACCACCTCGTCGCGGCGACGGTCCTCGGCGCGATCCTCGCGCTCGCGCGGGCCGGGCCCGGCGCGTCGCTGCCGCGGATGGCGCGCGCAGGTGCGTGGTTCGGCTTCGCGGCGTTCGTCAATCCAACGGCCCTCGCGCTGGCGCCCGGACTGCTCGTGTTCTGCGTGCGTGGCCGGCGTACGGGCGAGGCCGCGCGCGCGGCCGTGACGTATCTCGGCGCCGCGTTCCTCGTCTGCGCTCCGTGGATCGTGCGCAACGTGATCCAGCTCGGCGCGGCGAACGTCAAGCTCAACGTCGGCGTCGAGCTGTTCGTCGGGAACAACGACCGCGCCGACGGCCTGTTCAATCCCTGGATCCACCCGACCTGCAACGACGCCGAGTACGCGGAGTACCTCGCGCGCGGCGAGAAGGAGTACTCGGACTGGTGCAAGGAGCGGGCGCTGCAGTGGATCGAGCGGAACCCGGAGCGGTTCGGCACGCTCTGCATGATCCGCGTGCGCAACTTCTGGCTCGGGCTCGATCCGACCGAGCCGGTGACGCTGCGGAGCGGGCTGCAGAAGGAGCGCGACGCCCAGGGCTGGATCAAGTGGTTCGTCCACCTGGCCACCGGCGTGCTCGCGCTCGCCGGCCTCCTGACCTACCGGGACCGGCGCGGCGGTTGGTGGCTCGTGGGCGGCGCGGCCCTGACGTTCCCTCTGGTCTACTACGTCACCCACGTGCTGGAGCGGTACCGACTGTCGCTCGAGCCGGTGCTCACGTACCTTGCGGCAGGCGTGATTCTCGCGATCCTCGACAGGCTCTTGCGGCGGCGCGCGCCGTCGTCCTCGGCGGGAATCGGCGTGATGATCGCTGCGGTCGCGCTGGTCGCCGCCGCGGCGTGCGCGCCCAGGGAGACGCGAGACGATCCCATGGACGCACCCGGCGCCATTCCCTCGACCGACCAGCTCGTCCTGGAGCTGTGGGACTTCGGTGACCCCGAGAAGAGCGCGCGACGGTTCGAGGCCGCGCGTGACGCCGCGATCGCTCGGGGCGACCTGGAACAGGCGGCGGAGCTGGAGACCCAGGTGGCGCGGGCCGAGGGTCTGCAGCGCGAGTTCGAGGCCGCCGACCGCAGGCTCGATCGGGTCGAGGAGGACGTCCGGCCGGAGGTTTCTGGCGGGGGGGCGCCGGGGGGCTCGACGGAAGGTTCGCAGCGCTGGCCGGCCGCGCGCGTGCGCGTGCTCCTGGAGCGCGGACGCGTCCGCAACTCGTCGGGCGAGCCGGCCGCCTCCGCCGCGTTCTTCCAGGAGGCCTGGGACCTCGCGCGCGAGCACGGAGAACACGGCCTCGCCGTGGACGCCGCGCACATGCTGGGGATCGTCGCGGAGGGCGACGAGGCGCTCCAGTGGAACCTGCGCGCCATCGAGTACGCCGAGGGCTCGGACGACCCGCGCGCCCGTCGGTGGCTCGGGTCCCTCTACAACAACACGGCGTGGACGCTCCACGACTCGGGCGATCCGGAGGCCGCGCTCGACCTGTTCGAGCGCGCCCTGGCCGAGCGACGCCACGCGGGCGACGAGGAGCGCAGCCTGATCGCGCGCTGGAGCGTCGCGCGCTGCCTGCGGACCCTCGGCCGCTTCGACGAGGCGCTCGCGATCCAGCGCGACGTCGCCTCGGACCGCGCGGCCGCCGGGCTGCCCCCGGACGGGTTCGTGCACGAGGAGCTCGGCGAGCTCCTGCTGGAGCTGGGTGAGCCCGAGGCCGCGCGCGAGGAGTTCGTGCGGGCGCTCCCGCTCCTGCGCGAGATCCGCTGGCTCGTCGAGTCCGAGCCCGGGCGCATCGAGCGGCTGGAGAACCTCACGCTGGAGGAGTGACGGCGAGGGACGCGGTCAGCGTCGTTCGCGGTCAGCGTCGTTCGTTCGGCTCCCCGGCTTGCTGGTCCTCGTCCGCGGGCGGATCGAAGTACTTCTCGCGGATCCACTCGGGCTGCCATCGGTCGGGTTTCCGCGTCGCATCCGTGAGGTCGACATGGAGCGGCTTCGGCTCGTCGGTCGTCAGCGGGTCGGTGTCCCCCACCACGGCGCGCCACACGTCGAGCTCCCGCTCCAGCCGGCGGACGTGGTGCCGGAACGCCGGACGGCCCGCGAGATCGATGAGCTCATCGGGATCGGCGGCGAGGTCGAACAGCTGGCGGTGCGCGACCCGCGGGTACACGCAGAGCTTGAAGCGCCCGTCCGTCACGGCGCGCTGCGTCTTCCCCATCGAGAGGTAGAGCGAGTCGCGCACCTCGGCGACCTCGCCCGCCCAGAGCGGTCGCAGGTCCTGCCCGTGGAGCGGCTCCTCGACCGAGATCCCGGCGAGGCCGAGGATCGTGGGGTAGAGATCGTGCAGGTAGGTGAGAGCCGTCAGGCGCATCCCCTCGGGCAGCCCGGCGCCCGCGACGATCATCGGAGCGCGGAGGCTGTGCTCGTACACGCTCTGCTTGCCGAGGAGGCCGTGGCTACCCAGCGCGAGCCCGTGGTCGGCCGCGTAGACGACGACCGTCGGGCGGCCGTCGTCCCGCGCCTCCGCGGCGGCGAGGATCCGCCCGATCGCCGCATCGAGGTGCTCGATCAGGCCGTGGTACTCGGCGAGCTGCTCGCGCACCACGTCGGGATCGCGCGGCCAGCCGGCGAGCTTCTCGTCCCGCACCTTCAGGAACCCGTTGTCGAACGGATGCTGGGGCAGGAAGTTCGCCGGGAGCGCGGGCCGCTCGCGCCCGTCACGCCACGCCGCGGGCGGATCGCGCGGGTCGTGCGGAGCGGTGAACGCGACGTAGCAGAAGAGCGGCGCGTCCGCCGACGCCTCCTGGAGGCACGAGACCGCGGCCGCAGCGAAGGCGTCGGTCGAATGACCCTCGGCCACGCGCGCCTCGGAGTACGTCCCGCGCTCGGCCATGTCGACCACCGAGACCGCCGTGTGGTCGGCCATGCCGCCGAACATCACGGTGGCCCCGCGCTCGAAGCTGCGCGCGAACGAGTCCTTGCCGTTGTGCCACTTGCCGGTTGCGAACGTCGAGTAGCCGGCCTCGCCGAGCCGCTCGCCGAGCGTGCGGCACCCCTCCAGCCGACGGTGGTCGATCGAGTGGTAGGCCATCCCCGTGTGCAGCATCGCGCGGCTCGGCGCGCACACGGCGCCGTGCGCGGCTCCCAGGCAGTACGCGCGGCGGAACGAGACCCCGCGCGCGACGAGTCCATCGAGGTGTGGCGTCGCGATCCCCGGATTGCCCCAGGCGCCGATCGTGTCGACGCGCTGGTCGTCGGCGAAGAGGAACACGACGTTCGGTCGCTGGTCCTCGGAGCGGGCCTCTGCGCCCCGGTTGGACGGCGCGCCGAGCGTGGCCGCAGCGAGCAGAATCAGGACCGACAGCAGGGAGAACGCGCGCATCGCCGGAGTGTACCTCTGCGTGACTTCGCCCCCTCCCGGCGCCCTAGCCACGCCCGAGGGGGTAGGCTCGCGGCCCGCCCGGCTCGCCTCCACTCGACTCGACGACGATGACCCTCCGCCAGATCGGCCTCCTCGCCCCGCTCCTGCTCGCCCCCATCGCGGGCCATGCGGCGGCCGAGCCCGCCGCGAACGCGACGCAGAAGCGGCAGCGTCACGCCCTCGTGAAGGCGCGCCCCGACCTTCTGATCCTGAAGGACGGCAAGGAGATCGAGTGCCGCGTCGCGATGGAGGGCAGGGAGACGATCCTCGTCCGGATCGGCAAGGGCTCGAAGACGAGGGAGTACGCGCGCACCGAGGTCGCCGAGATCCAGACGATCGAGCGCAGCCTCGCGGAGTTCTTCCGGCGCTACGACGCCGAGAAGTCGGGCGGCGTGCCCGCGCTCGCCGAGCTCGCGAAGTTCTGCGAGGAGCGCGAGCTCTTCGGCGAGGCGAACAACCTCTGGGTCCGCATCATCCTCGCGGACCCGGACAACGAGCAGGCCTGGACCAAGCTCGGGGGCGTGTACAGCAAGCGTCGCGGTTGGCGCCTCAAGGTCCGCGGCCGCTTCTACACTCTCGATCAGCTCAGGGAGCGCAGCGCGGACTGGAAGAACGCGCTGTTCGTACCGACGGCACACTTCGTCGTGAAGTCGGACCTCGATCCGATGGAGGTCCTCGACGTCGCGTTCGACCTCGAGCGCGCGTACCTGGAGTACTACGGGATCCTGACCCCGTCGATCGACCTCCAGAACTTCGACTTCGTCCCCGAGGTCCACATCCCGAAGGACGAGAAGAACTACCCGTCGCCCCGTTTCCCCGGGGACAACGCGTGGTTCAGCTTCGTCGCGAACACGCTCTTCGTGAACGGGTCCAAGGACGACATCGCGCGCGAGGCCGTGTTCCACCTGACCCAGCTCCTGGTCGACAACTCCTTCCGTCGTCCGGTCGGCGGCGGCCTCGGCAAGATCGCTCCGTGGGCCGAGCGCGCGATCTCGGACGCGTTCGCAGGCGCCTACGTGTTCGAGAACGGCGAGTCGCGCTGGGAATTCGGTCCGCCGCTGATGGACTACTTCATGTATCACGCGAAGGACGACGAGCCGATGTCGATCAAGAAGCTCCTCGGCGCGGGGCTCGGCGCGTACCGGAATCCGCCGGAGGCCGAGCGCTACCGGGCCCAGGCGTACACGCTGCTCCACTTCCTGTCCTACGAGGCCAAGGGCAAGTACCGCGAGGGGCTCACGGCCTACCTCCAGAGCTCGATCAACGGCAAGTCCGCCCCGACGCACCTCGAGAAGGCGCTCGGCGTGAAGGACCTGGACGAGATCGAGAAGGAGTGGCTGCGCTACGTCAAAGAGGTCGCCGGCGTCTGAAGCGACGGATCCCGCACATGCACACCCCCACCATCACCACCGTCGCGCTCGCCCTCGCGGGGCTCGCGCTCGGGTGCTCCGGCACCGGGCAGGAGCAGATCCGCAGCGACGTCGAGCGCGGCAGGGTCAACGTCGTCGAACCCGCGCAGCCGATCAACCTCGCGTCGCCCGCGTCGTTCGACTTCGCGACCGGCTCGACGGTCTCCCTGATCGACCTGCGCTTCGACTCCTTCGCCATCGAGGCGGACATCCGCGAGGCGCTGGAGGTCGAGCTGCGCGAGCGGGAGGTCATTCGCGACCGCGGCGGCGACGTGGACTATCGCGTCGGCTACGTGCTCCTGTCCAAGGATGCGTCGAAGCTCACCGACGCCGTACGCACGATGGGCCTGCCGGCCCTGCAGGGTGACGAGGACCGCGAGCTGCCGCGCGGCTCGCTCCTGCTGGCGATCCTCGACGCGCGCGAGGGCGAGCTCATCTGGCGCACCGCGATCGAGGGTGCGATCGACCACTCGCGCTCGGCGAAGGAGCGCAAGCGGCGCATCGCGGCCGCGATCGAATTCATGATGACCGAGGTCCGCTGACGCGGGCGGCCAGGGGCGCCCGCGCCGCCCGCGCGATCAGGTCTTCGGGGCCTCGAAGATGCTCTGGATCGAAGTGTCCAGCATCGCGTCGAACTCGTAGCCCGACTGCTTCGCCGAG
>JBCDGE010000211.1:0-6625 GCA_038757895.1 Planctomycetota bacterium | reverse complement strand
TCGAGGTCGTCGAGGCGCGCGTGCCGCGCGAGTCCGTGTTCTTCTCGGACGAGCTGTTCATGACCGGGACGGCGGCCGAGATCACGCCGATCCGCAGCGTCGACGGGCGCGAGATCGAGGGCGGCGCTCCGGGTCCGATCACGGCGCGGCTCCAGGAGGCGTTCTTCGGGCTCGTGCGCGGCGAAGCGCCCGACCCGAATGGCTGGCTGACGCACGTCGAGGGGGCCGTCGCATGAGCGCGATCCCCGAGCACTGCGCATCGGAGCCGGTGGCCCTCGATGCCGAGGCGATCCGCGCGATGGCCGCCGAGATCGACCCGAACTGGGACGTCGTCGGGGGCGAGCGCATCACGCGTCGCCTCGCGGTCCGGGACTTCCAGGCGGGCCTCGACCTCGTCGTGGCGATCGGCGCCGTCGCGGAGGAGGAGAACCACCACCCCGACCTGACGCTGTCGGACTACCGCAACGTCACGATCGCGATGTCGACGCACGACGTCGACGGGCTCAGCGGGAACGACTTCTCGCTGGCGCGGCGGATCGACGCGCTGATCGACGCTGTGCCGAAGGGAGACTGAGCTTCGCGTGCGGCGCCTACACTGGGCGCCATGCGCACTCCGTCGTCTGCCCTTCCCGTTCGCGCCGCGATCGCGCCGGTTCTCTCGCTGGCCCTCGCGCTCCCCACGTTCGGCCAGGCCGGCGATCGCAAGGGCGAGGTCCAGGGCGACCTGCCCCCCGATCTGGAGGTCCCGGCGGCGCCGGTTCTGACGCCCGAGGAGGAGCGCGCGACCCTCGCGCTCCCGCCCGGCTTCTCGGTCGACCTCGTCGCGGCCGAGCCGCTCGTCGTCGATCCGGTCCAGATCGTCTTCGACGAACTCGGGCGCCTTTGGGTCGTCGAGATGCGCGGCTACATGCGCGACGTCGTCGGGACGGGCGAGCGCGAGCCGATCGGCCACATCGCGATCCTCACCGACGTCGACGGCGACGGGCAGATGGACGAGCGCGAGGAGTTCGCGTCCGATCTCGTGCTGCCGCGCGGCGTCGCGCCGATGTACGGCGGCGCGCTGTGCATCCTGCCGCCCGACCTCGTGTTCCTCGCGGACGACGACGGCGACGGCACCTTCGACACGCGCGAGGTCGTTCTGTCCGGGCTCACCAAGGGCCTGGAGAACCCCGAGCACGCGATCAACTCGCCCGTGGTCGGGCTCGACAACTGGGTCCACTTCGCGAACTGGAACAACAGCGTCCGCCGCGTCGTCGACGACGAGGGCAACGGGACGTGGCTCGTGCGGCGCGAGCGCGGGTCGGGGCAGTGGGGGCTCGCCCAGGACGACGTCGGACGGTTCGTGCGCAACACGAACCCGAACCCGATGTTCTTCGACGTCGCGCCGTCGCACTACTCGGTCCGCAATCGTCACCAGCGCGGCTTCCACGGCGCTTTCGTCGGCGTCGGCGCAACGCGCGAGGTGTTCCCGTCGCGCATCAACCCCGGCGTGAACCGCGGCTACCAGGAGGTCACGCTGCGGGACGACTTCACGCTGCACTACTACACGGGCGCGTGCAGCGCGACGCCGCTGCGCGGTCGCGGCCTGGGCGACGACGCGCTCGGCGACGTGTTCGTGTGCGAGCCGACCGGCAACCTCGTCAAGCGCTACCGCATCGAGGAGAGCCCGTCGACCGCTGCGCTCGTCGCGCACGACGTGCGGCAGGAGCACGACTTCCTGACGTCGACGCACGAGCGGTTCCGCCCCGTCGCGATGACGACGGGACCCGACGGTGCGCTCTACATCGCGGACATCTACCGCGGCCTGATCCAGCACCGGATCTTCCTGACGTCGTTCCTCCGCAAGCAGGTCGAGGCGCGCGGCCTCGCCGGCCCGATGGGACTCGGTCGGATCTGGCGCGTCAGGCACGACGAGGCCGACGTGTCGCGGCCCGACGTCGACCTGGCGTCCGCGTCGCTGGCCGAGCTGGTGCCGCTGCTCGCGTCCGAGAACTCCTGGGTGCGCGACGGCGCCCAGCGCATGCTCGTCGAGGACCTCGACGGCGAGGCGAGCGTGCTCGCGGCCCTGCGGACGGCGGCGCTCGACGCCGAGCACCCGCTTGGTGCCGTGCACGCGCTCTGGACGCTGGAGGGCGTCGGCTACGCGGACGAGGCGACGCTGCACGGCGCGCTCCAGGCCGCCGATGCGCGCGTGCGCGCTGCGGCGGCGCGCATCGCCGAACCGATGCTCGACCTGGAGGGCTCGCGCCTCCTGCCGCACGTCGGCCAGCGCGCTCTGATCGATGGCGACGCGACGGCGCGCCTCTTCGCGCTCCTCGCGATCGGTGCGTCGGACGCCGCGGAGGTCCTCGACGTGTTCGCGCTGCGCATGACCGTCGACGCGTCGAGCCCGTTCGAGCGCTCGGCGGTCGTGTCGGGCCTGCAGTACCGCGAGGCCGACATGCTGCTCCTGCTCGCCGCGCGCGACGACTGGCGGGACGAACGACCCGGGCGCAAGGCGCTCGTGCGCAAGCTCGCGTCGTGCGTCGGCCGCGAGGCGCTGGCGCAGAACGTCGAGCGCGTCGTCGACCTCGCGCTGCAGCCGCCGGGCGAGTGGTGGAGCGCTCCGCTGCTCGACGGCCTGATGGAGACGCGCCGTAAGGGACCGAAGGGCGAGCGCCTGCCTCTGCCGCTGCGCGCGATGCCCGCCTACCTCGTCGCCAAGAGCGCGGAGGACGAGGATGCCCGGACCGAGGTCGCCCGCAAGGTCGACGAGGGCTGCACCTGGCCGGGCAAGCCGGGCGCGAAGCCGGTCGAGCTCCCGCGCGAGCTGAACGCCGACGAGGTCGCGCAGTACGAACGTGGTCGCGGCGTCTACGAGCAGGTCTGCGCGACGTGCCACCAGAGCCACGGGGGCGGCCAGGAGGGCAAGGCGCCGACGCTGCGCGGGACCGAGTGGGTCGTCGGCGACGAGGCGCGCCTGATCCGCATCCTCATGCACGGACTCGAGGGTCCGCTGACCGTCGAGGGTCAGACCTGGAACCTGGAGATGCCGCGCTTCGAGGGCGCGGACGACGATCTCGCCGCGGTTCTGACCTACGTCCGCCGCTCCTGGGGCAACGGCGTCGAGCCCGTCACGGACGCGCAGGTGCGCGGAGAGCGCGCCGCGGCCGACGGCCGGACCAGGCCGTTGACGGCCGCCGAGCTGTAGCCCAGCACCGCCAGAAAAGGCGCGACGACGCGCGCGTGACGGCGTTCCTGGGAATCTCCGAACGCGTTCGGAGCACGTCGACGGTCGGCTGGATGGGCGCTACGCTCGACCATCATGTCGGAGGTTCCAGGCGACGAGACCGAGTCGGCGACCGAGCGCGTCCTCGCCGAATTCTTCGCCGACGGCACCAGGTGTGACGTCGCGGAGTTCGACGCATGGGCGCGGGAGCGCGCAGATCTCCGGGACGACGACGCGCTCCGCGCCGCGGTCGTCCGGCACGTGCGCCAGTGGGCGGAGCTCCAGCGACTGATCTCCAGCACGTCCGGCGGTGAGCGCTCGCCCGCCGACATCGACGCGAGAGCGCTGCAGGCCGGGGACGCGCTCGGCCCGTTCACGCTGGAGGAATTCCTCGCGCGCGGCGGCATGGGGCAGGTCTGGATCGCGCGGCGCCGCGACTCGGACGAGCGCGTCGCGCTGAAGCTCGTCCGTCCCGAGCGCGTCGACGAGCGCAGCCTCGCGATGTTCGAGCGCGAAGCGCGCGCGGGCGGCCGGCTCGACCACCCGAACGTCGTGCAAACGCTCGGACACGGCGACGACGACGGGGTCGCCTGGATCGCCCAGGAACTCGTCGTCGACGCCGTGTCCCTGCGCGCGCGACTCGAGGCGCTCGACCGCTCCGGGCTCCCTGCGGGCCACTTCGGGTGGGCAGCGGACGTGATCGCGCGGATCGCGGACGGGCTGCACGCGGCGCACGAGGTCGGCGTGATCCACCGGGACGTCACGCCGCAGAACATCCTCGTCGCGCCCAGCGGGCAGCCGAAGGTGATCGACTTCGGGCTCGCGCGCGTGAAGGACGACCCGTTCCACTCGCGCACCGGCGACTTCGCGGGGACGTGGGGGTACATGAGCCCCGAGCAGGTGACGGCGAAGCGCATGGGGCTCGACCACCGCACCGACGTCTTCAGCCTCGGCGTCGTCCTGTACGAGCTCCTGACCCTGCGACGGCCCTTCGACGGGGACACGACCCACCAGATCGCGACCAACATCATCACCGCCGAACCGGTCGACCCGCGGCGCGTACGTTCCAAGTGTCCGCGCGGGCTCGCGCTCATCGCGGCGAAGGCGCTGGAGAAGCTGCCGTCGAAGCGCTACGCGACGATGGCGGCGTTCGCCGAAGACCTGCGCCGCTACCTCCGCGAGGAGCCGACCGACGCGCGCGAGCTCGGGCGGATCGAGCGCGCCAGGCGCTGGATCCGCCGGCATCCGACGGCGGCGCTCGTCGCCGGCGTGACCGCTGTCGCGGTCGTCTTGCTGACGACGCTCCTCGTCGCGTACGCAAGCAAGGCGTCGGAGCTGGCCGATCGGACCGCCGACCTCGCGCAGCGCACCCAGAGCCTGGAGCGGGCGAACGACGAGCTGGGCGATACCCAGGACCGACTCCAGCGGGAGGCCGCGGCCGCGCGCGAGAACGCGGAGCTCCTCGCGACCGGACAGATCGCCGCCGCGGCCCGGCTGCGGATCGAGGGCCCGGCGGTCGCGCGCGTGCGGATCCCCGACGAGTACGCGCGCCTGTTCCGGGCCATGGCGGTCTCTGAGAACAACGGGCTGTCGGACGACCTGGCGCACCTTCACTTCGCGTGCCTGGAGACGCTGCGCGCCGCGGCGTTCGAGGTGGGCGCGGTCGACCGCCTGATCGACGCCGACGACGGCCTCGTGGAACTCCGTACGGCGATCGACGAGGCGCGTCAGGAGCTGCAGGCAGTCATCGACGATGGAGCCGGTCCGGACGAGGATGTGGACGCGTGGAGCGAGGCGATCACGGAGGCCCGGCGCGATCTCGACGACCGCATCTTCGACCTGCGCCGCGAGCTGTCGTCCGACGGAGCACTCCCCCGATCGGTCTCGTCCGATGCCGTGATCGCGCGGCTCGGGCCCGGGGAGGTCGCGGCCTCGTTCCTGCGCTACCCCCGCGACGTGAGCGACGACGGCGGTGCTGCGACCGACCACTACGTGGCGTTCGTGCTGGACGGGACGAGTGACGAGGTGCGGCGCGTCGAGCTCGGCCCCGCGGTCCAGATCGACGCGCTCGTCGCGGACTGGAGGCTCAGCATGGGGCGTGTCCAGGGTCCGACGCGCGGCGGTGCCGAGTCCGAGCCCGATGAGCTCGACGTCGAGCAGCGCGCCGGCGCGCTGCTCCGCGCCGCGCTCCTCGACCCGGTGCTCGACGTCCTCCCCGCGGCACCGCGTGTCGTGCGGTACGTGCCGGACGGCGACGTACACCTTGTCTCGCTCGAGGCGCTCACGGCGTCGGACGGGCGACGGATCGGGGACGACGTCGACTTTCGGCGACACCTGTACCTCGCGGATGGGCGCGTGGGCGCGATCCGTGCGACCGGGCGGGAGGAGTTCGTCGCCGTGGGCGACGTCGACTTCGACGCTGGAGTCGAGGAGGGGGCGCCGCGCGGTCCGTTCGACCCTCTCTACGCGACCAGCGACGAGATCAAGCGGGCCGGTGCTCTCTTCGAGGCCGCGCACGGGAGGGCTCCTGTGCTGCTCTCGGGGCCGGGCGCGACCCAGGAGGAGGTGCTCACGGCGGCTCCTCGGGCGCGATACCTGCACTTCGCGACCCACGGTCTGACCAGCTCCTCGGACGACGGCGGATCGACCGCCGCCGATCGAACGATCGATCTGCTGCGCGGCCTGGCGCCGATGGCGCTCGGAGGGCTCGCGCTCGCCGGCGCCAACGGCGGAAGTCCCGAGAGCCTCCTCACGGGCGCGGAGATCCTCGCGCTGGATCTCGACGGCTGCGAGCTGGCCGTGCTCGCAGCGAACGACTCCGCCTCGGGAGCGATGGACGCAGCGCGCAGCCAGGCGTCGCTCCAGCGCGCGCTGCACGCCGCGGGCGTACGACGTTCGATCGCGCCGATCGGAAACGTGAGCGACTTCGATTCGAAGGAGCTCATGGAGCACTTCTACGGCGCGCTGTTCCGCGGAGGGCTCGAGCCCGGGCGCGCGCTCGCGGAGGCCAAGCGGAGGATGCGGGATGCGAACGTCCCTGCCAGCGCCTGGGCGCACTGGGTCCTCGTCGAGACCTGGTGACGCGAGCCGTGGTGGCTACTCCCTTTCGCCGAGCAGTGGGCCCAGGCGGACGGAGAGCTGCGCGACCGCCCGTCCGAAGGCCTGGCGGACCGCGGCCTCCGAGCGGCCCATGTGCTCGGCGACCTCGCGGTGGCTCAGATTGCCGGCGATGCGCAGGCTCACG
The DNA here is from genome assembly GCA_038757895.1 of Planctomycetota bacterium. GTDB lineage: Bacteria > Planctomycetota > UBA1135 > UBA1135 > Saltatorellus. Next base: position 173 of record JBCDGE010000211.1, on the reverse strand, counting down.
ATCGTGCGCGTGTCCTCGGGCAGCCGGTCGACCGCCGCCTCGATGAGCTCGATCGTCTCCGCGCGGATCGCGTTGCCCTCGGGCCCGAGCGAGGTGCCGTAGATCACCGCGAGCTCATGCGCGTTCGGGACTCCGTCCTCGCGCTCGACCTCGCGCCCGGCGTCACGCTTGTC
>JBCDGE010000210.1:0-6867 GCA_038757895.1 Planctomycetota bacterium | reverse complement strand
GACGCGACTCCAGACGGCGAGGCTGATGAGCGGCACGCAGGTGAAGAACCGGGTCCAGACGCTCCACGGACTGGCGTGACGCATCCACGTCCGCTCGTCCATGTCCATCATGCGCTCGGCCTGGGCGAAGACGTCCATGGGGCTGGTTCACTGGGTTCTGGTTGACGGAGCGGGCTAGAGCCCGCTCTTCGTAACGCTCACCTTCCGGAGGAGGATGAGCGGAGAGCCTTGTGGCCGAGAGAGTTTCATCCAGGAAGCACCGCCTTGCGCGACCGTTGGACCAACACTCGAATCTCTGCCGGCTCCTCCCGATCAACCACGTAAGGACCGACAGGAACCCGATAAGTCGTGGCGCGCTCATTGGCATCGACGCGCTCGAGCAGCCCCTCTTGCAGCCAGTCGAAGAGAGTCACACCGAACTCGTCCGAGTACACGCGTTCAAGCGCCATACCCGAGGGGACTTCGACGCGCCCGGACGGATAGATCTCCAGCGCGTTCCGGCCCGGCTTCAGTTCGGCAGAGCGGAACGGCACCCAGTAGTCCTCGGCGAGGAGCTCGATACGAGCTCGACTCGACAGCACGAGCCGGCGCGGCGGAGTCAGGCCGTGCTCGTCGGTCTCGTCAGAGACATAGGCTGTCGCACTGTGGACGCCGATCCACTCCACATAGATCCCCCGGACAGGCCCGTCGGCCGCCGACACCTCGACGAACGTCGGTTCGACAGGTGCGAGCGAAAGCCTGCACGTCGCCTCTGCCGGGCTCAGGTCGATGGGGATATCGACGGCCACGAGGTCACCCTCGGGGAGGTAGCCAGACAAGGAGCACTCTGACTCGGGGACACGCGCGAACGGCATACGGCCCGCCTCGTCGCTCGTCCCCCCCGCGAGCCAGGACGTCGTTGCCGGGACCTGCCGCACCTCACAGACGAACCCGGCGATTGGCTCGTTCTTGGCGTCGACCACGAGCACCTCGATGGGCGGACTATCGATGAACAGAGTCATCGAGGTGACACCCTCGGGTTCGAGTCGCACCCGCTGGCTCTTCCACATCGTGGTGATCGTGCCGTCGTTGACCTCGAGCGACGCGATCACATCGTTACCTTGAACCGCCTCGAATGAGTACGTCTGTTCTCCGGCGTACTTCGCGCCGAGCTTGTTCGCGTCTCCGTTGACCGATCGATAGGACACGTTGATCCACGTATTCAGACCCTCGAGCCGACTCTCGATGTCACTCGTCATCCGGAGGTCGACATCGAGCCTGCGCTTCCCGCCAACGGAGATCTGGTGCACGTCCTCCGGACCAGGTACACCGCCATCGAGGTAGATGACGCTGTCCTTTCCGTCCGGGAAGTAGAGCTTGAGGTACAGAGGGATGTCGTACCAGCCCAGGTGGAGCGTCGCCTCACCCTCGGAATCGAAAGCGACTCTCTCCCCAACATGCGTGTGGGAGATCGAGAACTCGGTCAAGTCGTCCCAGCTCGTATGCTGAACGAGCCGAAAGCGCACGGCGACCAGGCTGGGGAGCTCGATCGACCCAAGGTCGATCGGAGAGCGACTCTCTCCCATCTCGACAGTCGCCATCGTCTCCGTCTCTCCATAGCCGGGCTGACTCCCGACGACTCTCCACGTACCCGCAGCGAGCCCCTCGACCTCGAACGTACCAGTCACGTCCGCCTGGGCATTGACCTGGAGCTGCCTGGCCCAAGCAGCGGGGATCAGGGACGGCTCCAGCAGGACGGTCGCGCCGTTGATCGGCTTCCCGGTGTCGTAGTCCAGGACGCGCCCACGCGCGGCAAGGGACTCGGGACACTCCAGTTCGACGGCTAGGGGCTCGGTCTCGACCTCGAACGTCACGACAGGCCCGGCCCCGCGCCCCTCGATCGCGACGGCCGCATGAAAGCGACCGCTCGGTAGCTCGTGCGTGACGCCCTGCCCCGCGATTTCGAGAGCAGGCAGGTCTCCCCCGGGGAGATCGCTCCGGCCGAGGAGGATCATCAGTGGCGCTGAGCGATCGGACGGGCCGTCCACCGAGAACGTGACCGGGAAGACCTGCCCGGTCGCCACACCCGCGGAGCTGTCGGAAGCACCCTCCGGCCCCCTACCTCCTGTGCCCTCCTCGTCAGCCCGCAGCTCCTCACGCGTCGTCGAGAGCGTACCGGCCACGCGCAACACATCGTCACTGCCACTCTCAGTAACGCCCCGACGGTCGTTCGCCGCACCCCGCGCGATCTCGGATCCCGCCTCCTCCGCCGGCGACCCACTGGCTCGCGTAGCAGATGGATCGGAAGTGCGCGTCAGCACGGCGACCGCTGTCGCAAGCACGCCGACCGCCAAGACGAGCGAAACCCATCGAAGCGCTACGCTCATCCACCACCCCCGGAGGAGGGGTTTCCGCCGGCTCGATGGCGCTTGGTACCGGCTCGCCTGGGTCCCACCTGACCACCGCCGATGGTCGTGGCCGTTGCCGCCAACACGAGCTGTGCCGGTCGATCACCCACCGGCGTCGCGGTTCCGTTGGTGCCATCGAGCGCGACCGGCACGAGTAGAACGAGGAGCCAGCAACGTCTCATCCGAGCGCCCACCCTACCAGTGCACTGCATCTGTTCGTTCGCTCGGCCCGTCGACGGAGCCGTTCGCGCGCCTCGGCCAGGGCGCTAGCGCCAAGACGGTTCTTCCGCGTCTGCACCACGATCGAAAAGGCGTGCGCAACAGAACCGGCGTCCTCTTCCACGAGCCGCTCCAGTGACCAGTCGACGATTCCAGCGGCGCCTGCGGAATCGGCGATGAATGAAAGCGACACGAGAGAGCACCGCCGCACCGGACCGAGGCTCGAGGCTGCAGCGCGTCGAAGGGACTCGATTGCCCCCGCTTGATCCCCGAGCAGATGCCTGGCGATTCCGTGCCACTGGATGAGATGGCTCGCGCTCCCCTCACATCCAAGCTCCCCCATCGCCCGTCGCGCCGCCGAATCTGCCCAGTCGATCCGCCCGTCCGCCATCGCGATCCCGATCCCGAGACACCAGGCCGGAACGTCCGCCTCCAGCGCAATGAGCCCTTCCGTCAAGACGGCTGCGGATCGCGGGGTAAGGTCCGGCGACGCGCGCCACCGGCAGTCCGATCTCGACAGTCGCCAGAAGTGGCCGTTCCGCTCACCGGCATCGTTGACGACAGTCGCAGCAGCTTCATGTAGGTCGAGATAACTGCGGAGCGCTGCTCGAAGTCGAGCGATCGCGCGTCGACGCGCTTGGCCATACCTGGCCCTCTCCAGCGCCTCCCGGATGGACCGCGCTTCGAGCGTCCGCGGATCGCGGAGAGAGGCGGGCAGCTCGATCACCGATCCGCGAAGGTCGCCCGGATGACGGACCGGAAGGAGGTGTCAGGGTCATCGATCGAGACGTCCCCGTCGAACTCTGAGAATTCGCGTACGAGATACTCGAAGCTCGCCGATCGGCGCAGCATGACCAGCACTCCGAATCGACCTGGCGGCGCCAGATCGACGAGGCTGCGCATCAAACGCGCAACCCGTTGATCATCCACACCAAAACACGCGGCGACCGTTTCGCGGAACTTGACCGAGTGATCGTCGTCCCAGTCATCGGCTTCAAGTGCGAACTGAAGACCGGCCGACCGCACGGCGTCGGCGAATCCATCGCACAGCTCGGCGTCATCGAGTTCCGTCCAGGCCGGCGCGGAGACGAGCGTCTCGATGGCATGCGACAGGACACTCACGGACGGGCCGATCAGTCCTTCGAGAAAGAGGATGTGCTCTACGCGCTCCAACAGGGGCGGCGCGGACGCCGTCGACCCTGTGCGCCCCTCGTCGCGAATCGCAGCTGCGAGCTTGGTTGTGCCCAGGTGATCCATCCTGGCGGTGTATCAGAAGGACGCACAACCCGCTACGGGGTCTGAGCTCACGAGCGTGCGCGAAGCCCCTCGCCCCGCACACCGAAGCCAGTTCGCATTGCTGGGGGCCTCCGCGGCCGACCTCACTGCGGCTGCTCTGGCCCCTCCACCTCGTCCGGGATTCCGTTACCGTCCTCGTCCTTGGACGTGCCGGTCAGGATGTCGACGAGGTCCTCGACTCCGTTTCCGTTGAAGTCACGGACCGGCACCTCACTCGACGTCGCGGTTGCGCCGAGCGAAAGGCCGTCGAACTTGGGCTCGTCCGCGGCGTCCACGGCCACTGGTTCCTCCGCCGGGGCCTCGCCGGCCGGCAACGCCGCCGAGGTCGGCTCGACGGTGGGCGGTTCGGTGAGTGGCTCGGGCTGCACACAGGCGCAGAGGCATGTGGCAACGAGAAGGGCGAGGCCGCGTGCGGAGGATTCCATGCCCCCAACATGCGCCCCGCCCTCCCGAGTGGACCGAGTTCTTCCGAAAGTCGTGCGCTACGCGAGCTGGTCCGCGACCGGCAGCGTCCGGATGCGCTTGCCGGAGACCTCGTACAGCGCCGCGCAGAGCGCCGGCGCGACGCCGGGCACGCCGACCTCGCCGATGCCCCCCATCGAGCCGCCCGTGTCGACGATGTTGACCTCGACGGTCGGGGCTTCGTGCATCCGCACGAGCGGGAAGTCGTGGAAGTTGCTCTGGTCCACGCGGCCGTTCGTGAACGTGATCTCCGAGTCCAGGGCGGACGAGAGCGCGAAGTTCGCCGCGCCCTGCATCTGCAACTTGACCTGGTCCGGGTTCACGACGAGCCCGCAGTCGATCGCGCACACGATGCGGCGCACGACCGGACGGCCGTCCTCGACCGACGCCTCGACCACGTGGGCCGCGTAGCCCTTGAAGGACTCGTGCACGGAGATGCCGCGGCCGACGCCCTTCGGTGGCGGCGTCGACCAGCCCGACTCCTCCGCCGCGCGGTCGAGCACGGCCAGCAGGCGGTCGTGGCCCTGCAGCAGCTCGCGCCGCATCTGGTACCCGTCCTTGCCGGCCTTCTCGGCGCACTCGTCGATGAAGCACTCCTTGGCGAACGCCGTGTTCGAGTGACCGACCGAGCGCCACCACTGGACCGGCACGGCGAGCTGCGTCGTCGAGAGCTCGACCTGCAGGTTCGGCACGCCGTGCGGCATGTCGGCGGCGCCCTCGATCGACGTCGAGTCGACGCCGTCGCTGACCATCGCGCCCTCGAACGCCGTCCCCACCGCGATCGACTGACCGACGATGCGGTGGCGCCACCCGACGAGCACGCCGTCCTTGATCGCCGCCCGGACACCGTTGACCCACATCGGACGGTACCAGCCGCCCTTGATGTCGTCCTCGCGCGTCCAGACGGTCTTCACGGGAACGCCGAGGTCCTTGACGGCCTTCGCAACGTGGACCGCCTCGACCGTGAAGTCGCTGACGGGGTTCGCGCGACGCCCGAAGCCTCCGCCAGGGTAGGAGTTCTCGAACGTCACCTTCGCCGGGCTCACGCCGAGCGCCATCGCCGCGGCGGGATGGTCGATCCCGAGGAACTGGGACCCGGTGACGATGTGCGCGCCGCCGTCGTCGGTGAGCTCCACCATGCAGCTCAGGGGCTCCATCGGAGCGTGGGCCTGGTACGGCACCTCGTACGTCGCCTCGGGCACCACTTCGGCGTCCTTCTCGGCCGCCTCGAAGTCGCCGTCCGAGCGCACGATCAGGCCCTCGACCTCGGTCCGCTCGCGGTACTCGCGCCGCAGGCGATCGGTGTCGACCTGCGCGCCGGCGCCCTCGGTCCACTCGACGCGCAGCGCCTCGCGCCCCTTCTTGGCGGGCCAGAAGCCGGTCGCGACGACCGCGACGCCGCTGGGCACCTGGACGACGCGCTTCACGCCGGGGACCTCGAGCGCGTCGGTCGCGTCGAAGCTATTTACGCCACCGCCGAAGGTCGGCGGCCGCTCGACCATGGCGATGAACATGCCGGGGCGCCGCTGGTCCTGGCTCAAGAGCGCGGTCCCGCGCACTTTCGCCGGCGAGTCGACGCGGGGCGTCGTGCGCCCGATCCGGCGGAAGTCCGCGGGGTCCTTGAGCGAGACGTCCTCGGGAGGCTCCATTCCGGCCGCCGCCGTCGCGAGGTCGCCGTACCCCAGCTCGGCCGATCCGTCCGTGCGCGCGACCTTCCCGTCCCGCGCAACGCAGTCGTCCGCCGAGCACCCCCCCCGCGCCGCTGCGGCGGAGACCAGCATCGTGCGGGCGACGGCGCCCGCGCGGCGTATCTGGTCGAACGAGGACCACGTGCTCGTGCTGCCGCCCGTGCCCTGGACCATGTACGCGCTGTGGGCGTACTCGGGCGACGCGGGCGCGGGGACAACGTGGGTGCGCCGCCCGAGCGCGGACGGCGCGCTTAGTTCGTACCCCGCTCGACGAGATCCCGCCAGCCGGGGAATCCACGGGCGCTACCATCTCGCAAAGAGGATTCCCATGAAACTGAAGTACCTGGAGATCGTGACCCCCGACGTCGACGCGACCTGCTCCACCCTGGAGGCGGTGCACGGCGTGACCTTCAGCGAGCCCGTCGAGCAGGTCGGCAACGCGCGCGTCGCATCACTGGAGGGCGGCGGCGCGATCGGCGTGCGCGCCCCGATGGACGACGCCGAGCAGCCGGTCGTCCGCCCGTTCCTGGAGACGACGGCCCTCGCGGCGGCGATCGAGTCGGCGTCGGACTGCGACGCGGAGATTGCCCTGCCGTCGAAGGACATCGCCGGACGCGGCTTCGCCGGGGTCTACGTCCAGGGCGGCCACCAGTACGGCCTCTGGCAGGGCGGAGCCTAGTGGTGTGAGCCGAAAGTTCGCGACATAAGTCATCGATCTGTGCGGCGGGCACGCGAGCGACGCATCGCGCCCGCCTTCGCGCAGTAGCGCGAGAGGCTCTCGAGGATCTGATCCGCGGTCTTGGTCCACTTGAATG
>JBCDGE010000209.1:0-6881 GCA_038757895.1 Planctomycetota bacterium | reverse complement strand
GACGATGGCCGGTTGGCTTCGCAACCGACGCGATCGCGTCTGTTGGCGAACCTTGCTCGCGAAGGGAACCTCGCCGCGGTTCAGGCTGCGGTGTTCGGCTCGGCGGCCCGCGCCATCCGCGCCATGAACGACGGAGACCGGCTCGACGAGTGCACGCTCGACATCGACTCGTTCCCGCACGAGGTCCACGGCCACCAAGAGAGTTCGGAGTTCAACGCGCACTACGGGATGCGCTGCTTCCACCCCCTCGGCGTGATGGTCGGCGAGACCGGGCACTGGCTCGACCTGACGCTCCGAGAGGGCAACGTCCACACGGCCGAGGGCGCGGAATACATCCTCCTTCCGCTCATCGAGCGCGCGCGAACCGAGATCGCGAACGTCGTGCACGCCCGCGGCGACGCAGGCTTCGTCGGACCGAAGCTCCTCGATCCACTCGATGCCGCGGGCGTTCGCTACGCCTTCCGCTTGCGGACGAACAAGATCCTCCAGGAGCACGAGGAGATCCATGCGCGCCGGCCCCAGGGTCGGCGGCCCGAAGCTCCGCGGACCTGGTGCCACGACATCGAGTACCGAGCGGAGATCTGGGAGAAGCCCAGACGCGTCGTGATCGTCGTTCGGGAGCGCCCCGGCGAGCTGTACCTGCACACGTTCTTCATCGTGACCAGCTTCACGCCGGAGCAGATGTGCGCACGAGACGTACTCGACCTCTACCGCGCCCGCGGGACCATGGAGGGGCACATCGGCGAGCACCAGTCGGTGATCCGCGGCGCTCTCAGCAGCACCAAACCGGGCGAAGAGCCACATCAAGCACAAGGAGATCGGAAAGCGGTCCGTGCCGATTGATGCCCGTGCCGCGAACGCAGCGGCGCTCTGCCTGCATGGGATCGCCTACAACCTGCTCAACACGCTCCGGCTCTTCGGCGGCAGCAGCGGCTACCCGGACGAGCCCGCTGGGCTCGGCCTGCGACGAACGCGGAGCAGGTTCGTCGCGCTGGCGGAACGCATTGTCGTCTCCGCGCGGCGAGCGACGCTCATCGTGACCTCGCGCGCGGCGAGGCTGTGGGCGCGGATCACCGGACACCTTGCCCGACTCCGACCATTGGCGCCACCGGCGTAGCGCCGGGAGGAACTGACGAAGAACGACTGACACCGGAACCACTATCGCGAGCTGACCGCCCCCGCACTCGGGGAGGGGGGCGCTGCGCCGATCGGCAGCGAGGCACCGAGTTCGTGCGCGCCTCGCGCCGGTTGGCTATGAGCAGTACGCCTCAACTGCCGCCGGTGAACAAGGCAAGCTGAGACGGCCTCGGCGGAGCCCGTGCCCGCGGGAGGCTAGACTCCAGCGCCACGAACCGCCCGCTGCACGAGCTCCGCATGTCACCCGCCACCAAACGTCGTCTGTCGTTCACCCTCGCCCTGCTTCCCCTCTGGCTCGGGACGTCGTCCTGCCTGATCGGAAAGACGGAGAACACGAAGTACTCCGGTCGCTACGTCGGCGAGGAGACGCTGCAGCAGATCGAACCCGGCGACTCGTCGGAGGAGGTCTCGTCGCTGCTCGGTCCGCCCTCCAGCCGGACCGAGAAGGCGAATGGAACCACCGTCTGGAAGTACGCCTACAGCAAGGCCACGACGAAGTCGGGCGCGGTCTTCCTCCTGTTCGGGAGCTCGTCGACCGTCGAGACCGAGGGCGCGGTCTACGTCGAGCTCGATCAGCAGATGAAGGTCGTCAAGACGTGGAGCGAGCGCTAGCGACTCGCCTCACTGCAGGACGACGCTGACTCCGTCCGTGAAGTTCGACGTCGCGGAGCCGCCCACGGAGTCGCGGTACCAGCCCTGGAAGTTCCACGTCTCGCCTGCGGCGGCGGCGACCGGTCCAACGGGCTGCGGGACGTTCGTCAGGTCGATGCGCAGCGACACGACGCCGAGCGGGCCGCCGTTCTGGATCTGCCCGATGCCGACGAGGCGCCCGATCGCGCCGAGCGTGAGGTCGTTCTGCGACGTGACGGTGCTGCCTGTAGCGACGATCTCCGCTGATTCCCCGATCGAGTTGAGCGCCGCCGGCCCGCAGTAGGACGTCCCGATCCCCGGTCCGCCCCCGAGGCCGATCACGAGCTGGTCGACGCCGACGTCGATCAGCTCAGAGAACCCGACGAGGCTCACGACAGGAACGTCTGCACGGGCGCCGTATCGAGCAGCAGCACGTCCGCGCGCAGGCCACCCGCCAGCTCCAGGTTCGAATCGAGGAACGTGAGGACCGTGTCGCTCGGGACCGCGACCTCCGCGCCGCCGGCCGCCGGCCGCCAGCCCGGACGACGCTAGGTATGGCCTTCGGCCCTCACTTGGGGCGGCGCGGCGGAGCAACTTGGGATTCAGCGATCCGAGGGAATCGACGTCGCGCTCCAGACCTCGGGCCAGCCGGCGAGGTGCTTCGCGACCCGATCGTCGAGCGCGAGCTGTCCGTCCTCGGCGAGCGACGCGAACGCGAGGGCGAGCGAAAGGGTGCAGGGCGCGAGCATGGCGGTGGTGGTGCCTACGGTCGTCGGTCATGTCCGCGTGTCGCGTCGGGGATCGTTCCCGTAGACCTGCGTTCACTCCCGTTCGCGGGACGCCGACCGGAGAAACGAACGCGACATCGACAGCAATCCCTGATGCCTGGCGTGCTCGATTCTCTCCGGTGCAACGGACTCCCGTTCACGGGACTTCGATGAACGCGAACACGCAGTCCTTTGCCTGGATCTTGTGTAGCGGGATCGAGGAGTTCCGAGCACCGTGCGAACGGAGGATGCTCCCCTCGCTCCACTCAGCTTTTCCCTGCTGAATCCCCGCTTCGCAGTCCGCGGGAGCACGTCAGACCCTTCCCGTCATCATGAAACTCGCGAGACTTCTCATCGCGGTTCTCTTCGTCGGCGTATCGCCTCTCGCGTTCGCCAGGCAGACCTCCCTCGAATCCCATCCCATCGAGTTCCCCCTTCCCCCTGGCTCGTACACACACGTCGCGAAGGCCGGCAACTTCAACTGGCATGACCAGGCAGCCTGGGTGGGGAACGCCGTCCCCACGAGCGATGCGATCGTGCGCATCCCCGTCGGCTCCGAGATCGTGATCCGGACGCAGATCCCGCAGGACATGCAGTTCATCTGCGTGGAGGGCACGCTCCGCTTCTCCATCCACCAGACCACGAGACTGCGCGTCGACACGATCTACGTCGCCGACTCTGGCACGCTCGCCCTCGGGAATCCGAACAACCGGATGCGAGTGGACCGAACGTGCGAGGTCGTCTTCGTCGACTCGCCGGTCGCCCCTCCAGCCAACTGGGACCCGAAGGAGCTCTCCCTCGGCCTGGTGTCGCGCGGAGCCGTGAAGATCTACGGCCAGGATCGCACCCCTTGGGCCGAGCTGGTGGGCAGTGCGACCATCGGCGAGATGATGCTCAACTTCACGGCGGACGTCCCGACGGACTGGGCCAAGGACGACGAGCTGGTCGTCGCAGGGACGCGCTTCGACCGTGACCGAGACGACAACTCGAACGAGAGCGAGCTACACGACGAGAAGGTCGTGATCCTCAACACTCCGACGACGAACCCGGCGCTCGCCCCCGATGAGATCGATCTCGTGAGCGCGTTGACCGAGGACCACCTCGCGCTCGGCGTCACCGGTCCGGACGCCGACCGGTTCCGCATCCACGTGGCGAACCTCACGCGGAACATCATCTTCAGCTCGGCGGTGAAGGACGAGATCCAGGCCCGGGGGCACATCATGCTGATGAACCCCGACGTGGAGATCATCGGCGCCGCGTTCGAGGGCCTGGGCCGCACGGACAAGACGATCCCGCTCGACGAGATCACGTTCCACGAGGACATGATGGGGAACGGGATCGTGGTGAACCCGAACCCGTCGATCCAGAACCGGCGGGGGCGCTACTCGCTGCACTTCCACCAGAACAACCTGATCTTCCCCGCCGAGTTCGACCCGGCGGCGGCTCCGCCCAGCAAGGTCCTCAGCTGTGTCGTCAACGATGCGGTCGGCTGGGGATTCGTCAATCACTCGAGCCACGTGGAGTTCAGCGACTGCGTCGCCTACGACTTCGCCGGCGCTGGCTTCGTCACCGAGTCGGGTGACGAGCTGGGCCACTTCTACGGCAACATCGCGATCCACGGCACGGGGGTGCTCGACAAGTACTTCCTGATCCGCTCCGTCTTCCAGAGCTTCGTCGACTGCCCTGACGCGAAGAGGCCGCAGTACCTCGGAGACTTCGCGTTCGGCGGCGACGGATTCTGGTTCCAGGGTCCGATGCTCCGCGTGGTCGACAACGTCGCGAGCTCGTGCAACGGCGCCGGCATGATCTGGTTCACGACGGGCGCGGTGGACATCGGCGATGGCGATGGATGGAAGCCGTACGTCGGAATCAAGAGGGACGTCTGGCGGACGGTCTACGACGTCCCGGGCTTCGACATCAACCAGATGAACCCGAGGTTCTGGTGGGACGACCCGAACGCCAGCACGTTCCCGCCCCTGGACGAGAGGAACTACGTGATCGGCGACCTCCCGATCCTCGAGAACCGTGACTTCAAGGCGTACGGCTGTCTCGTGGGGCACCGGCTCCGCTTCGTGAACGCGAACCACACCGCGGCGTTCTACAACGACCACCCCGATGCCTACGGCAACGGTCAGCGGCAAGTCGACGGAGGCCCTCCGACGTACGTCCCGCAGGAAGTGAGCGGAATCACGTGCTGGAACAACTTCCAGGGGATCCGGTGCCGCTACACGCGCAACACGACGTGGAGGGACGTCCTCATCGACAACGTCCACAGCTACAACCTCCTCTACGCACAGCTCGCAGACAACGCGTACTCCGCCGGGGAGCTCTTCCACGTGAACGAGGACCTGACGATCGCGGACTCGGAGGCGAGGGGTTACTCCGTCGGGTTCTGGGTCGAAGAGGGCGAACCGCCCATCGAGTTCCTGACGACGCTCAACATGGTGACCGTCGAGGGCGCCGCGTCCGACTACGCCGATGACTACATCGAACGTTTGCCCATGAGCCCCCTCATGGCCTGCCCGCAGGCGGAGGGCCTCATGGTCGCGCCACCGACCACCACGACGGCTCAGCTCACGTGGAACGGGAACTCGGGATTCGACCGGATCGCCATCCGCTACCGGCTGCAGAGCAGCACGGTCTGGCAGCGCGTGACCGTCGACGGTGCGCTCACGACGACGACACTGACGAACCTCGATCCTGGCAGCGCCTACACGTGCCAGATCATCGCGGGGAACGGCAACGACGTGTCCGAGTGGACCCCCACCGTCGACTTCACCACGCTGTGAACCGCCGCGCGCGTCGAGCTCGATCGCCTGATCGGGCTCGACGCCCTGCTACCGGAACCGCCCCAGCGAGAAGAACTCGGGGTCGATCGCACTGACCGGCTCGCCGAGGATCATCTGCGCCAGGCCCTCACCGATGCTCGGCGCGAGCTGGAAGTCGTTGCCGGAGAAGCCGGTGACGACGTAGAGGCCGGGGATCTCCTCCACCGGACCGACCAGCGGATGCTCGTCGGGCGTCAGCGTGATCCATGCCGCCTGGCCACCCTCGTCGTGCATGTCCCTGTAGATCGGCATGCGCTGCTCCAGCAGCGGGCGCGCCCACTCACGCAGCTCGTCGCCGACCGACTCGTCGAGGCTCTCGGGCCGCTCCAGCTCCGGCAGGCCGTCGAATCCGAGCCGGCCGATGCGCGTGCGCTTCGAGCCCGGCTCGGGCCGCAGGTGCAGGTCGTTCACGCGATCGAGGATCACCGGGTGCGCGGCCGGCATCAGGTCGAGCGGATCCGGGCGGAACCGCGTCTCGACGTCGTCCTCGCCGCCGTCGTCGACCTCCTCGTTCGCCGGGGGGTCGGGCATCTGGACGAAGTGCTCCTCGATGCGCACCACGCGAAGCGGGAGCTTCACGCCGAGCTCGGCGAGGAGCGTCGGCGTCCACGGGCCGGTCGCGAGCACGACGTTGGGCGCGCGGAACTCGCCCTCGCTCGTCGCGACGCCGACCGCCCGCCCGTCCTCGATGATCACCGTGGGGTTCTCGACGCCGGTGCGCGTGCTCACGCCCTTCGTGCGCGCGAGCGCCGCGAGCGTGTCGATCGTGCGGCGCGGATCGACGAAGCCGCCGCCGGGCTCGAACGACCCCATCGCCTCGTCGTCGACCTCGATCCCCGGCACGATCTGGCGCATCTCGTGCGCGTCGACCAGCTGGACGTCGATCGCGATCGAGCGCTGCATCTCGACGTCTCGCTTCAGCCGCTCGACCGCCTCCGGCTCGTGCCCCGCAACGACCAGCACTCCAGTCCGCTGGTACCCCACCGAACGCCCGACGTTCTGCGGCATGCTCGCGTAGACCTTCAGCGCGTCCCGCGCCATCCCCGCCAGCGGACGATCCGGATAGCCCTGGTGAATGACAGCCCCCGTCCGTCCCGACGATCCGGAGCCCAGCCGCCCCTTCTCGATGAGAATGACGGGCTCCGTCAGCGGATCGCACCGCGAAGCCGCACTGAGTGCCACGGAGGTGCCCATGGCCCCTCCCCCGACGATGAGAACCTTGGCCTTCAAAGCGCGCGCAGTCTATCCGGAGCCACTGCCCGCGACCGTTCCTCGAGCCGACAGTGCTCAACCTCCGGGGCTTCCAATGCATCCGGACAGCCCCGGAGTGGTCGTCGGGATTCGCCTCCGGAGCGTCGCGCTCGTTCGCTGATGGGGCTTGGAGCGTCGAGCCCCCGGAGGCGGGGCCTCTGGCCCCGTCGAGGACGGCTCGGCGTTTCAAGTGCCGTCAGCGGACGAGAGGCCGCCGCAGGCGGCCGGCGAGGCGTTCCGGTGGCGAATCCCGGCGCCCACTCCGGGG
>JBCDGE010000208.1:0-7155 GCA_038757895.1 Planctomycetota bacterium | reverse complement strand
GGGCGCGCCGGGTCCCCCCCCCGGGGGTCGGGGGGGGGGCCGGCCCCCCCCAACCGGGGGGGGGGGGCGGCGGCACCCCCCCCCCCCCCCCCGCGCGGTGCGCTCGTCAGCGCGGATCAGAGGCCGGAGACCGTGGCGCCCATCAGGGCGTCATGGCAGTAGGCCTGGAAGCTCTTGCGGATCCAGTCCTCCTGGATCATCTGCATGTGGCGCTCCGTCCGCGTGTTGAGCGGGTTCGTGGGCGCCGAGCGGCTCTTGAGGTAGACGATGTAGTAGCCCTTCGGACCGCGGAACGGGCCGCCGACGGTGCCGGGCTCCATGTCGAAGAAGATCGTGTCGACGATCGCGCCGTTCGACAGGAAGTGCTCGTACTCCGACTCGCCGATCGCGCGCTTCATGTCGTTGCGCGTCATCGGCTCGTCCTGGAAGGCACCGAAGTTCTTCAGGCCGATGGCCGGCGGCTGCTTGCCCGTGACGGGCAGCGGCGGGTCCCAGTACTCGCTGTTCTGCTGGAGGAACTCGGCCCACCAGCGGTCGAAGGGCAGCAGCCCGGTCTCGGGCACGTAGTTCTCACCGCGCTCCGAGGCCTCGCCGCGCTTCTTGCGATCGACGTCGAGCAGCGCGAGGTGTTCGTCGACCTGGGTTCGCAGCGCGTTCGCGCGCTCGTAGGCCCACTGCCAGCCGTCGGCCTTCCACTCGAAGTTCGGGAAGTCGAACGCGGAGACCAGCAGGATGTCGGCGTGCGACTTGGCGAGCCCCATGATCCCGTTCGCGACGGGCAGGTGGGCCTTCAGCTCCGGGCTGAGCGAACCGTCGTCGCCCGGCTGGAGCTTGGACTCGTTCATGCGCTTGTAGGACTCGACGAGCATCAGGTGCAGCTCGTACGCCTCCGGCGAAGGGAAGCCGTGCCCCTGCAGCGCGAGGAAGTCCATGTTGAACATCGTGTTCTGCATCTGCGAACGGATGTCCGCGACCATCGCGACGAACTCGGACTCGTCCATCACCGCGTCGGCGGCGGCCAGCTTCTGCCGGGCCGACTCCATCAGCGCGAGGAAGAGCTTGGCGTCCTCGATGTCCTGGGGCGCGAAGGCCACGCGCATCTCGTCGTAGACGTCCTGCGTCTTGATCTCGGCGCGCCAGTCGCCGCCGTCGATCACCATCGCGAGCTCCTCGGGGATGCCCTGCGTGGCCGTCTTGACCTCCGCGAGGCTCCAGAGCGCCTGCATGACGAAGTCGCGCAGGAGCGACATCATCATTTCCTGCTCGGGCTGGATCGGCTCACCGGTCTCCAGGGAGACCTTGAGGCGACGCTCGTACTCGCGCGCGTAGTCGGCGATCAGGTCGACCTGCGGCGAGCCGGCGTAGATGGCCTCGGAGGCGAGCTCCGGCCAGGTGTCCGGGTGGTCGGGGAAGAAGAGCTGGTCGAACTCCATGGTCTGACGGACCTGGTCGCGGTACCAGTCGCCGGAGCCGTACGCGCGCCGCAGCTCGACCTCGTGGTCGAGGGTCGGGTAGCGCTCGGTGAAGCCGGCCTTCTCCTTGTCCAGACGACGCTTGATCGCGTCCTGGTCCACGTCGTAGCGCTTCATGCGCTTCTCGAGCTCGGCGCCGACCGCTGCCTCGTCGGCATCGGGCATCTCCGCGAGGATCGCGTCGCGCTCCTCGGTGAGGCGCAGGGCGCGCTCGTGGTCCATCAGGATCTGGAGCTTGCGCGCGTCCAGGCCGTTGCGGCCGGGGCCGTAGACGAGGAATCGCTTGATCGCCATGTCCGAGATCCGGACACCGTTGACGAAGACGGGCTCGCCGAACTCGGACTCCTGAAGGGTCGCCGAGGCGATCGGCTCGAGGGTCGCGGGAGCCGCGGAAGCGGCCGCGGCGAGGGGTGCCGCTGCGGCGAGCAGCGGCAGCGTGAGGAGGTGGCGTTTCTTCATGCGTCCGGAGGGGAATCGTCGCGCAGGTGTGCGAGGGGGCGGGTCGTGGCGGGCGCCCATCGGCCGGAGAATCGGGTGAAAGAGCTTACGGAGGGACCTCTCGAGTGAGAGAGGAAAGGTGGAAGTGGCCCCGGAATCCTGCCCGGCTGGAGGAGCTCGGGCGGCGAGGACGTGCTCCGGGATCGCGTCGGATCCCCCTCCGGGTCGCCCTCGCCCCCCCTTCGGACACGGCTCTCCCGTACCTTGGTCGCCCCGAACGATGTCCTACCCCACCCGCACGATCGCCCTCCTGTGCGAAATCCTCCACCCCGCGATCGCGCCGGACCCCCGGCCGATCCAGCGTCTCCACAACGAGATGTTCGAGGGAGGACAGCCCGCCTACGCGGGCTTCCAGGTCAGTCAGGTGGGCCCCGTCCTCTCGAATCCGGTCGCCACGCCGGGCGGAGTGTCCCAGGTCGCGTTCCTGGCCGACCGCCTCCAGTTCCGGGAGGAGCGCGGCACTCTGACCCACGAGACGTTCGCCGCCCGGGTCCGCGAGATCGCCGAGCGGGCGGCGCCGCTCCGGGGCGTCCCGGTCTACTCGGCCCAGCAGATCGTCCTGCGGACCCTGGTGAACCCGCGGACGGCGACGGACACCCGGACCTTCCTGCGGGAGCGGGTCTTCGGGTTCGGGGACGAGATCGACACCCTCGGGCGCTCCGCCCAGCTCCTGGGCCTGCGGCTGGGGTTCGGGCCCGAGAGCGAGGACGAGAACGCCTTCGGCATCCGGATCGAGTCGTACAACGCCGATCCGCGCTCCCTCTACCTCGAGGTCCAGGGGTCCTTCGGCCCGGCGGTGCCGTCACGGGGGCTCGAAGTGCTGGAGGAGAACGTCCTGCGGACCTACGCGTTCCTGACCGGCAAGGTGCTCTCCTTCGTCGCCCACTTCGACAGGAGAGAGGGGAACGGAAACGACGGCGGGGACGTCGGCTAGGTGCGCGGGATGATGGAACAGGCGATCAAGGTGTTCGCGTGCGCCGTGGCGGCCACCGCGCTCGGATGCGGCGAGACGGGGTCCGCTTCGGGGCCCGCTTCCGGGTCCGCTTCTGGGTCCGCTTCTGGGCCCGCGCCCACGGGATTCCCGGAGGGCACGGTCCTGGCGGTGGACCTCCAGCCCATCTCGGCCGAGGAGGTCGACCGGTACGTCCCCGCGCTGGCCGCGATCGAGCCCGAGTTCTCGCTGCCGAGCCACCGGCGCAAGGTCCTGAGCAACATCGTCCTGCCCGTCGCCGCGGGCGCCGCGCTCGACCCGATCGGGCGCGATGAGGCGTTCCGCCAGGCCCAGGCGCTGCTCGCGGCCGCCCGCGAGACCGGCGAGGTGCCGGCGGAGGAGGCGCTGCCCCAGACCCTCAGCGGCACCTTCAAGGACATCGGGCTCGCGTCGTGGGCGCTCGCGCGGAACATGGAGCCGCTGACGTTCTCCGATCTGCACGAGACGCCGGGCTCGTGGACGTTCTTCAAGCTCATCGCCATTCCGCCCGACGGCGACGTGGCCTCGCCCCAGAGCCAGTTCACGGTCGTGCGCTACGACGTGCCGTACCTCCCGCGGGAGGAGGCGCGCGCGGTCATCGACGAGGCGCTCCGCGGCTTCGAGATCACGATCGTCGATCCCGACTGGGAGGCGCTCGTCCCCCCGCTCTACCTCTACAAGTCCGGAGCCCCCCCCCGATGAAGGTCCTCGCGCTCGCCGCCGCCGTCGCCCTGGCCTCGCCGGTTCCGACGCCTCTCCACGCCGCCGTGGCGCCCGCTGCGCTCCAGGCAGAGGCCGATGCGGACGAGAAGGCCACCGCGTGGCCGACCGCCGACGACGAGGCGGCGGTCAAGCGGTCCGTCTCGAAGCTCCGCAAGGCGCGGAACGAGGAGATGGAGGCCGGGGGCCGCGCCGAGGTGATCGCGGCGGGCCCCGCGGCGGCGCCGATCCTCCTGCGCGCGCTCGGCAAGGAGAAGGACGCAGCGGCGCGCGCCCGGATCACCGACGCGCTCGACGCGGTGACCGCGGTCCAGCACACGCGGCTGCTCGCGGCGCACCTCGAGGAGTCCTCGGACGCACTGCGGCGCTACGCCGTGCGTCGAGTAGCCGTCCTCGGCGACGCCGGGCTCCTCGAGCGGGCCGACGCGCTGATGGAGGCGTTGGAGGAGCGCGCCGCCAACCCGAAGGCGCGCAAGAAGGTCGATCCGCTCGACCTCGACCTCGCCGCCGTGCTCTGCCTCTCGACGGGCTCCCCCCGCGGCCTCGGGCGCGTGCTCGTGCTCGCAGAGCCGGAGAGCTGGGTCGAGTGGAGGGAGACGCTTCGGCCGGCGTCCGCCGGTGCACGCGCGGCGGGCGACGAGGTCGCGCGGTCGATCGCGGGAACGCTGCTGGGCGCCGAGGAGGTCTCGGACCGCGTCGCGGCGCTGAACCTGCTCGCGTACGCGGGCTCGAAGGAGCTCTCGCGCGCCGTCCTCCCCTCGCTCGACGCCGAGGAGAACCAGGTCAAGGTCGCCGCCATCAACGCCCTCCGGATGATGGTCGACGGCGATCCTCCGCTCGACAAGCTCTCGACGTTCGACGCGATCGAGCGCGCGAACCGCTGGAAGTCCAGGCTCTGAGTCCGCCCCGTCCATGCGCACCCTCAACCTCTCCCTCGCGCTCGTAGCGCTCACGCTGGCCGCAGTTCCGGCGTCGGCCCAGAAGCCGCTCGACAAGACGAAGCCGCTCTGGGATCCGGCGAACGATCCGTACACCCAGGGCGGCAAGCCGGAGCTCATGGAGGCGGCCGGATACGTGTCGATGGGCGGCTTCGAGTTCGGCCCGCCCCCGATGACGACCAAGGAGGTGAACGAGTTCTTCTCCTACCTCGACCTGCGCTGGATCGAGACCGAGCACTTCGAGATCGGCGTCGCGCTCCCCAAGGTCAAGGTCACGCAGGACGAGCGGGACAAGATCCGGGGCGAGCTCACCCGGATGGTCGAGTTCTTCCCGGACATCAACGTGAAGACGCGGGTGATGGACCCCTGGCTGCGCGCGCACCTGTACGCCCAGCGGCTGGAGGACCACTACGCGAACGTCCAGGAGTTCCTCGGCGTCACCGACGAGACCTTCGCCGGATGCACGGAGATCTGGAACACGACCACCCCGTACTGGGGCATCGGGCCCTACATGGGCCAGCTCGGGAAGTTCGAGGTGCTTCTGCTGCCCTCCGAGGGCTCCGCGAAGGACTACCTGCAGGTCAAGCTCGGGCTCACCACCAAGCTGACCCAGCGCTGGAACATCCTGGAGCGGGAGACGCTCCAGCTGGTCGTCCACACCGACCAGGGCAAGCTCAAGGTCGACGAGTCGCTGCACGGGCACGTCGTGTTCAACACGACGCAGATGCTCCTCAACAGCTTCAAGCACTACTCCTACGACAAGCCGATCTGGGTCCGCGAGGGCGCGTCGCACTACTTCGAGCGCAACATCAACCCGCGCTTCAACACGTTCGACGCCGCGGAGGGCTCGGCCGCCGCGAAGATCAGCAAGTCGGACTGGAAGGGCCCGACGGCGAAGCTCGTGAAGAGCGGCAAGGCGCCGTCCTTCGCGTCCCTCGTGAAGAAGCGCTCGTTCGCCGAGCTGGAGAAGGACGACCACCTCGCCACGTGGTCGATCGTCGACTTCCTCGTCGCCGCGCACCCCGAGTTCCTGCCGGCCTACTTCGCCCGGATCGCGGGCCTGAAGAACGCCGAGTTCCTCGACGACGCGACCGACCTTCCCAACGTCGAGCGGACGGCCTTCAAGGAGCTGCTGGGGATGTCCTACGCCCAGTTCGAGCGCGCCTGGCACGCCTGGGTCCTCGAGAATTACTGACCGCCCGCGTCGCGCCGAGACAGTGGACCCCGGGGTCCGATAACGGCGCACGGCACCGCGCGGTGGCGTCGGTCTCCGTGCGGGACGCGGGGCCCCGCCCGGTTGCGTCAGATGGCCGCCACGGGGGCCTCAGGGGGGGGGCGGAGTTCTCCAGGTGACGCCCCGCACCATGGGGGGTCGGGTACTCTTTGAGGCACGGTGCCCGCGCGCGGCAGGGGGGACGGCGGATCGAAGGGAACGATCCGGGGCTGGACCTCTTCCACGGCCGATCCAAGAGGGTCGGGACGGCGCGCAGCCGGCACCGCGCCATCGAATCCAGCCATGATCCAGCGCACCAAACGCATCGTGCTGTTCATGCCCCTCCGGGCGGACCCGGAGGAAGGTGTGCGTGTTGCGGCCGACCTGCTCCCCCTGGAGCTGCTGCAGATCGCGGCGTGGCCCGTCGAGGAGGGCTACGAGGTCGTGCTCGTCGACGCGATGGTGCACGACGACTACATGGAGCGCGTGATGGAGGCGTGCGACGGCGCGATGCTGTTCGCGTCGTCCTGCATCCTCGGCTTCCAGGTCGCCCACGGCGCGCGCGTGGCCAAGGCCGTGCGCCAGCGCTTCCCCGACCTCCCGATCGTGTGGGGCGGCTGGTTCCCGAGCGTCGCGCCCGAGCTCTACTTCCAGGAAGGGATCGCGGACGCGGTCGGCCTCGGACAGGGCGAGCTGACCTTCCGCGACATCGTCCACGCGATCGATGCGGGTGAGGACCTCGCGACCGTGCCCGGCCTGCTCGTCGAGCGGGACGGCAAGCCGGTCTACACCGACCACCGCCCCGTCGTCGGGTTCGACAAGTTCCCCGACGCTCCGTGGCACCTCATCGACTTCGAGGAGTACGTCGAGCGCCAGCAGAACCCGGGGCCGTGGAAGATGCGGCACAAGTACCCGGACCCGTGGGACATGCCGGCCGGCACGCCGGTACGCGGGTTCAGCTACTTCTCCAGCTTCGGCTGCCCCGAGCCGTGCACGTTCTGCTGCTCGCCGATGGTCACCGGCCGGCGCTGGAAAGCGATGCCGGGCAAGCAGCTCGCCGAGCGGCTGCTGGAGCTGCACGACCGCTTCGACTTCAACGTCATGCGCTTCCAGGACGCCAACTTCGGCGTCGCGGAGAAGCGCTCGAACGAGTTCACCGACACGCTGATCGAACACGGCGCGCCGTTCTGGTGGTCGGGCTGCTACGAGATCGAGACGATCGCGCGGTACAAGACCGAGTCGCTCGACAAGCTGGAGCAGTCGAAGTGCCACATGGTCAGCCGCGGCGCCGAGGCGGGCTCGGGCGAGCAGCAGGCGGGCAAAAAAAAAAACAACGACACGGGG
>JBCDGE010000207.1:0-7307 GCA_038757895.1 Planctomycetota bacterium | reverse complement strand
GCCCGCCGCGTCGCCGAGCACATCGGCGCCGAGCACCATGAACTGCGCGTCGACGACGCGTCGTTCGACGTCGATCTGCTCGACCGTATCGTCGACCACGTCGGCCAGCCGCTGGGCGACATGTCGTGCATCCCGACCTGGATCGTGTCGAAGTTCGCGCGCGAGCGCGTGACCGTCGCGCTGTCCGGGGACGGCGGCGACGAGCTCTTCGGCGGCTACGACCACATGCGCTGGGCGGCGCGCGTACAGCGCTTCGCCGACCGCACTCCCGCGTTCGCGCGTCGCGTCGGCCAGGCGGTCCTCGCGGGCGCGGCGCTCGTCCCCGCCGGTGGGATCGCCGAGCGGACGCGGCGCGCGCGCAAGGGCCTCGCCCTGACCTTCGTCGGCCGCGACGAGCAGCTCCGCCGGCTCATGTGCCTCTTCGGCGAGGACGAGGCGCGCTCGCTCGTCCGGGACGCTTCCAGTGAGCCGCTGCGCCCCTGGGCGTCGATCCCCGCCGAGACCCTAGAAGGTCTGGAGCCCGAGGAGTACGCGATGGCGATCCTCGCGCAGACGTACATGACCTCGTCGATCCTGACGAAGGTCGACCGGATGAGCATGGCCGCGAGCCTGGAGGTCCGCGTGCCGCTGCTCGACCGTCGCGTCGTCGACCTGGCGCAGAGACTGCCGCTCGGCCTCAAGCTGCGCGGCGCGACCGGCAAGCACCTCCTGCGCGAGGCGGGCCGGCCGCACCTCCCCGACGAGGTCTACTCGCACCCCAAGAAGGGCTTCGGGCTGCCGCTCCACGACTGGTTCAACGACGAGTTCTGGGACCTGCTGGAGGACTCGTACCGGCCGGGGAGCCGCGCCGCCGGTCTCTTCGACCGCGCCGCGCTCGACCGCACGATCGCCGACGGCCGCGCGGCGTACCGCGATGGCGCGCGGGTCTCGCGCCAGAACGCGGCGACGCGCGTGTGGCTCCTTGCGCAGGTCGCGCGCTGGATGGAACGCTTCGAGGTGACGGCGTGAGTCGCAACCCGCGCGTGCTGCTGGTGGGCCCGCTGCCGATCGACGGCGACGTCGTCGGCGGGACGAAGGTCTCGTTCGAGGGGATGGCGCGTTCGCTGGAGAGCGAGCCGACGCTCGACGTCACCGTCCACGACATCTCGCGCGCCCGCGCCGGCAAGGGCGCCGCGCGCCGCCTGGCCGACGAGGGCCGGACGCTCGCGGGCCTGCTCGGGCGCCTTGTCGCGAGCGGCTCGTTCGACGCCGTCGTGTTCAACACGTCGTCCGGCGGCCTGCTGAAGTCCGGTCCGCTCGTCCACGCCGCGTGCCGCGCGCGCCGCGTTCCGCTCATCGTCCGCGTCTTCGGGGGCGACCTCGACCTGTTCGTCGACCGCGCGCCGACGGCCCTCGCGGGGCTCGCGCAGCGGACGGTCCTGCGCGCCGACCGCGTGCTGCTCCAGACCCACGCGCTCTGCGAGCGATTCCGCTGCGTCGACGACTGCTGCCGCGTGCGCTGGTGGCCGACGACGCGCGACGTCGGGTCGCCGCGCGGCGCGAGGAGCCGGTCGGCGCGCCGGTTCCTGTTCCTCGGCCAGCTCCGCGCCGAGAAGGGGATCGCCGAAGCCGTTGCAGCATCGCGGCGCCTTCCGGAGGGTGCGTCGCTGACGATCGTCGGGCCGGCGATGCCCGGCTTCGACGTCGAGTCGCTCGACCTCGACCCGCGCTGCACCTACCGCGGCGCGGTCCCCCACGACGAGGTGCCGGGCGTGCTCGCCGAGCACGACGTCCTCGTCTTCCCGACGTACCACGCCGGCGAGGGCATGCCCGGGATCGTGATCGAGGCGATGCAGTCCGGCCTCGCGGTCGTGGCATCGCGCTGGCGCGCGGTTCCGGAGCTCGTCGAGGACGAGGTGAACGGCCTCCTCGTGCCACCCCGTAGCGCCGACGGCCTCGGCGCCGCGATGCGCCGCATCGCGACGAACGACGTGCTCTTCCAGCGGCTGCGCGAGGGCGCGCGCCAGACCGGCGAGCGGTTCCGCGCGCACCACTGGGAACCGAAGCTCGTGCGGATGGTCCACGAGGTCACGGGCGAAGCCTCGCGCGCGGAATCGAGCCGCGCGCGCGAGACGTCCGTTCGCTCCTAGACCGGCCGGCTCAGGTCCCGATCACCACGATCGAGTCCGTGCCGGACGCGCCCCCCCCCGCCGACCAGGTCGGCCGTCAGGCGCGCCTCTGTCGATCCGATCGCGATGCCGGACGCGGACTTGCGGAACAGGAACAGCGCGTCCCGCCGCCCGTCGAAGTTGACGTCCAGATCGATGCTGAACGGGAGGAGGGTCGGCGCCTCCCTGCCCAGGACGCCGAACTGGACGCTGTCCGCGGCGATCTCGGCCGTGGCGTCGAAGGACGCGCTCGACAGGACGGCGACCGGGAGAAGATCGGTGAAGCCGGGCAGGAAGATCGTGTTCGTCGGGTCAGCGGGACGAGCGTCGATCTCCAGCGTCGTGCCCACGAGCACCGTCCGGAACGGGAGGTCGTCGCGACCGGGCCCTCCGAGGTCGATCTCTAGGATCTGGCCGCCATTGGTGAGGTCGGAGAAGTACCCCTGGCCGCCCGCGTAGCTGTCGCCGTTCGGCGAGGGCGTGATGCTGGCAGAGGCGCCAGGGACGTTCCGCAGCACGAGCAGGAGCTCGCGCCCCGGCGTGACCGCGACGGGTGTCGCGAGCGTGAAGTCCTGGAACACCCCGCCGGCGATCAGCGGCAGGGACGCGGCCGTGGCCGTCGAGAGGAGCGCACCAGGGACCAGCGTCCCGAGGGCGTCGAAGCTGAACTCGCGGACCTCCGCGGACACCTCGCTCGCCGTCCCGGCGACGGGGAACCGGAGGCTCGCGAACGTCCCGGACGCGCCGGAGGTGACGGTCTGGTCCAGGACCTGCTCGCTGCTCCCGCCGATGGCGAGGGGCCCGGCGGCGAGGTCGACGAGGGGCTGCTGCTGGTCGACGGTCTGGGCGAGCGAGGTCGAGGCGAGGGAAAGGGCGACGAGGACGGAAAACGCGTTCTTCATGGGGTCGGGGCCGGGTGGGGCGAAAGCGCCCGACGGCGGACGAATGCCGCCGCGGGCTCGGTGGGACCGCCACCACGCAACTCCCGCCCCTCGCCCCCCGAGAAACCCGGAATTCCGATCCGCCACGATTGTGGTTGGCCATGAGGCCTCGCGCCCCTGGGTCACGATTCTCCAGGACCGCGCGGGATCTGCGTCCAGCGCGCAGCCGAAGACCAGGGAGGGCCCCGACGCCCCGCCGGACCACGAACACCCATGCTGCCCCCGTCTACGCTCCTCGCCGCTGCCCTCGCCGCGGTCGCGATCGTCGGCGGTGCCGTCGTACTTCCGGCGATGGGCCGCGTGCGGCGGCTCCGGCCTGCGGAGCGTCGCGGTCCGCGCCGCGCCGGACCGACGGCAGCCGTCGTCGTCGCCGCCCGCGACGAGGCCGATACGATCGAGCCGGCCCTGCACTCGCTCCTGGCGCAGACCGACGACGGCGTCCGCGTCGTCGTCGTCGACGACCGCTCGACGGACGGCACGACCGACATCCTGCGCCGCGTCGCCCGCGCCCATCGGGAGCTCGAGGTCGTGCGGATCGACGCGCTCCCGCCTGGTTGGCTCGGCAAGAACCACGCGCTCGACCGCGGCGCGAAAGCCGCGGGCGACGTCGACTTCCTGCTGTTCACCGACGCCGACGTCGTGTTCGAACCGGGCGGCGTCCGCGCCGCGATCGAACACGCGGATCGAGAGGGGCTGGACCACCTCACCGGCGCGCCCCGGATCCGCGCGCGCTCGTTCGCCCTCGCGGGGATGATCGCGTCCTTCGGCGTCCTGTTCGGTCTGTTCACGCGGCCGTGGCGCGTCCGCGACCCGAAGAGCTCCGCCGCCGTCGGCATCGGCGCGCTCAACCTCGTCCGGCGATCGGCCTACGTCGCCGCCGGAGGGCACCGGCGGATCCGGATGCGGATCGACGACGACCTGCGGCTGGGGCGGCTGATCAAGGAGTCGGGCGGCCGGTCCGAGTTCGTGTTCGCGACCGACGTCGCGTCGCTGGAGTGGTACCCGTCGCTCGGCGCGATGGCGCGCGGGCTGCACAAGAACGCGTTCGCGGGAATCGACTTCCGGCTGACGATCGCGCTCGCGGCGACGGTCTTCATCGTGGTCGTGTTCATCGCCCCTTTCGTCCTCCCCTTCCTCGGAGGCTTGCCCCTGGCCGCGCGCGCGCTCGCCGCGGCCGCCGCGGTCGCACACGTCGCGGGAGCGGCCGCATCCGCGCGGCGCGCCGGCCTCCGCATGGACGCCGGACTGTTCTTCCCGCTCGGACTCACGGTCTTCCTGTTCGTGCTGTGGCGTTCGGCCGTCGGCGCGCTCGCCACGCGTCGCGTCGTCTGGCGTGACACCGCCTACCCGCTGCGCGATCTCACGGATGCGGCGCGCAAGGAGGCCGCGTGACACCCCCCGTCGCCGGCGCCGTCTTCGACCTCGACGGCACGCTCACCGCGCCCGGCGCGATCGACTTCGCCCGCATCCGCGAGCGGATCGGCATGCGCGAACGCGGCTCGATCCTCCACTGGATCGAGGCCAACGTGAGCGACTCCGCCGCCGTCCAGGAGATGCACGCCGTCATCCACGAGGAGGAGGACCGCGGCCTGGAACGGATGGCGCTGGGCGACGGCTTCGACGCGCTCGCGCGCGCGATCCTGGCGCGCGGCCCCCACCTTCGGACCGCGATCTGCACGCGCAACAGCGGCACCGCGCTCGAGGCCTTCGACGCGCTGCTCCGCCGCTCCGGCTACCCGCCGAGCGCCGAGCTCTTCCACGTCCAGCTCGCGCGCGACCACCACTCCGAGTTCCTCGGACGCTCGATCGCGAACAAGCCGTCCCACGAACCCGCGCACGAGATCGTGCGGCTGTGGGGATGGACGGAACGCTTCGCGCCGCACGTCGCGCACGAGCACGACGACGCCGTGCACGAGAAGCTGCTGTTCCTCGGCGACGACATCGACGACTGCCTCGCGGCGCGGCGCGCGGGTCTTCGGAGCGGGCTCGTCCTGCACGGCGCCACGCGGGCGCCGGACGACCCGATTCACCGCGCCGTCGACGCGACCTACGAGGACCTGGACGGCGTGGCGGCGGCGCTCGGCGCGGTCGAAGCGCGTCGAGAATGACGCCGGATCGACGGCCAGGGAACGTCGGGCATCGGCACGAAAGCCCACCCCGCGATTCCACGCTCGTTCCGGTCGACCCACCACCACGCGTCGGGGAGGTTGGCCGGGAGGGGTCCCGCCGCCTCAGTGGATCTGCACGGGCAGCTCTGTCGGCCTGGCGACGTGGATCTCGGACTCGAGCTCGACCAGGAGGATCGCGGGGCCGGCGGCCATCTCTTCGGGGATTCGCACGGAGTCGTGGTAGCGGACGCCTCAGCAGTGCCGCTTCAGCCGCGTGCGCTCGCCGCGCACCTCGTCGCCGTTCTCGTCCTCGCCGATGAGGGTGACCGTGAGCGCGTCCTTCTCGAGATCGAGGAAGTCCTCGTGGAGCACCGTCAGCGCGTTCACACCCGACCCGGGGCTCCCGATCATGATGTCGACGTCCTCGGTGAAGCCGCTCCGGAGGGTCACGCCCTCCGGGTCCGAGACGAAGAGTCCGAACGAGAGCGTCCCGTGCGGGGTCGGCCGGAAGATCGGCGCGGTCGCCACGTCGTGTGACCACGTCGTCCATCCGGCGCGGGCAAGACCGCGGCCGCCGGAAAGCGGCTCCCTTCCCCGCCACCGCATCCGGAAGCTGATCGCGCTCGGATCGCCCTTCCGCCGCGCGGTATGGACGCGCAGGTCCGTGTGGACGAGCGTCGTCCCCGGGACGCGGATCGAATCGACCCGGATGGTGATCGCAGCCCCCGACGCCTCGAGATGCTCGCGATAGGCGCCGTGGAATCGCTCGCCGGGGTCGGTGAGGTCACCGTCCCCGTCGAGATCGAAGTACAGGACGTCGTAGTACGGGAGCGCGGCGTCCGAACGGTCGAGCACGGCCCACATCCGGGCTTCCGCTTTGGGCCCGAAGACGAACATCGCGTAGCGCGGTGTCGAGACGTAGTCGGGCTCCCTCGCGATGCGTCGGTCGATCGTCGAGAAGTCGACTTCGAGATAGGGTCCTTCGTCCCCGATCAGCTTCGAGGGCGGTCGCTCCTCCGGCACGGTCGACACGGCGAATGCAGCGAACAGCACCGTCACGATCGAGGACGCGAGCAGGGTCGGGAAGCGCATGGCGACCGGACTGTAACGCCTCGCACGGAAAGCGCGCGCCGCCCCGATTGGACCTGATGCTCCGTGACACGGACCGAACCGTCTGGATGCGCCCTGTAGACGCGCTCCGCTCCGATCACCGGGATCGGCCGCGCGGAATCCCGGCTCGACCGGACTCCCCTGCCCCGTCTGCACACGATGCTCCAGTTCACGGCAGCAGCGCTGGCTCTCGTCAGCGCGACGTCGCCCGACCTCCAGGCGCCGTCGGCTCCGTCCCTCTCCTTCGCCAACCTCCTCACCGAACCCCTCGTCGACGTCCGTGAGGACGGCGAGACCTGGGTTCGGAACCGGCACACGCGCGTCTGTTTCCAGGGCGGCGCTTGCGTCGTTCATCCCGTGTTCGGGCCCGACGCCGCGCGCGAGTGGCCCGTTCGCCTCGAGCTCCGCTCGGTGACGCGGGGCGCGACCGAGATCGACGTCGCGACCGCCGGCGCGCCGACCGTCGACGACGGTCTTTTCGTGCAGCCCCGCGGCGGGCTCACGGACGTCTACCACCTGCGCCTCGATGAGATCGAACAGACGTTCGTCTTCGACGAGCTGCCCGGCGAGGGCGACCTCGTCCTGTCGATCGACGTGGAGACCGACCTCGCGGCCGCCGAGGGCCAGGCGATCACGTTCGAGCACGCGAGCCTGGGCGGCGTCACGTACGGCCGCGCCTTCGCAGTCGACGGAGACGGTCGTCGCGCGGAGATCGAACGCAGCTTCGACGGCCGGTCGATCCGGCTGGTCGTGCCGGATTCGTTCCTCGCGGACGCCGCGCTCCCGATCACGGTGGATCCGCCCATCGGCGCGTTCGTGTCGGGCCCCACGACCACGCTGGCGAAGTCGCCCGACATCACCTATGCCGGCGTCTCGGATCGGTTCTGGGTGTGCTGGGAAGACGTGACGTCAGCGACCAACTCGGACGTGTACCTGACGAGCTTCGACCGCGCGGGCAACGGTGCGGGCGTCGTCGCGATCGAGATGGCCGGGCAGAGCTG
>JBCDGE010000206.1:0-7321 GCA_038757895.1 Planctomycetota bacterium | reverse complement strand
CGCTCAGGAGGGGCTCACGAACGCGATCAAGCACGGACGCTCGATCCGCCGCGTCGAGAGCCGCGTGACGATGTCGCCGGCGCGCGTCGAGGTCGACGTCCTCGACGACGGCGAGGCGCTGGCTCGCGGCGACGGCCCGGCGGAGGGATTCGGTCTCGCCGGACTGCGCGAGCGAGCGCAGCTGCTCGGTGGCTCGCTCGTGGCCCGCGCGCTCGAGCCGCGAGGCTTCGCGCTCCGACTGGAGTTCCCCCGCACCTGATCCGTTGAGCGCACCGATCGAGGTCCTGGTGGTCGACGACCAGCCGCTGTTCCGCGAGGGGCTGCGGATGCTGCTGGAACGGCACGACGACCTGGTCGTCGCGGGCGAGGCGTCGAACGGGCGCGAGGCGCTGGAACGCGTGCGCGCCGCACCGCCCGACGTCGTCCTGATGGACGTACAGATGCCCGGTCTCGACGGCGTCGAAGCCACGCGCACCCTGCGCGAGGAGCACCCGGACGTTCGCGTCATCATCCTGACGACGTTCGACGACGACGAGTACGTGTTCGAGGGCCTGCGCGCCGGCGCGTCCGGGTACCTGCTCAAGGACGTCAGCTCGGATGATCTCGCGCGTGCCGTACGAACTGCTGCGGCGGGGGAGAGCTTCCTGCAGCCCTCGGTCGCCGCGAAGGTGGTGGGGGAGTTCGCACGACTCTCCAGCGACGGCTCGCGGCGGATCGTGGCGAACGCGCAGCTCGCCGAGCCGCTCACCGACCGCGAGCTGGAGATCCTCGTGCACCTCGCCGCCGACCGCAGCAACCGCGAGATCGCGGGCCGTGTGTTCCTGAGCGAGGGCACGGTGAAGAACCACGTCACGCGCATCCTGGCCAAGCTCGGGGCGGGCGATCGCGCCGAGGCGGGGACGCGGGCGCGGGACCTCGGCCTCGTCTGACGGCCCAGCGGGTCACGGCACTTCGTGACCCCGATCGTGACGCGTGGCCGACCCGCGTTTCCCTAGCGTCGCGTGTGGACCAGACCTGGGACCACGCCATGAACCGACTCTCTCGCCGCGACTTCGTTCGCTCCGTCCTCGCCGCCGGCGTCCTCGGGACGCTCGAGCGGCCTCTCGTCGCTCTCGCGCTCCGCGACGTCGATCGCCTCAGTTTCCGCGCCAACCGTACCGCTGGCGCCGAGGGGCGCTGGGCGCTCGGGCGCATCGAAGGCGAGATCCCGAAGGACCTCAACGGGACGCTCTACCGCACGGCGCCCGGGCTCTCCGAGAACCACGGCGTGCTGCTGCGCCACATCTTCGACGGCGACGCGTACGCGAGCGGGTGGAGCTTCCGCGAGGGGCGCGCCTGGATGGCCGGTCGCTTCGTCGCGACGCCGGAGCGCGAGGAGGAGCTCGCCGCCGGGCGGATGATGTTCTCGGAGTTCGGCACGAACCCGCCCGGGAAGGACGGCGGCGCCGCAACGCGCCGTCCGAGCAAGAACCAGCCGAGCGTGAACCTCATCCACTGGGACGGCCGGTTGCTCGGTCTGTCGGAGGGGGGGCATCCGACCGCCCTCGACCCGCGCACGCTCGCCTACCGGTCGCGCTGGGATTTCCACGGCACGCTGCCCCAGCACTCGTTCACCGCGCACCCGAAGTTCGATCTCGCGGCGGGCGTCGGGTACGGCTGGGGCCTCTCGTACAGCCAGGGACCGAAGCTCGAGGTCTACCGGCTGGAGGCGAACGGCCGGGTCACGGCCCTGAGCACCGTGCCGATGAAGGGCTCGGTCATGGTGCACGACGTCGCGCTGACCGAACACTTCCTCGTCTTCTTGATCCCCTCGCTGCACTTCGATCGCGGCTCCATGCAGAAGCGCGACGCGACACCCGCCGACGCGCTCACGTTCGATCCCGAGCGGCCGATCGAAGTCGTCGTTCTGTCCCGCGAGACGGGCGAGCTCGTGGTGCGCGGGGAGCTTCCGCCCGGCGTCGTGTACCACCACGGCAACGCGTTCGAGGAGGGTACGACGCTGACGATCGACACGTACCTGAGCGACGACAACCGGCTGAACGAGCTGCTGGAGTCGTTCTCTGCCGACGAGCTCCTCGGCTCGATGGCGTCCGCGGCCACGCGGCTCGGGATCGACCTGGAGACGGGCGAGCTGGTCGAGAAGGACGTCTTCGGCGAGCACCAGGAGTTCCCTCGCTTCGACGAGCGCCGGATGGGCCAGGACCTGCGCTACGTGTACTCCGCCGAGGCCTCGAACGCCGAGGACCCGCTCGTCTTCACGCACCTCGCGCGGTTCGACCTGCACCGCGGCCGCTCCGAGCGCGTTCCGGCCGGCGACGGCCGCGCCCTCGGCGAGCCGGTGTTCGTCCCGCGCCCGGGCGACGACTCCGAGTCCGCGGGGTGGACGCTCCAGCTCGGCTACGACGGACCGACCGACACCTCGTTCCTGGAGATCCGGGACGCGGACTCGCTCGACCTCGCGGCGCGCGTCTGGGCGCCGACGCACGTCCCGCTCGGCTTCCATGGGAACTTCGCGCCGGACGTGTACCTCGACGCGCCGGGATAGGCCCGCTGACCAGAGTCCGGGGCGGCGCGTAACTCCTCGCTCGCGGCTTCCTACCGCCTCGCGATGCGCCGCTCCACGCTCGCCCTGCTAGCCCTCCTCGGAGTTGCCGTGGCGGTCGGCATAACGCTCTTCCCTCGAGTTCTCGAGGAGGGGAGGTGCGGACCCGCGCTGGGGCCTGGAGCCGGGCCGCGAACCGACACGGAAGTTCGCGAGGATGCGGCGCTCGTCGCACCCGGGTCGGCGGTGGCCGATCCTCGGCACCGCGTCGCCGATCCTGTCACACCGGTCACCCCCGAGTCGGTCATCCCCGAGTCGGTCATCCCCGAGCCGACCGCACCTTCGCGCGCGCGGGTCCGCGTCGTCTGTCAGAAGCGCGTCCGGCCCGACGCGCTCCTCGTGCTCCGGTGGACGGAGGACGGAGGACGGGGTCGAGCAGACGCGCGAGATCGAGTGGACCCGGGAGACCGAGTGGGTCGACCTCCCGAGGAGAGGCGCGGAGGTCGTCGCCTACGCCGGACTACCGGACGAGCGCCGTCCGGGACCGATCGTCTCGCTCGCGCGCTCAGAGCCGACCTGGCTCGAGGGCATGCGCGAGGGCGACGAGCCTGTTGTGCTCGACGCGCTCATGACGATGTCGTTGACGATCCGGATCACCGGCGATGCGCCCGACCTGGAGGATCTCTGGGCACAGGCCGTTCCGCGCGACCGTGTTGCGCCGTCGAATCCTGCGTCTGCGTTCGCGCCCGGCGTCGCGGTGGCGGCCGGTGGGGGCGACGCGGTGCTCTGCCACGGGGCGCTCCGCTGTCTCGATCTCGGGAAGGGGTCGTACGTCGTCGCGGTGGGCCGTCGGGGCGAGGGACCTGCCGCGTTCGCGTGCGCGAGCATCGTGATCCCGCACGGCGGCGTCGGACTCCGGTGGCCGGATCATGACGCGGAGCATGCCTGCACCGTGCGCTGCGTTCCGCCGGGCGGTCGCGGACCATCGATGGACGCGCGATTCCACGTCGAGCACCCGAAGGGGATCAACACGGCGCCCGCCTCACTCCTCCCCGATGGGCGCTACTGGGTCGACCTGAGCATCCGCGGACGACGCGATCGGCTCGGTGCGCCCACGCGGCTCTTCCTCGATTCCGAGCGGTGGGGGACCGCGGTCGTCAGACTCGCGGAGGAGCGGGATGACTACGTCGCTCGCTTCGAGGAGCCCACGACCATGGCGGTCCGCGTCGTCGGCGGGAGCCGGTCGACGTGGAGTGTCCTCGTCTGTCACGTGGACCGACCGCAGGGATTCCCCTCGCGGCTCTGGCGGCCCTTTGTCGACGGAGTCTCCGGGCACGTGCTCCAGCCGGGGAGGTATCGCCTGGCGCTGCGACGGCAGGACTCCCGATCGCAGGACCGGGACGGGACCCGGCAGCTCCACCTGCAAGGAACGCTCGCGACGCTCGAGGTCGACGTCGATCGGGACGGACTGGTGGTCGTGTTCCCCGAACCCGAGCTTCATGACCTCGACGTACGAGTGCCCGGGGTCGACGCCGTCCAGGTCACGCTGTTTGCGCAAGCGCCGCACGACCACAACGGAATGTCGGTCACGGATGGCGGGGGCGACGTCCGCTTTCCTGGCCTGCCAGCGGGGACCTACACGATCCGGCCCGGGACGATGGACCCGATGACGGTGCAAGTCCCCTGCGAGCCGGTCGAGTACGTCCCCGACCGTGACGACTGAGGACGCGCCAGGCGGGCGTTCGGCTTCAGGCGTTCTCGGTCTCAGCGTCGCCCTCCTCGGCGATCTCCTCGACCACGTAAGCCGCCGGCGACGTCAGCGTTCTCTGCCAGAACTCGAACGCGCGGTCGCGCGCGATGCCGAGCAGTGACTCTTCCGGATACTCGCCCTCCTCGTCGAGCACTCCGGTCTCCACGCCCGTGAAGATCTCCAGAGCCTCGTGCACCGTCGCGACGGCCCAGACGTGGAAGCGTCCGTCCGCGCACGCCTCGACCACGTCCTTGCGCAGCATCAGATCGCCCGCGTTCGACTGCGGGATGATCACGCCGCCCTCGCCGGACAACCCGAGCGCGCTCGCCGCGTCGAAGAAGCCCTCGATCTTCTCGTTCACGCCGCCGATCGCCTGGATCCGGCCGTGCTGGTCGATCGCGCCGGTCATCGCGATGTCCTGGCGGAGCGGGATGTCGGTCAAGGCCGAGAGGAGGCAGCAGATCTCCGCCCCCGACGCGGAGTCACCGTCGATCCCCCCGTAGCTCTGCTCGAAGGCGAGGCTCGCGCTGAACGCGAACGAATGGTCCGCCGCGAGCAGGTGCCGCAGCAGTCCGCCGAGGATGTGGAAGCCCTTCGTGTGGATCTGGCCCGACATCGACGCCGTTGCCTCGATGTCGATGATCCCCGCGTTGCCCGGACCGATCGTCGCCGTGATCCGGGCGGGGAAGCCGTACGTGAGCATGCCGGCCTGGATGACGGCGAGTCCGTTCACCTGGCCGACGACGCGTCCCTCCGTCTCGACGACGATCGTCCCCTGGG
This sequence comes from Planctomycetota bacterium, assembly GCA_038757895.1. GTDB lineage: Bacteria > Planctomycetota > UBA1135 > UBA1135 > Saltatorellus. The sequence continues at coordinate 2,249 of JBCDGE010000206.1, read as the reverse complement.
CGATGAGCGCGTGGAACCTGCGGGAGGAGAGGTCCGCGCGTCGCTTCGTCCGGCGCACGGTCTCCTGCACGTCCTCCGCGGTCACGACCTGGCGGCCTTCCTTGCCCGCGAGATACGCCGCCTCCCGCGCGATGTCCGCGATGCGTGAGAAGCGAGCGGTCAGCTTGCCCGCGCGCGAGACGATCCGCGCACCGTGCTCCGCCAGCGCGGCGACGGCGCTCCGGTCGAACGGCGTCAGGTCCTCGTGCTCGGTGAGCTCGGCGATGGCGCTCGCGTACTGCAGGACGCCGTTCGCGTCGCGATCGATCTCGGAGTCGAAGTCGCTCAGCACCTTGAAGAGGTGGCCGAAGTCCGGGTCCGATCCGTCGAGCACGTGGAACGTCCAGGCGTCGCCGACGAGGATCACGCGCACCTGGATCGGGATCGGGTCCGGCTTGATGGACGCGCGCAGGTAGGGGAGCGAGAGCTCCTGGGGCACGATCTCCAGCTGGCCGGTGCGCAGCGCGCGAACGAGCACGCGCCACGCGCCCGGCTCGACCAGCAGGTCGCGCGCCTCCAGGACCAGGTAGCCGCCGTTCGCGCGCAGGATCGACCCTGCGCTGATGCTCCGGAAGTCGCCCGGGGTGGGTCCGGCGGGCGACCATCCCGTCTCGACGAGGCCGAGGAGCTTGCCCATCGTCGGCGTCGTCTCGACGACGACGGGCGAGCTCTCGCCGCTCTCGGGCTCGAGCAGCAGGTTGACGTCATAGAGCTCCGTGTGGTCCTCGGACGTGCCGGGGTTCCTGCCCAGCGAGTCCACCACGTCCTGGACGAGCTCGTCCAGGAAGGCCGAGACGCCGTCCTCCGCGAACTCGCGGCGGATCGGCTCGGCCGCGCCCTCCACGAAGGCGCGCGCCATCGTCTCGACGGACTCCATCAGCGCCTTCGCGCTCTCCAGCTGGATCGCCTGCACCTCGCGGGAGATCTCGGCGAAGCGCTTCGCGAACGCCTCCCGCGCCTCGCGCCACTCCGGGATGCGTGCGTCGTCGATCTCCCCGCTCGCGTGCAGCTCGGCGATCCGCTGACCGTCGACGGGTGCGCCTTCGAAGAGCGGCACGATGGTCGTCTGCACGACGTTGCCCTGCTGCTGCTGGAGCATGGTGAGGCTCGCCTCCTGCAGGTCAGCCTCGAAGGGGGCCGTCACCTCCTTGCTCCTCCGCATCGACTCGGCCTCCAGCTCCTCGCGCCGCGCGGTGACGGCGTTCCCCTTGAGGAGCTCGGGCAGGTCCTCGCGCACGAAGCGCTGCACCTCCCGCACGCGTCGTCGGAAGCGGCGCCCCTGTCCCGCCTCCAGCGTGATCAGGCGCGGACGATCGGGCGCGCTGAAGCGGTGGACGTAGCAGTGGTCCGCCGCCGCGTGGCAGCGCGGATTCAGCTCGTCCAGCAGCCTTCGAACGACCCGCATGCGGCCCGTCCCGGTGAGCCCGCGGACGTAGACGTTCTGATGCGGCGCGCTGCACTCGATGCCGAACCGCAGCGCCTCGACGGCCGCCTCCTGTCCGGCATCGGCAAGGACCGGCTCGACGTCGGACGTCGTCTCGAAGGTCAGCCAGTCGGGATCGACGCGCCACGCGAGGGCGCCCTTGGGGAGGGGGGCAGGTGTCGGCACGCGGGCAGCGTACGGTGGATCTGCGCGGGTGTGCGGCGGCCGGATCCGATCTCGACTTATCGGCTGGCGTCGTTGGGTTTCCGGCGCGCCGAGCGCGGCCAGCGCCGGATCTACGGTCCGACCTCGCTCTCGGTCTGCGTCGACTTCGGGAGCCGGCATGCGCCGCCCAGACTCAACGTCGGCGTGCGCATCGTTGGCGCTCTCGAGCTCACGCGATCGACACCCCGAAACAGGAACCACCGCCCAGACTCCTGGGGGACGCAGCCGTACACCCCGCGACCACCGTCGACCACGAGTGCGCCGGCGTCTGGCTACGATGCGATCGTCCAGCGATGATTGGACGAGCACGGCCACTAGAGCACTCGACGCCGCGAACGCCGGTGTGCTGCTCCGCGATAGCGCCGCCCGAGCTCGCCCTCGCCGCCTGGCTCCACCCATCGGGTCGTATGACCCTCCGCCAGCTGCGCTGCTACTTCGGCCTCCACGAGATGGTCGAGCGCCGCCGCTATACCCGCCGTGCCGAACGGCCGCTCTTCACCATCACCGAGCTCTCCCGGCTCGTCGGTGGCCGCGGCTCCGACACCGCACTCGCTGCGCTGCG
>JBCDGE010000205.1:0-7473 GCA_038757895.1 Planctomycetota bacterium | reverse complement strand
GTCGACGCGGTCTTCGACAACTCCGAGGACAACCCGTCGAACCCGAACCTCCCGCCCGAGCGCGTGACGTGGGGCGACGAGACCGAGGACGAGATGCTCTTCTGCTTCTTCCTCCTGGCGGCGCAGAGCACCGAGGACCTGATCCACGTCATCCACGACAACGTCGTGCACGACCTGCGCCAGCCGCGTGCGGACGTCGGACGGGACCGGTGAGCGCGTCGACCGAGGAGCGTCTGCTCGACGCCGCGCTCACGCTGTTCGCGGAGCGCGGCTACGAGGCGACGAGCGTGCGCGCGATCCTCGACGAGGTCGGCGTGACGGCGCCCGTGCTGTACCACCACTTCGGCAGCAAGGAGCAGCTCTTCGAGCGCCTCGTGCGATGGAAGCACGAGGAGGCTCTCGTCGAGATGGAGGAGTTCGTCGCCTCACCCTTCGGGGCCACCGAGCGGCTGCGCGCGATCCTGCGCGGCACGTTCGCGTTCTGCGTCGACGAGCCGAGGGTCACGCAGCTCATGTTCCAGACCTGGTACGGGCCCTCCGCGTCCGGTCTGCGCGAGATCGTGCACGCGCACGCGGAGCGGCGCTTCCTGCTCGTCGCTGGCGTCGTCCAGGACGGACTCGACGCCGGGGAGCTGCGCGGCGGAGACGCGGCATCGCTCGCGCTCGTGTTCTGCAGCCTGATGGATCACCACTGCGGCGCGCTCGCGCGCACCGAGGAGCCCGGGAGGATGCTCACCCCTGAGCGCGCGGACGCGCTGCTCGACGTGTTCCTCCACGGCGCGGGCGGCGGTCGGCGCCGTGCGCCGGCACTGCCGCCGTTCGCGGCCGCCGAAGGCGCGGCCCGCTGACGGAACGGGCTACGCCGGCTGCGCCGAAGCTTCGCCCTCCGACGCCTGGGCCTCCGACGTCTGGGCCTCCGACGTCTGGGCCTCCGACGTCTGGGCCTCCGCAGCGAATCGTCGCTCCTTGAACGCGCGGCCCCAGTCCTGCATCTGCACCAGGATCGGCTCCAGCGACCGCCCGAAGTCGGTCACCTCGTACTCGACGCGCGGCGGCACCTCCGCGAACACGTGCCGCGCGACCACGCCGTCCGCCTCGAGCTCGCGGAGCTGCAGCGTGATCATCCGCTCGGTCGCGTTGGGGGTGAGGCGGCGGAGCTCGCCGAATCGCTTGCGACCCTGGAGCAGGTGGCACACGAGCACCGGCTTCCAGCGGCCACCGATGACGCTCAGCGTCGCCTCCACGTCGCAACCTGTCTTCCAGCAGTACTTTCGGGTCATCGGGGAGCCTCTTGGGCGGGGTCGACCCTCATTACTTACATAAATGTGGGTACTTGTCAATGCGCGGGCATGAGCGCACCTTCCCCGTGCCATGGCTCGATCCCACGTCCACGCCCGCGCCGAGAACGGCGGCTCTGGTGCCGCCTCGAGCGCCGCGCCGCGCACGGCCGCGGCCTTCCCGTCCATCAACCGCGGCTACGACTCGATCTTCCGCTCGGGCCGGCTCAGCTTGGGCCTCGTCGTCCCGCTGGAGTCCTACGTCCACAGCTCCGTGCCGACGATGACGCGCCACGTCGAGCGGGTGCAGCTCGCCGAGGAGCTCGGCTTCGGCGCCGTGTGGCTGCGCGACGTGCCCTTCCACGTGCCGTCGTTCGGCGACGCGGGCCAGACGTTCGATCCGTTCGTCTACCTCGGTCTGCTCGCGGGGAGCACCGACCGCATCGCACTCGGAACCGCCAGCATCGTCCTGCCGCTCCGCCACCCCGCGCACGTCGCGAAGGCGGCGGCGACCGCCGACGTACTGTCCGGCGGTCGGCTGGTCCTCGGCGTGGCGTCGGGGGACCGACCCGAGGAGTACCCTGCGCTCGCCCGCCCGTTCGAGGACCGCGGCGCGCGCTTCCGCTCCAGCTTCGAGTACATCCGCAGCATGGGGGAGACCTTCCCCGCCGTCGACGGCGAGCACGGGACCCTGAACGGCACGATCGACATGCTCCCCAAGCCGACGGCGGGGCGGCTGCCGATGCTCGTGACGGGCGCGAGCCGCCAGGATCCCGACTGGCTCGCCGCGAACGGCGACGGCTGGATGACATACCCGCGCTCCGTGCCGGCGCAGGGCCGCGCGATCGACGACTTCCGCGCACGCATCCGCGCGGCGGGCCAGCCCGACAAGCCGGTCATGCAGCCGCTCTACGTCGACCTCGCGGACGACCACGACGCGCCGCCGCAGCCGATCCACCTGGGCTTCCGGCTCGGCGTTCGACCGCTGGTCACCTACCTCCGCTCGCTGGAGGAGGCGGGCGTGAACCACGTCGCCCTCAACCTCCGCTTCCAGCGCACCGACGTCGAGGAGACGATGCGGCGGCTCGCGGCGGAGGTCCTTCCCACGTTCCACGTCTCCGACTGAGCGGAGCGACGCCATGCAGAAGACGATCCTCATCACCGGCTCCACCGACGGCATCGGACTGGAGACCGCGCGCACGCTCGTCGCGCGCGGCCATCGCGTGCTCCTCCACGGACGCAACGCCGAGAAGCTCGAGCGCGTCGCGAACGAGCTCGCGAAGGCAGGCGGCGACGGCGCGGTCGAGCGCCTCACCGCCGACCTCTCCCGCCTGTCCGACGTCGTGGCGCTCGCCGCTGCCGTCGCGGGCTCGCACGAGCGGCTCGACGTGCTCATCAACAACGCGGGCGTGTTCACGGCGCGCGACGCGCGTACGCCGGAAGGGCTCGACGTGCGGTTCGCGGTCAACACGATCGCGCCGTACGTCCTGACCAGGGCCCTCCTGCCGCACCTCGGCGTCACCGGGCGCGTGGTCAACCTGTCGTCGGCCGCCCAGGCGCCCGTGCAGCTCGGCGCGCTCGCGGGCGACGGCGCGCTGTCGGACGGAAGCGCGTACGCCCAGAGCAAGCTCGCGCTGACGATGTGGTCGCGCCACCTCGCGCAGTCGCTGGAGGGGGGCGGACCGGTCGTCGTCGCGGTCAACCCCGGCTCGATGCTCGCGACCAAGATGGTCCGCGACGCCTACGGAGTGGCCGGCGCCGACATTCGCGTCGGCGCGGACATCCTCTGCCGCGCCGCGCTGGACGACGAGTTCGCCGCCGCCTCCGGCCAGTACTTCGACAACGACGCGGGCCGCTTCGGTCGTCCGCATCCCGACGCCCTCGACGCGGGCAAGTGCGACGAGGTCGTGCGCACGATCGAGGCGGTGGTGGTGCGGCTGCGGTCGGCCTGAGGAGGGGAGCGCTCAGCCGAGCGCGAAGAACCGCAGGCTGGAGCGGTAGAGCCGCCTGTCGCCATCGACGCGCAGCGCCCCGTCGGCCTCCGCGTCGTCGGGGTCGAGCGTTCCGCCGGCGATCGCGAGCAACGTCTCGCCGTCCGCCTCCAGCACGACGTCGGCGTCCCAGCGCGGCTCCAGCGAGGTCTCGATCTCGCCGTCGCGCACGCGCGCCTGGACCCGCGTGCCGTCGACTCGGTACTCCAGGACACCGCGCGCGCGCCGCGCCCGGTCGGGGCGGAACGAGTACTTCAGCGCGACGACGTTCCACGTCGCGCTCCAGTGCTCGTCCTCGTCGGCCTCGGCGAGCATCGGCGCGCCCCAGCGGGCAAGGGCCAGCACGGCAGGCTCGAGCGCCGCTCCGCGCGCGGTCAGCGCGTAGGTCCCCTCGTCCTTGTCGATCAGCCCCGCCGCGGCGAGGTCCTTGAGGCGCGCCGCCAGCAGGTTCGTACCCATCCCGGGCAGGTTGGCGAGGAGCTCCCCGTAGCGCCGCGGCCCGGTCAGGAGTTCGCGGATCAAGAGGAGCGTCCAGCGCTCGCCGACGACGTCGAGCGCGTGGGCGAGCGCCCAGCGCTGGGCGTAGGTGCGTCGGGTCATGGGAGGAGGTCCAGGGGCAGCCTACTGGCCGGCTTTAGAAATATATAGTTCGGCGCCCGCGGCTCTAACTTTAGAAACATATAGTGGACGCATGCATCCCACTCCGACGGACCTCCTCCTGCGGCGCGCGCTCAAGGGCAACGCCGTCTTCTCCTTCCTCTGCGGGACAGCGCTCCTCGCCGGCGGGGGCGGGCTCGCACCGCTGTTCGGCATTCCTGCGCTCGCGCTGCGCGTCGTGGGGCTGACGCTCCTGCCGTTCGCGGTCGGGCTCTGGCGGAACGCGAGCCGGACCACGGTCGCGCGGGGCGAGGCGTGGACCGCTGTCGCGCTCGACCTCGCGTGGGTGGCCGGCTCGATCGCGCTCGTCGTCTTCGAGCTCTGGCCGCTGGAGTCCGCAGGAACCTGGGCAGTGATCGGTCTCGCGGACGTCGTCGCGTTCTGGGCCCTGCTCCAGACCTTCGGTCTGCTCCGGAGCCGCCCCGAGCCCGTCGCGGCCTAGGGCGATGGGGGAACGAGCTGACGTTCCGCCGGCCCGTTCAGCCGATCCGTCCAGCGGCGCGCAGTCCCGCGAGGCCGGTCAGGATCGCCGCGGCACAGATGTACGTCATCTGCGGTCCCGGCGGCGTCGCATACCCGCCGAGGTCGATGTAGAGGAAGTACCCGAGGTCGGCCAGCCCGCCGACCAGCGCCGCCAGGTACACCGCGAGCCGCTGGCCGCGCCAGACCCAGAATGCGCACAGGAACGTCACGACCCCGAACCACGCGAGGTTGAACCCGTGCTGCGAGAGGATCGCCATCGCGGCCGGCGGGTAGTCGATCTGGAGCGTCGCGAGGTCGACCCTCGACGTGATGCCGTGGATCGCCTTGGCGTCCTCTCCGGCAGAGATCTTCACGAGCGTGATCACGCCCGCGAAGACGTGCACGAGTCCCCACACGATCCAGAGGACGGCGGAGAGACGAAGGAGCCAGTGCGAGCGCTGGGCGTGCGAGTCGGTCATCGGGCTGTGCGGGACGGAGCGTCGTTGAGCAGGAGCCGTGCGGTCGGCGATGGATCAATATGTAACTTAAGTGGTTGCTAATTGTGGCGACCTCATGCGCGCTGTGGGGGAGTGCGTCAGGTGCGTCGGGCGTCGCGCGGGCTGCATCCGCGGGCGCGGCGGATTCGTCCTCCGAGGACGCGATCCATCTGGGCGACGGTGACGTCCTCCAGGCGCGCCATCAGGGCCTCCTCCGCGTCCTCGAGAAGCTCGTTCACGTACCCGGCGACGATCGGAGCGACGCCCGGAGCGCCGTCGCCCGGGTGGCGGGGCAGCAGCGCATCGTCGGCTGCGATCGCGTCGTAGGCCTCGCGCAGGTTGATCTCCTCGGGCGCACGGGCCAGCACGCTGCCGCCGCCGACCCCGCGACGGGATTCGATCAGACCCGCGCGCTGGAGCTTCACGAGGACCCGCCGCACGACCACCGGGCTCGTGCCGTAAGTGTGCGCCAGGACCTCGGACGTCAGCGGCTCGCCGTCCCTCGAGGTGAGGAAGCCGAGGACGTGCAGGGCGATGGTGAGCTCGGAGTTCACGCGTCCATGGGGCCGGCTGCGGCTCACGCCGGCACCATCGCCGGCGGCCCGACCCGTCGATCGGCTCCGGGTGAGACCCCGAACTCGCGCTTGAACGCCCTGCAGAACGAGGCCTCCGAGCGGTATCCGAAGCGCTCCGCCACGACACCGAGCGGCTCCGAGGACTCGCGGAGCGCGGCCCGCGCGAGCTGCAGCCGCCAGCGCGTCAGATACCGCATCGCCGGCTCGCCGACGACCTCGGTGAACCGCGCGGCGAAGGCGGAGCGCGACATCGCCGCCCTCCGCGCGAGCGACTCGACGGTCCAGTCCTCGCCGGGCTGGCGGTGGATCGCGGAGATCGCGCGTCCGAGGTGGTCGTCCCGGAGCGCAGCCAGCCAGCCGGTGTCGACCTCGCTCTCCGTCTCGATCCAGTGGCGCACCATCTGGATGACGAGGATGTCCGCGAGGCGCGTGATCACGGTCTCGCCGCCCGGTCGCAGGGCCTCGGCCTCGCGCGCGATGAAGCGCAGCGTGTCGGACAGCCATCGGTCGTCCCCTCCGTCCCACGCGTCGAGGTGCAGCACCGGCGGCATCGCGTCGACGATCCGCTCGGCGGCCGCGTGGTCGAACCGCACGACGACGCAGATCAGGTGGCATGCCTCACCGCCGCCGCCCCACCTGAGCCGTTCGTAGCGCTCGGTCACCTGCTCGACCGGCAACTCGAAGAACGGCGTCACTGCGCGGCCACGCTCGTCGACCAGGTGGTGCCCCAGACCGTGGGGGACCAGCACGAGGCTTCCGCGCTCGAGCAGCTGCGGCTCGCTCCCGTCGATCTCCAGCCAGCACCGTCCCGACGTGACGATGTGGAACATCATGTGCCCCTCCAGGGCCGGGACGTCGACGCCCCAGGGGGCCGTCAGCTCGGACCTCCCGTAGAGGCAGCCGGTGAGCCGGAGCAGGTGCAGCGCCTCGCCGAGAGGGTCGGCGGGCCGGGGGAGCTCGCTCGAGTGGTCCATGCACGGAGTATCGACCAGGGGTAGCCGATCGTCCAGCGCCGTGGACGCTCTGCATATATCGAGAGACGCAGTGGCATGGCGCGTCCCATTCGGATCGCAGATGTTCCCCTCGGCGCCGCGGGGCGACCAGGCACACCAAACCCAGCCACCTCAGGAGACCGACCATGCAGAAGCAACTTCCCACCCTCGTCATCGCTGCCTCGGGCAAGACCGGCCGTCGCCCCCCGATCGACCACTCCCACCGAACCCACGACCACATCACCACGCCTCACCCGAACCTCGCCGTGCAACGGATCACCAAGACCCAGCGCATCCTCCTCGTCGTCAGCGGCCTCATCGCGGCCGGCATCGGAGCCTCGATCCTCGCCACGCCCGCACAGTTCCACGCGACGCACGGCATCGACCTCGCCGGCGACCCGAGCCTCTTGAGCGAGGTCCGCGCGCCCGGCGGCGCACTCGCGGTGCTCGGCGGGATGATGCTGATCGGCGCGTTCGTGCGCTCGTTCACCACCGCCTCGCTCGCGATCGCGACCGCCGTGTACCTGGCCTACGGCGCGTCGCGGCTCGTCGGCTTCGGCCTCGACGGCATGCCGCACCCCGGGCTCGTCCAGGCGGCGGTGGCCGAGCTGGTGATCGGGGCCGTGTGTGCCGTGGCGCTGGTGCGGGCGGTTTCTCGCGGGAACTCTGCCGGAATTCGTGCGGCCGCGGAGCCCGTGCATGCGCTGGAGGTCGCGTGATGCGCTCACCCCGGGGGGCCGCCCGCGCGATCTGACGGTCGGTGAGCCGCCTAGTGTCCTGGTTCGGAAGTTCCTTGCCGCTGGCGTGTGTCCGTGTCGTCCAGGCAAGGCGGCGCGAACGTGGCGTAGCAGTCGCTCCGTTCAGTGAGCGCCAACGCGGCATGGGCGGCTCGGGCGCGCACATCTGGCGCGAACTTTCGGCTCACACCACTAGGCTCCGCCCTGCCAGAGGCCGTACTGGTGGCCGCCCTGGACGTAGACCCCGGCGAAGCCGCGTCCGGCGATGTCCTTCGACGGCAGGGC
>JBCDGE010000204.1:0-7557 GCA_038757895.1 Planctomycetota bacterium | reverse complement strand
GACGACGTCGCGGATCGGACCCGTGTCCGCGCCGACCTGGTCCATCGCGGCGAGGTACCACTCGAAGTGGCTGGCCGGGCGGTCACCGAAGGCGGCGTCGGACTCCTCGTCGAGCACGATCTCGTTGATGAAGCGCGCCGCCTCGGGGTCGGCGGGTGGCACCCAGACCGGCCCCACCGACGTCAGGTCGCGCTGCAGGCTCTTCACCAGCGACATGAAGTCGAGCACGCACACGACGTGATGCTCCATGAAGCGCCGCAGGTCGTCCGCCGTCGACAGCGAGCGATAGACGGGGTGGTCGGCGAGGCAGGCCTTCGCCTCCTCGAGCGAGGCGAAGCGCGGCTGGGCCTGGGGGTCGAGCGTGGTCGTCACGTGCGGAACCTAGCGCGCGAATCGCCCGGACTGGAGCGCGACAACGCGCCTTTCCGCTGCGAGCGAACGCGCGATCATCCGGCCCCGCGCCGGACGGTCGCGGCGTCCGGGTCGAGCGGGTCCGGGAAGAAGAAGTTCCGCGGCCGCGGGTCGGGCGGCGTCAGCGCGAGGCGCTGGACCGTCCCGGGCTCGTGGCGGCTCGCGTCGAACCAGTTGTAGGGCGTGGCGTGCACGAGGTGATACCGCTGCAAGACGCCCATGAACACGATCCGCTCGTGCCCGTGGTGGACGCGGCTTCCCTGGTGCAGCGTCGCGCACGTGTCGAGCAGCAGCACGCGCCCGCGCTTGCCCGTCATCTTCAGGAACTCGTCCGGCGACGCGTGCTGGCGGACCTGCTCGTCCGTGTACGGGCCGGCGCGCATGTAGGAGCCGATCGGACCCTCGGGGCGGTCGCCGAGCGCGCGGCTCACGCGCTTCGACGCCGCCGCCGACAGGAACGTCAGCGGCCCGTGACGCTCGTCCTCGACGTCCGTCAACAGGACGAACATCTTCACCTGGCGGTCGTCCTCACCGTCGTAGTGGAAGAGCTGGCTGCCCGCCCAGGCGTGGTCGGTGTCGACCTGTCCGGGGGAGTAGCCGATCGCGACGCGGCGCAGCACCGGCACAGCGCCGAGGTAGTCCGACGCGCACGCGAGCAGTTCGTCCGAGACCATCGCGTCCACGAGCTCAGGCCGGTCGTGCACGCGGTCGTCGCCGAGGAAGTCGAACGCGATCCGGAAGCGACCCGGGGCAGCCTCGACGAGGCGTTCGACGTGCGGCCGCGCGTCGTCGATCGCGTCGGTGCACGAGTCGACCAGCGCGTCGATCCCCTGCAGCTCACCGGGCTCGATCCAGCGGTAGCCGAGCTCGGGATCGATGCGCAGCGGGTCCTTCACGCGCGCGATCAGGTCGGCCGCGGCGCGCCGCCGCCGTCGCAGCTCGAACGGACGCGCGAGGCGCCGCTGGGCCTGCAGCAGCCGGAACCCCGCGGGGTTCGAGTACATGGAGAAGTGGACTCGCGTTCGGAGACCGACCCTGCGGGATCGCGACGCGTCGTCGAGGACCTCTTTGTTCATCCCGGGAAGGCGGCGCGGTACGCGCCGTACGGCTGAGAGCGTGGGCAGCAATTGCCCACGCGAACGCGCATCCTCGTCAGAGGATGCGCCAGAGACGTCATCAGGGCCTGGGCAGAGTACGCTCCAGCGCTTTCTGCCCTGGCTCTGAGTCTACCCCGCTTGCGCAGCCCCGAGAGGGCCACCGGCGGCCCTACGGCCATCGCGGCGAAGCCCTGGGTCAATGTGCGTAGGCGCCCTCGGGCCGGGGCTCACCCCGCCGGTCCCACTGGCTCCAGAACCTGTCTCGATCCGGCCACTTCCACGCCCGCTCGCCGGACCGCAGGGCGTCGAAGTAGGGCGCGTAGCGCGGCGGGGCGGCCTGCCGCAGCGCGTCGAGCGACGCGCGATGCCGCGCGGTGCGCTCCTCGATCGCGGCGCGCCGCGCGGGGTCGCCCTCGTCGGGCGACGGCGTCACGGTCGCGGCGAAGAGCAGGCAGTTGCCGAGCGTGAACAGCACGACGTCGGCCTCCAGCGGATCGCGCTCGGCGACCGCGCGCTCCATCGCGCCGACGAGGGCGTCGGGCTCCTCGCCCGCGCGCAGGAAGAGGAAGCGCCCGATGCTCTCGGTGTTGTGCCCCGGCGCGGTCGCGTTGATCCGCGCGTGGTCCGGGCGCAGGTAGTGCGCCGTCCCGACGGCGAAGAGAGCGAGGAGACTCGCCAGCACGACGTTCCCCGTCCGCCGTGGCGCCCGCGCCAGCAGCACGCCGGCGGAGATCCACGCGATCGGATGGAGCGGGAGCATGTAGCGGTACCCGCTCACCCACCAGTCCTGCCCGTGGAAGGTGCCGAAGACGTAGAGGACGCTCCACAGCAGCGGGTAAGCGGCGACGACGAGCTCGGGCCTGACCTCTCGGTCGCGAGTGAGCGCGCGGACCGCTCCGACCGCGAGCGAGAGCCACGCGGTGACCGCGAGCGCGAGCAGCAGGAGCTCCAGCGCCGGGCCGACGCCGCCCCACTCCGGCAGGTACGCCGAGTGCGGGAGGAAGTGCGACACGAGGCGCGTGATCGTCTCGGAGACCTCGGCCGACGATGTCTGGAAGTGCGCCGAGGCCGACTTGCCGTAGACGCCCAGCCCGGTCCATCCGTGCGTCACGTTGTAGGCCCACCACGGGGCCAGCCCGACCGCGACGCCGGCGATCCGCGCGCCCATCGCAGGACGGATCCACGCGCGGCGATCGCGCGCGACCTCCGCGAGGAGCATCAGGACGAGCCAGATGAGGAGTCCGTAATGGAACCAGAGCGACGCACCGGCGAGGACACCGAGCAGGAACGCGCGCCATGGCCCGTCGCGCCCGTCGAAGACGTGCCGCGTCCAGAACCACAGCAGCGCCATCGCGAACGCGTTGGCCTCGACGTGCGACGCCCACGCGACCGCGCCGACCATCGCATAGCCCGGGGACGGAACGGCGGCGAGGAGCCCGGCGATCCAGGCAGCGCGACGCGATGCGATCCGGCGCACGAAGAGGTAGAGGAACCCGATCGTCGCCAGGTCGTACAGCAGGTTGGGCAGCCGCATCGTGAGCGGCGAATCACCGAAGAGCCCGAAGCTCAAGGCGCTCAGCGCGATCGTCAGCAGCGTGCCGCCCTGGAAGTGCCCCTGCTGGTAGTCGAGCGCGCCGAGTAGCGGCCCGATGCTCCACTCACGCGCCGACATGCCGCGGCGCCACTCCTCGTGCTGCGGAAGGCCGCCGGGGGAGATCTCCTCCGGCGGCATCGAGAGCACGAACAGCTTGACGACCGCCGCGATCGCGAAGAGCACGACGAGGTCCCGAGTCACCCGTCCTCCCAGGCGTTTCTCGTTCGCAGTCGCTCGTGAGGCGTTCGTCATCCGTCCGCGTCCGCGGTGCGCGGAAGACTACCCGGCGATTCGCGATCTTCCATTCCCAGAATTGGGACACCTTCGGTACACCATCCACGGAGGTAGGGGTGACACCCGTTCACCGCTTCCTCCACGGAAGAACCTCCGGCTCCCCGCACCGAGAGCCCGGGCCGAACCGCGTCCGTAGTCGCTTCGGCCCCCATCGCAATCCTCGTGGTTTCTCTTACGCAGGTGGTTTCATGCCCGATCGATCCGTCCTCGTGCTCGAGGACAACGCGGTCCTCGCCGAATCGATCACGTTTGCACTCACGACCTTCGGCTGGAAGGTCGTCGGTCCGTTCGGATCCAACGCAGAAGCTCTCCCCGTCGCGACCGACCAGCGGTTCTCGACCGCAGTCCTCGACCTCGACCTGGGGTCGGAGACCTCGATCCCCGTCGCCACCGTTCTCCTGGAACGAGACATCCCCTTCGTGTTCCTGACGGGACACGACGCCGCACGGGAGATCCCGGAGGCGTTCGCGGACGTCACGTGCCTCTCCAAGCCGGTGACCCCCGAGGCGCTGGTCAAGGTGCTGGAAGCCACGGCCCGGAGCGACTGACCGCCCGGGAGCCCTCAAGACGGGCAGGAGCGGACGCCGATCCACCAGACGCCCCTCTCGCGTCGGGTGCCCGATGTCGTCCCGCCCTCCCGTGTCTCGAACCGAGCCTCGCCCCACGCGTGCTCGCCCGTCCTTCGTACGTGCCTCGGCGCGGACCTGCGGCGTGGCGTGTTCCCTGGCGGTGGCGCTGGCGATCGTGGCCCTTCCGATCCGACGCGACCCGTCGAGCGGGGCCGACGCGAACCTCGCGCTCAACGCGCGCTCCGCGGTCACGGAGCTCCGGGGCGCGATCGAGGACTTCCGACGGATGCACGGGCGCTGGCCCGGCGCGGCGGGCGTGGGGCCCAATGAGGGACGCGGCGAGGGAAGCCGCATCGAGGCCCTCGCAGCGGACCTGCTCGCGGGCGATCGCCCGCTCCTCGCCGGCGTGCCGGAGAACCCGCTCAACGGGCGCACCGACGTCCGGATCGTGAGCGGCGGCGCGGGCGTCGAGCGCGAGGCGTGGACGGACGGGACCGCGGGGTGGGTCTACGACCTCGACAGCGGCGCGGTGTGGCTGGACGTGCCGCCGACGATCGAGGACGACGCGACGGACGCTGCGCGGTGGATGGACCTGTGAGAGTCCCCACCTCGCTTCTCCACGCGCGCGCCGTCCGTTCCGGCGGCCAGAGCGCGTTCACGATCTTCGAGCTGCTGCTCGTGCTCGTGGTGCTGTCGGTAATGGCGAGCATCGGGATCCCCGCCTACTTCTCGCGTCCGGCGGTCACGCTCGACAACGCGGCGCGGCTGCTCGCCCGCGACCTGCGCGAGGTCCAGAACCGCGCGGCGCTGTACGAGGAGCAGCTCGAGATCCGCTTCGACCTGGGCCGCCACACGTACCGCGCGACCGACTCGGCCGGCGAGCCGCTGCTGTCGCCGTACGGCAACGGCCCCTTCGTGCGGGAGTACTCGCTCGACGCCGTCTTCCGCGGCGTCGAGATCACGTCCCTCCTGGCCGGAGCGAACGACAGCATCGCGTTCGACCCGACGGGCCGGCCGCTCACCGGGCTGCAGGTGGTGCTGACGTTCGAGGACGAGCGACGCACGGTGATGCTGCGCGCCGGCTCGGGCCTGATCGCGATCGAGGGCCTCGACGAGGCCTGGGTCGACCTGGGGCTCTGACGCGAGACGACGCCCGAGCCGCCCTATGCGGGGGCGCCGTGCCAGGCCTCGAGGCCGCCGCGGACCGCGAAGACGTTCTCGAAGCCGTGGCCCATGAAGTAGCTCGCGACGTCGAGGCTGCGGTCGCCGTTCGCGCAGATGAAGACGATCTGACGGTCCTTCGGCAGCGACATGTACTTGTCGGACGCGTCGTAGTCGAGCGCCTCCGAGCCGTCGGCCGACGGGAGCTGCGCCTCGTCCGGGGTGCGCACGTCGATGAACGAGAGGTCGTCGCCGCTCGCGAGCCGCGCCCGCACGTCGTCCGGCGACATCTGGCGCTCGCGGTCGAGCGTCTCGGCCCGGACGATCGTCTCGATCATGTCCTTGATGTCGAGGATGTTGTGGTCCTTGGCCACCTGGGCAAGCGTGTCCGACGGCTGGAACCCGCAGGCGGAGCAGCCGCCGACGTGGTAGCGCTGGAACAGGGCCCGCTGGGCGGCCGGGGCGATGGAGAGGATCTCCTCCATCGTCATCTCGGGCGAGATCGAGAGGCTCGTGTCGGTCATGGTGTGGGTCGCCCGTCGGTCGCCAGTCGGTCGGCCATGGCGACGGCCGCGTTCGGCGCGGGCGCCGGGGAGTCTAAGCCACGCGCGCGGATCCTCCCCGGGCCCTTCCCCCCATCCCTCGCCGGCCGCTACGCTCGTCGGCTCGCACCGGTCCGAAGAGGTCCCGGCGGGCGGTCCCGAACGGTCGGGTCCTGCCCCGGGACACCGCCGCCGGACCGCACCGACCAGGAGAACGCACCGTGGCCGAGGCCAAGATCACGCCCCGCGCGGACGACTACGCGCAGTGGTACCAGGACGTCATCCAGCACGCCGAGCTCGCCGAGCCGGCGGGCGTGGTCAAGGGCTGCATGGTCATCAAGCCGCACGGCTACGCCATCTGGGAGTCGATGCAGGCGGACCTGGACCGTCGATTCAAGGCGACGGGGCACCGCAACGCCGCGTTCCCGCTCCTGATCCCGATGAGCTTCATCGAGAAGGAGGCCGAGCACGTCGAGGGCTTCGCGCCCGAGCTCGCCGTCGTCACGCACGCGGGCGGCAAGGAGCTGGAGGAGCCGTACGTCATCCGGCCGACCTCCGAGACGATCATCGGCCACTTCTTCGCGAAGTGGATCGACTCGCACCGCGACCTCCCGCTGCTCATCAACCAGTGGGCGAACGTGATGCGGTGGGAGCTGCGCACGCGCCTCTTCCTGCGCACCGGGGAGTTCTTCTGGCAGGAGGGACACACCGCGCACGCGACCCACGACGAGGCGAAGGAGGAGGTCCAGCGGATGCTCGACGTCTACCGCGACTTCGCGCACGAGGTCATGGCGATGCCGGTCGTCCAGGGGATCAAGAGCGCGCACGAGCGCTTCGCCGGCGCTCTGGAGACGCTGACCATCGAGGCGATGATGCAGGACGGCAAGGCGCTGCAGTCCGGCACGAGCCACGACCTCGGACAGAACTTCGGCAAGGCGTTCGACGTCACGTTCCAGAACGCCGAAGGCGAGCGCGAGTACGTCTGGCAGACCTCGTGGGGTCTCTCCACGCGCATGGTCGGCGCGCTGATCATGGCGCACTCCGACGACGACGGCCTCGTGCTGCCGCCGCGCCTCGCGCCGATCCACGTCGTGATCGTCCCGATCTACCGCAAGGACGAGGAGCGCGCCGCCGTCATGGAGGCGGCGGACCGGATCGCCGGATCGCTCCGCGACGACGGCCTCGTGGTCGAGGTCGACGCGCGCGACGGCATGAAGCCGGGCGCGAAGTACTACGAGTGGGAGCGCAAGGGCGTCCCGATCCGACTCGAGATCGGCCCGCGCGACCTGGAGCAGCAGGCCGTGATGTCGAAGATGCGCCTCGCCGAGAAGGACGAGCGCGGCCGGCCCGTCAAGGAGACGCTCGGCTGGAGCGACCTCGGCGTCGAGATCGGCCGCCGCCTCGACGCCTTCCAGGGCCAGCTCTTCGACCGCGCGCTGGCGATGCGCGAGGAGAACACCGTCCTCGTCGACACGTGGGACGACTTCGTCTCCGTCTTCGAAGGCGGGATGAGCAAGTTCGTGTACGCCCACTGGGACGGCACGACCGAGACCGAGCTCGCGATCAAGGAGGCCACGAAGGCCACGATCCGCTGCATTCCGCTGGAGGGGCAGGGCCCCGCGGCGGAGCCCGGAGCCTGCATCAAGACGGGCAACGTGAGCGCCCAGCGCGTCCTGTTCGCGAAGAACTATTGACGCCGCGCACGTCTTCCCGATCCACGAGAGACCCCGCCCGGTCCAGCGAAACGGGGCGGGTCCGGCGCGGTAAGATGCGCGGCCGCTTCCACTCCGCTCACCCGTGACCACGTTCCTGATCGTCCTCGCCTCCCTCGTCGCCGCGGGGTTCGTCTACGAGGCCTGGGCGCGGGGGCGCGACCGACGGATCTGGTC
>JBCDGE010000203.1:0-7780 GCA_038757895.1 Planctomycetota bacterium | reverse complement strand
GCGGGCGCGGCACCGCCTGCGGCGCCGTCGTCGAGGTGGAAGATCACGTCGCCGACGGGGACGGTGTCGCCCTCACCGACGAGGTGCTTGGTGACGACGCCCGCGGCGGGCGCGGGGACCTCGACGGTGGCCTTGTCGGTCATCACCTCGACGACCGGCTGGTGCTCCTCGACGGTCGTGCCTTCGGAGACGAGCCACTGGACGATCTCGCCCTCGGCGATGCCTTCGCCGATGTCGGGCAGCTTGAACTCGATCATTGGGGGTGTGCTGGAGAGGTAGGCTTGGGATCCGTCGGGATCAGAAGTCGTACACGGCCTCGATCGCGTCGAGCACGCGGCGGTCGTCGGGGAGGTAGTGGTGCTCGAGAGTGTTCGGGAACGGCGTGTCGAAGCCGGTGACGCGCTTCACGGGCGCTTCCATGTACTCGATGCAGTGCTCGGCGATGAGCGCGCTGATCTCGGCGCCGTAGCCGCAGAAGCGCGGCGCCTCGTGCACGACGACGACGCGGCCGGTCTGCTTGGCGGCCTCCAGGACGCCCTCCTCGTCGAGCGGAAGCAGCGTGCGCAGGTCGACGACGAGGCAGTCGATGCCCCGCTGCTCCCTGGCCTGCTCCGCGGCCTTCTCGACGACGGGGACCATCGCGCCGTAGCAGTACACGGTGACGTCGCGGCCCTCGCGGACGGTGCGGAGCGTCGAGAGGTCGACGGTGTAGTCGCCCTCCGGCACCTCGCCCTTCACCGAGCGGTAGAGGGCCTTGGGCTCCATGAAGAGCACCGGGTCGGGGTCCTGGATCGACGACAGCAGGAGGCCCTTGGCGTCGTGCGGCGTCGACGGGATGACGACCTTGAGGCCGGCGGTGTGCGCGAAGTACGCCTCGCCCGACTGGCTGTGGTACAGGCCGCCGCGGATGCCGCCGCCGTACGGCGTGCGGATGACCATGGGCGCGGTGTACTGGCCGCCGGAGCGGTACCGGAGCTTTGCCGCCTCGCTGACGATCTGGTCGAACGCGGGGAAGATGAAGTCCTGGAACTGGATCTCCGCGACCGGCCGCAGGCCGTTCATGGCCATGCCGACGGCGGTGCCGATGATCCCGTCCTCCGACAGCGGCGTGTCGAAGCAGCGGTCGGCGCCGAAGTCGTTCGTCAGGCCCTCGGTCGCGAGGAACACGCCGCCCTTGGGGCCGACGTCCTCGCCGAAGACGACGACCGAGTCGTCCGCCTTCATCGCGGTCTTGAGGCCGTCGTTGACCGCCTGGATGAGAGTCAGGTTCGCCATTTGTGCTTCGTGTTGGCTCTCTTTCGCACCGCTTCGTCCGCGTCAACGGACGAGCCATGAACGACTGAGAAGCGCCGTGGGTGTCAGTGCTCGGGGGGTCTGCGCGCTTCTCAGAGGGGGAATTCGCCGTCGCCGTCCGCCGCTTCGCCGCGGCGCTTGGAGAGGTCGAAGAGGAACTCGCCCTGGGCGCGGATGTGCGCGGGGACCTCCTCGTACACGTCGCTGAAGATCGTCTCGAGGCCCGGCTTCGCGGTCGCCTCGGCGGCCTTGGCGGCCGCGTCGATCTCGGCGAGGGTGTTCTTGCGCATCGAGTCCTCGAGCTCCTGGTTCCAGATCCCGCGCTTCTCCAGGAAGCGGCGGAAGCGCTCGACCGGGTCCTTCTTCTCCCACTCCTCGACGAGCTCGGCCGGGACGTACTTGGTCGGGTCGTCGGAGGTCGAGTGGCCGCCCATGCGGAACGTGACCGCCTCGATCATCGTCGGGCCGCCGCCGGAGCGGGCGTGCGCGGCGGCGTCGAGCACCGCCTGGCGCACGGCGAACAGGTCGTTCCCGTCCACCGTCGTGTGCGGCATGCCGTACGCCTCGGCCTTGATCGCGTAGCCGTCGCTCGCCGTCTGCTCGTCCGAGGGGCACGAGATCGCGTAGCCGTTGTTCTGGCACAGGAAGACGACGGGCGCCTTCCACACGGCGGCGAAGTTCATGCCGCTGTGGAAGCCGAGGCTCGACGTGCCGCCGTCGCCGAAGCTGACGAGGTGCACGGTGTCCTCGCCGCGCATCTTCGACGCGTACGCGGCGCCGACGGCGTGCGGCAGGTGCGTGCCGATCGGCGAGCTGATGCTGTAGAAGTGGATCGGCTCGACGAACGAGAAGTGCACCGGCATCTGTCGGCCCTTCGCGGAGTCCTCCGCGTTGCCGAACATGTTGTGCATCATCTCGACGGCGGGGACGTCGTGGAACAGAGCCATCCCGAAGTCGCGGTAGCTCGGGAAGATCCAGTCCGACTTCCGGAGCGCGCTCGCGGCGCCGACCTGGGTCGCCTCGATGCCGCGGTTGGGGATCGAGAACCCGATGCGTCCGGCGCGCTGCAGCTTCAGGCAGATCTCGTCGAACGAGCGCACGAGCAGCATCGTGCGGTAGCAGTGCAGGAGCTCGTCGTCGGAGAGCCCGGCGTCGAAGCCCTTCTTGGTCGCCCCGTCGGGCTCGATCACGGTGAGCATGTCGGTCATGTCGCTGGAGAGGATCGGAGCCTTCAGGACTTCTCCGCGGCCGCCAGACGGCGTCGGCCCTGGATCAGCCGCGTCGCGAAGAACTCGCCCGCCTTGTAGCTGGAGCGGACGAGGGGACCCGAGGCGACGTAGAGGAAGCCTATCGCGCGGGCCTCGATCTCCAGTTCGCGGAAGCGCTCGGGCGTGAGGTACTCGCGCACGGGCGCGTGGTTCGGGGACGGTCGCAGGTACTGGCCGAGGGTCAGGAAGTCGACGCCGGCGTCGCGCAGGCGGCCGATGGCGTCGACGAGCTCCTCGTGGGACTCGCCGAGGCCGACCATCAGCGACGACTTGGTGAAGACCTCGGGGTCGTGCACCTTGGCCTGGCGCAGGACGTCGAGCGAGCGGTCGTAGCTGCACCGCGGGTCGCGGATCTTGCGCTGGAGCCGGGGGACGACCTCGACGTTGTGGGCGAGCACGTCGGGGCGCGCCGCCATGAGCGTCTCCAGGTTCGCGTCGACGTAGTCGGGGATCAGCACCTCGACGATCGTGCGCTCCGCGTGCTCGCGGACCGAGCGAATGCACTCGGCGTAGTGGCCCGACCCGCCGTCGGACAGGTCGTCGCGGTCGACGCTGGTGATGACCACGTACTCGAGGTCCATCTCCCCCACCGCGCGGCCGACGTGCTCGGGCTCGTCGGGGTCGGGCGGGGCGGCTCGGTCGACCGTCTTGACCGCGCAGAACCGGCACCGGCGGGTGCACTCGTCCCCGAGGACCATGATCGTCATGGTCGCGTGGTCGCCCTTCCAGCACTCCCCGATGTTGGGGCAGCGGGCCTCCTCGCAGACCGTGTTGAGCTTGAGGTCCTTGGTCAGCGTCTTGAGCTTCGAGTACCCCTCCCCTCCCGGGAGCGGGACCTTCAGCCAGCGCGGCTTGGGCTCGCGGGTCCGGCGCGGCTTGGCGCTCCGTCCCTGGGCCGGCCCCTCGGCGGGGCCGGAGGCGGCCTCGGGGGCGCTCTGGGCGGGCGTCTGGGGGTCGAGACTCGTCATACGGGCGGGCAAAACGGCGGACTAGGTTACCAGAACGGGCCCCGGCCCGTTCGGCCGGAGGCCCCTCTCCATCGGCCCTCCAGGCCGGTTCTTCGACCCCCGGGCGGGTATCCCGTGGGCCGCGCGCGGCTGCCGGGCGCCGTGGCGCGACCTGGCGCCGCGCCACTGCGATCGAGCGGAAGCGCGCGGTCCCCGCACCGTTTCAGGTCCACCTCGCACCAGATCCCGTAACCCAGAACACCTGGAGCGGTCGAGCCGGGTCCGAGCGGCGCAGTCGACGTCGACCGCGCGCTCGGATCCCCGGCGTCGATTTCCATCCACCGACCCACTTCATGCTCGTAGCACTGCTCGCGTTCGCCGCGCCCACGGCGACGCCCCTCCTCCCGCAGTTCGGACCCGCCGTCCAGCTTTCCAACGCCGTCGAGCGGCCCGGACAGCTGGAGTTGATCGACCTCGACGGTGACTCCGTCCTCGACCTCAGGCTCTCCTCGACGCCGGGTGGCGCCGCCGGCGCGGCGACCATCCACTGGCTCCGCGGGGACGGGACGGGGGGCTTCGCCGACCTCGGGACGATCGCGTCGACGTCCTCTTCCGGCTTCCAGTCCACCGCGTCCGGTGACGTCGACGGTGACGGCGACGCGGACGTCGTCGCCAGCTTCGACACCGGCGGCACCGATCAGCGCATCGTGTTCTTCGCGAACCGCGGGGACGGCACGTTCGACCCGCCGGTCGACGTCGCGGTCGTGCCCGGGTTCACGCCCAGCCTCCTGCTCTTCGACTGGGACGGCGACGGCGACGACGACGTCGTCTTCGGATCCCAGACCCTCTTCCCCGCGACGGCAGGCTCGTTCGTCCTCGTCGAGAGCCTCGGCGGCGGGGCCTTCGCGGCGCCCGCCGACGTCGACTCCCTCGGGACTCCGGCGCGCGAGTTCGCGGCGGGTGACCTCGACGGGGACGGAGATCCGGACCTCGTCGCGAACCCCGAGTCGACGTCGCCGAGCTGGTACCGGAACGACGGCTCCGTTCCCTTCGCGGGGCCGTTCCCGCTTCCCGGCGTGCTCCTGACGGGCCCGCGCCTGGTCGTCGACCTCGACGGCGACGGGACGCTCGACGTCCTCCTGAACAGCAGCGCGCGGATCGAGTGGAGCCCGAACCTGGGTGGCGGCGTCTTCGGCCCCGTCCAGACGATCGCGACGGCCAGCGGTCAGATCTCGGCCGTCCGCGCGGTCGACCTCGACCGGGACGGCGACGTGGACGTGATGTCGCTCCAGGGGCTCAACGGCGGCGTGTGGTTCGAGAACCTCGGCGGCGCCACTGCGTTCGCGCCGCAGCAGGAGCTCCCCGGTCTCGCTCCGTGCAACTTCAGGGACATCGTCGAGGGCGACGTGGACGGGGACGGCATTCCCGACATCGTGACCGCTTGCGGTACGGGCCGGCTCGACTCGGTCCGCAACGTGAGCACCGGGAACGGTCTCGTCCTCGAACCGACGCAGGAGTTCACGACGATCGCCAGCACGACGGCGGGCCTGGCGGCGGCCGACATGGACGGAGACGGCACGATCGATCTCGTCGGTACCGCGGTCGCGACACCTGTGGTCACGCCGAAGGTGTACGCGAGCTTCGGGAGCCCTGACGGGCTCCAGGAGATCGAGACCATCCTCCAGCCGAGCGGCAGCTACTTCGGGATCCAGACCGGAGATCTGGACTCGGACGGCGACATGGACGCCGTCGCGGCCACGCTCCCGGATCTCGACCTCGTGCTGCTGGAGAACCCGGGCGACGGCTCTCTCGTGGTGGCGCAGGAGCTCGCCGGCAGCCAGCACTGGGCCTTCCGCGTCGCCGACGTGGACGGCGACGGCGACGACGACATCGCGCTGGCGGAGTTCAACGGCGGCGGCACGATCCTGTGGTTCGAGCAGACCCCGACGGGCCTCGCTCCGGTCGCGCCGCTCACGACGCTTTCGGTAGGCGGCCTGAGCGTCGTGTTCGGCGGTTCGTTCCGATTCGCCGACCTGGACGGCGACGGCATCCCGGACCTCGTTGCGGCGACGATCGAGCCGTCGATCCCGGCCAACACGGGCTCGATCGTCTTCCTGCGCGGCCTCGGCGGCGCGACGTTCGGACCTCGAGTGGAGCTGCGGCCCCGCACCCTCGCACAGAGCTTCACCGGGATCGAGGTCGCAGACCTCGACGGCGACGGGCGTCTCGACCCCATCGGCGTCGGCCAGCTCGAAGCGCCGTCGCTCACGTGGTACCGCAACCTCGGTGGCGGCACGTTCGAAGCGGAGGCGGTCATCGAGCCGGACGGGCCCGACCTCGGCGACCTCCTGGTGTTCGACGCGGACCTCGACGGCGCCCCGGACCTGCACGCCGCGGAGAACTTCAGCGGCGCGATCGAAGAGCTTCGCCAGTGGGAGAACCGCGGCGACGGGACGTTCGAGTCGGCGACGGTCGCCGCGGTCCTGCCGGAGCGGTTCCGCCGACTGGAGCAGGGCGACTTCGACTCCGACGGCGATGTCGACACCGCCGCGAGCACCGACGGGCCGGGCGGGGTCGTCTACCTCCCGAACCTCGCGCTGGCGCCGATCGGAGAGGTCGAGTGCACGAGCCTGCCGAACTCGACCGGCAGCGTGGCGACGACCACCGCCTTCGGCTCGACGAGCGTCGCGACGAACCGCGTGCAGCTCCGCTCGGCGGACCTGCCGGTGCTGAGCGCGGGCTACTACCTCGCGAGCCTGACGCCGGACAACGTCGTCGGCGCGGGCGGGAGCCTCGGCGTGCTCTGCCTGGGCGGATCGGTCGGCCGCTACGTCGGTCCGGGACAGATCCTGAGCTCCGGCCTCGACGGCGCGTTCGCGCTGAACATCGACCTGACCGCCGTCCCCCAGCCGACGGGCTTCGTGTCGGTCGCTGCGGGTGAGACGTGGCGCTTCCAGGCGTGGTACCGCGATGCGGTGGGCGGCGCCGCGGTGTCAAACTTCTCGAACGGGCTCGCGATCCAGTTCGATTGAGCCCTCCGCGGGGGACGCGTCAGCCCCCGGCCCCATGCCCGGCAGCCAAGTCGGGCCACGCAGCCCCGGAAGAGCAGATTTTCCGGAATTCAGAAACCTCCAGATGACCGCGACGTATTGTCCATGGAGGCCGCCTGACGGCCTCCCTCGGGCGGTCCTCTGCTCGCAGGCTTCCAACGCTCGCAAGGGGCCGGGTGGCTCCCCGACCTCGCTCGGTTCCGTACGTTCGGGAACTCGTCACGGGCGACAAAGGGCCCCGGCCCCACCCTCTGGCGCGATCCCCGGTGCAACAGGGAGGCGCGCTCTTCGGGACACCTGGATCGGTCTCCTGGGCGTCATGGAGCTCGCTGCGTCAGCCTCTCACGTGGCCCGCCCCCTCGCCCCCCCCTGAGAATGCTCGCAGCCCTCCTGCTCCTGAGCGCCCCTGCCACGGCGCTCCTCTCGCCCCAGTTCGAAGGTCGGGCAGCTTCGGCATCACCTCGGTCTTCGGCCTCGCGTACTTCGAAGGGCTGGGCGGAGGCGCCTTCGATTCGGTCCGCCAAATCACGGCACAGGGAGCGCCCTACCTCGTCTCTTCCGCGATCGGCGACCTCGACGGCGACGCGGATGTCGTCGCATTCGTCGAGTCGACGGATCCCGCGGAACTCGTGCTGGTGCCGAACCAAGGCGACGGCACGTTCGACGAGCTCCTCGTCGACCTGGAGCGCGGCAACTTCGACCGCGACGGAGACATCGACCTCGTCGCGACGACGGGCGGACTCGAGGGTCTCGTGTGGTTCCCGAACGTGGCCCTCGGCACGATCGGAGACGACGAGTGCGCGAGCTTCCCGAACTCGACGGGCGCCGTGGCGACCACGACCGCGTTCGGCTCCGACCGCGTCGCGCTGAACCGGGTGCAGCTCCGCTCGGTCGACCTGCCCGCGAACGCCGCGGGCTACTACCTCGCGAGCCTCACGCCCGACGTCGTCGTCGCCGTCATGGCGGGTCAGACCTGGCGGTTCCAGGCGTGGTACCGCGACTCGATCGGCGGGACGGCCGTGTCGAACTTCACGAACGGCCTCGCGATCCGATTCCAGTGATGTGCCGGCCGGCGGCGCTCGCGCGGATTTAGCCGAATGCCCGTCGTTTGAAGCTTATCAACATTTTGCGATTTTAATAGCTCGATCACCGCTGATGAACGTTGAGCAATTTCCTGTTGGACGGTCGCTGCATTTTGTCCCTGGGCACTCACACCAAGCTG
>JBCDGE010000202.1:0-7922 GCA_038757895.1 Planctomycetota bacterium | reverse complement strand
GTCGAGAAGCGCCTGAGCAAGCTCCCGCCGGAGGACGGCGGGCCCGTCGAGGTCAGCGCCGCCGACCTGGAGAACCAGCGCGTCCGCGACGACGAGAAGTCCGCGCTCGTGTGGGCGCTCGGAGCGCTCGCAGTCGTGTTCCTCGGGATCGGGCTCGCCGTCGGGATCCCCGGCTGGGCGCTGAACGGCAAGGGAGCGCTGTTCGACCGCTGGGTCGAGGCGATCGTGCCGCTCCTGTTCGTCAGCTTCACCGTCCCGTCGGTCGTCTACGGCGTCCGGATGGGCAAGATCAGGAACGACAAGGACGCGACGAAGATGCTCGTCGAGTCGATCGCCGCCATGGCGCCGATCATCGTCCTGTCGTTCTTCGCGGCCCAGTTCATCGAGTGCTTCAAGTACTCGGGGCTCGACCGGATGGTCGCCCTCTCGGGCGGTCAGGCGCTCGGCAAGGCCGAGATGTCCAAGGAGATCCTCGTCGTCGCCTTCATCGGCGTGACGATCCTCTTCAACCTGTTCGTCGGGTCGATGAGCGCGAAGTACGCGATGTTCGCGCCGATCTTCATCCCGATGTTCATGCTCGTCGGTATCTCGCCCGAGCTGACGCAGGCCGCGTACCGGATCGGCGACTCGGTCTCCAACACGATCACGCCGCTCAACGCCTACCTCGTCATCGTCCTGGTCTTCATGCGCCAGGTGGCGCCGAAGGCGGGGATGGGCACGCTGATCTCGACGATGCTCCCGTACACGATCGTCTTCTCGATCGTGTGGACGATCCTCCTCTTGACCTGGATGGCCCTTGGCCTGGACCTGGGCATCGGGGGACCGCTGGAGTACCAGCTGCCGACCGACTGACCGGCGCCCGGGAGCCCGATCGCCCGGGACGAGGCCGTTTCCGGGCCCGATTCCGGCCCGATACGGGCCCCCTGGGGCTCGGAGTCGCTATTCTCCTCGCCCAGAAGTTCGGACCGCCCAGGCGGCCCGACCCCCGTGAGTGGCGTGGCACCGCCGACGACCGGGGTCTCCAGGCCGGCGCCCCGCCCCGCGGGACGCCCCGACCGAGGACACGAACCGTGCCGAAGATGAAGTCGAAGGGAGCCGTCAAGAAGCGGTTCCGCACCACCAAGTCGGGGAAGCTGAAGTGCAGCAAGCCCCGTCGCGGCCACCAGCACGCCCCGAAGGACGCGAAGACGAAGCGCAACAAGCGCAGGCACATCGTCATCGAAGGGACCTGGGCGTACCTCCTCAAGCGGATGATGTCCAAGGGCTGAGCCATGGTGCGTGTGACCTACGGCGCCCCGCGCCACCAGAAGAAAGTTCGCTGGTTCAAGCAGGCCAAGGGCTACCGCGGAGGCCGGAGCAAGCTCTGGCGGACCGTCCGCGAGTCCGTCGTCCGGGCCTGGGCCTACAGCTACCGCGACCGGCGCCAGAAGAAGCGCCAGTTCCGTCGCCTGTGGATCGTCCGCATCAACGCGGCGACCCGGATGCGCGGGATGACCTACAGCCAGTTCATCGCCGGGCTCAAGGGCGCCGGCATCGAGCTGAACCGCAAGCAGCTCTCCGAGCTCGCGATCCACGACCCGGCGGCCTTCGACACCCTCGTCGAGGAGGCGAAAGCCGTCCGCGCGTGACCGCGACTTGACGCGAGCATCGCACCGGGCCGCCTCCGACGATCGCCGTCGAGGGCGGCCCGGTGTCGTTCACGAGCCGCCGCCTCAGAGCCTGGGCAGAAATCGCTGGAGCGTAATCTGCCCAGGCCCTGATGATGCCTCTGGCGCATCTTCTGACGAAGATGCGCGCTCGCGTGGGCATTCCTGCCCACGCTCCCAGCGCCACCTGGCCCGGACTCCCGTGACCGAGACCACCCAGATCCTCACCGACGCGCGCGAGCGCATCGCCGCCGCCCCCGAGGTCGCCGCGCTCCGCGCGATCGAGCGCGAGTTCGTCGGCAAGGACGGCGTCGTCGCGTCGCTCCTGAAGGCGATCCCGACCCTGCCGCCCGAGGAGCGCAAGGGCGCCGGGCAGAGCGCGAACCAGCTCAAGCAGGCGGTGCTCGCCGCCATCGAGGAGCGCGAGGCCGAGCTCGGCCGTGCCGCGCTCGACGCCGAGCGGCGCGCCGACGACTTCGACCCGACGCTCCCGCCGCCCCGCCAGGAGCGCGGGACCCTGCACCCCGTCACCCAGGTGACGCGTGAGCTGGAGGACCTGTTCACGTCGATGGGCTACCGCGTCCTCGACGGGCCCGAGGTCGAACTCGACGAGTACAACTTCGAGAAGCTCAACATCCCCGCGGACCACCCCGCGCGGGACTCGCAGGACACCTTCTACTGCGACAGCCCGGGCTCGAAGGCGACGCTGCTCCTGCGCACGCACACGAGCCCCGTCCAGGTCCGCGCGATGGAGCGCCTGGAGCCGCCGTTCCGCGCGATCGTCCCCGGCAAGGTCTTCCGCCAGGAGACGACCGACGCGAGCCACGAGCACACCTTCCACCAGATGGAGGGCCTCGTGATCGACGAGAACGTCTCGGTCGGGCACCTGATCGGCGCGATGAAGACGCTGCTGCGCGGCATCTTCAAGAAGGACATCGAGGTGCGACTGCGCCCCGGATACTTCCCGTTCGTCGAGCCCGGCTTCGAGCTCGATGCGCGCTGTCCGTTCTGCAAGGACGGCTGCAGCGTGTGCAAGCGCACGACCTGGATCGAGCTCCTGCCCTGCGGCCTCGTCCACCCGAACGTCCTCCGGGCGGGCGGCCTCGACCCCGAGCGGTGGGGGGGCTTCGCGTTCGGCCTCGGACTGTCGCGTCTCGTGATGCTGCGCTACGGCATCGACGACGTCCGCCACCTCCTCGGCGGCGACGTCCGCTTCCTCGAGCAGTTCTGAGAGACCTG
The DNA here is from genome assembly GCA_038757895.1 of Planctomycetota bacterium. Classification (GTDB taxonomy): domain Bacteria; phylum Planctomycetota; class UBA1135; order UBA1135; genus Saltatorellus. The sequence continues at coordinate 5,037 of JBCDGE010000202.1, read as the reverse complement.
GAGACCCGGAACCATGTTCGTCTCGATCAAGTGGCTCGGCCGCCACGTCGACCTCGACGGGATCACCGCCCGCCAGCTCGCCGAGGACCTGACGCTGTCGACCTGTGAGGTCGAGGGCGTCGAGCGCTTCGCACCGCACCTCTCCGACGTCACCGTCGGCCACGTCCTCGAACGCGTCCAGCACCCTGACGCCGACAAGCTCGGCGTGTGCACCGTCGACGTCGGCAGCGGCGAGCCGCTCCAGATCGTCTGCGGCGCGCCGAACGTCGGCCCGGGCCAGCGCGTCGCGGTCGCGACGATCGGCACCGTCCTGCCGGGCGACTTCAAGATCAAGAAGAGCAAGATCCGAGGCGTCGAGTCGCGCGGGATGATCTGTTCCGTCCGCGAGCTCGACCTCGGTGACGAGCACGACGGCATCTGGGTCCTGCCCGAGAAGGACGGCGTCGCGCCGGCGATCGGCGAGCCGGTCGCGCAGGCGCTCGACATGGAAGACTGGGTGATCGAGATCGACAACAAGTCGCTCACGCACCGCCCGGACCTCTGGGGCCACCGCGGGATCGCGGGCGAGGTCGCGGCGATCTACGAGCGCGAGCTCTGGCGGCTCGACCTGACGCTGCCCGAGCTCGGCTCGGGCGCGCCGTTCCCGGTGCGCGTCGAGGACGCGGCGTGCAGCCGCTACCTCGGCCTCTCGATCGACGGCGCCGCGAACGGCCCGTCGCCGGACTGGCTCCGCGCGCTCCTGCTCGCAGTGGGCCAGCGGCCGCTCGACCTGTTCGTCGACCTGTCGAACTTCGTGATGCTCGACCTCGGGCAGCCCAACCACGCCTTCGACCGCGACCGGCTCGACGCGGGCGGGATCGTCGTGCGCCGCGCCCGCGCGGGCGAGCGGATGACGACGCTCGACGGCGAGGACCGCGGTCTGGAGGAGTCCGACCTCCTGATCACCTCCGGGGAGCAGCCCGTCGCGCTCGCCGGCGTGATGGGGGGCGAGGGCTCCAAGGTCGTCGAGGGCACGTCGCGCCTGCTCCTGGAGTGCGCGACGTTCGACGCGACCACCGTGCGCCGCACGTCGGCGCGCCTCGCGCACCGCACGGACTCGTCCGCGCGCTTCGAGAAGACGCTCGACCCGACGTTCCCCGTCCAGGCCGCCGCGCACTACGCGCATCTGCTGCAGGCGCTCCAGCCGGGCGTGACGTTCCCCGCCGCTCTTTCGGACGACGGGGACTGGAGCGACCCGAGCAGGACGATCCGGCTCCGGACCGACGTCGTGCGCCGTGACCTCGGCGTCGAACTCGCGGACGACGCGATCGCGTCGATCCTCACGCGCCTCGACCTCGCGCCGACGCCGGCCGAGGGCGGCTTCGACGTCGCGATCCCCGCGGCGCGCGCGACCAAGGACCTGACCATGGAGCGCGACCTCGTCGAGGAGGTGGGCCGGATCCACCGCTACGGGAGCGTGCCGGAGGCGCCGCTCGTCGGTGCGGTCGTGCCGCCGCCGTTCGACCGCCGTCGCGCGCTCGTGCGCGCCGCCGAGGATCGGCTCGCTGGCGCGGCCAGGTTCCACCAGGTCCTGTCGTACTCGTTCCAGGCCGACGACCTGCTCGCGAACTCGAACGCCGACCAGGGCCCGTTCGTCGTCGCCCAGAACCCCGTGGCTCCCGACCTCGCTCGGATCCGCCGGGACGTGCTGCCGTCGCTGCTCGGTCTAGTCGAGGGCGCGCGCCGCGAGCGCGGCGTCGCGCGACTCTTCGAGGTCGGCAAGGGCTATCGCCCCGAGAACGCCGGCGAGGACGGCGCGCCGGGCGAGGTGCACCAGATCGCGCTCGTCGTCGGTCTGCCGCGTCCCGGCGCGGACGCGCGCTTCGACGACGGCGCGTACGCGCACCTGCGCGCGGTCTGCGACGACCTCATCCACGCGGTGGGCGTCGCAACGCCCTGCTGGTCGCCGGCGTCCGCCCCGTCACCGACGCTGCACCCCGTCCGTCAGGTCGAGGGGCGCTGGAGCGAGGACGGTCCGGTCGCCGGCTTCGTCGCGGCGCTGGAGCCCGGCGTCGCCGTCGCGCTCGGCCTGGAGGGCGAACTCGCGACCGACGTCGCCGTCGCCGTGCTCGACGTCGATGCGCTCCTCGCCGCGCCGCCGGCCCCGGCCGCGTACCGCCCGCTGCCGCGTTTCCCCAGCGTCAAGGTCGACGTCGCGTGCGTCGCACCCGACACGCTGCCTGCGTCGGAGCTCGGCGCGGCCATCGAGGCCGCCGGCAAGGGCGCGGTCGCCGAGGTGGAGCTGTTCGACGTCTTCCGCGGCGAGTCGCTGGGCGAGGGCAAGAAGTCGCTCGCGTACCACGTCGTCCTGCAGTCCGACACGAAGACGCTGAATGACAAGGACGCGCAGAAGTTCCTGGGCCGCCTGGAGCGGACTCTTGAACAGAAAGGCGCGGCGCTGCGTCGCTGACGTCGGGCCGCTGAGGCCGCGCGGCGGGCCACGGGCGACGCCGTCGTCTCAGATCGTCGCCCGACGTCTCGGATCGTGACGGGTCCCCGCGCGACGTGGTCGATTCCGATCCGCGTTGCAATCCGGCCCGTGCCGCGTCCAGCGGGCCTGGCGGAGCGCGGCTACAACATGATCATGTTCCGCCTCGCCCTCCTCGCCTGCCTCGTCGCGTCCGCCTGCGCTGGACCGGGCTACAGCTCGGACCCGCGCGACTACCCCGTCACCATGCGCCCCGAGATCGCGGGCGTGCACGGAAGCCCTGGTCACCTGCCGGGTGACAGGACCGCCTTCGTGGCGATCTGGAACCAGGACGGGAGAGAACTGATCTCTGGCGTGTACGACCTCGGCCGCCGGCAGTTCGTCGAGGACTCGCTCATGCTGCTCGGTCGCCTGCCGGAGGAGTTCAACCGCGGCGACGAGGGTGACTTCGAGCGCCGGATCGGCGAGCAGGAGTGCTCGTTCCTCCTGCGCTGCGCGGACCCGACGGTGCGCGGCAACTTCCTGCGCGCGCAGAGCCCGACCAACCGCGGCGTCGGCCTCGGACAGGAGCAGGCGCTCGTGGCGTTCGGCGGACTCGTATCGCTGCTCACCCAGCGCGACGGGTCGGGCCCGAGGTCGGGCGTCGTCGATCCGTGCGCTCCGCCCATCCGCCAGGACTACTGCACGTGGTCGCCGGAGCTGTTCCCGATCGCGTGCTGCAAGCACGATGCGTGCTACCTGAGCTGCAACATCACCGGGCGATCGCAGAGCGAGTGCGACGCGCAGTTCCTGAGCAACATGGCCGACGAGGCGTCGATCTGGACCGCGCCGTTCGTGCCGATCTACTACGCCGCCGTACGCGCGTTCGGCAGCCAGGTCTTCAAGTGCGGTTGACCCCTCGCCCGGGGCACGGGCGGCCCTGACGGGGCCTGCAGGGGCTTCATGATCCGCCGGTCATGGGGGAGGGCCTAGCGTGCGAATGCCCGGCGGACGCAATCGAACCCCGCGCGTCGCCCGGCAGGAACTCAACATGCGACTGCGGTCTCCCCTTCCCGCTCTCCTCGTCGCGCTGACCGCGCCCCTCGCCTTCGCACCCGCCGCCCTCGCACACAACGATGTGCTCGCCCCGGACGGCGGCGAGGTGTTCCAGGTCGGCGAGCGCGTGACGATCGAGTGGACCGTCACGATCGCCCACGGCCTCGCCGGCTGGGACGTTCTCTACTCGACGAACGGAACCGGTGGTCCGTTCGTGCCGATCGCGCTGGGGCTCCCGCCCGGCGACGAGGCCGTCGGCTCGTACCACGCGTACGACTGGACGGTCCCCGACCTCCCGACGTCTGACGCGCGCATCCTCGTTCGCATGAACGGCTCGCACGGCGGAGTCTGGGAGAGCGTCAGCGACGGCGCGTTCCGGATCGACGCGGGCCTCGGCGCGCGCTCGTGCGCGGGCCAGTCGCCGAACTCGACGGGCGTGCCCGCCACCCTGCACCTGACGGGCAGCGCGTCGGCGGCGACGAACGATCTCACGCTCCGCGTCGTCGATCTGCCGACCGGCACCGTCGGCTACCCGATCAACTCGGACACGCTCGGCTTCGCCGCGACCCCCGGCGGGAGCCAGGGCAATCTGTGCCTCGGCGGATCCATCGGACGTCACGTCACGCAGGTGGGCAGCTCGGGGACGAGCGGCGTCGTCGCGCTCCCGATCGACCTCGCGAACCTGCCGCGCCTCGGTGGCGCGTTCTCGGCCTCGGCGGGGGAGACGTGGTCGTTCCAGTTCTGGTACCGGGACGCGAACCCTCAGACGACGTCGAACTTCAGCGACGTCGTCTCGGTGACGCTGCAGTGACTCCTGCCGCGCGGTCCTCCAGGAGGGACCGCGCGAGCGCACGGAGCTCGGCGCTCGCGTCGTGCTCCGCGCAGTGGCGCAGGAGGTCGTCGGTGCCGTCCGCCGCGCGGCGCCGGCGCCCGAGCCCGACGACGGCGCTCAGGCGCAGCTCGGCGTCCTGCTCGTCCTGCAGCACGCCGAGGACGATCCGGTCCACCGCGGCGCTCGATCGGGCCGCCAGCCGCTCGATCGCGGCGGCGCGCTCCGAGCGCTCCGCGGGGGCCGTGCAGGCGACCGGCGCATGGGCGGTGCCCGGCGCTCCGAGCAGCAGGGCGAGGGCGACCGCGAAGGTCACGAAGGCGAGGCAGAAGAAGGCGGTCAGGGCGCGGCTCATGGGCTCTCCCGGGTCTTGACCCGTTCGCGACGATTCCGCCGCGGCCCCTTCGCCCGATTCAGCGATCGACGCTCGTCAAGAGCCAGGCGCGCGCCACGCGCCACTCGCGCTCGGCGGTCGTGAGCGACACGTCGAGCGCACGCGCGACCTCGGGCATCGTCAGGCCGCCGAAGAACCGCAGCTCGACGAGCTGCGCCTGGCGCGGCGAGCGCTCCGCGAGCGACTCCAGCGCGCCGTCCAGCTCCAGGAGGTCGAGCGCGGCGTCGGCCCCGGGCTCGGCCGGCTCGTCGAGCGCGTCGAGGGGGACGCGCGCGCGAGCGCCGCCCCGCTTCGAGCGGTACCGGCCCCGCG
>JBCDGE010000201.1:0-8073 GCA_038757895.1 Planctomycetota bacterium | reverse complement strand
GCGCCGGGCGCCCCCGCGCCGTAGCTGCCGCCGACGCTAGGGGCGCTGCGCATGGCCCCCGGCGCCTTCTTCGTGCGCCGGGCGCCGGGCACCGGCCGGCCGCGGGCCCCGCCCCCGCGACCGGCGATCGTGCCGCCGGGCACCTCGAAGTCGCGCTCGAACTCGGCCGTGTCGTCCGGGATCGACTCGCTGAACTCGACGGTCTCCTGCTGCCCCGTCGAACCGCCCATGCGCGCGACGCTGACCATGTAGTCACCCGGCTCGTCGAGCGTGAGGCGGTAGTTCCCGTCCTCGTCGGTTGTGGTCATCTTCATCCGCTCGTACATCGACTCCGAGGCGGGCATCCACACGACCATCGCGCCGGTGAAGGGCTCGCCGCCCTGCTCGACGCGGCCGCTGACTTCGACCGGGTCGGCCGGCGGTGCGCCGATGTAGACGATCACGGTCTCGCCTTCGACGACGTCGGCCGTCGCCATGTCGATCGACTCGAGCATGCTCGCGATCCCGCCCGCGTCCATGTCGCCCGACATGTCGGTCGACGGATCCATCGCGACGAGCTGGTAGGACCCGGCGGGGAGACCCCGGATCTCGAACGTCCCGTCGTCACCGGTCGACACCGGGCGCATGACCGCGAGGGTGGGGGATTGCACCTGGACGACGCGTCCGGAGGCCGGGCTGCCGTCGTCCTCGAACACGATGCCCTCGATGGCACCGCCGTTCATGAGCCGCAGCTCGACGTCCTCCAGGGTTCCTCCGGGATCGACGTCCAGGGCGTCGGTCTGCGCCGGGCTCAGCTCGTCCGACGTCGCTGCGACAACGACCTTGCCGGGGCGCACGCCGAGGAGCAGGAAGGTCCCGTCGTCGTTGCTCCTCGTGCGAGCCGTCTCGACCTCGCGCGAGAGCGCTGCCATCCAGTCCGGCCGGTCCGCGCGCTGCTCCACGCGGGCGCCCTCGAGCGGCGAACCGTCGGGACCGACGACCCGGCCTCGGATCGTCCCGGTCCGCACGGCGACGAGCGACGCGTCGTCGACGGGGCCGTCGACGTCCAGATGGACGTCCTCCAGCGTCACGTACTCCAGCGTGGCGACCGACAGGGCCCAGTTGCCCGTGACGACGCCCTCGACCGTGAACCGTCCCTCTTCGTCGGTCGTCGTGCCGCGCCAGTCGAGCCGCATGTCGCCCATGCTCCCGGGGACGACGCGCGATGCGAGGACGTCGACACTGGCGAGCGGGGTCCCGGCCTCGTCGCGGACGAGCCCTGCGACCTGCAGCGGCGGGTGCAGCTCCAGCGCGAGGTTCTCGGCACCGGGGCGGACACCGTCCAAGCGCGCGAGCCACTCCGTCGCGTCGTCGGAGCCGGGGGAGCCGCTCGCGCGTACCGAGAACGGTCCGTTGCCAAGGCCCGTGAGGCGGAAGCGCCCCTCGCCGTCCGTCGTGGCGCTCGCTTCGATGCCACGCGTTGCGGCCATGCCGCTCGGACCTGCGATGTGCGAGACGTCGAACCGCGCGCGGACGTCGATCCCTGCAGCGACCACGCCGCTGGCGAAGCGCGCGATCCCCGAGATCGCCTTGCCCTTCTCGAGGACGATCTCGACGCCCTCGGCGTCGCGTCCGTCCTCGATCGACACGCGGAGGCGGCTGCTCTGCAGCGCGGTCTCCGAGTCGGCGCGGACGATCGCGACGCCGTCCGGCAGGCGCTCCAATGAGAACGTGCCGTCCTCCGCCGAGGTCGCCTCGGTCACCTTCGAGTCGTCGAAACCGAACATCCGCCCCGGCCGGGCTCCGGTGACCTTCGCGCCGCCGATGGGGAGGCCCTCGTCGTCCACGACGCGGCCGCGGATGGTCGCGCCGCGCGACGCGGTGAGTTCGAGCTCACGCGTCTCGCCGTGCTCGAGCGCCGGGACAGTCTCTTCGATCGCCGCGAATCCGTCGTTGGACAGTCGCAGGCGCAGCTCGACGCCCGCGGGCACGGTCGCGAACGTCGCCACGCCGGCATCGTCGAGGTCGACCGAGACGCCGAACTCGGCCGCCGCGGTAGCGCCCATCGCCATCAGCGTCGCGGCGTCGGCGGACACCCCGAGTCGCGCCCGGGTCTCGTCGAGGCGTGCGCCTCTGGCGTCGTCGCCGAGGCCGACCGCGACCCGGAGGCTCGCGCCCCGGCCGGGTCGAAGAGTGATCACCTCGGAGTCCTGGAAGACCTCCGTCGCGCGGAAGGTGAACGCTCCATCGCCGTAGGCGTGCACGAAGACCCGTCGGTTGGCGGCGGGGATCTCGAGGAGCGCAGTCCAGCCGTCGTCGACGTCGCCCGTCACCGTGGCGCGGGCGAGCACGGCGGACAGGACCGCGACGCGTTCGTTCCGGGGGTCGTCGAGCTCGTCGAAGACCGAAGGCCCGTCGGCGGACGGCGGTGCGGGCGTCGAGGACACAGCGTTGGCGAGGACACCTCCCGGGACGCCGCGCTCGAGCGCGAACACCTCGAGCTCGTCCGGCGGCGTGCCGCCGTCGTTCATCTCGACGCGGACGACCAGCCGTCGGCGCTCGACGCCGTCGTCCACGGCGGCCTGGGGAGCGACGTCGGTGCTCGCGGGCGAGGGCACGGCGGACGCCTCACGCGTCGACTGGTCGGGCCCGCCCACGAGCGCCAGATCGGCGCTCTCGCCGGTCGCGCGAGCACCCGCGTCGTTCCGCTCGACGGAGACGTCCTGGGGGCTCGGTGCGTCGTTTCCGCTCGTGAGGACCAGCCGAAGCGTCGCGAGGATCACGGCGACGGCGAGGAGGAGGAGGGCGATCTTGCGGGTCATGGGTCCGGCAGGAAGGGACCAGGTCCGCCGGCTCGCGAAGGGGCGAGCGGAGGCGACGGGGGGGGCGCGCCATTGCCGGCGCGTGGCCCGTCGATCTCCTTGGGGACGGAGGGGGCCGGTTTTCGGGACCGCGGCGGCCCGAGCCACCACGGAAGGGCAGTTACCATGGTCGCCCGCGACCATTCTCACCTGGGCGCGAAATCCTTCGTCCCCGCCCCTCGCCGTGCCCACACCGACCCCCCCGGCCCAGCTCGCGCCCGTCGTCCTGAGCCTGCACCACGTCGCCATCGCCGTGCCCTCGATCGAGGCGGCCCGGGCCGTCTACGTGGACGCCCTCGGCCTCGCCGCCTCCGAGGTCGAGCGGGTCGACGACCAGAAGGTCGACGTCCTGGTCGTCCTGGCGGGGGAGCAGCGGATCGAGCTCGTCGAGCCCGCGGCCGACGACAGCCCGATCTCCAAGTTCCTGGAGCGCGCCGGCGGCCGGTCCGGGATCCACCACCTCGCCTGGCGCGTCGCCGACGTCGCCCGCGCGATCGACACCCTCGTCGCCGCCGGCGTCGCGATGATCGACGACGCCCCCCGCGACGGCTCCCACGGGACGCGGATCGCCTTCGTTCACCCCAGGTCGACCGGCGGCGTGCTCATGGAGCTCGTCGAGGACCCGGCCGCCTGACCGCCGCGCACGCGCGCACGCACCACCCACGTCGCCCCGCCGATGACCATTCACTCCGGCACCGAGCCCGCCTCGGAGAGCTCCGCCCCCGATCCCGTCGACCGCCTCCGTCAGGCTCGTGAAGAGAGCCTCGTGGGCGGGGGCGAGAAGCGCATCGCCGCGCAGCACGCCAAGGGCAAGATGACCGCGCGCGAGCGCGTCGACTTCCTCGTCGACGAGGGCTCGTTCACCGAGCTCGACCGCTTCGTCACGCACCGCTGCACGGACTTCGGCATGGAGGATCAGAAGATCCTCGGCGACGGCGTCGTCACCGGTCACGCGCGCATCGACGGACGGCCTGTCTACCTCTTCAGCCAGGACTTCACCGTCTTCGGCGGCAGCCTGTCCGAGACCCACGCGGAGAAGATCTGCAAGGTGATGGATCTGGCGCTGAAGGTCGGCGTCCCCGTCATCGGGCTCAACGACTCCGGCGGTGCGCGGATCCAGGAGGGCGTGTCGAGCCTCGGCGGCTACGCCGAGATCTTCTGGCGCAACACGCAGGCCTCCGGCGTCGTCCCGCAGCTCTCCGGCATCCTCGGCCCGTGCGCCGGTGGCGCGGTGTACAGCCCGGCCCTGACCGATTTCGTCGCGATGGTCGAGGGCAACTCGTACATGCACATCACCGGGCCCGACGTCGTCAAGACGGTGACGCACGAGGAGGTGACGAGCGAGGACCTCGGCGGCGCGTCGGTGCACAACTCGAAGTCCGGCGTCGCGCACTTCGCGACCCCCGACGACAAGAGCTGCCTGCTGCTGCTGCGCAAGCTGCTGTCGTACCTGCCGCTCAACAACGCGGAGGAGCCGCCGTACGTCCCGACCGACGACCCCGCGGACCGCGAGGACGCCGCGCTCGACACGATCGTGCCGCGCGATCCTCAGAAGCCGTACGACATGCGCCAGGTCATCGAGCGCGTCGTCGACGAGGGCTCGTGGCTGGAGGTCCAGGAGGGCTGGGCGCAGAACATGCTCGTCGGGTTCGCGCGCCTCGGCGGGCGCGTCGTCGGCATCGTCGCCAACCAGCCGGCGGTGCTCGCCGGATGCCTCGACAGCGAGTCGAGCGAGAAGGGCGCGCGGTTCATCCGCTTCTGCGACTCGTTCAACATCCCGATCGTCACGTTCGAGGACGTGCCGGGGTTCCTGCCGGGGACCGATCAGGAGCACGGCGGGATCATCCGCCGCGGCGCCAAGCTGCTCTTCGCCTACTGCGAGGCGACCGTGCCGCTCTTGACCGTCATCACGCGCAAGGCCTACGGCGGCGCGTACGACGTCATGGCGTCCAAGCACGTCCGCGCGGACGTCAACATCGCCTGGCCGGGCGCGATGGTCGCGGTGATGGGGGCGGCCGGCGCCGCGAAGATCATCCACCGGCGCGAGATCATGGCGGCGGACGATCCGGCGGCCGTCGAGAAGCAGCGCGCCGACGAGTACGACGAGACCTTCAACAACCCGTACCGGGCGGCCGCCCGCGGGTTCGTCGACGACGTGATCGAGGCCTCGAAGACGCGGCCGTACCTCATCCGGTCGCTGGAGCTGCTGCGGACGAAGCGGGAAGAGCGGCCGGTACGTAAGCACGGCAATATTCCTCTCTGATCCCGCGTTAGCGGCTCTTCTCGGGCGCCAGGGGCCGGATTCCGGGCTTCTGGCGTGTCCCCCCGCGTGGACCGGAGCTACGCTCCCCCGCTTGGCCCACCGCCTCCGGATCCTCCGGAGCCAGAGCGACCCATGGATCTGACCCTTCCGCAGCGCCTCCAGCAGTCCGTCCAGGGCTCCTTCCACAAGACCGCGCTCCTCCAGAAGCGCGTGCGTGAGCTGATCCGCGGCGCTTCGCCCCTGATCGAGACGCGCGAGAGCAACCCGATCAAGATCGCCTTCCTGGAGATGGAGCGCGGCCTGATCGAGCTGATCCCGGACGAGGAGAGCCAGGCGCCGCCGCCGACGCTCTGACCCTCTGCCGGCCCTCGGGCCGTTTTCGTGCCGCGCCGCCCCGATGTCGCCCTCGCCGAGCGCGGGGGATGGGTCGAGCTCCTGCGGATCCCGGCCGCCCTGTTCGGCGGTATCGCCCGCCTGCGCGGCTGGCTCTACGACCGCCGGCTGCTCCCGTCGTACGACGTCGACGTGCCCGTCGTGGGGGTGGGGAACGTCTCGGCCGGCGGCACCGGCAAGACGCCCATGATCGTCTGGCTCGCGCGGGAGCTCGGGCGCCGCGGGCTGCGCCCGGGCATCGTCTCGCGCGGCTACGGCTCGACCGACGACGGGCCGAACGACGAGGCGCGGATGCTGGCGTCGCTGCTTCCGGACGTGCCGCACGTCCAGGACCGGGACCGAGTGGCGGCGGCGACGCGGCTCGCCGACCACGGCGTGGACGCGGTGCTGCTGGACGACGGGTTCCAGCACCGGCGTCTCGCGCGCGACGTCGACCTCGTACTCGTCGACGCGCTCCGCCCGTTCGGGCTGCCGGCGCCCTCGGGCGGCGGCGCTCCGGTGCGCGCCATGCTGCCGCGCGGGCTCGTGCGCGAGCCCCTGAGCGGGCTGCGGCGGGCGAGCGCCGTCGTCCTGACCCGGACCGACGCCGTCGAAGCGTCCGAGGTCGAGGCCCTGGAGCGCACGATCACTGCCGAGGCGCCCGGCGTGCCCGTGCTGCGCGCGAACCACGTCCCGACCCGCGTACGGCGGATCGAGGGCGAGACCGAGGAAGAACTCCCGCTGTCGCACCTCGACGGCCTGGAGGTCGACCTCTTCAGCGGAATCGGCAACCCGGGCGCGTTCGAGGGGACCGTCCGCTCCCTCGGCGCCGACGTCGCCGGACACCGGGCGTTCTCCGACCACTACTCGTTCGCACGCGGCGACCTCGACGGCCTCGCCGCGGACCGACCGGCCCTGACGACGGCCAAGGACGCCGCGCGCCTCGTCGGGATGGACCCCGGGGTCTCTCCTCCGTCGTTCCTCGTCCTGGACGTCGAGATGGAGGTCACGCGCGGCCGCGCGATTCTCGACGCCCTGTTGGATACGCTGCCCGCTTCGCGCGCCGCCCGGGAGCGGGGTTCGATCCACGAGGGGCTGCATGGGTGAGACGTCGATCGCCGCGCCGGACCGTCCGGCCGAACCCGCGCTGGAGCGCGTCCGGGCGTTCGACGACCGGCGCCTCGTGGTGCCGCCGGACGGGTGGGACGTCGACGTGCCGCCGTTCGGGGACGAGCGGTTCCGCGGGCTCTCGCACCGGATGCAGTACTGGGCGCTGCGCGCCGCACAGTCCTCGGTCCTCCGCCTCCCGCGCATCCTCCGCGAAGGCCTCGTCCGCCTCGTCGCCGCGGCCGGCCGGACGTTCGATCGCCGGCATACGCGCGCCGCGGAGGACTACGTCCGCACGGCGCTGCCGGACGCGACCGACGCCGAGGTGAAGGAGCTGGTCCGCGAGGCGTGGCGGCACCTGCTGCGCGTCGCGCTCGTCGCGGAGGGCGTCGAGAAGCGGGTCATGGGCGGCCGCTTCGGCGACCACTACGACTTCCACGCGTGCCAGGAGGCCCTCGACGTCCTGGAGGACGACGTCGGCGTCCTCCTCGTGACGGCCCACGTCGGCTACTGGGAGGCGAGCTGCCCCGCGCTGATCGGGATGGGGCACGCGCCCGGGTACGCGATCGGCAAGGCGCCCCGCAACGACTTCGTCGCCCGGGAGATCCAGCGCGTCCGCGAGGCCCAGGGGCTGCGCCTGATCCCGCGCAACGGTGCGATGAGCGCCGTGCCGGCCGCCGTGCGCGCCGGGGGAAGCGTCGGGATCCTGCTCGACCACCGCCCGCGGCAGAAGCCGATCATTGCGCCGTTCTTCGGCCGCCCCGCCGCGTGCGATCGAAGCGCCGGCGTCCTGATCCGGCGCGTCAAGGCGCCGCTCGTCTTCTACGGCTGCTACAGCGCTCCAGGGACCGATCCCGTACGCGACTGGCGCTTCGAGATGAGGATGCCCGCCGTCATCCAGCCGGAAGAGCTCGCGGGGCTCTCGCCGGAGGAGATCGTCGCGCGCGTCAACGTCGAGCTGGAGCGTCTCATCCTGCACCGTCCGAGCGAGGTGTTCTGGCTGCACGACCGTTTCCGCGGCGCGCCGGAGAGCTTTCCCCAGGAGTCCGCGGGCGGCACACTGTCCGCCGAGGCCCCTCCCTCCGCATGAGCGATCCGAGCCACCCCTTTCCGCGCATGCGCGACGTCGCGCTCTATCCGCTGGAGTCGCGGGCGAGCCTGGTCACGACGGACGACTTCTGCTCGGTCCCCGAACCCGTCGCGGGCTTCGAGGGGTTCGTCGACGCTCTCCCCGACATCTACGCGGGGACGCACTTCAAGGACCTCGTCGCGCGCATCGTCCGCGCCCGCGCCGCCGGCCGGCCCGTCGTGATGGCGATGGGGGCGCACGTCCTCAAGGTCGGGCTCGCTCCGCTGGTCATCGACCTGATGGAGCGCGGCGTCGTCACGCACGTGGCCCTCAACTCGGCGGGCGCGATCCACGACTTCGAGATCGCGACCGTGGGGCGGACGAGCGAGAACGTCGACGTCCAGCTTCCGAACGGCGAGTTC
>JBCDGE010000200.1:0-8227 GCA_038757895.1 Planctomycetota bacterium | reverse complement strand
CCGCGGGCGCGTCCGGGCCGTCCGCGGCCTCGCCGCTGCGCGCGGGCCGCGCGTGGGGCGCGGCGCCCGCGTCGGCCTCCCCCGGGAATGGACCGAAGACGTCGACGTACGCAGCGCCGAGCTCGGGGTCGTCCCGCAGGAGCCGCGCGACCGCTCCGCGTGACCCGCCCATCTCGCGGGGGTCCTCGATCGGGTCGAGGGCCTGCATCCAGAGCGAGTCCGCGCGCCCGTCCCAGGTCAGCCACCGCTGGTGCGCGACGTTCCAGAGGGTCGGTGTGTGGCGCGTCCCCTCGGCGATCCCGACCGCCAGTGTCCGGCCGTCGGTGAACCCGCGCGCCGGGTCGTGGCACGTCGCGCAGGACACGCGGCCGTTCCCGGAGAGGCGGCCGTCGAAGAACAGCGCCTGGCCGAGCCGTGCGGCCGCCGGATCGTCCGCGAAGCCGTTCGTCGGGTCCGGCGGAAGGTCGGGGAGCGGCGACAGCGCGGCGATCCGCGCGCGCAGGCCGTCGTCGACCTCGATCGCGAGCGCGCTGTCACGCGGCGCCGTGTCGCCGCAGCTGGAGAGCCAGCCGGAGAGCGCGAAGGCGATCGCGAGGGAGGAGCGACGACCGGGGCCCAAGCGCTAGAACTCCAGCTCGACGTCGAGCTGCGCGCGCTCGACGCGCGCGCCCCTGCGCACGTCGACGTGGATCTCCCAGTGCCCGACCATGTGGAACAGCAGGCCTTCCGCGACGAGCGCGCCGTCCGCGGACGGCTCCAGCTCGACGTCGCGCAGCATCCCGTGCTGGTGCGCCGGCATCCGCGCGTCGATCGTGACCTCGTCGTAGTCCTCGAAGCGCTCCCCCGACTCGGGATCGACGAGCGCGAGGCGCACGGCGAAGGGCTCGTTGAGCGGGATCGGCGCCGCCGAGGTGACCTCTGCGACGAACGTGCCGCGGCTGGACGTCGCGCGATCCCCGTAGCCCTCTCCCTCGGCCGCCGCGGCCGCGCTCCCGGGGTCGCCCTCACCCTCCGCGGGCGACGCACCGCCGCACGCGGCAAGGCCAAGCGCGACCAGCGCGGTCGGGAGGGTCGAGAGGAGGCGGATCATCGGAGTTCGGCCGTGTACAGACGACTGCCGAATCCTCCCACGAAGTTCCCTTCGCGGTCGAAGATCTGGCCGCGGTGGTTGCCGTGGTCGAGCACGACCACGCGTCCGTCGGCCAGGATCGCGACGCCCCGGGGCCCGTGGAACTCGGCCCGTCCCAGGCCGCGACCGCCGAAGCCGCGCACGTGCGCGTACGTGCCGTCGTCGGCGCGGTCGTAGATCTCGACCCGGTCCCGCAGCCTGTCCGTCACCCAGACGCGGGCGCCGGCGGCGGCGATCCCGGACGGCGTCGAGAGCTCGTCCCCGAACGAGGCGAGCGCCCGCCCCTCGGCGTCGACCTCCAGCACGCGTCCGCCCGCGCCGTCGACGACGAGCAGCGTCCCGCGATCCGTGGCCGCGATGCCGTCGATCCCGCGCACACCGATTCCCGGGAGAGGGTCGCCCCCGTGGCCGCTGCAGGCGACGAACCTCACGAGCTGAAGGTCGTCGTCCAGGAATGCGATGCGCTCGCTGCCTCGATCGGTCACCGCGACCAGGTCGCCTTCCTCCCGGCGGATCCGCGCGACCGCTCCCGGGACGAACGCCGGCTCTCCCGTCAGCGCGCGGAGGTCGACGGCGTCGGTGTGCTGCGCGAGCTCGGGGTCCTGCGCCAGGGGCTCGTCGGGGCGGACGTCGAGCACCGCGCGCGACAGCCGCCGGTTCCCGCGATCGAGGGTGAGGAGCTCCCTGCCGTCCGCGCCGAGCCAGACGGCGCTCGGCCCGCGCATCATTCCGAGCCGGTCGCCGTACACGTACGCCTCCGAGATCCGGACCGGCTCGTCCAGGCGAAGGTCGTGGATCTGCACGCGGTGGCTCTCCGGTGAGACCGTCGCGAGGTAGATCCCCGATGCCGCGACCGGCGGACCGAAGTGCGCGGCGGGCGGCCCGATCGACGCGCGGAGGGGATCCTCCTCGGGCTCGGCGCCCGGCGCGCGCACGAAGAGCTGCACTCGGTCGTCGAGTGGCTCGGTGAGCGCGAGCACCGACGCGTCGGCCGCCACCGCGACGTCGCTGGGGTAGTGCAGGCTGCCGGCGCCGTCGCCGGGCCGGATCGCGTGCACGCCGAAGCGGTACGCGAGGCGGCCGACGCGTCGGTCCTCGGGATCGACGCGGAAGGCCTGGATACGGTGGTTCTCGCTGTCGGCGACGAACACGTTCCCGTCGGCCGATGCGAGCCCGGTCGGCGTCGACAGCAGCGAGGGGAATCCGCCCCAGTCGCCGAAGCCCCCGACGTGCGTCCCATCGAGCGCGAACACCTCGACGCGATGCCGCGCCCCGTCCGCGATGGCGACGAGCAGTGTCCCGTCGGGAGCGGGCGCGAAGCTCGCCGACGTCGGCTCGTCCACGACGCCGACGCCGATCGACGCCCACGCGGTCGCACCGACGTCGAGGAGCTGAGCGCGCGCGTTGCCCGCGTCCGCCACCAGCACGAGGTCGTTCCCCGTCGCGGGGTCGCGCGCGACGTCGACGTCGGCGGGGAGCACGAGCTCGCCGCCCGCCGACCCGCGCTCGGCGATGCGACGCGCAGCGCCGCCCCCGGCGGGGAAGTACCAAAGGGCGTGCTGGAGGTCGTCCGTCACCCAGACGCCGCCCGATCCGTCCACGGCGACGCCCGTCGGCCGCTCGAGCACGCCGACGCCGATCGTCGCGGCGACAGGGACGTCCGCGCCGCCGTCCTCCGGGGATGGGGGGGCCGCATCGACCACGACGACGCCCGGGGGAGATGCGAACTCCCCCCGGAGGGCGCCCTGCACCGCGACGTGGAGTCCGTGGACCTCCGAGTCCCCATCGGCGGGCGGGAACGCGACGGCGACGGGGCGCGCGAGCCCCTCGATCGTGCGCACGTAGGCGCCCAGGTGGGTCGGCTCCGTTGCGGAGGCCTGGGCCTGCATCGGCGTGAGAGCTGCGTGAGCGAGGGCGAGCCCGACGATCATCGCGGGAGTCTACCGATCGCTGCCTCGGAGGTCGGATCGAGACAGCCCGTCGCGCCCATGCCTGGATCGCCGGCCCGTTCGGTACCATGGCGCGAGCCCGAAGGCGTGCCTCGTCGCGTGCATCCCCGCACCGCTTGCTCCCGCATCGTGTACGACGCGAGGTCCGCGCCCATCGGGCAGGAGACAGCCAGGGCAGATGACGACCAGCGACCACGGCCGGCCCGGTCGCAAGCGCATCACTCGCAGGAAGCGGGTGACGCGACGGACCGGCGGCGTACACGGCGAACGCAACGAAGGGGGGTCACACGACGGAGCTCGCGCGAGCGAGCCCGCTACGAATGCAGGTCAGCGCCGAGCGGACGTCGAGCGCGCGACCGGCGACGGCACGCCCGTCCCGATCGACACGCAGCCGACGTACACGCTCCGGCCGGCGCCACCTGAGCCGCCGCGGCCGGTCGAGGCACCGCCTGCGGCGGTGGAGCCCGCGCCGGTCGTTCGAGATCCGGTCGAGCCCATTCCGGTCGAGCCTGCAGGGGTGAACACCGCTGCGGCGTCCGCCGCCGCAGCGTCCGCCGCAGCAGTGCCCGCCGCCGCAGTGCCCGCCGCCGCAGTGCCCGCCGCCGCAGTGCCCGCCGCCGCAGTCCAGCCGCCGGCCGACCTGGCGCCGCCGTCGGCGGATGACCCGCCCGACGATGACGCTCTGACGGCGACGATCCGACGCTGGACCCGCTCCACGACGCCGGAGGAGCTCGCGAAGCGCGGCGTGAAGAAGGTCCGCAGCGTGAGCATGAACCGGATGGCCTCGCTCATCGAGAAGGCGGTCAACCGCGCTCTGATCGAGCGGACCCTGGAGGGCGGCGAGGACGAGGCGCTCTCGCTGTCGACGACCGCGCGGGACGAGTTCATGAAGCTCGCCCGCAACGAGCTCGGCACGGGCGCGGCGGACGCGTCCTCGGTCCGGGAGCAGGCGACGACCACGCTCGACCGGCTGCGCAAGGAGCTCAGCGAGCGCCGCGCGGCCCTCAGCGACCGCGAGCGTCAGCTCGCCGAGGCGGGCGGCGAGGGCGTCGAGGACGCAGCGTTCGAGGAGCGGCTGCACACGCTCTTCGCGATGTACGGCGAGTCGTCGGATCGCTCGCTGGAGCGGCGCACGATGAAGCTCGTCCTCGACGAGGTCCGCACCGCCAAGCAGACGGCGCGCGAGGCCCAGATCGACGAGCACACGCGCGAGATCAAGCAGCTGGAGCGTCGCATCGCGAAGCTCTCGACCCTCCTCGGGGAGACGGAGGACGAGCTCCGCCGCGCCCGCCGGGGCCCGATCGTCGACACCGGCGTCGGATCGATCTACGACTCCGTCCAGGGCATCGACGGCGAGGACACCCTCTTCGAGCAGAAGACCACCCTCATGAAGTCGATCTTCGAGGCGAATCTCGCGCTCCGAAGGAACTGAGGAGCGCGTGCTCCGCGCAGCGGCGATGGAGCGAGGAACTGAGGAGCGCGAGGAGCGCGTGCTCCGCGCAGCGGCGCGGCCTCAGCGGTGGAAGAGCGGCAGCGTGTCGTCCGGGATCGCCAGGAACAGCACGTTGCAGCTCGTCGCGTACGACGCGCCGTAGCGGTTGATGAACTTCCGACCCTGCGGTCCGTAGCGGACGTCGTCCCACGAGCCGCTGTCCGACTGGGACGCGACGAGGTCGCGCATGATCGGCTCCGCCCAGCGCCGGTAGTGGCTCGTGTCGCGGTGGTGCCACAGCGCCTGGCTCAGGTAGAAGCGCTCGTAGTAGGGGAACCCATCGGTCGCCAGCGTCCCGTCCTCGGCGCGGATCGCGAGCTGACGCCAGATGAAGTCGTACCCCTCGTCGATCCGCGGTCCCGAATAGACGCCGGTCGCCTGCAGCGTCGTGAGCCCGGCCGCCGTGAGCGCGATCGACGTCTTGGGGTCGTCGAGGCCGTAGCGGAAGCCGCCGAGCTGGGCGCGCGCCGAGGTCTTCTGCTCGCCGTCCTCTGCGCTCTCCGGCACCTCCATCACCTGGATCCGGCGGATGTAGTCGACGGCGCGCTCGATCACCTCGGGGTCGACGCGGACGCCGACGTCGTTCGCCGCGCGCAGCGCCTGAACGAGCGAGACGGTGACCGAGCCCTCGTGCTGGATCGAGCGGTAGGGGTGGTACTCCCAGCCGCCCTCGGCGCCCTGGGAGACGACGATGCGCTGGACCGCGACCTTCAGCGTCTCACCGATCCGACGCCCGAGCGGCGTGCTCGGCGAGACCGTGTACGCCTGCGCCAGCGCGAGCGTCGCGAGGCCGTGGCCGTGGGTCCGCGAGATCGGATCGCCGCGGTCCTGGATGTAGCCCGGATACTCGTCCGCCGAGCGGTGCGTGCACGCGAGCAGGTACTCGACCGCGCGTCGGACGTTCTGCTGGTACTCGCCGCGCGTCGGCGTCGAGCCACCCGCCATCCAGGCGAGCGCGGAGAGCGAGGTCACGGCGAGCGGTGCGCGCTGACCGGGCTCGGCGTCGCCGACCTCGACCGAGCCGTCGCGCGCGGTCTGGCGCGACGCGAGCCAGCGCAGCCCGCGCTCGATCGCGCGCAGCCGCCCCGCGTCTCCCTCGACGGGATAGGGCAGGAGGTCCAGGTCGAGCGCGGCCGCCGAGTCCTGGCGCGCCGCGACGCCCTCCAGCGGCGCGGCGCTGCTCGCGGCGGTGCCGCGCTCACCGTTCCGGTCGAGGAGCGGAGCTCCCGCGGCGAGCGCGCACGCGAACGCCGCGCCGACGCGCCCCGCAACGACGCGCCCCGCAACGACGCGCGACGCCGAGCCTCGACGGAAGAGCATGGGGGGCGTAAGGGGGGAGGTGCGCGTCAGCGGCCGCCCGAGCGACGGTTGAGGCGCTTGTAGTACGAGTCGACCCAGTCGCGGTAGCGGGGCGGGACGTCCTCGCTCACGCCGTTCTGGAAGACCTGGCGCAGGTGGATCGGGAGGTCGCCCCAGTCCTCGTTGCCCGCACCGGCGGACGGGTCGCCCGTCTCGCCCTCGGGCGGCGCCTTCGCCGGCCCGTCCGGACCGCCCTCCGCATCCTTGTTGCCGCGGGGGTCGTCGCCGTTCTGCTGATCCTCCTGGTCCTTGCCCTGCTGCTGCTGGTCCTGGCCGGGCTGCGGGGGCCTCTCGCCGGTCTCCTGCTTGCGGCTCCCCGACGGCGTCTGGCCCTGCTGGGGCATGCCGTCCTGGGGCTGGGGCGGCGAGGACGACTGGCCACCGCCGCCGCTGGACTGCTGCTGCTCCGCGAGCTCCAGGATCTTCGCGATGTCGTCGAGCGTCGCCTGGGACTGGCCCCGCGTCGCCTCCAGCATGCGAGCGATGCCCGACTGCGCGCCGGCGGCGCCGCTCTCCGCTTCGCGGATGAGCTCGTCGATCCCGGCGCCGCCGATCCCGTCAGCGCCCTTCATGTCACCGCTGCTCGCCTCGTACAGGAGCTCGGTCACGCGGTTGAGCCGCTTCTCGACCTGCACGAACAGGTCCTTGAGCTCGTCGGCGCTGGACGGGCCGGAGCCGCCGGGAGGGGTGAACGGGTTCAGGTCCCGGAGGTCCGTCTCGTCCTTCTCCTGTTCCTCGACGGGCTTCTTCGGCGGGTCCTCCTCTTTGACCGGCGCCTCCTCCTGCTTCGGAGTCTCCTGCGCGCCGGGCTTCGGCGGCGCGCCGTCGCCCTCCTGGGCAAGGGTGCTGGAGGAGAGGACGAGCGCGGCCGCGAGCGCGCAGGCGCTGGTCCAGATGATCGGTCGGTTCGAGTGCGTGTCCATCATCGCTGTTCCTCGCTCGTCTCCTCCTCGTCCTCCGGCAGCGCCTCTTCGACGCCGATGCCGAGCCGCTCACGCATCAGCGTGAACAGCTCTGCGATCCGCTCGTGCTGGCTCGCCAGCCGCGCGATGTCGCGCATGATCAGCGGGTCGAGGTCCTCGCCCGCTTCGATCTCGGGGTAGATCTCGAAGAGCTGGTCGATCCGCTCGAGCACGTCGGACTCCAGCTCGGAGAGCAGCTTCAGCTCCGCGACGTCCGGGACGAGCTGCTGTTCCTGCTCGCCCTCCTGCTGCTGTTGCTGCTGCTGCTGTTGCTGCTCCTCGGCGCGGCGCTCCAGCTCGTTCTCCAGCGCGATGCGGAGCATCTCCAGGCCCGCGGCGACGTCCTCCTGGAGCGCCTGCGTGCGCTCGCCGGAGTCGTAGCCGCCCGAGTCGGAGAGGTCCTTCGAGACGCGGCGCAGGTCCCGCGAGGCGCGGTCGAGCACCTCGGCGAAGACGAGCGTTCCTTCGGCGGAGATCGCCTCGACGAGCCCGTCGATGCGGGACGCGAGCGCCTCCTCCTCGCGCGCGATGTTCCGGAGCCGGATGCGCTCGGCGCGGGTCGGGCGACGGCCCTTGCGGCGCGTGTCGTCGACGTCGCGGACCTCTTCGATCTGCGTCCGGTGGAGCGCCTCGATCTCCTCGACCTCCTCCTTGATCCGGAACAGGAGCTCCTCCTGACGGAGCGACTCGTACTGCTCCTCCTCCTTCTCGAGGTCGGCGATCGCCTCTTCGATCTTCTGCTCGGTCTCTTCCTCTTTCTCCTCCGCGTCGTCGAGCGAACCGCTGTCGAGGGACTCGGACGCCTCGGAGGCGCTCTGGGCCGCCTCCTGCATCGAGCGGTTCGACTCGGACATCTCGTTCCGCTCTTCGTTCCGGCGCGCGAGATCGAGGAGCCGGTCCTTCACCTCCCGCTGGCGCTCCGCGATCTCCTCGGCCTTCTTGCGCTGCTCCTCGGTCTGCGGCTGCGCGCCGGACCGAGCGATCCGCGAGGCGTCCTCCAGAGCGTCGATCGCCTCGCGCTGCGCCTCGGCGGCCTCGGAGCGACCGCCGGGCTCGTCCAGCGCCTCGACGGCCTCTTCCATGGCGCGCTCGGCGCGGTCCATGGCCTCGTCGAGCTGCTCGCCCGCGGTCTGCTCCATCTCCGCCTGCGCGGCGGCCTCGGCGATGTCGCGGGCCTCCTGCGCGAGTTCGGCCTGGGCGTCGCGCGCCGACTGCGCCTGCTGCTGGCCGCGGTCGCCCTGCGCTTGCTCCAGCGTCGAGCGGAGCGCCTCGGTCGCGGCCTGGAGCTCCTGGTTCGCCTGCTCCGCGGCTTCCTCGGCGCGCGCCTGCGCGTCGG
>JBCDGE010000199.1:0-8268 GCA_038757895.1 Planctomycetota bacterium | reverse complement strand
GGCGCGGAGGGCGCGCGGCTGGCGCGGGCGCGGGCCGCGCTCGTCGCGACGCTCGTGCTCGGCGCCGCCGCGCAGGGCGTCGTGCTGGCGTCGACCGCCCCGCGCACGCCGTTCGCGGCGTTCGAGCGCGCCGCCCGCTGGCTCGACGACGCGACCGTGTCCGCCCAAGGACGTCGGCCGCGCGTCGCGTCGAGCTACCACTGGGCTGTCCTGTTCCGCACGCCCGCGCGATGGGAGGTCACGAAGCTCCCCCACCAGCCGGACCAGCTCCCGGGCTTCGTCGACCCCGACACGCGAGGAGACGCGCAGGCGCGCACGCTCGACGCGATGCGCGAGCAGGACGCCCTGATCCTGCACTCGTCGCTGCTACGCGCGCCGTGGGCCGGCGAGATCGTCGCGATGCTCGCGGACGAGTACCACGTCGCCGCGGCGTTCTGGGATCGGAGCGTCGACACGGGGATCGGCTGCGTGCTCGCGTTCACGCGCGGTGCCCCCGCCGCAGGCCGCCGACGCGTCCTGCAGGCCAGGACGGACGCGCCGGAAGCGCCCGTCGGCCTGCGACTGGAGCGACAGCTCGGCGAGGAGCGCGAGGAGCTGCGCCTGGCGGGCCTCCGCGTCGAGCGTCTTCCGGGGGACGGGATCGATTGGGTCGAGATCGACGTCGACCAGCGCGGCGCGCGGGTCGTCGCGGCATACACGCTGATGCTGCGCGTCGCCGACGCGACCGGCGCGCGCGGGTTCCAGGAGATCCGACGACTGGGCTGGGGGAAGCTCGACCTGCGGACGCTCCCCCGCGGGGCCCGCTGGACCGAGGGGATCCCGATCGCGCCGACGCAGGGCCCCGCGGCTCTGAACGAGCCCTTCCAGGCGCTGGCGGAGGGACAGCGGGCGTACCTGTGGTTCGACCTCGTCACCCTCTCGGCCGACGAGGCGGGACAGCGCATCGTGACCGGCCGCGTCGAGCCCATGGCGCCCGGAGCCGACCACGCGGAGCGGGACGACGTGGACCCGGGCGTCGGCGTGTCGGACGACGGATGGCGCTTCGCGCCTCGCTACGGGGAGGTCCTGGTGGCTTCGTTCGAGGCGGCTGCGAAGGGGATCGCGCTGCGACTTGAGAGCGCCCTCGCCGGGCAGTAGGGTTGGCGGGTCCACGGGGTGCGGCGCGCCGGCGAGCGCGCGATCGACCGCGATGGACGCACGTTCGACGCCGTCCACTCTCCACCCCCCATGCTCCTCCTCCGCCGCCGGGCGACGCGCATCTCCCCCCGAAGCGCGACGCGTTGTCTCCCCCTCAGCGGGGTGCTGGCCCTCCTCCTCCTCGTCATCGTCGGCTGCTCGTCGAGCGGCCCCCGCGCGGGTAGCTCGACCGAGACCTCGGGGTCGGTCACGCTCCGCGACTACACCGAGAACAGCGCGCTCAAGCTGATCAGCGACGCGATGCTGATCGAGATGGGGATCGAGGGCGACACGCTGGAGGAGCGCCGACTCAACTTCGATTCGAACGAGCAGACGGGCGTGATCGCGAAGGTGTGCGAGAACGACACCATCGCAGGGCTCGCGCAGGCGTTCGAGAAGAGCGGCCTCGCCGCGAACGCCGCCGACGGGCCTGCCCCCGAGACGGGTAACGCCAAGGACAACTCGATCGAGATCGTCATCAACGGCCGCGCTCGGCACCTGATGAAGAGCGAGACGACGGACCTGACCGGGTTCATCGAGTTCATGCAGGGCTTCGTCGAGATCTACAACCTCTACGACGCGCACGCGAGCGTCGAGGGTGCCGTCGAGTTCAAGGGCCCCAAGCGACCGCGGAACTACGGAGGGAACAAGTGATGACCAAGCACATCTTCATCACCGGCGGCGTCGTCTCCAGCCTCGGCAAGGGCCTCACCTCCGCTGCGATCGGAATGATCCTGGAGCGGCGCGGGCTGCGCGTGTCGATGCAGAAGCTCGACCCGTACATCAACGTCGACCCGGGAACGATGAGCCCGTTCCAGCACGGCGAGGTCTACGTCACCGACGACGGCGCGGAGACCGACCTCGACCTGGGGCACTACGAGCGGTTCACGAACACGCGGCTGACCAAGGCGTCCAACTTCACCACCGGGAAGATCTACAGCTCGGTGATCGAGAAGGAGCGGCGCGGCGACTACCTGGGCAAGACCGTCCAGGTGATCCCGCACATCACCGACGCGCTGAAGGAGGCGATCCGCGAGGGCGTCACCGATCCCGACGTCGACGTCGCGATCACCGAGATCGGCGGCACGATCGGGGACATCGAGTCGCTGCCGTTCGTCGAGGCGATCCGCCAGTTCGCGCTGGAGCGCCCGCGCGGCGACGTGATGTTCATCCACCTGACGCTGCTCCCGTACCTCAGGGCGTCCGGCGAGCTCAAGACCAAGCCGACCCAGCAGTCGGTGGGCAAGCTGCGCGAGATCGGGATCCAGCCGGACGTGCTGATCTGCCGGACCGAGGTCCCGATGACCGAGGAGATGGGCCAGAAGATCAGCCTCTTCTGCAACGTCCGCCCCGAGTGCGTCATCGAGGAGCGCGACGTCGACTTCTCGATCTACGAGGTTCCGATCGATCTCGTGAACTCGGGTCTCGACCGGATCGTCTGCGAGCGGCTGAAGCTGCCCTTCGAGGACGACACGCCGTTCGGCGACTGGACCGCGATGATCGAGCGCATCCGCTCGATCGAGCACAAGGTCGAGATCGGCATCGTCGGCAAGTACGTCGAGCTGCACGACGCCTACAAGTCGATCTACGAGGCGCTCTCCCACGCCGGCGTGGCGCACGACGTCGACATCGAGCTGCGCAAGATCTCGGCCGAGACGCTGACCGACGAGGCGAAGACCGCCGAGGTCCTGGAGGGCGTCCACGGCGTGCTCGTCCCCGGCGGGTTCGGCGAGCGCGGTCTCGAGGGCAAGATGCGCGCGATCCGCTGGGCGCGCGAGACCGGCGTTCCGTTCTTCGGCATCTGCCTCGGCATGCAGTGCGCGGTCATCGAGTACGCGCGCAACGTCCTCGGGCTCGCGGGCGCGAACACGCTGGAGCTCGCTCCGGACTCGCCGCATCCGGTGATCAGCCTGATGGACGACCAGGAGGGCGTGCCGAAGGGTGGTACGATGCGCCTCGGTGCGTACGAGTGCCGGATGGAGTCGGACACCCTTGCGCACGAGCTCTACGGCGAGGAGATCGTCTTCGAGCGGCACCGCCACCGCTACGAGTTCAACAACGCGTACCGGGACGTCTTCGCGGCGTCGGAGATGACGCTGTCGGGCACCAACCCCGAGCGCGACCTCGTCGAGATCGTCGAGATCCCGGACCACCCATTCTTCATCGGCGTCCAGTTCCACCCCGAGTTCAAGAGCAAGCCTCTCGCTCCGCAGCCGGTGTTCGACGGCTTCGTCCGCGCCGCGCGCGACCGCATGCGGGGCGACGTGCCACGACGCGCGAACGACGGCGGCCGCCCCCTGGAGGGCGTGCGATGAGCGAGGAACCCCGGACGGCCGAGGACGTGCCGCTGCCCGGCGGTGAGTTCCGGCTGTTCCTGACCCGGCTCGCGTACCAGCTCATGATGTCGTGCGGGCTGCTGGAGAACCCGGTCACCGGCACCAAGGACGTCCACGCCGACAACGCGCGGATGCTCTACGCGGACCTCCAGATGCTGCAGGACAAGACGCGCGGCAACCTCGACGAGGAAGAGGCCGCGCACCTGGCGAAGGTCCTGAACGACCTCGGGCCGGTGGTCGGGAAGCTCTGACGACGCCTAGAGTCGTCCGTCTCCGGGGCACAGGCCGATGATCGCTCAGCGGGGCTGAGCGGAGCGCATCGCCGACCTTCGTGGAGGGAGGCCTCGGCGGCCCTATCGTGGGAGCGCCATGGAGCCGCGCTCGCTCGCCGATCGACGTCCGAGAGCGCTCATCCTCGTCCGAGGATGCGCCAGAAGAGTCATCAGGGCGTGGACCGCGCCCGTCCCCGCCCTCCCGCTCGCCCTGTTCCGCGTCGCGGTCGCCGCGCTCACGCTCGCCTACCTCGTGCGGCTCACGGTGGAGCTCCCGCTGCTGCACGGTCCGACCGGGCTGGTCGATCAGCGGACGGTCGAGACCGCGTACCCGTTCACCCGCCAGCCGCTCTTCCCCTCTGACGCGGGCCTGGCGGTGCGTCGCGCGCTCCTGCTACTCGGCTGCGCGCTCTGCGTTCCCCTGGGACTGGGCTGGCGCCCGAGGCGCGTCGCTCTCGCGCTGTACCTGCTCGTGGTGTGCGCGGTGCGGAGCCACTTCGTCGTCGCATCGGTCGACGACGGGATCGTGCACCTGCTGCTGTTCTGGGCCGCGCTCCTCCCGGTCGGAGAGAGCCTCTCGATCGACCACGGCAAACGGCTACGGCGGCTCGTGCCGGGGGGCGCGGTGCGGGCAGCGAGCCTCAACTTCGCGCTGATCTACCTGGTCGCGGGCGCCTCGAAGTGGACCAGCGAGATGTGGCGCGAGGGATCCGCTCTGCACGCGATCCTCAGCCTTCGCCCCTCGTTCTGGCCAGAGGCCGTCGAC
Source organism: Planctomycetota bacterium (assembly GCA_038757895.1). Lineage (GTDB taxonomy): Bacteria > Planctomycetota > UBA1135 > UBA1135 > Saltatorellus. Next base: position 3,718 of record JBCDGE010000199.1, on the reverse strand, counting down.
GCGGTCCCCGCGAGCGTCTGGGCCCTTGGCTCGTACGGCGCGCTGGCGGTCGAACCGCTCTTCGCGCTGCTGGTCGTGCTGCCGTCCGGCTCCAGGGTCAAGGCCGCGCTCGGGCTCGTGTGGTTCGGATTCCATGCGTTCCTCGTCGCGACCTTCGACGTCGGGCTGGCGAACCTCGGCTGCGTCGCGCTCGGGCTCCTCGTCTTCGGGAACGAGATCGGTTCAGCGGTCGGGCGACCCGCGCGGACAAGCGTGCCGGGCCGAGCGCGGCTGCTCCCGCGCGACGCCGTGGCCGCCGTCGTGGTCGCTCTTCTGATGGGCGCGATGGCGACGTCGCTCGCGCGCTCGGGCTGGCGAGACACGAGCGCCGGTAGAGACCGCACGGCGCTCCACGAAGCGACGGTATCGCGCGCGTTCTACGGTCCGCTGTGGTGCATGGGACTGATGCAGCAGTACCGCCTCCTCGACTGGATCGACCACCGCAACCACGCGTGCGACTTCCACGCCACGCTCGACGGAGCGCCGCTGAGTTGCTTCGACGATCGATGGCTCACGCCGCGCACGATGCGCGGGACGCTGCTGCTCGCACCGCTCGTCGGTGCTCGATGGTCGCCGCTGCCCCCCCATTGCGAGGAGCGGGTTCGCGATCACCTGCGCGAGCGACTCGCGGAACGGATCGCCCATCGGATCGCCCCCGGCCTCGGCACGCCGGCCGTCCTCGCGGTCGAGGCGCGCGTGACCCGCGTGCGTCTCGGGACGCGGCCCGCCCCGGAGGTCCGCGAGGTCCTTCGTGCCCTCATCCACCCGGACGGCGACGTCGTCGTCCTCCCTCCGACGGAGTTCGCGCCGTGTGTGGCATCGTCGCCGTAGTCGAGCCCCATGGCCGCCGAGCTCCGGCGCAGGACGCAGCAGAGACCCCGCTGGAGCAGGCTGTGGACGCGCTCGCGCACCGCGGCCCCGACGGCCGGGGAGCGTGGGTGTCCGCCGACGGACGCGTCGCGCTGGGACACACGAGGCTCGCGATCCTCGACGTCGCGGGCGGCGCCCAGCCCCTCGAGAACGAGGACGGGACGATCCACGCGGTCGTCAACGGCGAGCTGTACGACCACGACCGTCTCCTCACCGAACTGCGCGCGAGGGGGCATCGGCCCCGGACGGAATCCGACAGCGAGGTGCTGCTCCATCTCTACGAGGAGCGCGGGCTCGGGTGCCTCGACGACCTGCGCGGCCAGTTCGCGTTCGCGCTCCATGACACCCGGACGGACACGCTCGTCGCCGGGCGCGATCGATTCGGGATGAAGCCGCTCTTCTGGAGTTCCGAGGGCGGGCGGTTGGCGCTCGCCTCCGAGGTGCGCGCGCTCTTCGCACTGGGCGTCGACGCCGCGTGGGATCCCGGCGGCGCCTTCCAGGCGCTTCACTTCGCCCAGAGGGCGGACGAGACGCTGTACCGAGGCGTGCGCCAGCTGCCCCCGGGGGCCGTGCTCGTGCATGAACGCGGGCGGACGCTCGTGCGCTCCTGGTGGACACCGACCTACCCATGGCGCCGGCCCGGGCGCGCCGACCGCGATGCGCGTCGTCAGCAGGAGGAGGTGGGCGCGGAGCTCACCGAGTCCGTCCGACTCCGAACGCGCGCGGACGTGCCGCTCGGCGCGTACCTCTCGGGCGGCGTGGACTCGTCGCTCGTCCTGTCCCTCGCTCGCTCGACGTCGGGGCGCGACGTTCGGGCGTTCTCGATCGCCTTCGACCACCCCGACTACGACGAGTCGGACGTCGCGTCAGAGCTCGCGCGCTCGGTCGGCGCGCCGTTCGAGCGACTGCGCGTGACCGCGGAGGACTTCGCGGGCTGCTTCGTGGACGCGGTCGAGAGCGGCGAGACCCTCGCCTACAACGGGCACGTGCCGGCGCGCTACCTGCTCAGCCGGGCGGTGCGGCGGGCCGGGATCCGCGTCGTCCTCGGCGGAGAGGGAGCCGACGAGCTGTTCGGCGGCTACGCCTTCGCACGAGGCTCGGTCGGAGGCGGCGCGCTGGGCGCACTGCTTCGCTTCGTCCGCGGCCCGGGTACGCGCGGAAGCGCGTTCCGCGACGCGTCACCGCTGCTGGCGCGGGTGGCGCACGCGCTTCGCGTCCCGCCGGACCTCCTGCGCCGTGCGGAGGGCGCCGCCGCTGCCCACCGCGCGCTGCTCGATCCCGACTTCGTCCGGGAGCACTCCGGGGTGGATCCGTTCCGTCGACTGCTCGCGAGCGTCGGAGCGCGCCGCTGGGTCACACGCGAGCCGTACCAGGTCGCGATGTCGATCTGGTTCCGGTCGCACTTCGTCAACTACCTGCTCGCGGCGGACAGGCTCGACATGGCCCACGGGGTCGAGCTCCGCCTGCCGTTCCTCGACCACCGGCTCTTCGAGCGGATGCGCGGCGTTCCGTCGAGCGACCTGTGCCGCGACGGGCGCAACAAGGACCTTCTCCGGAGGATCGCTGCCCCCCACGTCACGCGACGCGTTCTGCAGGGCGCGAAGCGACCCTTCATCGCACCTCCCGGGACCCCGGGCGACGCGCTCTTCGGGCTGATGGAGTCGATCGTGCACGACCGGACGTTCGACGATGTCCCGCTCTTCGACTCCCGAGCCGCTCGCGCGTTCGTCGCGGAGCTACGGTCCCTCGGCGAGGCCGAGCGCCGCGCGCGAATGCCTCTTCTCTTCGTGCTCGCCTCCTGCGCGGTGCTCGACCGTCGCCTCGCCGCGTGGCGTCACCGGACCGGAGCGTCGTCGTCCGCGGCCGAAGCCGCGGCGAACGTCGCGGGGAGGGCGTCGCGCGACGCCTTCCACCACCGCCTCCACGACGCGTAGGGCCGCTCCGCCCCAAGCTCGGGCGCCTCGGTGCCGATGCGCTGCGCGAAGGCGGCCAGCCGCTGCTCGGCGGCAAGGCGGTAGCGGTCGAGCGCGGCGAGGCGGCGGTCCACGACGCGGTCGTGCTCCGCGATCACCGCGTTACGTAGAGCGGTCCAGTCGTCCCTGGAGAGCTTCCAGCCGCGGGGCGCGCGAGCCAGCGGACCGCGAGCGCCTCCTGGAGCCGGTTGTCGTAGCCGCGCTCCATCGCCGCTTGCACGAGATGGTCCACCGCCTGTTTGAAGCGGTGCCGCTGGTCGCGGATCGCGTCGCCGATGCCGCCCTCGGGACGGATCCGGGCGAAGCGGTCGACGTGCTCGCGCTCCAGCGCGAAGAGCTGCTCCAGCTGCTCGGTCCGCCCACTCCGGCTCGTCCGCTGCCACTCGACGACCTGCTTCGCCTGCAGCTCGGGAGCGCTGCGCTCCAGGAGCTCGAGGCGCAGGATCGACGTGACCAGGATCTGGCTGGTCTCCCGCCGCAAGCGCGTCTTTCGCTCCTCGAGCGCGGGCCAGGCGGCGCCGAACTGGCGTTCGAGCGTCAGCCCCTCGAGCAGCACGCGCGCCATGTCGCGCTGGAAGTCCTTGCTGTCCATCAGCGCCTGCCAGTCCTTCTCCCACGCCTCGATCGCGGCGGTGGCGTCCGGAGGAGGAGCGCCTCCGGCGTCGGGACGGGAGCCGAGGGGCGGCAGGTCCGCGATCCACTGCTCGACCTGCACGGCCGCGCCGAGTGCGTCCCCGGCGAGCATCGCCTCGACGGTGTCGAGGGTGTCCGGGACCTGGAAACCGGCCTCCGGGAGACACGGTGCGAGGAGGGGCAGAAGGGCGATGGCGAGCACG
>JBCDGE010000198.1:0-8408 GCA_038757895.1 Planctomycetota bacterium | reverse complement strand
CGTCGCGGGCGCGGGCACGGGCGGAACGCTCGCGGGCTGTGCGCGTCGCTTCAAGGAGGACGCGCCCCACGTCAAGGTGGTGGGCGTCGACCCGAAGGGCTCGATCCTCGCGGGTCCGGGGCCGATCGGCTCGTACAAGGTCGAGGGCATCGGCTACGACTTCATCCCGGACGTGCTCGACCGCGGCCTCGTCGACGAGTGGGTCAAGAGCGAAGACCGTGAGTCGTTCATCATGGCGCGTCGCCTCATCCGCCAGGAGGGACTCCTGTGCGGCGGCTCCTGCGGCACGGCGATGTGGGCCGCGGTCGAGTACGCGAGACGCGAAGGTCCGGGCAAGACGATCGTCGTGATCCTCCCCGACAGCGTCCGGAACTACATGACCAAGTTCATGGACGACGCGTGGATGAAGCAGCACGGCTTCACGGAGCAGGCGTGGGAGCAGGAAACGTGCGGCGACCTCGTGCGGCGCATGTCCGACCACAGCCTGGTGACGATCGGCGGCGACGACCCGATCAGCGAGGCGGTCCAGCGGATGAAGGAGGGCGGGATCAGCCAGCTCCCCGTGCTCGACGAAGGGCGGCTCGTCGGGATCGTCACCGAGTCCGACCTCCTCGCCCGGATCGTGGAGAAACGGGCCGCCCTGGACGCCAAGGTCGCCGAGGTGATGTTCCGGAACGTCGAGACGGTCAGGGAGAGCGACGACGCGAGCCGGCTCATGGAGCTCTTCTCCCGCGGCAGCGTCGGGGTCGTCGTGAACGATGATCAAAGTCTGGTCGGCATCCTGACGAAGATGGATTTGTTCGACCATCTGACGACGGCGGTCGCGCCGGCCTGATCGGATGGTCCCACCTCGGCCGGTCCCGCGGCCCCTCCCTGCGATTCTGCCTCCGCGAATCGGCCTCTCCGATCGCCCCGACCCGCAATGGGTCCGGGCCAGCTCCATGAGCCCCCTCTCCCGCCATTCCGTCCTCGGTGTCGCGCTCGCCGCGCTCGCCGCTTCGTGCGCGGCCACCTTCGAGCCCGCCGAGATCGCGCCCACCCCGCAACGGCCGAGGATCGGCAAGAACACGCAGACCACGGCGCAGGACTCGCTCGAGCTCGAAGCCGGTATCCACTGGGACCCGAACGACTTCGTCGACACCCCCGTCACGCTGAAGTACGGCGTGAAGGACGACCTGGAGTTCTACTTCCAGACGGCGGTGTTCCGGCTCTACGAGTTCCCGGCCCCGATCGACAACGAGACGGGGATCGGCGACCTCGGCTTCGGCATGCGGCACCGCTTCGACGACGGCGGCGACGGCGGGCCCGCGTGGGCGTTCGAGCTCTTCGGCAAGATCCCGACCAGCGACGACCGGAACGGCCTCGGCACGGGCGGCATCGACCCGCGTCTCCCGGGCGCGTTCAGCGGCGCGACCGACGTGCGTCTCGCGGGTTCGGTCGAGCAGCAGGCCGGCGACCTGGAGCTGAACGGCTACGTCGCGCTCAACTCACTCGGGGTCCCGGCGGGCGGGACGAGCTACCAGCTCCTCCTGTCCGGCCACGTCGCCCGTCCGATCTCCGAGTCCGACTCGGTCTTCGTCGAGCTCGTCGGAACGTTCACCGAGGGCATCAGCAGCCAGTTCCTGACGCAGGCCGGCTTCTACCGCCGCATCGCCGCGAACATGACGGCGGACGCGGCGTTCGGCGTCGGCCTCGACAGCGACTCGCCGGCCTTCTACATCATGCTCGGCCTGACGACGAACTTCGGCTACGTGCGCTAGCGCGGTACGGAGCCGCACACCTGTCCGCAATTCGGCGTCGCCGGTCGGTGGACTGATGTGCGAATCCGCTGGGAATCAGCGAAATTCGAGATCCGATTCGTGTGGCGTCGCGTGTAGCGGAGCGACATGCCTACGAATCCCACGAACGACCTGACCTCGCTCCCGGCCTTGGCGGCCCGCCTCGATCGCGTTCGCGCCCTCGCACGCCGAATCGTCCGTGACGGAGCCGAGGCCGACGACCTCGTGCAAGACGCGGTCGTCGCAGCCCTGCACCACGGTGTGTCGCTGGACGACGACGCCGAGGGGTGGCTGAAGTCCGTCGTTCGCAACCTGGCGGTGGATCGGCTTCGGCGCAACACGGCGCGCGGGCAGCGGGAACAGGCGGCGACGCGCGATGAGGCCGCGATCGACACGGCAGAGGCGGTGACGCGCGCCGAGCGCTCGCGAGACCTGGTCACGACCGTACTCGAGCTGGACGAACAGCTGCGCGAGGTCATCGTGCTGCGTTACTTCGAGGACCTGCCGCCGCGGAGGATCGCCACAGCGACCGGTCTCGCCCCGTCCGTCGTGAAGTCCCGACTCGTGCGCGGACTTGCACAACTCCGGGCGAGGCTCGAGTCGCGCTATGGAGACGGCGGTCGGATGGCCGTCGCACTGTTGCCCCTGGCGTGCTTGCCCTTGAAGCCCGTGGCGGCGACGGGCGCGTGGATCGGTGCGATGGGTGTCGCCAGCTGGAGCGTTGTCGCGGCCGTCCTGGTCGTTCTCGGAGCGTGGTTCGCCGGAGGCTCCCTCGAGTCGACCCGAAACGCAGACGAGTCGATCCCGCGCGAGGTCGCGAACGCGCGTCGGACAGGCGCTCCGTTCCCTGGTCGGACCGAGACCTTCGAGCGCACGCCCCGGACCGCACCGCAGCATTTGGAGGAGACACCGATCGGGGCGACCCGACGCTCATCGATCCAACCGATCGAGGGCGCAGAGGCGCAGACCCCGAGCTTCGCGGCGATCGTGCGCGACCTCGACGGTGCCCCGCGAGGGGATACGGAGTTCCTCTGGCGCGGCCCGACCCGCACCGACGCGCGGGATGGAACGCTCGGTGATCCTGATACCGGACCGCTCTCGCTTCGCTCGAACCGCGATGGTCGAATCGCGAGCGACCGATTCGAGGCGAGCGCGATCGGCCTCGAGCGATACTTGACGCCCGCGAGTCCGAGCCTGACCGTCGTCGGCTTGGGATACGAGCCCGACGGAGCGTACTCCGTCATCATTGCGCCCATCGTCACGCTCGCGGGGCACGTCGTGTACGACGACGGCACACCGGTGGCGGGCGCGAGAGTCACCGTCACCGCAGAAGTCCAGGCCCTCACGACGTTCCTGGCGACGGTCGAGTTCGACAGTCGCCGCAGCGAACACTTCGCGACCAGCGACGACGACGGCAGGTTCAGGCTGGCCAAAGCCCCGACGCACCGCGACTTTGCGCTCGTGGTCGCGCCCTGCGGCCGCCGGCAAGCAGGCGTCTTCCACCGATTCGGACTTCCTGCGACGGATCGGCTCGACCTCGACCTCGTGATTCCACGGCCGGTGGAGCGACAAACCCTCGCGGTTTTCGGGCGCGTCCTGGAGCACGACGGCACCCCGGCACCGGGCGTCCACGTCGACTTCGGTCAGGATGGGGCGGTCACGGACGCCTCTGGTTCGTTCCGGATCGACGTCACGACCTGGTGGCCCGATGCCGACGTAACCGCGGCCCACTCGGATGGGAGGTTCGCAGTCTCCCGCACACCGGAGAGGGCGGAGGCGAGATGGGGCGATGGTGCTGGCCCCGTCGAGCTTCGCCTCCCTCGGAGCATGCCGAAGCTCAACGTAGTGATCGTCGATCACTCGGGCGTCCCGTGCGCCGGGATGTACGTCGCCCTACTCGAGTCGACTCGGCGGGGTTCGAGGGTCGGTGCACTCGAGAGAGTCGACGGCGAGGAGGGACCCGCGGACACCGCGGTCGCAAACGCGGTCGGCGCCGTCCGATTCACTCACATGCGAGATCGCCCGTACGTCGTCCGCGTTATCGACCCGGTCACGTTCTTCGTCTACGACGAGGCCGGGATCACGCCAGGCACGGAGACGCATCAGATCACACTGCCAGAGGAGCGCTTCGTCGAACGTGTACACGGCCGGGTCGTCGACCTACACGGTCAGCCCGTCTCGGAAGCGACCGTGCGGCTCGAAGTCGACGTTCGACGGTGGGGGAACACGCACTCTTCGCGGACCGCTAGAGACACGCTGACGCGTGTGGACGGCTCGTTCGAGATGCAGGACGTGCCGTGGCGGCACGTGCGGCTCGCCGTCGAGACGCCGCCCCCTAGCCGCGCAATGGCAGCGCGGGTCGCGCTCGACGAGGTCGACCTGACCGCGCCCTTGCTCGTCGAGGTGGACCTCCCGTGCGAGCTGGTCGTTCGAGTCGAACATGAGCAGCAGGTCGCGAGGATCCGGTTCCTGGACGGCCAGGGCGAGCCGATGCGCGTGCACGAGCGGCACTCGGGGTTCACGATGCAGCGGTACGACGTACGACGGACCGAGAACGGGTCGTTCCCGATGGTCAGCGTGAGCCAACGCGTCGCAACGCTGTCGCTCTTGGATGCGTCAGGGGCCGAGCTTCGGCGCGCGCCAGTGCGGTTGGACGCATCGACGCGGAACGAAGTTTGGCCGTAGGCCGGAGGGAGGCGGGTGCGCCAAGGTCGCTGAGCACCCGACGAATCAGAACATCAGAAGCCTGACCCGCTGCCGGTTGACAGGTCGATCCACATCGTCGCGGTAGGGACCCGGGTCACCCCGGGCCCCCCGCACAGATCCGGGCGTGCAGGACTACCGCACCGGGCTCCTACCTCGGATGTTGACGGGCGAAGCGGTCGCTCGGGTAGGGGTGAAGGATCCGGATCGGTGGAAGCCAACGGTCCACATACCGCCATATGTGACTCCAGCAGGTGCGATCCCGGCCGGTCTGACTGCGGAGGGCACGGTATCAGCAGCTCAGGAGAGCGTTGCGGTAGCCAAGGAGCGCGGGGCCGTTGCTCGGGACCGAGTCGTACTGCAGGTGTCCGCGCAGGACCTGGCCGAGCCACTTGCCGGCAACATCCACGGGCCAGTGGCGGCGGGCTTCGATCTCCGCCGTCACTCGGGCGAGGCTGCGTCGCAACCTCTCTCGCTGGGTCTGGCGGAGGCGTTTGAACCAACCCGTGCGCGTCACGCCGCAGGTGTGCATGAAGCCCAGGAAGTCGAACACCTCCGGCTTGCCTTCGCCCCGGCGTCGTCGGTTCGCGCGCGCGAAGCGTCCGAACTCGATCAGCCGCGTCTTCTCCGGGTGCAGTTCGAGGCGGTAGGCCGCGAGCCGCGTGCGGAGGTCGGCGAGAAAGCTCTCCGCGTGCTCCTTGTCCTGGAACCCCACGACGAAGTCGTCTGCGAATCGCACGACGATCACTGAGCCACGGGCGTCCCGTCGCCAGGAGTCAGCCCAAACGTCGAATACATGGTGCAGGTAGATGTTCGCGAGGAGGGGGTGATGCTCCCGCCCTGCGGCGTCCCCTGGTCTACATGCTCGACCTTCCCATCCTCCATCACGCCTGCGTGCAGCCACTTGCGGAGCTGCCGCTGGACGCGAGGATCCCCGATCCGTCTCCCGACGAGGTCCAACAAGAGATCGTGATCGATCGCGTCGAAGAACCCCTTGAACCCCGTCTCGTCGATCGCGCTCAGGACCTCCGCCACCGAACGCTGGACGATCTTGTCCTCCAGCACCGGTACGCCGATCGGCCGCTTGCGGCCGTCTGGCTTGGGCATCCAGGCACGCTTGACGGCCTTCGCTCGGAACGCGCCACGGCGCAGTCGCTGGCTCAGGTCCGTCAGACTCTCCTCGAGCTGGAGTCCATGCTCCAGCCACGTCACGCCGTCGATTCCGGCGGCTGCGCGGCGTGACGTTCGCTGGAACGGATCCCGCAGTCGTCGGGGCTCGTCGACGTGGTGCGAGAGAGACGTGAAGTCGCGCCCTCTGTCGGTGCGCGCTGCTTCCCGTATCCGCATCAACGCCTGCTTTGGCTCAGTCCGGTCCTGTGCCCGGTGCCGGGGTGGCTGATACGGATTCTCCTTGGTCGAGCCCCTTCGTCTCCTCCGGCACGGGTCTCCCCGCGCCTTCGTTCGGCGCTCTCCTCGGTACTACGGGCTCGTCCGACTTCTCGCGCTCGTTCATCGCCGTCGTGTGCCTCGCGGGTTCACGGCACGGACTCGTGAGCGAGATGCTCCGAGCCGAGCGCGAGATCTCCCAGTCTCCGCGCGCGCTGCGTGCACGCATGCACGGGGTCTCGGACCGCACGGGACTCGACTGGGGCTCACCAAAGCGCCCCTATCGATGTGGCCTTCTGCGTCGAATAGCGCATGGGCATCCCGAAGTTCACGATCTCGCGGCTCCATACCTGGCCTACGTGTGCCCCTGTCCACGCTTCGCCCCCGCCCTCGCGGGCGGAGGCGCAAGACTCGGGGGGGGCGGCTGGCTAGGCCCTACCCCAGAAGAGACTCTCACTCGTGACAGCGCGCCGGCTTGACTGGCGCTTTCACTCGAACGTCACGCAGATCGCGTCCGTGAAGTTCGACGTGGTCATGCCGAACGCGGACTGATCGCGGTGCCAGAGCTGGAAGCAGAGCGTGTCCCCCGCGACGATCGCCGTCGTGGGGCCCGTGGCCGAGGGGAGCGGGACCGCCAGCAGGTCGGCCTGGAACGTCACGCCGCCGCCCGCGCCCGAATTCAGGATGTCCCCGGCGTAGCGGCCGATCGCGACGCTGCCGATGCAGATGTTGCCCGCGCTCCCGCCGGGGTTCGGCAGCAGGATCGTGTTCTGCGACACGATGAAGTAGCCGAGCGCGTTCTGCGGTAGGTCGGTCGCGTCGAGGCGGAGGATGTTGTCCTGCGCCACGATGCTCCCGCGCGCGGTGAGCGTTCCGTTCGACCCGGTGCTGTTCGTCTCCCCGATGCAGACGAGCTCGCCCAGGGTCGCGCCTCCGACGTTCGCACGCATGTCGTAAGGCACGCTGGCGCCCTCGACGAACTCGACGTGCAGGAACACGTCGACGGCCCCTCCGGTCCCGTTGAGCCAGCGCACGGTCTCGTTGTCGTCGACCGAGCGACTCTCGTCGAGGAGCACCCCCGGGCAGCCGCCCGAGAGGTCCAGCAGCGCGAGGTCGACGTCCGCGGTGTCGTGATCGAACAGCACGTCGACCGTCAGCGCCGCGCCGTCGGCCAGCCTCAACCGGTAGAAGTCGTCGTCGGGCTCATCCGCCGTGTCGCAGTACACGGGCCGCAGCACGAGGTCCCGGGTCACGTCGAGCGGCAGGTCGGCCGCGCTCGCGCAGTCGTCGTTCTCCTCGAGCGCGTCGTCGCCGAAGAGCGGATCGACCCGCAGGAGCAGGTCGTACTCCGCGCAAGTCCCGCCGATGTTGCTGATCTGGACGAACAGGTCGATCGGAGCCGCGGTGCAATTCCCGAGGATCACGCGCTCGTCGTCCGTGACCGACAGGCTCGCCTCCAGGATGTTCTGCATGTCGTCGTAGACCACGAGGTCGAGGTCCGCGACCGCGTGCTCGAAGAGGACGTCGAGGACGAGGCCCGAGTGCGGCTCCAGGCTCACGCTGTAGAAGTCGAACGTGTCGTCGCTGATCAGCCCCGAGTAGCGCCCGAGAGAGAGCGATGCGGCGTCCGTGAACGCCGTGTTGGGCTCGAAGCGATCGTCCGCGATCCCGCACCCGATGCAGTCGCCCGAGAGGTCGCTCCGCAGGACCAGGTAGAACGACGCGAGGGCGTTCGCCTGCCCCGACCCGCCGAACGGATAGCCGCCGAAGAAGAGGCAGCTGATCGTCCCGCCGAAGTCGTAGGACGTGAACCGGTCCGCGGTGTCGAGGCCCGAGCCGGTCGCCGCCCCCGGGTTCTGGAAGACCGTCCCGTCGCCCGACGGAACGGCGTTCGGATCGCCGGAGATCAGCGGCCCGGTCATCGAGCCGTCGCCGGGATCGGTGACCTGGAGCGACCACCCGAAGAGGTCTCCGCCGGGGCCGCCGGACGCCCCGTCCCCGTCCGCGCGCAGGCACACGCCGAGGCCGGTCAGGTCGACGTCCACCACGACGGATTCGAACCCGCCGGCGAGCGAACCCGGGAGCCCCACGAGGTCGACGGTGACGAGGGGCTCGTCGGTGGACACGAGCAGGCCGCACGGCTCGAAGCGCTCGAACACCTGCAGCCGAAGGCCGACGCCCGTGCCGCCGGCGCTGACGTCGGTGGCATCGGTGACGTAAGCGATCGAGAGGGAGCTGAGCGAGTAGCTGTCCTGCGTCCCGACGATCCCGGATGACGACGTCGACGGGACCCGCCCCTCGTCGATGATCAACGCGCCGTCCGCGACGTTGTAGAAGAACCCGCTCGGCGCCGTATTCCGGTAGATCGCCTCGCCCACCGTCGGACCGCGGAGGCCGGCGACGGGGGGCGAGAGGACGCCGGTCGAAGCGTCGTAGACGCCCCCGTGGCGGAGGGCGGCGTGGTCGTAGGGGACGCGTCGCGTCGCGACGTCGTCCGACGACGAAAGCACGCTCGCAAGCGCGAGAGCGAGCTCGATCATG
>JBCDGE010000197.1:0-8426 GCA_038757895.1 Planctomycetota bacterium | reverse complement strand
GTCCGCCGCGGCGCGGGCCGCCGCGGTCGTAGCGGCCGCCGGCCGCCGACGTGACGCGGTAGTTGATCTTCTCACCGCGCTCGATGTCGCCCTTGTAGATCCACACCTTGACGCCGATGACGCCGTAGGTCGTGCGGGCGAGCGCGGTGCCGTACTCGACGTTCGACTGCAGGGTCGAGAGCGGCACGCGGCCCTCCCGTTCTTGGAGCTGGCGGGCCATCTCCGCGCCGCCGAGGCGGCCGTTGATCATGACCTTCACGCCGAGCGCGCCGGCCTGCATGGTCGTCTGGACCGCCTTCTTGACTGCGCGGCGGAACGCCATGCGGCGCTTGAGCTGCTCGGCGATGTTCTCGGCGACGAGGCCGGCCGAGAGCTCGGGACGCTTGATCTCGTGGATCGTCAGGTGGACGGTCGTCCCTGCGATCCCCTGGAGCTCGGCCTTGAGCTGATCGATCCGCACGCCCTTGCGGCCGACGAGGACGCCGGGCCGGGCGGTGTAGATGATCACGTTGACCGCGTCGCTCGTGCGCTCGATCTCGATGCGCGGGATGCCCGCGGAGCCGTACTCCTTCGCGATGTGGTCGCGAATGTGCTTGTCCTGCAGGAGCAGGCGAGCGAAGTCGTGCTTGCCGCCGTGCCAGCGCGAGGCCCAGGGCTCGATGATCCCGACTCGGTAGCCGGTGGGGTGAATCTTCTGTCCCATGGTCGGTCAGGCGTTCGCGGCCTCGGCGTCGGCTTCCTCGGGTGCCGCCGCGGACGCGACGATCACGGTGAGGTGCGAGGTCTTCTTGGCGTACGGCATCGCGCGGCCCTGGGGGCCGGGGCGGTAGCGGAGGCGGTTGTTGAGCATCGGGCCGTCGTCCGCGCGGACGTCGGCGATCACGAGGTCGTTCACGCGAACGGACTCGTCCTGGGCGGCGTTGGCGATCGCGGAGAGCAGGACCTTCTTGAAGAAGGCCGCGCCGCGCTGCGGCATGAGCTCGAGGAGCTCCAGCGCCTCGTTCACCTGCCGGCCGCGGATGGCGTCGGCGATGAGCCGTGCCTTGCGCGACGAGATGCGCGCGTAGCGGTGGCGGGCGACGAATCCGCCGAGGTCTCGGATCTCGTGGTTCTTCATCGCGGTCAGCGGCCGGACTTCTGGCCTTCCTTCTTGTTGGTGTGGCCGCGGAAGACCCGCGTCGGCGCGAACTCGCCGAGCTTGTGCCCGACCATGTCCTCGTTGACGTAGACCTTCACGTGCCTGCGTCCGTCGTGGACCATGAAGGTGTGCCCGATGAAGTCGGGCGAGATCGTGCACGCACGCGCCCAGGTGACGATCGGGTTCTTCGTGCCGGCCTCGTTCTGCGCGAGCACCTTCTTCTCGAGCTTCGCGTCGATGAAGGGGCCCTTCTTGATGCTTCTGGACATGACGTGTTGCTGCGTCGTGCGCCTGGATCGCGGCGGGGCGGCGTGGCACCCCGCTGCGAGCCGGATCACTTGCGCTTGCGGCGGCGGCGGATGATGAAGACGTCGGTCGGGTGGTTGCGTCGGCGCGTACGCCCGCCCTTCGCGAGGACGGCGGTCGGCGAGCAGGGGTGACGGCCCCCGGCGGTCCGGCCTTCGCCACCCCCCATGGGGTGGTCGACCGGGTTCATCGCCGTGCCGCGGACGTGCGGGCGGCGGCCCAGGTGACGCCGGCGCCCGGCCTTGCCGAGCTTGACGTTCTGGTGGTCCGTGTTCCCGACGCGGCCGATCGTGGCGCGGCAGGTCACGTGCACGCGGCGCAGCTCGCCCGAGGGCAGCAGCAGCACGGCGTAGTTGCCCTCGCGGGCGGTGAGCTGGGCCGAGGCGCCGGCCGAGCGAGCGAGCTGGCCGCCGCGCCCGGGGAGCAGCTCGATGTTGTGCACCTGGACGCCGATCGGGATGTCGCGGAGCATCTTCGCGTTGCCCGCGTTCGGCTCGGCGTCGGGCCCGGAGAGGACGGTCTGGCCGACCTCCAATCCGAGCGGCGTGAGGATGTAGCGCTTCTCTCCGTCCGCGTAGTGCAGTAGCGAGATGAAGCACGAGCGGTTCGGGTCGTACTCGACCGTCGCGACCTTGGCGGGGATCCCGTCCTTGTTGCGCTTGAAGTCGATGACGCGGTACTTCCGCTTGTGACCGCCCCCGCGGAAGCGGGCGGTGATCCGGCCGTAGTTGTTCCGGCCGCCCGTCTTCTTGAGCGGGCGCAGGAGCGACTTCTCCGGCTTGGATGTCGTGACCTCCTCGTACGTGAGGACGCTGCCGTGGCGGCGTCCCGGCGAGGTGGGCTTGTACTTGCGAATCGGCATGGTGAATGGGGATCGAGGGGCCCGAGCGAGCTCAGATCACGTCGATCGTGTCGCCCTCCTTCAGCGTGACCATGGCCTTCTTCCAGTCCGGCTTCTGGCCCTTCACCCACCCGCGGCGACGGGCCTTGCCCTTCACGCGCAGGGTGTTGACGGCCACGACCTTGACCTCGAACAGCGTCTCGATCGCGTGGCGGATCTCGACCTTGTTCGCCGTCGACGGGACGCGGAAGTGGTAGGCGTTGCGCACGAGCGAGTCGGTCGTCGCCTTCTCGGTGACGTGCGACTGCTTGATGATCCGGTAGTACCGGTCGAGCTGTTCGGTCTGACTCACGACTCACCTCCGTCGGCGTCCGCCGCCGCGGCCTGGGTATCCGCCGCGCGGCCGTTCTTCGCGACCTTGCCGACGCGCGACCCGAGCTGATCGAGGGCCGCCTGCTCGGCGATGATCGTGCCGCCGTTCACCACGTCGTAGGCGCACAGCTCGGCGGCGGTGCGGACCTGGACGCGGGGGAAGTTGCGGAACGACTTGAAGAGGTTCTCGTTGCGGTCGGTGATGACGACGCAGGCGCGCTTGGGCGACCCGAGGTCGGCGAGCACCTTCCGCGCGCTGCGGGAGCTCGGCTCCCCCCACTCACCGAGGTCGGCGACGACGAGCTCACCGTCGGCGAGCTTGCCGGCGATCGCAGTCCGCAGCGCGACGCGGCGGGCCTTGACCGGCATGTGGTAGCTGTAGTCCCGCGGCTTCGGCCCGAAGACCGTGCCGCCGCCGCGCCAGATCGGCGACTTGACGTCGCCGGCACGCGCGCGACCGGTGTGCTTCTGCTTGTAGGGCTTCTTGTTCGTGCCCTTGACCTCGCTGCGTCCGCGGGTGCTCGCCGTGCCCTGGCGCTGGTTCGCCATGTGCATGACGACCGCGTCCTTGAGGGTGCGGTAGAGCACCTTCTCGCCGAACGGCGCGACGTCGACCTCGACCTCGCCGACGCTCCCGGCCTTGTAGCTCTTGACCTTCATCGGGCGGCTCACTTCTTCACGCCCGTGCGGGCGGTCTGGACCTGGACGAAGCCCCCGTTCGAGCCGGGGACCGACCCCTTGATGAGGAGCAGGTTGCGCGCGCTGTCGACGCGCATGACCTCGAGGTTCTTCACGGTCTTGCGGGAGGCGCCGTAGTGGCCGCCCATCCGCTTGCCCTTGAAGACGCGCCCGGGGTACGCCGAGCAGCCGATCGAGCCGGGCCGGCGGTAGTTCATCGAGCCGTGGGTCTTCGGCCCGCGGGCGAACCCGTGGCGCTTGATCGTGCCTGCGAAGCCCCGGCCCTTGGTCGTGCCGATCACGTCGACGATGTCGCCGGCCTCGAAGGCCTCGACGGTCACCGACTGGCCGACCTCGAGCTCGCTCGGGGCGTCGAGCCGCTGCTCTCGCAGGAAGCGCTTCGGCGCCGTGCCGATGCCCTTCGCCTGCTCGCGCTGCGGCTTCTTCGCGACCTTGTCGCGCACGTCCTCGTACCCGAGCTGGATGGCGGAGTAGCCGTCCTTCTCGTCGGTCCGGAGCTGCATGACGACGCACGGCCCCGCCTCGACGACGGTCACAGGCGTGACCGTTCCGTCGTCGGCGAAGAGCTGCGTCATGCCTCTCTTGCGTCCCAGAAGCAGCGTCATGTCTTCGTGAGAATGGGGTTGAGCCGGTTCGACCCGTGCCAGGTGCTGCGCCGAGCGACGGAGGTCGATCGGAGCGGCACGCGGCGACGCCGGGCCACGCGGCGGGAACTCGAGGGTTGGAAAGAGCGGCGCCCGTCCGACCCTCGCGGGTCACCGGGCGCCGATGGATGGAGTCAGGCCTTGATGCGGATGTCGACACCCGCAGGCATGTTGAGCGACGAGAGCGAGTCGACCGTCTGCGGGGTCGGCTCCGAGATGTAGATCAGCCGCTTGTGCGTGCGGATCTCGAACTGCTCACGCGACTTCTTGTCGATGAAGGGCGAGCGCAGGACGGTGTAGCGCTCGACGCGCGTCGGCAGCGGGATCGGGCCCTGCACGCGCGCGCCCGTACGCTTGGCGGTCTCCACGATCTCGGCGCTCGACTGGTCGAGTGCCTCGTGGTCGTAGGCCTCCATGCGGATCTGAATGCGGTCGCTCATGGGTCGCTTGCTGCGGCGGACGCGGACCGGCCGTCGGAGAACCGGCAGCGGGTCGCGGGCGGGGGACCGACGGACGGTCGGCGCGGTGGTGTGCTCGGGGGGATCGCCGGCGCCCGCGGATCGGGCGTGGCTTGCCCGCAGACCGGGCAAAAAGCTCTCGACCCGGCAGGCGGAGAGCCCCGGGAAGCGCGATCGGACCCCGATCGAGCTGCTCCGGACCTCCTGCCTTTCGGGCAAGGGGCGAAGACGGTACGTGAGGCCACTGGGCCGGTCAACGGCCGACGGGAAAATCCTGTCGCAGATCCTCGCCCGCGAGCGGCGCGTGCTCGGCCGGCCGCATGTTGAAGGTCGCCCTCCCCTTCGAGAGGGACCTGAGGTCGGTCGAGTATCCGATCAGCGTGCGGAGCGGTGCGGTGCCGACGATCCGCCGCCCGTCCGTCCCCGTCGAGAGGATCTCCTCCATCGTGGCGTGCCGACTGTTCAGGTCGCCGATCACCCCGCTCGCGACGTCGACCGGGCTCTCGACCACGAAGGCCATCCGGGGCTCCAGGAGCACGACGCTGGAGGCCGTGGCGGCCGACCGCAGGGCATCGCGCAGCGCTGCGACGGCCGCCTGGACCCACGCGGCTTCGAGCCCCCGGGAGACCGTCGTGCGCGCGACCTCGACGACGATCCGCGCCCCGCTGAGCGGGTGCCCCTCCAGGGGTCCGGACGTGGCCTCGACGCGCAGCGCCGCCGCCACCGCACGGGCCGAAGGCGCGTCGAGGCCCCCCCCGTCCGCGCGCGCGCCGGGCCCGATCTCCACGTCGACGTCGGCCGCTCCGTCGTCGAGCGGCTCGACCCGGACCTCCACGACCGCGTTGCCCCACGCGTCGCCGTAGCTCCGGTCGACCTCGCCGGCGCCGGTCGCGGCTGCCCGGATCGACTCGCGGAACGCGACCCTGGGGGGACCGACGCGCGGGGTCACGCCGAACTCGTCCCCGACCCGGGCGAGCGCGATCTCCAGGTGCAGCTCCCCCATCCCCTCCAGCACCCACTGGCCGGTCCCGGGGTCCTCGGCGGTCCGCAGCGACGGATCCTCGCGCGCGAGCTGCTCCAGCGCGTCGCGGAGCGCGAGCCTGTCCTCGTCGCGAACGGGCTCGACCACCACGCCCAGGACGGGGTTCGGGACCCGCGGCGGCTCCAGCCGCAGCCGCCCTCCCTCCAGCGTCAGCGTGTCGCCGGTGCCCGTCGTCCTGAGGCCGCCAAGGGCGACGACGTCGCCGCCGTAGGCCTCACCGATGTGCTCGACGTCGCTCGCGTGGATCCGCAGCACCGACTGGATCTCCTCGGTCACGCCGGTGCGCCCGTTCCAGAGGCGGCTGCCCTTCTCGACCTTCCCCGCGTAGAGCCGCACGAACGTGAGGTCGGAGCGCTGGCCGCGGCGCAGCTTCGAGTGGACCTTGAACGCGAGGGCCAGCGGCTCGGGCAGCGCCTCGTGCGCGATCGCGCCCGTCTCGGCGTCGAAGAGCTTGGGCGGCTCCGCCTCGGCGGGCGAGGGCAGCAGCGTCGCGACCCCGTCGAGGAGGCGGGGCACCCCGTGGCCGAGGAGCGCCGCGCCGCAGAAGAGCGGCACCACCTCCCGCGCCCGCACGAGCACGGCGAGCGAGCGCTCGATCTCCTCCGGCGTGGGAGTGCGCCCGTCGCACACGATCGCGAACATCGTCTCGTCGAGCTCGCTGAGCGCGTCGACGAGCTCGGCGCGGAGCACGTCCACCTCGTCCGCGATCGCCTCGGGCAGGTCGCGCTCGCGCTGCACGCCGCCCGCCCCCACCCGCCAGGCCGTCCGCGCCACGAGGTCGACGACCCCGTCCAGCGGCTCCTCGGTGTCACCGCCGCCGATCGGGTAGCTGACGACGAGCGGCCGCACGCCG
Source organism: Planctomycetota bacterium (assembly GCA_038757895.1). Taxonomy (GTDB): domain Bacteria; phylum Planctomycetota; class UBA1135; order UBA1135; genus Saltatorellus. The sequence goes on along the minus strand of JBCDGE010000197.1, from coordinate 2,073 downwards.
AGCCGCTCCCGGAGGGACTCGGCGCACGCGAGCACGTCGGCGCCGGGGCGCTCGCACTTGTTGGCGAACGCGATCGCAGGGAGCTCGCGCGCCTCGACCTGGCGCCAGACGGTCTCGGTCTGCGGCTCGACGCCCTTGGTCGCGTCGACGACGACGATCGCGCCGTCCAGCACCCGCATGCAGCGCTCGACCTCGACCGTGAAGTCGACGTGGCCGGGCGTGTCGACGAGGTTGATCTCGCAGCCACGCCACTGGACGCGCGTCGCGGCCGCGGTGATCGTGATCCCGCGCTCCCGCTCCTCGCTCATCCAGTCCATGACGGACGTGCCCTCGTCGACGCGTCCGACGTGGCGCTCGCGCCCCGTGAGGTGCAGGACGCGCTCGGTCAGCGTCGTCTTGCCCGCGTCGATGTGGGCGCAGATCCCGACGTTGCGCAGCGACGCGCGCGGCCCGGGCTCGGCGCCCGGGGGCGCGCCCTCGGATCGTGAGGTGGCGGCATCCATGGCGCGCGAGTGCGCCATCGTACCCGGAGGCCGGCGCCATCCGAAGCGGCGTGCTCAGGGCGCGAGCGGGTCGACCGCGCCCGGCGCGTCGTCCCCCACGACGAGCGGGAAGCCACCGCTCGCCCAGCGCCGCTTCGCGTCGGCGATCCGCTCCTCGGTCGAGGCGACGTAGTTCCAGTGCATGAACACCGGCGCCTCGCGGCGCGGGCCGCCGAGCAGGAGCACCCGCGCCCCCGCCGCCCCGACGACCGTGAGCTCCTCGCCGTCGTCCGCCGCTGTCGCCAGCTGCCCCCGCTCGATGCGCTCGCCGCCGACCTCGACCGAGCCGTCGAGCGGATAGACCGCCCGCTCCCCCAGCGCGGGATCCAGCTCGAGCCCCCCCTCGCTCTCCCACCGGGCGTCGACGTAGAAGAGCGGAGAGTGAACGCGCACGGGCGACGTCAGCCCGAAGGCCTCACCCGCGAGCAGTGAGATCTTGACGGCGCCGACCCGCTCCATGGGCAGCGACTCGGCGGGATGGTGCTCGAACGACGGCTCGATCTCCTCGGACTCGGGCGGCAGCGCCACCCACGCCTGCACGCCCTGCATCGCGCCCCCCCGCGCCCGATCCGCGGGATCCGCCCGCTCCGAGTGCGTCACGCCCCGCCCCGCCGTCATCCAGTTCACCGCGCCGGGCCGGATCGGCTGGAACGCCCCCGTCGAGTCCCGGTGATCGATCCCGCCCTCCAGCAGATACGTCAGCGTCGACAATCCGATGTGGGGATGCGGCGGGACGTCGATCCCCTCCCCTGGCGCGAATTCCGTGGGGCCCATCTCGTCGAGGAACACGAACGGTCCGACCTTGCGGCGCGCCCGCGACGGCAGAACCCGACGGACCGGAAGCCCCGCCACCGACGCCACTCTCGCCTCGACGATCTGCATCACTCCACTCCTCGCTCCAGCGCCTCCCGATTCGCAGCGAGAAACTCCTCCCGCCACCTGTAGTGCTCCAGCAGATGCTCCACGCCGCCGTGCCCGAGCAGCACCAGCGCGGCATACAGCGCCTCCACCGACGCCAGGCCCTCCCCCGGATCCTCGAAGTCCCGCGACTTGCGCGGATACGCCGTGACCAGCGGAGGCAACCGCCGCCTCACCGGCGCCCCATCCACCGTCGCCGCCAGCTTCGGCAACCGCCGCCAGGACGAGTCCAGGACCAGCAACGGAAGCCCCCGATCCCCCGCCCCAATGGGCTCCCCCTCGGGATCCAGAAGCACCCGCCCCCCACCATCGACCCGCCGCTCCGGCGAGTACTCGACGAACTCGATCCCCGCCAAGCCCTTCAGCGGAACCAGCGAACACTTCTTCGCCGACTCCCGAGGATCCCGCACCACCAAGACATCGAGCCCACCCACGCCCGACACCCTAGCCCAAGACCCCAGCCCGAGCCTCCGGCCGAAGCGCCAAGCCCCACGCAAGCCCCCCGACAAACGAGAACCGGCACCCGCGACTGAAGTCGCCAGGTGCCGGATCGTGCGCCCGGCTCAACCGCGTCAGCGGTTGACCCAGAAAAAACGATGACGCGAGCGCGGGG
>JBCDGE010000196.1:0-8455 GCA_038757895.1 Planctomycetota bacterium | reverse complement strand
CTATGCCGGCGTCTCGGATCGGTTCTGGGTGTGCTGGGAAGACGTGACGTCAGCGACCAACTCGGACGTGTACCTGACGAGCTTCGACCGCGCGGGCAACGGTGCGGGCGTCGTCGCGATCGAGATGGCCGGGCAGAGCTGGGAGGCTCCGAGGGTGGCCCACATCCCGGCGGGCAACCGGCTGCTCGTCGTCGCCCAGGTCGAGGGCGCAACGCTGCCGATCCGCGGCATCTCGGGCCAGATGGCGAGCGCGATCAGCGGCAACCGCATCGGAACACCGTTCCCGATCAGCGAGTCGAGCTTCTCGGTCCGCCTGACTCCCGACGTCGGGGGCACGAATCGGACCGCCACGTCGAACAACCACTTCCTCGTCGCCTGGACGCGCGTGGACACCGGCGGCACGGCGACGCTGCGGTACCGGGTGATCGACTGGACCGGCGTTCCCGTGACGAGCATCCAGAACGTCGCGAGCGCCGCGGGCGAGGCGGCGATCCAGGTTGCGATCTCGGAGTCGCACGGCGACTCGACCCTCTTCGGCGACCTCTGGACGATGGCGTGGATCCGGGACCTCAACGGCGACGGCCGCGGACAGGTCTGGGCGCGGCGCGTGGCGTGGAGCGGCGTCCCGACGCTGGGCGCCGGCAACTTCGTCGTCGACTCGCGCGACGAGTGCAGCCACCCGAGCGTGACGTCCCGGTTCGATGAGCCGATCTTCGGAGACCGGCCCTCGATCGTCGCCTACGAGCGTAGGCCCAACATCACCGGCCTCGACGACAGCGGGATCTACGCCACCGTCGTCACGGACGGCGTGGCCTACCCGCCGAACGCGATCAGCGACGTCCGTCAGGATCTCCCTGTGCCGCTCCTGGACCAGACGACCCCCAGCATCGCAACCGATGGCGTCGGCTTCCTCCTGACGTACGTCCAGGACGGCAGTCGACAGGACACCTACATGCTCTCGGGGAACATCACCGTGAACGCGACGAGCTGCGCCATCGCGCTCGCCGAGCGCGGCGCTCGCATGTCCCTGTCGCTCAGGGAGAGCGAACAGTGCCGGGTCGCGACGATCCAGGACGGCGACGCGAACTCGGTGCTCGACGACGGCGCGTGCGTCTGGATCGAGCGCCTGGCCACGGACACGACCGGTCGGATCCGCGGCCGCACGCTCGATATTGCGACGGCCGGGCTCCTCGACGACCGCGCGGTCGGCGTGCAGTACTGCGACGCCGCGCCGAACGCATCCTTGCGGAGCTCGTGGCTCGCGCTCTACGGCGACCAGAGCCGCTTCACGATCCACGAGGCCGTCTGCGTCGACGTCACGCCGAACGCCTTCGGCTACCTCCTGTGCTCGGAGTCGCTCGGCCACGTCCCGATGCCCGGCGGGAGCGTCGGGCGGCTGTGCCTCTCGGGGAACATCGGTCGCTACGTGACGACGATCCAGTCGAGCGGCGCCGCGGGGCGGTTCGAGACCAACATCCTTCCGCTGTTCCTTCCGCAGCCGACGGGGCCCGTGTCCGCGATGCCCGGCGAGACGTGGTACTTCCAGTACTGGCACCGCGATTCGGCCGGGGGCGCGGCGACGTCGAACTTCTCGAACGGCTGCGCGCTCTTCTTCGCGCCCTGAGGGCAGCCCCCGAACCTGCGCGAAACTGTATGGACGGGGTTCCGCGCATGAGACACGACACCGCAGGAGCGAAGGGCGCTAGTGTCTTCGCCGCCGTGGACTTGGCCACCGCGCCGCCGAACGGCACTCGCTTCCCTTCGCTCCCTCGGATTTCCCATGTCTCGTTCCACTCTCCCCCTCGTCGCCTCGCTCCTCGGTGCGGTTGCTCCGGCCATTGCCCAGGACGGAAGCCCGACACGCAACGTTCGCCGCGCCGATCCGGCGGTCACACCGACGGTCTCGCAGGCAACATCGAACGGAGTCGAGCTCCTCCTGACGAACATCGTCGGACTCCCGGAGTCCGCGGTCCCGGGTCTCCCCGGTGTGTTCTTCGACCCCGGCACGGGCACCACCGACTTCGACCGCGTCTACGGGAGCCCGAACGGGAACTGGATCATCACCGCGTTCGCGGACCTGCCCTCGGATCAGGACGAACTCGTCATCGTCAACGGCGCGCTCGTCCAGCAGGAAGGCCAGCCCGGCCCGTGGACCGGCAACACGGAGAACGCCGGCTCGTTCGACAGGAAGGTCGACGTCAACGACGCGGGCGACTTCACGTTCGCGACCAACACCGATGGAGCGACGAACGACGACTACATCGTGACGAACGTCGGCGGCGTATGGGGCTTCGCGGCGCGCGAGGGGGACGCGGTCGGCCCTCTGCCGGGCAACACGTACGACGATCTGATCGACTCGTCCGTCATGCTCGCGAGCGGCGCCGTCGGGTTCTCGGCGGACGGGATCGACGGGACCGTGCCGACCACGGAGGACGACATCCTCGTGCTGGACGGCGCGCCCCTGCTCCAGGAGGGCGTCTCGATCCCCGCGAACCAGGCCGCGGGCGGGATGGAGTTCATGGAGAACTTCGACCTGAGCGACTTCTTCGCCACCGAGGACGGCGCGAACTGGCTCATCCAGGGCGACCTCACGGGTGATACGGCCTCCGACGACGTCGTGATCGTGAACGGCACGGTCGTTCTGCAGGAGGGGTCGATCGTCCCGGGCTCGAGCTTCACCGAGCCCATCGACTTCGCCGGGATCTTCGCCGTGTACATGGACAACGGTGGGAACTGGTACGCGCGCGGCGACAACGACGTCACGTCGGTGGACTGGCTCGTTCGGAACGGGACCCTCTTCAAGACGCTCGGCGACCCGATCTTCGCCGGCGCGTCCGAGGTGTTCGACGACACGACGTTCGCTCCCGGCTTCTTCCTGCACGTCGGCAACTCGCTCGGGGACTATGTGATCGGTGGCTTCACCGACAACGCGGACACGGACCGCAACGCGGTCCTCGTTCTGAACGATCAGCGCGTCATCTGCCGCGAGGGCGACCCGGTCGACCTCGACGGTAACGGGATGATGGACGACGACGCCTTCATCGGGACGTTCGGCGACGACGACGCTCACCTGGCCGACAGCGGTCTCCTCTACCTCGTCGTTCAGATCGAGGACTCGCTGGGCGACGTGCGCGGCCAGGCCGTCCTCAGCCTGGACACCGGCGCGCCGTCGATCGGCACGAACTACTGCTCGGCGAACCCGAACAGCACGGGCGTGACCGGCACGATCGAGGCCGTCGGGAGCGAGATCGTCGCGCTCAACGAGGTCACGCTCGTCGCCACGGGCCTCCCGACGAGCGCGTTCGGCTTCTTCCTGACGAGCATGACGCAGGGATTCGTCGCGAACCCTGGCGGCAGTGCCGGCAACCTCTGCCTGTCCGGCGCGATCGGTCGCTACGTCGGGCCGGGTCAGATCCAGAACACCGGGTCGGCCGGCGAGTTCTCGCTCGACATCGATCTCACGACGATCCCGCAGCCGACCGGCAGCGTCGCCGTCCTCGTCGGCGAGACCTGGAACTTCCAGGCCTGGCATCGAGACTCCGTCGGCGGCTCGGCGACCTCGAACTTCACCGACGGCGTGTCGGTCGATTTCGAGTGAGCGACGTCTCTGGTCGCGCAGTGGCCCGCCGATGAGTCACCGTCCCAAGCTCGCCGTCATCGCGCTCGCTGCGCTGGCGGCGAGCTGTGGCTACGGCAAGGCGGTGCTTCCGGCGCCGCCGGCGGGGTTCGTCGAGCGACGGCCGAAGGACAGCGCGGGAATCGTGACCGAGGGCCTGCCGTTCCAGTACGTCTGGTACGACCCCGCCTACACCGACGTCCAGGCGCAGGTCCGCGAGCGCGCGACGTACCGGCTCTTCGTCGCCCCCATCGGGACGCAGTACCTCGACCTGGAGAGCGAGCGGGAGCAGCTGCGCGAGAACGCGGCGGAGATCGCGGTCGACCTTCACGAGCGGATCGCCCGCGAGGTCACGCGCCGAAAGGATGGTTCGTACCGCGTCGATGTCGTCGAGGACAGAGCAGACGCCGAGTACGCCCTGGAGATCGAGCTGACCGAGATCGGCCTCGGCAGTCCGCTCCTCTACACCGTCGCGTGGATCACCCCGCTCCCCGGCGTGGCGACCTCGTACGACGCGGCACACACGTCGGTGCTCGCGATCGAGGGCCGGATCGCCGAGGCCGGCACGGGCCGTGTCGTCTCCGAGTTCTACGACCGCAGGATCCCGAAGGTCCGCGTGATCGACGTGAACAAGATGGTCTCGACGATGGGACCGCTGCGCGACATCACGGGCGACTGGGCGACCGAGATCAGCAGCGCGGTGACCTCGCGCCGCGACCGCGACGAGGTCGAGAGCGAGTCGTCGTTCACGCTCCTCCCCTGGTGACGGGGAGGAGCGTGCGGAGCAGTCCGCTCAGAGCGCGACATCCCACAGGACGAGTTCGGCGTCGTCGAGGCCGACGATCTCGACCTTCCCGCCGACTTCGAGCGCGGCGCCATCGCCAGGGTCGAGCATGACCCCGTTGACCTCGACCGTGCCCTTCGCGACGTGGAGCCAGGCGCCCCGGCCCTCGCCGAGGGTCCAGCTCGCCTGCTCGCCGGCGTCGAACAGCCCCGTGTAGAGCCGGGCGTCCTGGCCGATCGTCAGCGAACCTTCCGCGCCGTCCGGTGACACGACGAGCCGCAGCTGGCCGCGGCGCTCACCGACGTCGAACATCTTCTGGTCGTAGCGGGGCGTGGTTCGGTCCTCGGCCGGCAGTACCCACATCTGCAGGAAGTGGAGGCCATCGGCGTTCGAGGCGTTGAACTCGCTGTGCATCACGCCGGTGCCGGCCGACATGAGCTGAACCTCGCCGGGCCGCATCTCGGAGCCGTTGCCCATGCTGTCCTTGTGCGCCATGACGCCGTCGAGGACGAAGGAGACGATCTCCATGTCCTGGTGGCCATGGGTGCCGAACCCGCGGCCCGGCTTCACGCGGTCCTGGTTGAGCACGCGCAGCGGACCGAACCCCATGAAGGCGGGGTCGTGGTAGCCGGCGAAGGAGAACGTGTGGTACGTGTCGAGCCACCCGTGGTCCGCATGGCCTCGCTCGCCGGAGCGCCGCGGCGTCACGACGGCGAGGGAGGTGTCGCGGTGGGCGGAGTCTTGGGAGGTGGTGGGTCGGATCGTGTCGGTCATCGTGTGTCTCTCATCGCAGTGCCCGCCCTCGGGCGGACACGGTTTCGTTCTGGATCTCAAATATCGTCCACACAATCATTGTGACAACAGATATTATGGCGAGAAGGCGCTCTGATAGACCGAAATCCAATCAGGACAGCACCTTGCGGGCCCTTCGGGCCGGCTTCAGCTCTGCTGGAGCTGTTTAGCAGCGGCAATCCGCCGCTCTGCCAGCCGCCGCGCCGCCGTGTGCGTGCCGATCTCCTCGGCGTCGGCGAGCTCGAACACCTCGCGGAGGTTGTCGGCGATCCGGTTGATCCGCCGCATCGCCTCGTCCTCGTCGTACCCGCCGGGGAACCGCTCGACGCTCACGTTGATGATGCCGGCGGCGTTCACGACGTAGTCGGGCGCGTAGAGGATGCCCTTCTCCTTGAGCACGTCGCCGTGGCGCGGCTCCAGGAGCATGTTGTTGGCGCAGCCCGCGATGATGTCGCAGGTGAGCTCAGGGATCGTCTCGTCGTTGATCCCCGCCCCGCGCGCGCAGGGGGAGTAGATGTCGCAGTCGACGCCGAGGTGATCGTCCTCCTCGACGGAGTCGAATCCGTGCTCCTCGACGAGCTGGGCGACCCGATCGGCCTTGATGTCGCAGATCGTCACCCTGGCGCCGCGCTCCTTGAGCAGGCGGGCCATCTCGCCCCCGACGGCGCCGACGCCCTGGATGAGGACGTGCTTGCCGGAGAGGTCCGAGGTGCCGTAGCGGTACTCGGCGGCCGCGGCGATGCCGACGACGCAGCCGTAGGCGGTGTAGGGGCTGGGGTTGCCGGATCCCCCCTCGTCACGGGAGAGGCCGGTGACGTGCGCCGTCGACTCGCGGACGTGGCGCAGGTCCGCGATGCCGATGTTCATGTCCTCGGCGGTGATGTAGCTGCCGCCGAAGTCCTCGACGAAGCGGCCCATCGCGCGGAAGAGCTCGGGCGACTTGATCGTGTCGGGATCGCCGATGATCACGCTCTTGCCCCCGCCGAGGCCGGTGTCGGCCACGGCCGACTTGAACGTCATCCCGCGGGCCAGGCGCACGACGTCGAACTGGGCCTCCTCCTCGGAGGCGTAGTTCCAGAGCCGCATGCCACCGAGGGCCGGGCCGAGCGTCGTATCGTGGACGGCGATGAGGGCGTGCAGCCCGGTCTCGGCGTCCTTGCAGCGCGCAACGCGCTCGTAGCCCTCGACGGGAATATCAGTGATCTCCATGCTGGCGGCGGGCCTTCGGGACCCGGGGGGGGCTCTGCGGCGCGCGCCCCTGGAGCGGCTCGGAGCGCGGCCGAAGAGGGTACTCGAACGGCGCTTCGGGCGACACCCCGCGGGCGCCATGCTCCGCTCACTCGGGGACCTTCGGGACCCTAAACGACCCCTGTCTTCCCCCCTGCCTTCGTCTCCGGCACCGCACGCCCGCCCCGCACGATGACCTCCGACCAGGACGAGCCCGCCCCCCCGGCCAGCGCGGCCCCGCCGTGGGCCCTCGCGGCCGGCGAGGACGGCGTCGCATGCCTGACGCTCTGGGCGACGGGGACGGATGTACGCCTGGATCGGATCGTGCGCCTCGCGGCGGTCCGGCCGAGCGCGGACGGAGGCTGGGAGAGCCTGGAGCGCACGTGCAGCGACGCCGCGGACGACGGGGATACGGCGCTCGCACGCGTGCACACCGAGTTCGGCATCACCGCCGACGAGCTCGCGAACGCGCCGCGCGCGAACGACGTCTGGAACGAGGTGCGCGCGTTCGTCTCCGACCGCCCGGTGGTCACGCTGGACGGCGCGCTGGTCGACGCGTGGGCGCGCGCGCTCGACGATGCCACGGGGCTCGCGGCGCCGCCGCTGCGCGTGGTCGGGCTCGAGGACGCGACGGGTCTCGTCGAGCCGGGGCACCTCTGCTCGCTCTCGCCGCCGCGGCTCGTCGCTGCGCTGCTCGACGCCGACGTCGCGCCCGAGCCAGCGGCCGCCGTGCACCCGCCGCACGTGCTCGCCGCGCTCGCGGAGCTGGTCGCGCGCTTCGCCGACCTCGGCCCCGCGGTGCACGCGCTCGGTCGCCTCGCGTGGACACGCGCGCTGGAGGGGCTTCGGGGCGAGGACCTGGCCGCGGCCGCGCGGCTGTCGACCACGCTCGATCTCGTCGATCGGCCGAGCACCTGGGCGGGCGACGGCAGCCTCTTCGCCGCGGGCAGGCTGCGGGACGGGATCCTGTCGGGCGCGGAGGACGACGCGCTGGACGAGGACGACCCGCTCGCGATCCTGGAACCCGCGGTGGCGGACCTCGTCCGCGATTCGATCGACGAGAAGCCGCTGGAGGCCGACACGGAGGACCCCGCGCCGTTCCTCGACGAGGACCTCGCGCTGCTCGACGACCTCTTCCGGGTGCACCTCCCCGGCCAGTTCGCCGCGACGGCCGCCGAGCGCGCGAGCGGCGAGCTGTACCGCAAGAGCCAGCACCGCGTCGCCGAGGAGGTCGCGCGCAGCCTCGGCTCCGACGAGCTGCTCCTCGTCCACGCCCCCACCGGGACGGGCAAGACGCTCGCGTACCTCCTTCCGGCGCTGCTCTGGTCCCGCCGATACGACGTGCGCGTGGGCGTTGCGACCTACACCCGCGCGCTGCAGAGCCAGGCGATGGAGCGCGAGGTGCCGCGTGCGCTGTCGGCGCTCGCGAGCGCGGGCGTCCCGCCCGGCTTCCGCGTCGCCGTCCTGAAGGGACGCGAGCACTCGCTGTGCTGGCGCGCGCTGCGCATCCACTCGCCGCAGCCATCCGACGACCCCGAGACGTGGCTCGCGTGGACCGCTCTCGCCCTGTTCGGCCTGCGCGACGGCGAGGGCGATCTCGACCGCTTCCCCCGCCGCTCGCCGGTGCGGCTGATGGGCGCCGGCGCGTACCGCTCGGCGCTGCGTGCGCTCCTCGACCTCGTCCGCGGCCGCAGCGGATGCTGCACGGCCCAGGCGGACCGCAGCGTCTGCGCCGCCGAGGTCGCGCGGCGGAAGGCCGAGCGGAGCCACGTCGTCCTGACGAACCAGTCGTTCGCTCTGGCGCGCCCCGAGTTCTTCCGCCGCGTCGTGTTCGACGAGTGCGAGCACCTGCACGACCAGGCGATGAGCGCGTGGAGCCACCGCGTGTCGTTCCCGGAGATGCGGCGCGTGCTGACGCGCCTGCACGAGCCAGGGCCCAAGGGGGCGAAGACGACCCGCAATCGCCCGCCGCTGGACCGGCTCGCCGGGAGGCTGCCCACCGGGAGCGCCGCGCGCGACCAGCTCGACGCGGCGCG
>JBCDGE010000195.1:0-8606 GCA_038757895.1 Planctomycetota bacterium | reverse complement strand
GCCCGCCCCGCCCGCCCCGGGGGAACGAACGCCGCCGAGGCGCCGAGCTCCGGCTCGTTCTCCCTGGAGCCCGCGAAGCCCGCGCGGCCTGCGCGGCCGGGAGGCACCAACGCGGCCGAAGCGCCCAGCGCTGGCACCTTCTACCTGCGTGACGCCGAGACCACGCCCGAGACGACCGACGTCGCGGCGCTCCTGCGCGAGATCGAGGTGATGGAGCGTCGCCTCGCCGAGCTGCGGGCGGAGCTCGACGACCTGAAGGCCGCGATCAAGCGCTCGCGCCGCCGCTAGTCGCGGCGGCTACAGCCCGCCGCCGAGGCCCTCGGGCAGGTCGCCGGACGACAGGTCCAGCCTGCCCTGGGTCCCCTGTCCCTTGACCCCCTTGCGCCAGGGCGGGTCCCAGCGGTGTATCGTCCGCGCGACGGCGCGGAGCACCTCGTCGTCGAGGTCCTGCTCCAGCGCGGCGAGCGTCGCCGTGGAGTCGCCCTCGGCGCGCCTCTGCACGTAGACCTCGACCATCCCGAAGATGCGTCGTCGGACCTCGTCGGGTGAGGCGATCGCGCGCTGGATGAGGGGCAGGAGCTCGTGCGCGTCCACGGGGTCGAGTCCGTGTCGCTCGCAGAGCCGCTGGAGGAGGCGTTCCGCGTCCATGTCTCGGGCCGCTGGGGACGGCCGATCGTAGCTGGGGGGGAGGGGACGTCACGCGGCTTCCGCGCGACGCGAAAACGTACCCCGCCCGCGCCGTCGCCGATTGGCGCGCCTCACATCGGGAAGCGGCGATGGCGTCAAGGGGCGCGCGGCGCGGGGCCGAACGGAACGGGATCGGGCGCCCTCCGTCCCCCAAGGGAGGCCGGCCCGCACCGCACGGACCCGTCCCCTTACGCCCAGCTCGCCCATGCGCGCGACCCTTCTGCTCGCCCTCACCGTCGGAACGGTGCTCGGCGCCGCTCTTCCGGCCTTCTTCCCCTCGCTCGGCGCCACGTCGCGCGCGGGGACGGCCGTGCTGATGGGGCTGGAGGAGGTCTTCGGTCACTCCGACCTCGTCGTCGAGGGGCGCGTGATCGCCGGCACCGCCGGGCGCGACGCGGACGGGACGATCTACACGGACTGGGAGCTCGACGTCGAGCGGACGTTCTGGGGCGACGATCGTCCGACGCAGGTCGTGCGTCTCCCGGGCGGGGTGCTCCCGAACGGCGACGGTCTGCTCCTGCCCGGCGTCCCGCGGCTCGCGGTCGGCGAGGACGTCGTGCTGCTCCTCGGTGAGACGTCGCGCGCCGGACTCCGCATGCCCATCGGCCTCGGGCAGGGCAAGTACCGCGTCGTCCGGCACCTGGACGGGTCGCGGACCGCCGTGGGGGCCGCGGGGGGCGCCACGTACGTCGACGGGGAACGCGTGCGCCGGATGCCAGGCGGACGCCGACTCGGCTACGCCGAGCTGGTGGCGCGGCTGGAGGCCGCGTCCCAGGCGCGGGCGGCGACCGCCGGCGAGGGGGACGACCGATGACGCGCCGCGCCCTCGGCTTCGTCCTCGCCGCCACGCTCGCTGCAGCGGCGACCGCGCACGTGCGCCTGCGCTACTCCGAGACCGGCGCGAATCTCTTCTGGGCGAACCCCACGAACATCGGCTTCGTGATCAGCTCGGACGGCTCCGACGACCTGGACGACGGGAGCCACGAGACCGCGATCCGGAGCGGATTCGAGGCGTGGAACGGCGCCGGCGCGACGCGCGCGGTGCTCGTCGAGAACACCTCGCCCGCGCAGCAGGTGCGGCGCGACTGGCAGAGCGACGACGTCCACCTCGTCCTGTTCGACGAGAACGACGTGTCCGGGTTCTTCCCGGGCTTCACCGGCATCGTCGCGATCACGCCGATCGAGTTCTCGAGCACGGGCGAGATCCGGGACGCGGACGTTCTCTTCAACGGCAAGACGTTCAACTTCACGACGTCGGGCCAGGGCGGGCGCTTCGACGTCCAGAACCTCGCGACGCACGAGGCGGGGCACCTGCTCGGCCTCGACCACAGCGGCGTCTGCGGCGCCACGATGTACCCGTTCGTGAACCAGGGGATCATCCTGCACCGCAGCCTGTCGATCGACGACGTGCGCGGCGTCCGCGACATGTACCCGAACTCCGCGTTCGCCCGCCTCACCGGGCGGATCCTCGCACCCGACGGCACGACGCCGCTGCGCGGCGGGCACGTCGTCGCCCGCGACACGAGCGGCCGCGTCGCTGGCGCGACGCTGACGAACGGGCTCGGGGACTTCATGCTCGAGGCGCTCGACGCGGGGACGTACACGGTCTACGTGGACCCGCTGGATCGGCCCGTCTCGCCGGCGAATCTCGGAGGCGGGCAGATGGTCGACACCGCGTTCGAGTCGACGCTCCTCGGCACGTCCGGTGCCTCGGTGGGGCTCACGCGGTCGCTCGGCACCCACGTCGCCAGGCCCGACGTCGAGGCGTCCCTCGGCAGGGTCGACGACAACTACCCGATCCGGATCATCCGCGGGCAGTCGCGGACCGTGGTGATCGGCGGCGTGTCGCTCGTCAACGGATCGACTCTGACGCTGAGCGATCCGACGATCTCGGTGACGAACGTCATCTGGTTCGGAGGCACGGTCCGCTTCGTCGCCACGGTGCCCGCCGGGGCGCCGCTCGGTCACGTCGACGTGACGGTGGAGACGCCCGCGGACGGTACGGACATCCTCGTCGGCGGGCTGGAGGTGACGCCGCCCACCCCGAGCGTCGCGACGGTCGTCCCCGCCGTCGGTGACGCCGCGGGTGGGGACGCTCTGACCCTCACCGGGCTGGGCTTCCGCGCCGGCGCCCGCGTCGTGATCGGCGATCGGATCTACCGCGACGGCGCGCCCGGCGGCTGCTCCGTCGTCGACGACACGACGATCACGCTCACGACGGGCGGCACGATCGCGGGCGACCACGACGTCGTCGTCATCGATCCCAGCGGGCTGGAGGGGCGCGCGCCGGACGCGTTCCTCGTCTCGGCGCCGCCGTCGATCCTCTCGCTGGTCCCGGCCGTCGGTGCGGCCGCGGGCGGGACGGTCGTACGTCTCTCGGGCGACGACTTCGTGCCCGGCACGGTGGTCACGATCGACGGCGTGGTCCAGACGAACGTCGAGGTCGAGTCGCCGACGCGCCTGCGCGTGGTGACGGCGCCAGGTGTCATCGGCGGGCCCTACGTCCTGACGGTCCGCTCTCCGGGCGGTGAGACCGCGGAGACCGCGTTCAGCTACGTCCCTCAGCCCGATCCGGTCGTGACGAGCGTCGCGCCGCGCTTCGGCGACGTGTCCGGCGGCACGCCGGTCACGGTCTCCGGCGTCGGCTTCACGGCGTCGACGCGCGTCAACGTCGGTGCGAGCGCGCTCACCGGCGTCGGCGGCCAGACCCTCCCGACCCAGTTCATCGACGCGAACACGCTCGTGTTCACGACGCCTTCCGCGTCGGTCGGCGTCCGGAACGTGATGGTCCGTGACGCCGTGACGAGCCAGGGCTCCGTCCTGGAGTCCGCGTTCACCTACACCGGCGGCAGCGACGACGGCGGCGGGTGCGGCGCCGTGCTCCCGGGGCGCCCACCGACCTGGCGGACGGTCGTCGGCGGAGCGGGCTGGATCGCGGCGCTCTTCGTGCTCATGGCGCTCCGCGCGCTGCGCGGGAGCGCCCGCCAGGCCGTCGCCGTCGCGACTACTTCGAACGCGTGAAGCGCGCGAGGTCTCCGTTGGCGCTCGTCGCGGGGTGCTCGGGATCGGGCCACCGCTGCGGCACGCGGCGGATCGCCTCTCCGTCGTAGCCGAGGTCGACGACGCGACGCACCAGGCGCTCGTACCGCTCGTCGGAGATCTCCGGATCGCGCGTCATGATCCACGCGTAGTCGCGCTTCGTCCGGCCGACGATCGTCTCGGTGTAGTCGTCGTCGACGTACGCGACGAGGTACTCCATCCGGATCGGAAGCCACGAGAGGAACTTCATGCCCCACTCGGCGTTCGTCCCATCGTCCCCGACGAAACCGACGGGCTCCATCACCTCGACGTCGCCGTCGAACCCGCCCTCTCGGAACGCGTAGCTGGTCAGGATCTTCCCGCCGCCGTCCCGTGCGTACGACTCGACCGCGTTGTACGCGTTCCTCTCAGCGCTCGCGGGCACGTGCCCCTGCACGTACCAGTCACCCATGAAGCGCTCGATCTCGACGTGGGACGCCGTCGGGAGCGGTGTCCGCGCCGAGCACGCGAGGCACGTGAGGGCGGCGAGGGCCTGGGTACCGCGGCTGGCGATCGTCGTCGTCATGCCCAGGGAGTCGCGCGACGACCTCCTCCGGATGCGCGCTCCGCTCGCTGACTATCGCGGCGCCCGGTGCTCCGCCACGGCTTCCAGCCGCGCGAAGAGCTCGTCCGCGTCGATGGGCTTGGCGATGTGATCGTCCATGCCGGCCTCGGCGCACTGCGCCGCTGCCTCCGGCGCCACGTTCGCGGTCATCGCCAGGATCAGAGTGGGGGGATCGTCGCTCGACCGCTCGGACTCGCGGATGCGACGCGTCGCCTCGAGGCCGCCCATGACGGGCATCTGCATGTCCATCAGCACGATGTCGAACGTCGCCTCTTCGAGCGCAAGGAGCGCCTTCTGCCCGTTGCTGGCGATCTGGACCTCGTGGCCCCAGGACTCGAGCAGGAGCTGCGCGACGCGCTGGTTCACGCGGTCGTCCTCGACGAGCAGCACCGACAGCGGGCGGCGAGAGCGACGGACGGGTCGCTTCGGCTCCTCGCGGTCGTCGTCCTTCTGCGAACTGCGCAGCGCGGGCTCCAGCTCGGTGCAGGCGACGAGCGCGGCCCGCAGCTCGGGCCCGACGATCGGCGCCAGGACGTGCCGGTCGCGATGATCCGCGAGACCGCCGTGCCGGTGTCCGTCCGTGGTCTGGACGAGGATCCACGGCGGCGCCCCGCGGCGCTCCAGGACCCCGTCGACGAGCATGCGGTCGTGCGGCGCGATCGATGCGTCCGCGACCACGGCGATCACGTCACGCTCCAGCGTGCGGCCGATCTGGCGCGCGTCCGCGGCCGTCGAGCACGCGTGGACCTCGACGCCCCACGCGCGGAGGCGGGCGCCGAGCGAGCTGCGCAGCGAGTCGCGCGGGGCGAGCAGGAGGACGGGGCCGCGCCGGGCCTCCGGCGGCACCTCGCCGCGGGGACACTCGTCGACGCTGACGCTCGAGGTGTCGTGCAGCGGCAGGTGGAAGCGGAAGGTGCTGCCGACGCCCTCCTTGCTCTCCACGTGGATCTGACCGCCCATGCGGTGGCACAGCTCGCGCGAGATCGCGAGCCCGAGGCCCGTGCCTCCGAAACGGCGCGTCGTCGACTGCTCGGCCTGGGTGAACGCCTCGAAGATCGTCTCCAGCTTGCTCTCGGGGATCCCGACGCCGGTGTCGGTGATCGAGAACAGGATCTGCACGCTGCCGTCGATCTCCGTCCGCTGCGCGGCGACCCGTACGGAGCCGTCGCCGGTGAACTTGATCGCGTTGCTGACGAGGTTGACGAGCACCTGCCGCAGGCGCGTCTCGTCACCCGCGACGACGTCGGGGACGTCTTCGTCCACGTCGCACACGAGGTCGATCTGCTTCGCGTGGCTCCGCACCGCCGTCAGTCCGAGGACCTCGGAGATGCACCTGCGCAGCGAGAAGGCGGTTGACTCGAACACCATCGCCCCCGACTCGATCTTGGTGAAGTCGAGGATGTCGTTGACGATGTGCAGCAGCGACGCCGCCGAGCTCTGGACGGTGTCGATGTACTCGCGCTGGTCGTCGTCGAGGTCGGTCGCGAGCGCGAGGTGCGTCATGCCGATGATGCCGTTCATCGGCGTGCGCAGCTCGTGGCTCATGTTCGCCAGGAACATGCCCTTCGCCTCGGCTGCGGCCTCGGCCTCGCTGCGCGCTTCCTCGAGTTCGGTGGACTTGACGCGGAGCTCGGCGACCACGCGCCGAGCGAAAGCGAGCGACGACTGTCCGCGCCTGCGGATGATCTCGGCGATGCGGCTCGTGAGCGCAACGTGACCGGCCGTGACGATGCACACGCCAACCTTGACGGCCTCGATCGACCAGGTCGCCTCGAACCCCATCCACGCGTCGGCAGCGGCGATCGCGCCGACGTGACAGAGCGTCGCGAGCACGAGCATCTCGGCGCACCACCGTGCGCCGCCCATGACCTGGTCGGACACGCGGACGTACGGGACGAAGAACAGCCAGCTCTTCGCTCCGCCGGTCACGATGAGGAGCCCGAAGGCGACCAGGAGGTCGAGGCGCAGGAAGATCCGCGCAACTCCCTTACGGTCGTCCGGGTCGTAGTACGCGCGCAGCGCGAGCCAGGACAGAAGCGCGTACGCCGCGGCCGCCGAGGAGAAGACCGTGAGTCGTGCGTCCCAGCCCGTCCCGAAGACGAGACTGTTGTGCGCGAACGCCAGGCCGATGCCCGCCAGCATGAGCCCCGCCCGCATCGCCGGCACGACGCGTGTCTCCAGGCGACGTCGCCGCGCGCGCCGCAGCTGGAACGCCTCGGCGTCCCTCAGCTCGACGTCTGCGACGAGATGGGTACGTGGTTCGGGGTGGGGGGACGACACGGGCGCCTCGTGCCGGTGGTATCGGCATGAATCGCCCCGTTCGTGAGCCCCGGGGGCCACTGGACGGCCCCGTGCAGCCGCGGAAAGCAGCCGGACCTGGCGAATCGGGCTCCCCGGAGTCCTCCGACGTCAGCCGCGCTCGCTGCGCGCCATGAGCGCTGGGAGCCGCACCGGGTCCCCGGTCGCCGCGTAGGTGCGGGCTCCCTGCTCGACGATCGCGAAGGGGAGCTCGGGGAGCGGGTGGTCGAGTCCGAGCTGGCGGAGGAGCTCCGGTTCCGTCTCCGGATCCACCCTCTGGACGATGCGGCTGGCGATGTAGGGCCGCAGGGCAGCCCGGGCCAGGGAGCGCGTGCGGTCGTCCTCCGTGGCGCCGACCACCACCACGTGGACCGGCTCGCGGACCACGAGATCGAGCGCCCGGCCGAAGCTCGCCGTGGCGAACCCGTGTGGCCGGAATGCGTCCGCGAAGGGGGCGAGCGCCGCGCGCCCGCGCTCGATCCACTCCGGGTCGCGGGTGAGCAGCCCGAGCCGGACCAGCGCCTCCGCGGCGACCGCGTTCCACCTGAGGTCGTCGGCGGTGCGGAGCGCCGGCTCCACGTCGTCGGTGAACGGGTCGCGGCGGAACGAACCGTCCTCGGCACCGAGCGTCTCGACGGTCCAGCGTGCGACGGCGACCGCCGGCTCCAGGAACCGGTTCGCGCCCGCGTAGTGGACGGCCTCGACGAGGCTCCGCAGGACGGCGCCCTGGTCGCGCAGGTCGCCGGGCTGGTTCCAGGTCCCGTTCCAGTAGTGGCTGACGCCGCGCTCCGGATCGAACAGCTCGGACGTGAGGAAGTCGAGCACGTCGAGGGCGCGCTGGGTCAGCGCGTCGTCCTCGAACACGAACCCGGCCTTCAGGAGCCCGATGGCCGCCCACGCGTTGCGGTCGGCGTGGATCGTCGGGTCCGCGGCGGGCTCGCCATGCTGCTGGCGGGCCTCCAGCGTCGAGAGCCGCGCGTAGGTCGGATCGGCGTCCTGGCTGCCGCGGAACGCGCCCGTGGCGTCGTCGAGGAGCGCGGACTGCATCCAGCGCGCGACGCCCGTCGCCGTCGTGCGGAACGAGTCCTCGCCCAGTGCCTGGTGCGCCTCGGCGTACGCGAGGAGCCGCTTCGCGTTGCTCAGGAGCGGCTTCTCGAAGTTCGGGACCGACCAGTCGCTCCGCGTCGCGAAGCGGTAGAAGCCGCCCTCCAGCGCATCGTGGATCTCTCGGCCCTGCATCGAACGCAGGGTGCGAAGGACGGTCGCGAGGAGGTCGTCGCGCCCGGTCGCGGACCAGCGCACGAGGAGGAAGTGGAGCGCGTCGGGGTGGGGGAACTTCTGGCGGGCGCCCCAGCCGCCCCAGACGGGGTCGGCGGACGACACGAGTACGTCCGCGATCTCGTCGACGATCGCCGCGTATCGATCGGCGGCGGCCCGCCAGGTTTCGGTCGACGGCGTCCGGGGCTCGCCCAGCAGGTCCGCGACGACGCCCTCGCCGTGGTCCAAGACCTCTCGGACCAGCGCGCCGTCGGCGTCGAGGACGACGAGCGTCGGCCAGCCCGCGCCGCGCAGCTTCGCGTCGACGTCCGGGTGCTGGTCCTTGTCCACGTCCACGCACACGTAGCGGTCGCCGAGCGCCCCCTGCGCGGCCTCGAGTCGATCGCGCAGGGCGGCCGTCCGGGGGCAGAACGAGGCTCCGAGCAGCACGAGCACCTCGGCGTCGCGCTCACGCGCCTCCGCGAGGACGGAGCTCGGCTCTGCGCCCTCCGCGTCGACGAGGCTGTCGTAGTTCGTCCACATGCTGGTGCTGGCTCGATCCTCCCCCGACGGGGGACGTCGGGCTCGCGCCCCCCTTATCGACCACGGGTCGCCCTGGATCCTCGACCAAATCCAGTCCGTGATCGGCGCGGCCCGCCGGGCCATCGTGGAGAGGGCCCCAAGGCCGCGGGGCCCCCCCCCCCCCCGGGGGGGGGGGGGG
>JBCDGE010000194.1:0-8637 GCA_038757895.1 Planctomycetota bacterium | reverse complement strand
GCCCGGTCCGCAGGCGTCGAGCCGTTGACCACCTGAGTGCCGCGCATGGCGTCTCCGAACGCCGTGCCTGCCAGGTCGTCGGCCAGCCACGCTCGACGCAGCGGTACCGGGCGAAGGATCGGCCGGACGACGAGGCCACACTCGTCGGCGACATGCGGCGCCACGCGGCCAGGCACGTGCGCTTCGGCTACCGACGCGTCTGGGCTCTGCTCTGCCGGGAAGGATGGCGGGTGAGCCTTGGGCGCGTGCAGCGGCTCTGGCGCAAGGAAGGGCTCAGAGTGCCCCAGAAGCGCCGGAAGCGGCGCCGGTTGGGCTCTGCCGAGAACGGCTGCACGCGCCTCACGGCGGAGCGACCCAACCACGTCTGGAGCTACGACTTCGTCATGGACCGGACCGAGGACGGGCGGCAGCTGAAGATGCTGACGCTCGTCGACGAGTTCACGCGCGAGAACCTCTGCCTGCACGTCGCCCGGCACATCAAGGCGCGCGACGTGATCGATCAGCTCGCTCGGCTCTTCATCGAGCGCGGCGCGCCCGACCACATCCGATCGGACAACGGACCGGAGTTCATCGCGAAGGAACTGCGCCGCTGGCTCGCGTCGATGGGGAGCTCGACGCTCTTCATCGAGCCTGGGAGCCCGTGGCAGAACGCGTACGTGGAGTCGTTCAACGGCAAGCTCAGCGACGAGCTCCTGAACCTCGAGGAGTTCACCTCGCTCCGCGAGGCGCGACACCTCGCGGCGACGTGGAGGAACGAGTACAACCACATCAGACCGCACAGCAGCCTGGGCTACAGGACCCCCGCGGAATTCGCGGCGACCTGCGCGGCCTCCGGCTCCGCTTCGCTCCGCCTCCGGCCGCGCAGGTCGCAGGCTTCCCAACCCCTCGGACTCTCATAGCGCCTGGACCAGATTCCCGGGGCCGGTCAGGCGCGGGATTGCTCCGCGAGATGTGGGTCGAGACGTCGAGCGGGATCTATCGAGTCATGACCTTCTAGAGGCCCGGCCGAGACGCGGCCCTCTCAGCCGGGCATCTCGCCTCTTCCCTTGCGATCGCAATCCGCCGGACTTTGCCGATCGAACCTGCGAAGCTGGGGACCGCCAATATGCACCGTGAGCGACAAGTTGCCTCGGACCGCGCAGGACGTTTCAGCTTCCCACCGCGGCGTTCCGTACGACTCCATCCGGATTCTCGCTTCCGGATCGGTCGGCGACGTGGCACCACTCCCGTCTCCCACCGTTCTCCACTAAGCCGAATCAGATGCCCTTCGATCAGCTCGCACTCCTGACACTCGAGGCCGTCGTCGTCGTCTGCCTGATCCTCGCGCTCTTTCACAAGCGCGCGAGTTGGGGAGTCTCGCCACTCTTCATCGCGATCGGCGTCTTTCAGTACATGCAGGTCATCCTGGCCTCGTTCGTCTATGTCGACGTCACGCCATTCGGACCAGTGAGCCCAGGATCCGTCGTACTGTTCACGAGTACTCTCTTCGCAATCCTCCTTGTCTACATCTACGAGGACATCCTGGAAACAAGGAAGCTCATCTGCGGGCTCGCCCTCGCGAATGTGGTCGCCGTCTGGATGTCCTACGCGGCGAGTCTGCACCTCGCGAGCCCTGCCGCACTACCAGCACCCGTCCTTCCGCCGCAATTCTTCAGCGAGAACCTACGTGTCCTTGCGGTTGGCACGGTCGTCCTCGTCCTCGACGCAATTCTCATCGTCGTCGTCTACGAGGCGCTCAGCCCAAGTCGATTCCCTGCCCTGGTTCGCATCTACGTCACCGTCACCTCAGCGCTCTTCGCGGATCACGTGCTCTTCGCGACGGGGGCGTTCGTCGGAACCGCGCAGTACGTAGACAGGCTCGTATCCGGTGTTCTTGGCAAGGCGACCTTCGGTGCGTTCTTCGCTACCGTGCTCTGGCTCTACCTACGCTTGATCGCGAGCGCACCGCGACCCGAACACTCCTACGGAGCCGGGCGCGCCCTCAAGATTCTCAGCTACCGCCAACGATTCGAGCGCCTCGACAAGGAGTTCACGTCGCTTCGAGCTCGCGAGACGGAGAAGGTCGCCGAGCTGAATGCAATACGACGGAAGCTCGCCAGCGAGGCACGCGGACGGATCGAAACGGAGTTCCGACTCCGTGATCGAGAAGAGCGCCTGAGCGTTCTCTCGCGCGAGTTGCTCCAGACTCAGGAGACCGAGAAGCGCGCTCTCGCACAGGAGCTCCACGATGAGGTCGGCCAGCTCTTGACGACACTCAGGCTGGAGATCTTCGCCGGCAGGAAGGGAGGCGATGACGGGAGAGAGGCTCTGAATCGCGCGGATGCAGCCGTGGACTCCACTCTGGAGCAGATTCGCTCGCTCTCCCTCCGGCTCCGACCGACCGTGCTTGATGATCACGGACTAGCCGCTGCGTTGGAACGCTCCGCTCGGTCGACGGTGGTCAAGAAGGGAATCGACATTGAGATCGAGGACGGCCTCGGAGGCGAGCGGCTTCCGTCGTTGATAGAGACCGTCTTCTATCGCGTCGGACAGGAGTCGTTCACGAACGTCGCAAGGCACTCGAGGGCGTCTCGCGTATCGATCGCGCTCTCCCGTGACGCCACCGGAGCGAAGATGGTGATCTCGGACGATGGCGACGGTTTCGATCTCGTCGATGTCCGCCGACGCGTATCTCACGGACAGAGTCTAGGGCTCCTCGGGATGGTCGATCGCGTCGAGCTCGCAGGTGGCGAGCTCATGATCGATGCGGCGCCGGGACGTGGAACGCGAATAGAAGCAGTCTGCCCGCTCCCGAGCGAGGCGGTGCATTGATCTGACGCGACTGGCGACGTGATCCAGCAGTCCTGTTCAAGCAGGTTGTTTGCGCGGTTCCCATTCGGCCCTTGGGGGTGTCGAGAGCTCCCGACCCCGGAGAGGCCGAGTTGAGCAGCATCGCAGTACCAGTGACCTGACCCCGCGGAACCGATCCAGGTGCTGTGAGAGTTCCCACCCGCCCTCCGGGGCATCATGGAGACCCTCATGGCCCGCAAACGCCACACGCCCGACCAGATCCTGGCCAAGCTCCGCGACGCGGACGTCCTGCTCGCGCAGGGCGCGTCGGTTGCCGACGTGATCCGCAAGCTCGAAGTGAGCGAGCAGACGTACCACCGCTGGAGGAATCAGTTCGGCGGGATGAAGGGCGAGGAGATGAAGCGCCTGAAGGAGCTCGAGTGCGAGAACGCGCAGCTGAACCGCCTCGTCGCCGAGCAAGCCCTCGACAACCGGATGCTGAAGGACCTCGCGGAGGGAGACTTCTGAGCCCGGTCCGCAGGCGTCGAGCCGTTGACCACGTGAGCGCAGCGCATGGCGTCTCCGAACGCCGTGCCTGCCAGGTCGTCGGCCAGCCACGCTCGACGCAGCGGTACCGGGCGAAGGAGCGGCCGGACGACGAGTCCGAACTCGTCGGCGACATGCGACGCCACGCGGCCAGACACGTGCGCTTCGGCTACCGACGCGTCTGGGCTCTGCTCTGCCGGGAAGGATGGCGGGTAAGCCTCGGGCGCGTGCAGCGGCTCTGGCGCAGGGAAGGGCTCAGAGTGCCCCAGAAGCGCCGGAAGCGGCGCCGATTGGGCTCTGCCGAGAACGGCTGCTCGCGCCTCGCGGCGGAGCGCCCCAACCACATGTGGAGCTCGGGGAAGCCGGGGTCGCTGAAGCCCGCCTCGGCTATCCGAAGAAGACCCCCCAGAGTGACTGACTCCGGGGGGCCTTCTCACAGACGACGTCGTATCGCGCTCTGCAACGCGGAGCGCCATAACCGGGGCATCAGCCGCCGCGCGTCGCAGCACCGCGTTGGCCTCGGTCGAGACCGGTCGGGCAGATCGGGCGCTGCGAGCGGTTGGGCGTCCTGCTGAGGCACTAGAGGGCGTCGGCCGCGTGATGGGATACTTCGCGCAGCCCGACCACGCCGGTGCGGAGGCACCTCCGGCCGAGGACGCTAGTCCTGCGGCAGGAGCCCTTCGGCGCGATCCCGATCCCCGGGCGCGTGCTCCAGCATCGTGAGCGCGGCCACGTGCTCGAGCTCGAGTCGCGACGCCAGGACGAGCTCCTCACCGCCGTTCCCACGGGCGGCGTCGACCGCGGCCCGGTCCAGCGCGAGCCAGCCGCGGCTCCGCGCGCGCTCGCGCTGTCGTTCGATCTCGGCGGCGTTGACTTGCTCCGGAAGATCGGGCTCGCCGAACCACAGCTGCGTGCCCGCGAGGTCGTCGACCGCCGGGACGAGGCCCACGACGACGCCGTCGGCGTGGCCGAAGTTGATCGGCTCGACCGTCTGCGTGCCCGCGTACAGGACGGGCATCGCGGTGTCGGTGGGGCGCACGCGGCTCGGGTCGACCCGCAGCACCACGAGCCAGCCGTCCCGCACCGACGGTGACTCGGCGCGGAACCAGTGCACGTACGGCTTGCCCAGACGGAACGGGGTCGCGGCGACGAGCTCGAACACGCCGCCCTGCGCGGGGTCGATCCCGGCGTCGATCCCCGCGTCGATCCCCGCGTCGATCGAGGCGGAAGGCGTCGGCTCCGAGCCCGGAGCCTCGTGGCGGCTGGCCAGGACGACGGCGCCGGCGCCAAGCGCACCGACGGCCAGGATGGCGAGGAGGGTGGGGGAGAGGCGCATGGTCAACGGCGGGTGATCTGGAGGTCGTCGAGGCCGATCGCGCCCTCGAGCGCGACGGTGGTGCGTCCGAAGTCGAAGCGCACGGTGCGGATCTGCGTCAGGTCGATGGCGTTCCCGTCCGCGGCGAAGTCCCGCAGCCGGATGCGTACCGTCTCGAACTCGTTCGACCAGCCGACGCCGACGCCGTCGCCGGAGCGCTGGTACGGCTCCGGGATCCCGGCGCGAAGCGCGTCGAGCGAGAGCGTGCTCGTCGTCCCGACGGCGTCGATCAGTGACACCTCGAACACGAGGTCCTCGAGCACGGCGATCGTCGACGGGTGGCGCGTGCGCTGACACGCGCGGAAGGAGAGGAAGGCGTCGTCGCTCAAGTCCTGCTCGGCCGCCGGCACGTCGAACTCCAGGAACGACGGCTCGGTCCACTCGAGCGAGGCGCCGCGTGACGTGTCGAGGTTCGCGCGCACGCGCGTCATCCCGTTGAAGGGATCGGCCGCGTCGTCCGTGAGGGCTGAGTTGGCATCGGCGAGGCGATCCTCCGCCAGGAGCGGCAGGTCGCTCCGTACGGCTTCCCCCGAGCTGGAGACCGCGGTGTCGAACTCCGACTGGAAGTCGTCGAGGACCACGTTCGCGGCGAGCGGGCCGTCGCGGTACTCGTGGTGCACGACCGCGCACGCGGTGGTCGGTCGCCCGATCGGTGCGAGCGAGCTCCACGGCCGCGTCAGGAAGTCGAGCGCGCCCGGCTCGCCGCGCAGGTAGTGCGCGAACAGGGCGACCAGGTGTCCCCTCACGATGCTGTTGTTCTGCGCGAACGTCAGCTGGCACGGGCCGCTCGCGACCCTCCCGCCATGTCCGGGGTCGTGGAACACGCCGTGTCCAGCGCCCTGGACCACCGTGACGTGGCGGGGCCCCTCGGCGCGCTCGTGCAGCACGAACGAACGCACGGCGGCGCCCGACCCTGTCCCGCCGGTCACGTCGTTGTCGGCGCTCCCGACCCACAGGTGGTACGGGACGCCCTTGGGGTTGGACCGGTTGATCCCGAGGAACACCGTCGGCGCCATGCTCGAGAGCACGCGAACGTCGGACGGGGCGAACGCGGTCGGGACGAGTTCGCCGTCGAGGATGCGCTTGTATGCGCGCGCGATCCCCTCGCCGCCGCGGCTGTGGCCGACCCAGGCCATGCGCCTCCGGTCGACGTGGCCGACGAGCACCCCGCCGCCGAACAGGCTGAGGTCGCCGAGGAAGTGCTCGACGTTCTGGAACGTCGTCAGCGACGCCGCCTCGATCCCCGGGCCCGTGTTGTTCTGGTGGCTCATCACCACGTAGCCGTACGAGGCGAGGTGCGTGCCGAGGTAGTCGTACCACCGGTAGTCGTGGCCGTTGCCGTGGCTGATCACGACAAGAGGGAGCTCGCCGAGCTGGTCGATCGGGTCGGGGTGGTAGACCTTCTTGCGCAGGAAGGAGCCCCCGGAGTAGAGGAACTCGGCAACGGCGTAGGGGCCGGGCGCGACGATGTCGCGCGCCACGACGACCGCGGACTCGTCGGACAGTCCGTCGATGAGGTCCGCCGTGCCGAGCACGCCGTCCCGGTCTACGTCCAGCACGACGTCGTAGGCGATGCCGAGGTCGGTCCCCGACGTACCGGCGAGCGTCCCCGCGTCCAGCACGAAGCGGTTCGCCTGCGCGCCGCCAGCCGCGACCGTGACCGGCGTCGACGCGCCGCGCACGTCGACGAGGGACGCGTCGGCCGCCCACTCCGCGGCCGAGCGCGCCGCGACGACGTAGGCGTCGACCGTCGTGCCCGCGGCGGAGGAGAGCGAGGTCCCGTCGAGAGAGATCTCGAAGTCGTCGCCCTCGTTGATCGTGTCGACGCGCTCGAACCACGGCGCGTCGGCGAGCGACACGCCGACGAGCTCGGCGCGCTCCGGCGATGCCGACGGCGCCGCGGTGAACGTGACGAGCCAGCCGTTCGTGTAGTTCAGGGCGTTGCCGCACGGTCCGCCGACGTCGCGGTAGACGGCCTGGAACGCCCACGTCGAGCCGACGGTGATCGCGCCGCCGGGGAACGACTGGGACTCGGCCACGAGCCCGGTGCGCGACGCCGTCCCGCTCGCGTCCGCGACCGCGACCGCGAAGCGGTAGACGCCGCTGCCGCCGGGGCCGACGCAGATCAGCCCGTCGCCCTGGGCGGCGGGGAGGGCGGGCGATCCCATGAACAGCAGCATCGGCGCGCCGCCCGCCAGCCCGGTCGCCGTCAGCGTCAGGTCGTCCTGGGCGACGATCGACGAGCCGGAGCCGTCGAGGCGCGCCCCCGTCGCGACGTCGCCGTCGAGGCCGTCATTCCCGCAGCCCGAGGCGGCGCTCTCGTTGCCGCACGGGCAGCCGTCGCCGTGACAGAACGGCTGGCCGACGGACTGGGCCGCGGCCCCCGTTGAAAGGAGCGAGAGGAGCGAGAGGAGGAGGGAAGCGAGGCCCGCGGTCCGCGCTCGGCGGAAGATCATCCACGTCATCCGCGTATGGTCGCCGAGCGCGAGGCGAGCGTCGAGGGATGGACCGCAGAACGGCACCGCTCCCCGTGTCACATCGACGCGATCCGTCTCGGTCCGGAGCCGGGGGATGCCGCGGGCCGCGGAGCCGCCGCCCGCCCTGTAAGGCCGACGTCATCGCACGCGCCCGCGGAGGCCCGCCCTTGACGCCCGCGGCGCCGTGACCGAGGGCCCGGCGGTCAGGCTCTCCGACGCACACGTGGGCCGCGCAGCTCGCGTCACTCGGCGACACCGGTGCGCCACGTCCGGGTGACGCACGCGCGCGAGCCGGCGGCGGATAGGAAGTCCAAGCTGCGAGTCTGGTGAGGTTCGGTGTGCGGGGCGGGCTACCTGGGCCTCCCTACGCCGAGCCTCCGGAGCGTCGAGCTCACGGCGTTCTCCATGCACAATGGCACCCCTCGCGACCCTCGAAGAGGTCGTGGGCCTCTACTCCAACGGGGACAACCTGCACCCAGGCGTTCCGGAGAACGAGATCGAGCGCCTCCACCTCGGCGAAGGGGAGCAGCACGCGCTCGTCTCTTTCCTGGAGGCCCTGACGGACACGGAATTCGACCACGACGTGCCGGACCCGGCCCCGCGGCGATCCCGTTCCCGGCGCGACGCTGGGCCCGTGGAGACCCTGCATCCGGCCGGCATCGCCGGTCGGCCGGTGTCGCGCGACGGAACCTCGGGCGGCTCGCGCGGTTCGATGGCGACGTGAGATTCTCGAGATCTCCGTCCCCGTTGGACCTGCGCGCG
This sequence comes from Planctomycetota bacterium, assembly GCA_038757895.1. GTDB lineage: Bacteria > Planctomycetota > UBA1135 > UBA1135 > Saltatorellus. The sequence goes on along the minus strand of JBCDGE010000194.1, from coordinate 708 downwards.
ACAACCCACCGTCGATGGACACCGAGAGCCTCTTCGAGATCCTGATCCGGGAGCACGCAGGCGTGCTCGACGTGTACCTGAAGAGCGCGGTGCGCGACCCGGGTCTCGCCGACGATCTGTTCCAGGACACGGTCTTGACCGCCTGGCGCCGCCTCGACGACTTCGATCAGCAGCGACCGTTCGGTCCGTGGCTTCGAGGCATCGCGCGGCACGTCGTCCTGGCCGCGGTCCGCCGGGGCTCCCGCGCCGTGGCGCTCGCGGACGAGGAGTCGCTCGAGGCCCTGGAGGCGCGCTGCCTGCGGCTCCACCGGCAGCCCGGGGACACGCTCGACGCCAAGCTCGACCGCCTTCGCGATTGCCTCGAGCGCCTCGACGATCCCTACCGGGATGCGGTGCGCGCGCGCTACGAGGAGGAGCTTCGCGGCGCGCGCCTCGCCGAGCGCCTGCGGACGAACGCAGAGCGCGCGAAGAAGCTCGTGCAGCGCGCAAGGCGTCAGCTCGCGGTGTGTATCGAGCGTGATACCGCGCCGGAGGCGACGTCTTGAGCGAGGCACACGAAGAGGTCGGTCAGCGGTTCACGCACGTCTTGCTCGACCGCGTGCACACGGCGAGCACGGCAGCGGATCTTGCTCGCGTCGACCGAGCGATGCGTACGCTGCGGGAGGAAGCGGCGCCGCCCGCACGAGCTCCGTCGTTCGTCGGACGCGT
>JBCDGE010000193.1:0-8709 GCA_038757895.1 Planctomycetota bacterium | reverse complement strand
GCGCAGCCCCCTTGCAGTCCAGCCCAGCCCAGCCCAGCCCCGCCCAACCCACCCCCCCCCCCGACACGACCGGCCCCCCCCCCCCCCCCCCCCCCCGCCCCCCGGGGAGGTGGGAGGGTACAAAGCCGCCACCACGCGTGCCTACAGGGGTCCCGTGCGGGTCGGGAGACCCCGTCCGGAGACCGATTCGAGAGCGGCCGCCACGGCGTCAGAGGCCGGTGATCGGCTCGCCCATCGAGGGCTCGCGGTTCGAGAACCGCAGCATCGCCCCCTGGAACTGGAGCTCGACGGGCCCCGTGGCCCCGTTCCGGTGCTTGACCACGAGGACCTCCGCCTTGCCCTTGTTCTCCTCGGTCGGGAAGTAGTACTCGGGCCGGTACAGCATCGCGACGACGTCGGCGTCCTGCTCGATCGAACCCGACTCGCGCAGGTCCGAGAGCTGCGGGCGCTTCTCCTCGCGCGACTCGACGCTCCGCGACAGCTGCGCCAGGGTGATCAGCGGCACCTCCAGCTCCCGCGACAGCTCCTTGAGCGACCGCGAGATCATGCTGATCTCCTGCTGGCGGCTCTCGGCCTTCGCGGAGAGCAGCTGCAGGTAGTCGATCACGATCATGTCCAGACCGTGTTCGGCCTTGAGCCGCCGCGCGCGGCTGCGCAGCGCCATGATCGAGAGCCCCGGCGTATCGTCGATGAAGAGCCGCGCGCTCTTGAGGGCGCCGGCGGCCTCGACGAGGTCCGCGTACTCGCGGTCGTGCAGGCGGCCCGACCGAAGGCGGTGCGCCTCGACGCGGGCGCGCGCGACCAGCATCCGCTGGACGATGGACGCGCGGCCCATCTCCAGGCTGAAGAAGAGCACGCTCGGCGCGTAGCCCAGGCAGTCGGCCTGGTGCGTCGCGGCGTGGTCCATCAGGTTGAGCACGAACGCCGTCTTGCCCATCGCGGGGCGCGCTGCGATGACGGTCATCTCGCCCGGGTTGAACCCGCCGAGCATCTCGTCGAGGTCGTAGAACCCGCTCGGGATCCCTGTGAACTCGCCGCGGTCGCGCTGAGCCTCCAGGCCGTGGAAGACCTCGTCGAGGATCGAGCTGACGCCCATCGCGCCGCGCGACTCCCCGCGCATCGCGACGCCGAAGATCGCCGCCTCGGACTCGTCGACGAGGGACTGGACCTCGTCGGCGTCCGGCGGCGTCTCCATCGCGCGCTCGATGATCCCGCCGGCCGCCTCGATGAGCCCGCGCAGCTTCGACGTCTCGGCGACGAGGCCGGCGTGGTGCTTGATGTGCGCTGACGTGCTGACCGAGCTCGCGATCTCGCCGAGGTACGACACGCCGCCGATCTCGCCGAGCTGACGCGTCGCGCGCAGCGTCGACGTCAGGGTGACTCCGTCGACGACCTGTCCGCGCTCGTCGAGCGTCAGCATGCAGTCGAAGAGGGTGCGGTTGCGCTTGTCGTAGAAGTCGGCGGGCTTGCAGACCTCCGAGACCTCGACCAGTCGGTCCGGCGTCAGGAGCAGCGCGCCGAGGACGCACTTCTCGGCGTTGACGTCGTGGGGCACGATGCGGCCGCCAGAGCCGGCGAGGCTGCCGAGGGCGGGCGCGGGCCGGGAGGTGGACGGGGGCGCAGGCTCACGGGGCAGCTCGAACGAGGGGTAGTCGTCGGACGCGGTGCCCTCGCCGACGGCGCCCCCCGCGCCCGACGACGAGTCGACGGGCAGCGAGTCGACGGGCGGCGGTTCGAGCGAAGGCGACGCGGACGGTGCGTCGGTGGGCCCCCCGATGGGCCCTTCGCTGGACCCTTCGCTGCGCCCTTCGCTGGGCCCGTCGGTCCCGGCCGCAGCGACCGCGATCGACTCGTCCGTCTCCAGCGCGTCCTGCTCCTCGAGGTCCTCGGAGGCCGGCTGGGGATCCCAGCCCTCGTCGTCCCCCCACGCGCTCGGTGCGTCGTCGGAGCCCGTCGCGCCCGGCAGGTCGTCCGACCATCGCGCAGGATCGAACCCGCTCCCGGCGAAGGCGTCGTCGTGCTCCGGCGGATCGTCCGCCGCGCCGCTCGCTCCGCGCTCGATCGTCTCGTCGTCGTCGTTCACGTGCTCCCCCCGAAAGTGACGTCGCTGGTGACGTCGCGGGCCCTGGCCACCGCCTCGGATCGATCCCGCGCCGGGCATCGGACCGGTGCTCGGCAGCTCAGCTCGACCGCGACGCCGCAGCATAGCGAGCGGAGCTCGCGGGTTCTCGCCCGCGAGCTCCGCTCGTGTTGCCGCCCGCGGCGGCAGATGTCGCCGCGGATGTGTTCGGGACACAGGCGGGCGCCCGGACTGATCCGGCCCCGCCCGTTCCGCGTCAACCCTCTTCGGCGGCGACCGGCTGCTCTTCGCCGCCGGCCTCCTCGTCGAGGGCAGCCTCGGCAGCCGCCTCGGCCTCCAGGGCCTCCTTGGACTTGCCCTCGGCGTCGACCTGGATGCGGATCTCACCGAACTCGTCGTCGCGCACGTGCACCTTGACGCGGTGCTCGCCGACGGTCTTGATCGGGTGATCGAGGCGCACGTCCTTCTCGACGAGCACGGCGCCTTCCTCGGCGGCGAGCTCGACGATCCGAGCGGCGTTCACCGACCCGTACAGGTTGCCGTTCGGGTCGGCCTTCATCGTGGTGATCAGGTGGATCGCCTCGAGCTTCCCGACGAGCTCGGCGATCTCCTTCAGGCGCAGCTCTTCGGCCGCACGCACCTTGGCGGCGCGGCGGGCGATCTGGCGCTTGGCGTCCTCGGTCGCGGGCACGCCCAGCTTCTTCGGGAACAGGAAGTTCCGCGCATAGCCGGGCTTGACCTTCACGACGTCCCCGACGAGGCCGAGGTGCTTGACGCTCTGCTGGAGCAGGACTTCGACGTCACGCATGGTTTCGTTCTCCTTGGTATTCCCTTTCCGGGGTCAGCCGACGAAGGGAAGGAGCCCGACGTGGCGGGCGCGCTTGATCGCGGTCTTGAGCTGCTTCTGGCACTGGGTGCAGAAGCCCGTCCGGCGCCGGGAGAGGATCTGGCCCTGCGGGGTCAGGAACTTCTCCAGGTACTCGGTCTCCTTGTAGTCGATGACGGGGTCGTCGCAGTTCTTCGACCCGATCACGGTGCGAATGCGTCGCTTCATAGGTCAGCCCTCCTTGGCGGGCTCGACGGCCGTCGCAGAGGCCTCGGCGGGAACATCGGTCGGGACGTCGTCCATGGTGGCGTCGCCTTCACCCTCCTCGGGGAGCTCGATCGCGTCGTCCTCGGGCGGAGCCGGGACCTCGTAGTCGGAGCCCTCCTCCTCGGCGGCGAGCTTGCGCTCCTCCTCGGGGCACTCCTCGACCTTGAGCATCATGTAGCGCAGGACGCGCTCGTTGAGCTCCAGGTCGCGCAGGAAGCCGGAGATCGTGTCCCCCGGCATCTCGTGATAGGTGAGGTAGTACGTCGCGCGGTTCTTGCGCTTCATCGGGTAGGAGAGCCTGCGCTCGTCCCACCGCCGGCAGGTGTGGACCTTGCCGTCGTACTTGGCGACCGTGTCGGTGACGATCGCCTTCGCCTTCTTCCAGTCCGCACGCACGACGTCGTTGTCGAGCAGGACCATGGTCTCGTAGATCTGGGTCAAGTCTTCTTCTCCTGGGGTGTGTGACGTCGTGCGGGGCAGCTCTCTCAAGCGTCCCGCTGGTTCCAGCGGCTGTGGAACCGCGTCATGACGTCCGCGAACTCGTCCCCGTCGAGCCAGGCCTCGAGCGCCTCGGTCGCTTCCACGACCGTGACCTCGATCTCCTGGCGCTCCGCGTCCGAGAACGGACTCAGCACATGACGCGCCGCGTCGGTGCCCGCGCGACCGATCCCGACCCTGAGTCGAGCAAACCTGTCGGTCGCCAGGCGGTGGATGATGGATCGCATCCCGTTCTGCCCCCCGTGCCCGCCGTGCGGGCGGAGCCGGAGACGCCCGACGTCGAGGTCCATGTCGTCGTAGACGACGAGGATCGAGTCGGGTGCCGGAAGGACGGGAGGGGGCTCGGCAGGGACCGCGGTCTCCGGGTCGCCGTCGGACGACTCCGCGGGAGCAGGTGCTGCGGGGAGGTCCCCGCGATTCACCAGCCACCGCGCGACGGGCGCGACGATGTCACCGGAGCGGTTCATGTACGTCCCGGGCTTGAGCAAGAACGCCTCGCCGCCATCGTCGGCGGCGGCGCGGGCCCACTCGAAGCCGCGGGGCCCCGTCCAGCCCTCGAGGCGAGACGGTCCGCGAAAGAGCACCCCGCGCTCCTGGGCCAGCCGGTCGAGAACGGTGAACCCGACGTTGTGTCGGGTCCCTTCGTACTCGGGTCCAGGGTTGCCGAGACCGACGACGAGGCGTGCCATCGAAGGTGCGATCGCGGCGGACCGAGGGACGTGGGGAGGGGTTCCGCTCCCGGGGGATCCCGGAAGCGGGCGAAAAGCGTAGCGGCGCGCTGGGTGCGCGGGAAGTCCAGAAGGGCGGGTTCGGGGGGGCTCCCCCTCCGATCAGCCCTCGGACTCGCCGCCGCCGGCGGCGGGCCCGGGCTCGATGCCCGGCTCGGCCTCTTCGCCGTCGGCCGCGGGCTCGGCCGTCTCACGGAGCTCCGTGATCACGGCGATGTCCACGTCCGGGTCGATGACGAGTTCGATGCCCTCGGGCGTCGTCACGTCGGCGGCCTTCAGGTGCGTGCCCGGCTCCAGGCCCTCGACGACGACGTCGATCGAGTCCGGGATGAGCGACGGGATGCACGAGATCGTGATGTCGTTGAAGTCGTGCGTGAGGATGCCGGCCGGGTTTCCGACGAACCGGAGCGGGACCGTCGACTCGGTCTTCTGGCCGCGGATGACGCGCTTGAACTCGACGTGGAGCAGCCGATCGCCGAGGGCGTCCCACTGGAGCTCGCGGACGATCGCCGACTCGACGGATCCGCCGATCTCGAGATCGAACAGGTGCGCGTGGGCGCGACGGGCCGCGTGGAAGAGGTCCTCGTCGAAGTGGAGGTCCACGTGGCCGTGGTCGGCGTCGGCCTGGAGGCTGCCGACCATGCGCCCCATGGCGCGGAGCTTGCGGGCGTCGCGGCTGCCGACCTTCTCGCGGACGGCGCACTCGATCTTGGCTTCGGACATGACTCGGTCCTGGGTGGTTCGTCGCGGGGCCGCGGCCGCCGCGCACAGGATTTCGGGGCGGAGACGGTAGCCGTTCAGGCCCCCGACGAGGGCGCCGAGGGCCCAAAAACGCCCCGGAGATGCTGCCGGGGGACCGCCGGGCTCACTCGAACAGCGAGCTGACCGATTCGGAGGTGTGGATGCTCCGAATCGTCTGGGCGACGAGCGGGGCGATGCTGCACACCTTGAGCTTCTTGGGGCTCCGCTCGCCCTGGGGGATCGAGTCGGTGACCAGGATGGCGTCGACGGGCGCCGAGTCGAGCCGGTCGACCGCGGGGCCGCAGAACACGGCGTGGCTGACGGCGATGACGATCGCGCCGGCGCCCTTGGACTTCAGCGTCGAGGCCGCCTGGGTGATCGAGCCGCCCGTCGAGATCAGGTCGTCGACGATCACGCAGTTCCGCCCCTCGACCTCACCGATGACGTGCTCGATCGTCGTCTCCGAGCCGGAGATCCGGCGCTTGTCGACGATCGCGAGGTCGGCGTGCAGGCGCTTCGCGTACGCGCGCGCCATCTTCGTCCCCCCCACGTCCGGCGTGACGACGACCGGGTCCTCGATCCCCATCGCCTGGATCTCGTCGAGCAGAACGGGCCGCGCGTAGAGGTGGTCGACCGGGATGTCGTAGAAGCCCTGGATCTGGGCCGCGTGCATGTCGAGCGTCACGACGCGGTCCGCGCCGCAGGCGACGAGCGTGTTCGCGACGACCTTGGCGCTGATCGGCACGCGCCCTTCGTCCTTGCGATCCTTCCGCGCGTAGCCGTAGTACGGCATCACCGCGGTGATGCGTCCCGCGCTCGCCCGACGCAGCGTGTCGAGCAACAGCAGCAGCTCGATCCAGTTCTCGTTGACCGGCGGGCAGGTCGGCTGCAGGACGAAGACGTCGCGTCCGCGGATGTCCTCCTCCAGCTTGATGTCGACCTCGCCGTCGGTGAACCGGTCGACGCGAGCAGCGGCCAGAGGCTGGTCGAGGCAGTCCGCGATCGCGCGCGAGAGCGCAGGATGCGCGTTCCCCGCGATGAGAGTGATGTCGCCGTACGCGCTGCTCATGACACGACTGCCCGGGGGGAGGGCGGCCTTCGTAGTGTCTCGGTGGTCGTTGGGTTCGGAACGGATTGCGCCGGAGCCAGGCCACGGCGCTGGATGGTTCAGGTCGTCCGGGGATGCTTGCGCGCGGGGAGGCCGATCCAGGTCTCGCCGTCCTTCATGTCGGCGGAGCGAGTGACGACCGCGCCCGCGCCCGTCGTGGAGCCCGGCGGGAGTTCGTTCGGCGCGACGACGATCGTCCCGCTGCCGATGAACGCGCCGTCGCCGACGACGGTGGGGTGCTTCGCGCTCCCATCGTAGTTCGCGAAGATCGTTCCCGCCCCGACGTTCACCCCGGCGCCGATCTTCGTGTCCCCCATGTAGGTGAGGTGCTTGGCCTTCGAGCCCGGCCCGAGGCGCGACTTCTTCATCTCGGTGAAGTTGCCGACCTCGGCGCGATCGTCGAGCTCCGCCCCCACGCGCAGGTGCGTGAACGGGCCGACCGAGCAGTTCTCGCCGATCCGAACGCCGGCGGCGATCACGGTGCACGGCAGGACCTGCGTGCCGGTGCCGATCTCGACGCCGTGGTCGATGAAGGTGGTCGCTGGATCGACGATCCCGACGCCGTTCGCCATGTGACCCTCCAGGATCCGCATCTGGATCTGCCAGCGCGCCTCGGCGAGCTGCGAGAGGTCGTTGACGCCCTGCGCCTCGCTCGCGTCGTCGAGGACGAGCGGCGCGACCGTCCGGCCGCCCTCGGCCGCCATCCCGACGAGGTCGGTGATGTAGTACTCGCCCTGGGCGTTGTCGTTCGTGAGGGCGGCGAGGTCGGCGTCGAGCGTCTCCCGCGCGAAGCAGTACACGCCGAGGTTGATCTCGTCGATCGTGCGCTCCTCGGGGCTGGCGTCCTTCTGCTCGACGATGCGCTCGAAGACGCCGTCCTCGCCGCGCACGACGCGGCCGTAGCCGAACGGGTCCCCCACGATCGCGGTCAAGACCGAGGTCGCCCCGTCTCCGGCGGCGTCCGACTGGGCATCGACGAGTTCCTGGAGGCTGTCGCCGGTCAGGAGCGGCATGTCGCCGTAGGCGACGACGACCCGCTCGCACGCGCCGATCTGGGGCGCGGCGACCTGGAGCGCGTGCCCGGTGCCGAGCTGGGGCTCCTGGACCTGGAAGCGCAGATCGGTGTCCGGCGCCGACGTCCGCGCCATCTCGGCGCGCGCGGTGGCTTCCACCTCCTCGGCGCCGTACCCGACCACGACGACGATCCGGTCGGGGTCGAGCGCCGCGGCCGCGTCGAGGATCCACCCGAGCATCGACCGCCCGCACAGCTCGTGGAGCACTTTCGGTCGCTCGCTCTTCATCCGCGTCCCCTTGCCGGCGGCGAGGAGGACGACGGTCGTTCCGCTGGTCATGGGCCGCAGGTCGGGGGAAGGGAGGACGGGCGGGTCCGTGCGGGAGGGAGCTGGTAGCACCGGACGGCTGCGCGCGCCGGAGACTATGCCCCTCGTCAAAACGACGTCAAGGAGCACCGCGCCAATAGGCTCGCCCCGACGGCGGACCAGACGCTACCGTCCGCGGCATGGCCAGCGCCCTCCAGGCGAAGCGCCGCCTGTCGCTCCTCGCGGGCTGGGCCGCCGACCGCCGCGTCCCGGGCCCGCTCCGGGCACCGCTCTACCGGACCTACGCTGCGCTGACCGGCGCAGACCCCAGCGAGATGCGCGGTCGGTACCGCGACTACGGCAGCCTCGGCGCGTTCTTCGTGCGTCGGCTACAGCCGGGTGCGCGCGTCGTCGAGCCGGACGAGTCCCTGCTGCCCTCGCCCGTCGACTCCGTCGTGCAGGCGTCCTCCCCGGTCACCGAGGGCGCCGTGGTCGAGGCAAAGGGACGCACCTACCCCGTCCGGGAGCTCCTCGCGGGCGTCGGCACGGACGTCGAGCTGGAGGGCGGGCACCAGTTCACGCTCTACCTCGGCCCGAAGGACTACCACCGCATCCACGCGCCCCTGGCCGCGGACCTCGTCGAGTGCGTGCACGTCGACGGCGAGCGCTACAGCGTCCAGCCGAAGGTGCTGGAGCGGCGCCGGGTGCTCCCGATCAACGAGCGCGTCGTCTGCCGGCTGGAGTCGGAGCGCGGCCCCTACTTCATGGTCCTCGTCGGCGCGGTGATCGTCGGGCGCATCCGGGTCGTGGGCGTTCCGGCCGGCCATCGCGGCGCGGTCTCGCCGCCCCGACGCTTCGAACGCGGCGAGGAGTTCGGGCGGTTCGAGATGGGTTCGACGGTCGTCCTGGTGACCCCGCCGGGACTCCTGGAGCCGCTGCCCTCGCCTTCGACCGGCGATCCGGTCCGCATGGGCCAGGCGCTCGCGCGCCTCGGAGGGGCGGCGAGGTGATCGACGTCGTGCCCGACCTCGTGCGGCTCGTGACCGCCGTCGTCCTGGCGGACGAGGACGCCCTCCGCGCGGTCGCCGCCGAGCACGGAGGCGAACGCGACGACTCCGCGCTCCGGGAGGCGCTCCTCCAGG
>JBCDGE010000192.1:0-8716 GCA_038757895.1 Planctomycetota bacterium | reverse complement strand
CCTCCGGGTCGTCGAGCAGAAGGGCTTCTGTCTCGGCTGGCAGCAGGGGGTGATCGAGGGCGTCCCGGTGCGGATGCACGGCGGCGGCTACGTCGGAGCCTTCGCCTTCGTCGCGCTGCTCCCCGAGCACGACGCCGGGTTCTTCCTTCTCGCGAACTCCGGGGGGCTCGCGAACGCGTGGGGCATGGGGGTCGCGGCCGACATCACGCGCGCTGTCACGGGCGCGGAGCGGACTTCGGCGCGCTGGGAGCAGCTCGGACGGCTGGCGGAGAGGTCCCGCGAGGACGGCGAGGGCGACGGGCCGGCGACGACGACGTTGGCGGCCGAGCACCTCTCGCGACCGATCGGCCTGTACGTCGGCGCCTTCCGCAACGAATGGCTGGGCACGCTCCACGTGGAGCGGAGCGGCGCTGGCCTCGCCTTCCGTCTGGGTGACGCGCCGCGCAGGGCGGAGCCCGCTGGCGAGGTCGATACGTTCCGGCTCGACGGGGGCGCCGCGCGCTTCATCGTCGGGCCCGGCGGCGAGATCGACGAGATCCGCGCCGAGATCCGCGGCATGCCGGACACCCCGTTCCTCAGGTAGTGCTCACGCGTCGTGCGCCGGCACGACGTACGTGCCCTGCGCCGTCGCGCAGGGGGCGTCCTCGTCGTCGTCCATCCAGAGCGTCACGGTCCCCACGACGGTGCGCCGTGTCGCGCCGTTGAGGACGGCGCGGGCGCGGACGACCCGACCGCGGGCGGGGCGAAGGAAGCGGATCGAGAGGTCCGAGGTCAGCGCGAGCGGCACGATGCGATCCGCGACGCCGAACGCCAGGAACCAGAGCGCGGCGTCCGCTGCGGCGAAGAGCGTCGGACCGGAGACGTGGCCCCCCGGCCGGAGATCGTCGTCGCTCGTGGGGATCACCGCGGCGGCCGACTCCGAGGTGACCTCGACGCACGCACAGCGCGCGCCGGGCCACTCCTGCTGCAGTGCGGCGTTGACCTCGTCCGGCGTCGGCACGCGGGACAGTGTGCTCGCCCGGACGTCGTCAGGCGAGCGCCGACTCGCGGCAGTCCGTCAGGTAGGTCGGCGTGACGGTCTCCGAGGCGCCGGTCTGCGCATCGACGACCTCGCAGGTCTCGATGCCCTTCCCGTAGACGTGGAGGCTGATCGACATGCCGTCGTGCGCGTTGCGGATCCGGTGGACGTCGCGATCCGGCGGCAGGACGACGGCCACGTCGCCCGGGCGGGCGACGAAGGTGTCGCTCACCGAGAGCCCGCGGTCGTGCGGCTCGGGCTCGTACTCGGTGATCTCCAGCGCGCCCTCCAGCACGGCGGCGAGGCCCCACGTGCCGTGGTCGTGCGGCGCGCTGTCCGCGCCCTTTGGCCACACCATGCCGACGACCACGAAGCCGGTCGACTCGTCCTCGTAGAGGAGGTGGCGGCCCTGCTTCCTACCGGTCGCGAAGCGCTGTTCGGGCGGCAGCGCGACGCCGCGCCGGACCGCGATCCGCGCCTGCTCAACGAGCAGCGGGAGCATGAGGTCGTCGGGGAGCTGTTCCGCGGTGATGTCGCGGAGGAAGTCGATGTATCGGTCGAGTTCGCTCTGCATGGTGACCACGCTACGGACGGAGGGCTGAGCTCGACCTACGCCGTGGTGCGTACGTCGGGGAGATCCTGTGCGGACGGCGGGCTCGCGGTCCGCGCGATCAGCGAGTAGAACGTCACGCCGCCGAGCCACGACTTCCCGCGCCATGACCTCCCGCACGACCCGAGTCTCCATCCCCACGAGCGAGCTCGAGGCGGCCGCCTGGCCCGTCCTCGGCCCCGAGCTGGTGGAGCAGCTCGCCGCCGCAGGGGAGCGGCTGGAGACGCGTCGCGGTGACGTTCTCTTCGACGTCGGACAGCGCGGCTACGACTTCTTCTACATCGAGCGCGGAGCCTTCGAGGCGGTCGACCGCACGGACGATCGCGTCGTCGTGCGCCTCGAGGAGGGGAACTTCGCGGGCGAACTCGGGATGTTGATGGGGCAGCGAGCGTTCCTCGCCGGCATCGTCGCGGAGCCGGGAACGGTCCTTCGCGTCGCCCACGACGACCTCGAACAGCTCATCCACATGGTTCCCGAACTCGGGGACGCGGTGGTCACCGCCTACGCGGCCCGCAGGCGTCTCCTGATGAACTGGGGCGAAGGGGGGCTCATCCTCGTCGGCGACGAGGACGACGGGACCGCGCTCCGTCTACGGGAGTTCGCCGGTCGGAGCCGCCTCCCGCATCGCTGGGTCGCCCGGGACGATGCCGAGGGGATGGACGAGGTGTCGAAGCTCTGCGAGCTACCGGACGAGGGCGCCGTGGTGGTGACCGGCCGGTCGCAGGTCCTTTCGAACCCGACGCCCAAGGCCCTCGCGTGCGCGATGGGGCTCGACCTCGCGGCGGACGTCACGCGCACCTTCGACGTCCTCGTCGTCGGGGCGGGTCCCGCGGGGCTCGCCGCGGCCGTGTACGGCGCATCGGAGGGCCTGGACGTTCTCGTGATCGAGGACACCGCGGTCGGCGGGCAGGCGGGGACCTCGTCGAGGATCGAGAACTACCTCGGTTTCCCTGGCGGGATCTCCGGGGCCGACCTCGCCTTCCGCGGAAGCGTGCAGGCGATCAAGTTCGGGGCCCGCATCGTCGCGCCTCGACGGGCCACGAAGCTTGAGCGCGAAGGGGGCGCCTTCCGCGTCACGCTCGACGACGGGGACGAGGTCCTCGGGCGGACCGTCGTCCTCGCGAACGGAGTGCAGTACCGCCGCCTCCCCCTCGATCGGCTCGTGGACTTCGAGGGACGTGGCGTCTACTACGCGGCCACCGAGCTGGAGGCACGCTTCTGTCGAGGGACCGAGGCCGTGATCGTCGGAGGCGGCAACTCGGCGGGGCAGGCCGCGATGTTCCTCTCGCGCCACGCGGCGAGGACGCACGTCGTGGTTCGGGGTGCCGGGCTCGCGGAGTCCATGTCCTCGTACCTCTCCGACCGCATCGAGAGGGACGATCGGATCACCCTCTGGACGCGCACCCAGGTGACATCGCTCGCCGGCGAGGGCCGACTGGAGCGGGTCACGCTCACCAACGTGGACACCGGCGAGGAGCACGCGGTCGAGTCGAGGGCGCTCTTCATCATGATCGGCGCGGCCCCGAACACGGCGTGGCTCGGCGGCCAGGTGGCGCTCGACGAACGGGGATTCGTCCGTACGGGCCGCGACGCGGACTCCGATCTCGACGGGTTCGCGACCTCGTGCCCCGGCATCTTCGCGGTGGGCGACCTGCGCGCCGGTTCGGTGAAGCGCGTCGCTTCGGCCGTCGGCGAGGGTTCGGTGGTCATCTCGGCGGTGCACGGGCACCTGACGGCTGCGGCCCCTGCGTCGTGACCTCCGGCGGGGCGTCTGGGACGCGCGCGATCGTCGTCGCCGGCGTGTCGCTCTCCGGGAAGAGCACGTTCGCCGCCCGGCTGCGCGACGCCCTGGAGCCCCGGCCGGTGATGGTCGAGGGCGATGACCTGCACGAGGCCGGAAACAGGGCGCGGATGGAGTCGGGCGTGCCGCTCGACGAGGGCGATCGTCGCCGCTGGATCGCTCGGGTTGCGGAGCGGATCGCGGCGGCGCCGGTGGATGGATCCCAGATCCTCACGTGCTCGTGCCTCTCGAGAGCCTCGCGCGCGGCTCTGCGGGCGGCGGGGCCCGTCGTCTTCGTCTTCCTCGACCTCACGGTCGATGAGGCGCAGCGTCGCGCTCTCCACCGCCTCCGGAACGACCCCGGCCATCACTTCCAGCCCGCGCGCTCGCCGCAGCTCCTAGAGGGCCAGTTCCGCGACCTGGAGAGGCCGGCGTCGGAGGGCGACACGCTCGTCGTGGACGCGGATCGCCTCGTCGAGTCCGGCGGTCTCGAGGATCTGGTCGCGACCGTCCTCCGCTGGCTCGCGCGGCGTGCGAGCGCGCCGACGTCCCACCCTTAGGACCGGGGACGCGCACCGATCAGGGGCGGAAGGCGTCCGCGACCTGAATTCCCGGGTTTCGCGGCACTCCGGCGACCGGTCCCCGTTTTCCGATCGGGAGTCGCTCTTTCGAGGTCACGCCCTCGAGCCGCTCGGCGTTCCTCTCCCGCGATGACCGAACCCCGCCTCGACGAGATCCTCGGCGAGTGCCTGGAGCACTCTCGGGAGGAATGGGACGAGCGCGTGGCCGCTGCGATGCGCGCGCATCCGGGCCTCGCGGACGATCTCGCGAGGGCCCTCGGTGTCGCAAAGCAGATCGATCGCCCGATCGAGACGGCGGAGGACGAGCGCGTCCCGGGCTACGAGCTGCTCGAACTCGTCGGTGTCGGTGGGATGGGGCGCGTCTTTCGCGCGCACGAGGACGGGGGGCTCGACCGCGAGGTCGCCATCAAGCTCATCAAGCCCGGCATGGACAGCGCCGCCGTGCTGCGCCGGTTCGGCAACGAGAGGAAGACGCTCGCGCAGCTCCAGCACCCGAACATCGCGACGATCCTGTCGGCCGGCCTCACGTCGCTCGGCCGTCCGTACTTCGCCCTGGAGTTCATCGACGGACTGCCGCTGGTTCGCTTCTGCGACGTCCACTCGCTCGGCCTACCGGACCGGGTCCGGTTGTTCTGCAAGGTCTGCGCAGCGATCTCGCACGCGCACGAGCGCCGGGTCATCCATCGGGACATCAAGCCTTCGAACGTCCTCGTGCGCATGATCGACGGCGAGGCCGTTCCCTCCGTCATCGACTTCGGCCTCTCTCGCGCGCTGGACGTGCGCGGAGAGCTCGACGAGTCGCGGCCGACGATGCAGGGGCAGTTCATCGGGACGCCCGAATTCATGAGCCCCGAGCAGGCGCGCGGCGACATCGATCGAGTCGACGAACGGTCCGACGTCTACTCGCTCGGCGTGATGCTGTTCGAACTCCTCGTCGGGCTGATGCCCTTCTCGGAGCGGCAGTTCCTCGGCAACTCCGGATCCGACATCGACGCGTTCCTGGCGAAGAACGAGATCACGCCGCCGAGTCGCCGCAGCAGCGTGGCGGAGGGAGCGCGTGCTCGAGCGTCGGCCCGCCGCTGCACGCCGTCGAGGCTCGCGTCGACCCTGAAGGGCCCGCTGGACTGGGTCGTCATGAAGGCGGTGCGGTACGAGCCGCAGGAGAGGTACGCCTCCGTCAGCGCCCTTGCGGACGACCTCCGGGCCTACCTGGAGTCGCGCAGCACGGTCGCGAGGCCGCGCAGGACCGCCGTGCGCCGCGTCTCCTCGCTAGTCCGCTCGCGCAGAGGCGGTGCGCTGCTGCTCGTTCTCGCTGCGGTCGCGGCGACCCTCATCGCGCTGGAGCGGGCGTCCGGAACGATCGAGGCGGGGACCCCGGACGACGAGATCGCGATCCGGTCCGGCTCCAACGCGGAACGACTTGCCCGCGGGGTCGACCTGGTCGAGCGCGGACGCGCGCTCCTGGCGAACGACGCGCCCGTCGCCGCGCGGCGCAGCTGGCGGTCGGAGCTCCTGCGCTGGAGTCCCGGAGCCCGGCTCGCCCGAAGCGAGCAGGCGGACCTGCGCTCTCGGGCCGGTACGTCGAGGATGCGGGTCGGGATGGACTGCGTCACGGAGCGTGATCGGCCGCGGGTCGCGATCGCGGACTCCAGCTCCCCGGAGCTCTCTGCGGACGGTCGCTGGGTCACGTTCGTCTCGGTCCATCCCTTCGTACGAGAGGACGAGGACTTCGAGAGCGACGCCTACCGCTTCGATCGATGGACGGGTGAGTTCCGACTCTGCAGCCCGAGCTCCGCGGGGGAGGGGGGCGGCACGGTCGAGGCGGCGAGCGTCAGCGGCGACGGTGCGACGGTCGTCTTCCGCGTCGTCTGCGCGATCGACGCGATCGAGAAGGGCACGCGTCCCGGCGACGCGTGGAGGACCTACTACGTCCACGACTGCGTGACGGGGGCCACGCGAGCGCTCCATCCCGGCCTCTACACGCCCCACGGCATCCAGTCGGGCGTCCCCATCGCGGTCTCGCACGACGGTCGGTGGGTCGCCGTCCACGGTGTCCTCGCGTCGGACGACGAGCTTCGGTCGGGGCGCCTGGAGCCCCAGCGGGACAACCAGGTCTGGATGAGCGATACATGGACCGGTGAGGCACGGATCGTCAGTACGAGCGCCTCGGGCGAGCCTGCCGACGGGATGTGCTACACGCCGAGCATGAGCGCGGACGGGCGGCTCGTGGCGTTCGCGTGCCCTGCGGACAACCTCGTCCCGACGCCCGGGCCGGCCCCCGTGGTGTCACAGGTCTTCCTGAAGGACGTCGTGTCCGGTGAGGTCGAGCTCGTCAGCGCGGAGCCGGACGGTCGATATGGCGAAGGCCATTCCGCGCGACCGATCGTCTCGGCGAGCGGGGCCCGAGTGGCCTACCTCTCGGACGCGTCCTTTCACGTCGAGGGCGCGGGGCACCATCTGCTGGTGATCGTCCACGATCGAGCAACGGGATCCCGGTCCGTGATACCGCGGACCTTCGACGGTAGGCCGGTCGTCGGTCACGAGAGCCTGGTCGGAGGGCTGACCCTCGACGGTGGCCGCCTCGTCTTCTCTTCGGTCGCCCCGAACCTGATCCCGTGGTACGACAGGCCAGCGCTCTCGGGGCGCGTATTCTGGGACTCCTTCGTCCACGACCTGGCTTCCGGATCGACCGCTCGACTCAACGTTCCCTGGGAACTCCCACGGTCGTCCAGCGGCGGCGCCCACGATCCGTTCATCAGCGACGATGGTCGGACGGCAGTGTTCAAGGGGATGGGGGACGCGACGGTCCCGGATCGGGGAGCAGCGCCAGGCGCGTTCGCGATCTACCTCGCGGACCTTCGCCCTGCGCCGCCGGATCTCTTCGAGTGCCTCCAGCCGACGATCATGGAGAGGCTCTCCTCGTTGAGGTCCAGCGACGTGGCAGTCGATGCCGACGGCGACCTCGTCGCCTGGATGAAACCGGGTCTCGACGGGACCCGCACGCTGGCCGTCGAGTCCCGCGGGGACGTCCTTCCGATGATCGGCCCGCCTCTCCCCTTTCGCGAGTGCAACCAGATCGGCCTGAGCGCGGACGGTCGGCGACTCGCGTTTGCAGCACTCCCCAACCGTCACGTAGAGGCTCGGAAGCAGTCCGTTTTCGTTCTGGACGTCCCGACCGGGCACATCCACAGCGAGATCGCCAAGGACCCTCGCAGGCAGACCTGGGTGGGCGCCCCCGCTCTTTCGGGAGACGCGAGCCATCTGGCCTACTGCGAGCACCTCACGGGCGACCGCGAGGAGCGGAAGGGGCGCGTCCTGCGCAGGTCACTCGTCAGCGGCGAAGACCTGGTCGTCAGTGAGGGCTACCCGACCGTTCCGCCGAGGGAGGAGGGGCAGGCGCCGGGGATCTCCGAAGACGGTCGCCACATCGCGTTCCTCGCGTCGGACGAGTCCGGGATGGACCACAACGCGCGCGTCATCCTCTGGAGCGAGACCGCCGAAGGGCCCGTGACGGTCGACGTGCTCGGGGGGCTGATCCCGAGGGTCCAGTGCCACATGCCCCGACCCACGGCAGACGGAACTCGGGTGTTCTTCGACGCTCGTCCACGTGGCCCCGGCCTCGGAACCTGGGACGTGTTCCGCTGGAGTCGTGCGAAGGGACTGGAGTGCCTGACCCGGGACTGGCACGACGGCAAGAAGTCCGACGACTGGCGCCTCTTCGGAATCAGCGCGGACGGGCGACGGATCCTCGTCGGCAGCCGTAGCGAGACGCCGCTCCGCGGGAACCCGAATCGACGCTTCGACGTGTATCTCCTCGAGGACGGTTTCCCGCCGCTCCGGGTGACGGCCGTCGGCTGGAACTGGCGCGCCAACCAGGACACGACCATCGCGACGATCAGCGCGGATGGATCCACGGTCCTGCTGCGCACTCACGCCACGAACGTCGAGGCTGTCGATCCGAATTCCGAGGTTCCCGACGTCTGGCGGGTCGACGTCGACGCGCTCAGGCGCGCGAGCCAGTCGCCGTCCGAGCTGTGGGACGTCGCCGCGCCAGCGGATCGCACCCTGCGCGCCGAGCTGGTTCGCATCGAGGAGTGCGCCGACGTGCTCGGCGCGCTCGACGTCGCGATGGGCAACTGACCGCATCGTGAGCCCCGCAAGGGGTACGAGTTCCTGACGAGTGCGGGCTAGCAGTCCGGCGACCGAGACGTAGGGAGCGCCATGGAGATCGACAGGAGGGCATTCCTCGCCGCGAGCGGCGCATGTCTGGCGGCCTGCGGGTCGCCGCTCCCTCGGAGCGTTCCGAGCGGGTCGCGGCGACTCGACGCGCTGCTTGCCGCGAACGCGGACGTCCTTCCCGAACGGGCGGGAGCCGGTGCGAATCACTATCCCATGGCTGGTGAGGTGCTCGAGACACTGGAGCGCGCGGACGCGATCCCCGACGGCTGGATCGTCGGCACCGAGGGCTACGCCGGGGCGGTCCGTCGCGCGGGTTCGATCGAAGAGGACGAGGGGGCGCTCGGTGACCCGGCGCGGTATGGCGACTGGCTCGATCGCTTCGGCGTGGAGCTCGCGGCGGACCCGTGGCGCGCTGTGGTCGCGCGTCACGCGCCGGCGCTCGCGCCGGGCCTCGCGGGCGGCGCGTTCCACGGAATGATCCGGACGGCGCACGCGTGCCGCGCGCTGTCGAGGTCCTATACCGCGGCGCGGCGCGACGAGCTCGCGGT
>JBCDGE010000191.1:0-8805 GCA_038757895.1 Planctomycetota bacterium | reverse complement strand
TCGAGCGGCGTGGGCCCGGCGGGCAGCGCGTACGCGAACTCGGAGTCGAACGGCGCGAACCACGCGGTGGGGGACGCCCGGCCGGGGACGCGGCGGGTCAGGATCGGAGCGCGCGAACCCGGCCAGCCCGCCTCCTCGACGCGACGCCGCTGGTTACGGACCGCCCACGCGAGGCGACCGTCCGCGACGTCGTACGCGCACAGGAGCCCGCAGTTCGTGCCGACGAGCAGGTGCCCGGTCGAACGCTCCACGGTCATCGGCATCGTCGTGGACGCGAAGTAGCCCGCCCGCCCGCGCGCCGCGGGGTCGGTCAGGCCGCGCTCGCTCGTGACCTCGCGGGACCACTGCACAGTGCAGTCGGACGCGTCGAGCGCGATCAGGCGCACCTCGTCGGCGTGGTCGTTGCCCTCCACCGTCGTGTCGCCGAGCCCGCGGGCGAGCACGAACAGCGTGTCGTCGAGCAGCACGGGCCCCGGCTGGAACTCCCATCCGCGACCGAGATCCCAGCCCTCGACCACGCCGCCGCTGGCGCCTCGCCCCGCCTTCGGGATGCGGGCGTCGATGCCGGATTCCGGGCGAGAGCGGGGGGTGAGGCCGGACGTTCCCGGCCCCGGGCGCACGACGCGGATGCCGTCCCGCATGACCCACAGCGGCTCGAGGGCGCGGTCGTCCGTGCCGCGCTCGACGAGCGTCAGCGCGTTGCCGGCGGGCGGGACCTCGATGTCGAGGAACGGCCGCCGGCGCTCGGCGCGCCCGACCACGAGCGCGACGCGCTTCCCGTCGGTCGCGGGCCGGGAGATCCACCCGCCCGTCGATGCCGCCGCGCGCACGAGCGGGCGGTTGATGTCGAGCAGCTCGGAGTACTGGAGGTTCTTGCGGGTGCGGGTGCCCGAGAGGCCGGACGGGTCCAGGAGCATCACGCCGTAGGCGCCCTGCACCAGGGCCGACCCGTCCTCGTAGAACGCGATCCCCGACCCGAGGCCCCGTCCGAAGGGCTCCTCGGGGGCGCGCAGCAGGCCGCTGATCCGCGCGGGCCCGAAGACCGGACGCAGCTCGGGCTCGTCCTCGCCCGTCCGGCGGCGCGAGTTGATCTGGGGCGCGGTGTGGTCGCCCACGAAGCGGGTCCGGACCGCGGTCTGCGCGACCCGTTCGCGCCGGCCGAGGGCGCGCTCGAACGCCGCGAGCTCGTCGGCCGACCACGCCGCGGCGGCGAGCGCGACGTGGACGCGTGCGCGGGCGATCCAGACCACCGCCGCGCTCGGCCGGGCGCGCTCCAGCTCCAGGTCACAGGCCGCCAGGGCCGCGCGGGCGGCGCTTCTGGTCGCGGGATAGGCCCGCTCGACCCCGCCGAGGCCCTCGACGGACGGGCTGCGGCGCGTCCGTTCGCGCCGCAGCGCGGCGGTCGCGGCGCCCTCGAATCGGTCCGTCCAGCGGGCCCGGTCGGCCCCCTCGAGCGAACCCAGCCGCCGCAGGACCGCGACCGTCGGGTCCTCCGAGCGCCGCGGGTGGGTGCCGTCCGGCACGGGGAAGAGGGAGGCCGCGGTCGCGTCCGGCGCGCCCCGCGGGAGCATCCGCACGCCGTCCCCGGCGCCCGTGACCCCGATCGCCTCGCGCCACGCGTCGAAGGCGCGGGTCTGCATCGCGGGTCGGTCCGCGGGGGCGGAGGCTCCCGCCGCGGCCCAGGCGGCGTCGCCGCGCTCCAGCGCGGTCTCGGCCTCCTCGTGGGTGGGGAGAGGGGTCCGGTTCCGGAGCGCACCCTCTCCAGCGAGCGCGGCCGTGACGGAGGACGAGTCACCCGACTGCGCCGCCCCGACGGGGGCGGCAGTCAGGAAGAGCGCAGCGCCGAGGGCGCACGGGAGCATCCGACCGCGGAGGAGCATCGCCGCGGAACCATGCCACGAACGCTCCGCGGGCGCGAGTCGGCTAGGTCTCGATCAGCCCCCGCCGCGCGAAAGGCCGTCCGCAGGCTCGTCGGCGGGGGACGTCGCACGCCGCCGCCGCTCCTGGTAGACGGGGTCTTCCCAGGCGCGCCGCTCCGCCGCCATGCGCTCGAACTCGGCCTGCGAGTTCGAGTGGCGCGCCTCGACCTCGGGGCGCACGCCGTCGAGGCGGGACCGCTCGGCGAGCGCGGGCTGCAGCCCGCCGGTGGTGATCTGCCAGAAGAGGAGGGCCGGGACCCAGACGGGGGCCCAGCGCAGGACGGCGCCGAGGATGCGCAGCGGCAGGAACGGTGGCTCGGGACCCACGGTCGTCATGCGCGCAGCATCGGGAACGCCGACCCCGATCTGAACCGGGAAATCTCCTCTCCTCTTCGGTGCCCTCGTGGTTCAGGGCGCGGTCGTCAGGTCGCGCGGGCCGTAGCGCCCGCTCGCGCCGAGCTCCTCGGAGATCCGCAGGAGGCGGTTGTACTTCGCGACCCGGTCGCTGCGGCACGGCGCGCCGGTCTTGATCTGGCCGGCGTTCGTCGCCACGGCGAGGTCCGCGATCGTCGTGTCCTCGGTCTCCCCGGAGCGGTGCGAGATGACGCACCGCAGCCCGTGACGGTGGGCGAGGGCGATCGTGGCCAGCGTCTCGGAGAGCGTGCCGATCTGGTTGACCTTGATCAGGATCGCGTTGCCCGCGCCCCTGTCCATGCCTTCACGCAGGCGCTTGACGTTGGTGACGAACAGGTCGTCGCCGACGATCTGCACGTTGTCACCGATCGCCTCGGTGACGTGCGTCCAGCCGCCCCAGTCGTCCTGGTCGTGCGTGTCCTCGATCGAGAAGATCGGATAGCGCTCGCAGAGGCCCTGGTAGTACGCGGAGAGCTCCTCGCTGGAGAGCGGCTTGCCGTCGATCGTGTACTTGCCGTCCGCGTAGAACTCGGACGAGGCGGCGTCGAGCGCGAGGCGGATGTCGCGGCCCGGCTGGAGGCCGGTCGCCTCGACGGCCTCGACGATGAGCTCCAGCGCCTTCTCGTTCGACTCCAGGTTCGGCGCGAAGCCGCCCTCGTCGCCGACCGCCGTGTTGAGCCCGCGGCTCTTGCACACGCTCTTGAGCGCGTGGAAGACCTCGACGCCCATGCGCAGGCCCTCGGGGAACGAGGTCGCGCCCATGGGCATGACCATGAACTCCTGGATGTCGACGTTGTTGTCGGCGTGCTCGCCGCCGTTGACGATGTTCATCATCGGCACCGGCAGGACGTGCGCCGCCGCGCCGCCGAGGTAGCGGTACAGCGGCAGCCCGCACTCGTCCGCGGCCGCGTGCGCGTTCGCGAGGGAGACCGCGAGCAGCGCGTTGGCGCCCAGGCGGCTCTTGTTCTCGGTCCCGTCGAGGTCGATCATCGCGCGGTCGATCGCGCCCTGGTCCAGGGACTCCATCCCGGCGAGGCGATCGATGATTTCGTCGTTGACCGCCGACACGGCCTTAAGGACGCCCTTGCCGCCGTAGCGTCCCTCGCCGTCGCGCAGCTCGTGGGCCTCGTACACGCCGGTGCTGGCGCCGGAGGGCACCGCGGCGCGCCCGCTCGCGCCGGTGGCGAGGACGACCTCGGCCTCGATGGTGGGGTTGCCTCGGGAGTCCAGGATCTCGCGCCCATGGATGCTGACGATCTCGCTCATGGCGAGGATCCTACCGCCGCGCCCCCTCCTGCGCGGGTACTCTCGTCCGCTGGTTCGCGATGCGCGAACCCCCTCCAATGCCGACCCCGACGAAGGTCCCGCCGCGCCCGATCGCGCTGCTCCCGAACGCCCTGACGCTGGCGAACGCCGGCCTCGGGCTCCTCGCGATCTCCAAGGCCGTCGACGCCCTCGCCCGGGGTGCCGATCAGCAGCTCTTCGAGCATCACCTGGAGACCGCCTGCTGGCTGATCTTCATCGCCGGCTTCCTGGACGCGATCGACGGCACGGTGGCCCGCGTCACCGGAGCGTTCAGCGACCTCGGCGCCCAGCTCGACTCCCTCGCCGACGCCGTGACGTTCGGGATCGCGCCGGCGATCGTGGCCAAGGTCCTCCTGGAGCACGAGGGGCTCAGCCACCCGCGGATCCACTTCATCGCGGCCGCGGCGTTCGCGCTGATGGCGATCCTGCGCCTCGCGCGCTTCAACGCCGAGGGGGACGACGACCACCTTTCGTTCCGCGGGCTCCCGACGCCGGCAGCCGCGGGGACGCTCGTTGCGACGATCCTGATGTTCCTGTCGCTCGGCGGAGGCATCGAGACCGACACGGGAGGCCCGACGCCGATGGGGCGCGGCCTGGAGATCCTCCCGATCGGCTGGCGCGACGCGCTGACCGACTACCTCCTGCTGCCGACGATCCTCCTGCTGCTGCCGACGCTCGGGCTGCTGATGGTGAGCCGAGTCGGGTACCCGCACCTCTCGTCGTGGCTCGGCAAGGTCCAGAGTCGTCGCGTGCTGGTGCCGATGGTGTTCGGTGCGCTCGGGCTGTACCTCGCGCCGGTCCTCGTCCTCTTCCTCATCGGACCCTGCTACGTCGGCTGGGGCCTGTGGCAGAGCTGGCGGGGGGACCGGGGCGGCACCGGCGAGACCGGCGGGCGGGAGGCGGCTTGAGTCGGTCGTCGAATCCGGCTCCCGAGGCGCGGCGGACGCGCATCACGGCGGCCGTCGGTCTGGGCGCGAACGTCGGTGAGCCGGAGCGGACCTTCAAGCGGGCGCTCTCGCTCCTGGAGCGAGACGGTGACGTCCAGGTGCTCAGGCGCTCGCGCTGGCGCGAGACGCCCGCGGTCGGCGGGCCGTCCGAGCAGCCGGCGTTCCTGAACGGCGCGATCCTCGTCGAGACCAAGCTCGCGCCCACCGACCTCCTCGCGAAGCTGCGAGGCATCGAGCATCACCTCGGGCGCGACCGCGAGAACGAGGTCCCGTGGGGGCCGCGCGTCCTCGACCTCGACCTGCTCTGGGCGCGCGACTCCTCCGGCGCGCCGGTCGAGCACCGGAGCGAGGACCTCGTCCTTCCGCACCCGCGAATGGAGGAGAGGAGCTTCGTCCTGGAGCCGCTCGCCGAGGTGGCGCCGAAGCACGTCCTCGCGCGCTCGCGCCGCACGCCGTCGGAGCAGCTCGACTTCCTCCGCGCGTCCGGCGGCCTCGCGCGGTTCGCCACGCCCGGGGAGGCGCGCGCGTGGTGCGAGTCCGCGCGGGCCGACGGCGGCTCGCTCGGATTCGTCCCGACGATGGGTGCGCTGCACGACGGCCACCTGGAGCTCGTGCGCCGCGCGGCGCGCGAGAACGACCGGACCTGCGTGTCGGTGTTCGTCAACCCTCTGCAGTTCGACGACCCGGGTGACCTGGAGCGCTACCCGCGCGACCTCGACCGCGACGCCGAGCTGCTCGCGGGCGTCGGCTGCTCGATGGTGTTCACGGGCACGCTGGAGGGCTTCTTCCCCGGCGAGCTGGAGGAGGGCGCGCTGCCCGCCGATCGCCACGTGCCGCCCGGCCCCGCGGCCGCCGGGCTGGAGGGCACGTTCCGGCGCGGTCACTTCGACGGAGTGGCCACGATCGTCGACCGGCTCTTCGACGTCGTCGGGCCGGACCGCGCGTACTTCGGCGCGAAGGACTTCCAGCAGTGCCTCGTCGTCGAGGAGGTCGCGCGGCGTCGCGGCGGCCGGCCCGAAGTCGTGCGCTGCCCGACCGTGCGTGAGCCGTCCGGGCTCGCGATGTCGTCGCGTAACGCGCTGCTCTCGCCCGAGGCGCGCGAGGACGCGACGGTCCTCTCGCGCGCGCTGTTCCGGGCGCGCGAGTCGTGGCAGCGCGGGCTGCGGGACGCGGCCGAGCTCGCGGCGGTCCTGCGCTCGGAGCTCGACGGATCCGCGATCGAGCTGGAGTACGCCGCGATCCGCGATCCGCGCGCATGGACCGAGGGCGACACCGCGGGAGCGCTGGAGTCCGCGGTCGCGCTCGTCGCGGCGCGCGTCGGCGGCGTGCGCCTGATCGACAACCTGGAGCTCTCGTCGGACGAGCCGCGATGACGGTGTCCCTGCGCGCCAACGCGAAGATCAACCCGACGCTGCGCGTCCTCGGTCGGCGCGAGGACGGATTCCACGAGCTGGCGACGACGCTCGTCGCGCTCGACCTCGCCGACGCGGTCACCGTCACCGCGCGCGCCGGTCCTGGGCCGGTCGCGGTCCGCGTGCGCGGTCCGTTCGCCACGAACGACGTTCCGGCGGACGGCTCCAACCTCGCGGCGCGTGGGGCAGACGTCGCCCGGACGCTCGCCGGCTCCGACGTCGGCCTCGACGTCGACGTCGTCAAGAACGTGCCGAGCCGTGCCGGTCTCGGCGGCGGCAGCGCGGACGCCGCGGCTGCCGCCCGGGCGGCCCTCGCCGTGATCGGTACCGAGGGCCTCGCGGGCGTGGACGCGCGCCTCGCCGGTGCGCTCGCGGAACTCGGCTCCGACTGTCCGTTCTTCGACGTCGCGCGCCACACCGGCGCCGGCTGTGCGGTCGGGCGCGGCGAGGCCGTTGCGCCGGTCCAGGGCCCGACGGGATGGTGGGTCGCGCTCGTGACGCCGGACGTCGACTGTCCGACGCCGGAGGTCTACGGAGCCCTCGGGCTTGCGCCGGGCGATGCGAACGGTGCCGATGGGCGCGACGAGCGTGCCGCGGCCGAGGCGCTCTTTCGTCTCTCCGCTGCGGAGGCGCGCGCCCGGCTCGTCAACGACCTGGAGCCGGCCGCGCGCCGCGCGCGCCCCGAGCTCGACGCCTGGTTCGACTCGGCGGCGGCCGCGGGGCACGCGCACGTGCGCCTCGCCGGCAGCGGGTCGACGCTCTTCGGCCTCTTCGACGACGAGGCGTCCGCGAGGACCGCGGCGGCCGAGATCGAAGCCGCCGCGTCGGCCGCCGGCCTGCGCGCGCGGATGAGCCAGGTCGCCCGCGCCGCAGGCTCGGCGCTCTCCGCGGCGACGGCGAACGGGGTCGACGCATGAGCGACGCACGCCTCGACGTCGGGATCGTCGGTGCCGGTCGCGTCGCCACCGCCCTCGCGGCGGCGCTCGCCGATCCGTCGGCGAACTGTGACGTGCTCGTCTGGGCCCGACGGCCGGCCGCTGCCGCTGCCGCTGTCGCTGGCGCCGCGGTCACCGAGGACCTCGCGCGCGTCGCCGCCCGCCCGACGATCCTCGTCGCGGTCAGCGACGACGCGATCGACGACGTCGCCGCAGAGCTCGCTGCACACCTCGCTGCAGGTGCCTCGTCGGTCGTGATGCATACGAGCGGTGCGTCGACCGGGGCCGATGCGATGCCTGCGCTCCGGGAGCACCCGAACGTCGTGCGCGGGTCGCTGCACCCGCTCGTCGCGGTCCCCGAGGGCGCGGGGCGCGACGTCCTGCAGGGAGGGGATCACGTCGTCGAGGCCGAGCGTCCCGAGGGCGTCGAGCGCGCCGCCGAGATCGTGCGGCGCGTCGGCGGACGGCTGCTCCGACTGCCCGACTCGGACGCCCCGACGAAGGCCCGCTACCACGCGCTGGCGACGATGGTCGCGACTGGCGTCGTCGCGCTCGTCGATCGCGCGGCGTCCGAGCTGGGCGACGACGCGGAGAGCCGCTCTGCGTTCCGGGCCGCGTTCGGCCGTCTCGCGGCCACCGGCGCCACCAACGTCCAGGCGGACGCGGGCGCGCGCGTGCTGACCGGCCCGATCGCCCGCGGTGACGAGACCACTCTCCAACGGCACGACGACGTCCTGCGCGCGACGTCCGCCGAGGACCTGTATCGCGCCGTGCGGCGGGCCGTGGAGCAGATGGTCGACGAGGCGGAGGGGCCCGGCGCGTGACCGACCACGGCCCGCTCGTCTGCACGCTCCTCGCGCCGACGCTGGAGGCGTTCGCTCGCGCGCTGGAGGGCGGCGCCGCGGCGCGCGCGGACGTCGTCGAGCTGCGGCTCGACCGCGTCGCCGACGAGGTCGTGCGCGACCCCGCGGCCCTCGCCGCGCTCGTCGCGCGCGCGGAGCGGCCGACGATCGCCGCGCTGCACGGCGGCGAGGGCTTCGGCACGTTCGCCGGCGACGTTCCCGCCCGCGCCGAGGTGCTCCGCGCGGCCGCGCGGGCCGGCGTCACCTACATCGACGTCGACGAGCGCTTCGCCGCCGAGGTGGGGGACCTCGGCGCGCGACGGATCCTCTCCACGCACCGCTCCGCGTCCGGCATCGAGGAGGTCGACGCGCTCGCGCGTGGGCTCGACGCGCTCGCCGAGCCGGGCCGCGATCTCGTCAAGGTCGTCCCGCCGGCCGCGACCGCCGAGGAGGGCCTGGCGCTGCTGCGCTGGCTCGCGGACCGTCCCGCCGAGGGGACGATCGCGTTCTGCTCGGGTGACGTCGCGTCGTTCACGCGCCTGCTCGCGCCGGCGTTCGGCTCCGCGCTGGTCTACGCCGCGGCCGACGACGTCCCCGGCGTCGACCTCGAGAGCGCCGCGCCCGGTCAGCTCCGCGTCGGCCACGTCCGCGACGTGTGGGGGCCGCGCACGCCGAGCCGCGCCACGACGCTCGCCGCCGTCTGCGGTCGGCCGATCGCGCACTCGGCGTCGCCGGTCGTCCACGGCGCGGCGCTGCGCCAGGCGGGGATCGACGGGATGCTTGTGCCCGTTGCACCCGCGGCTCTCGCTGCCGTGGTCGCGGCCGCGGCGGACGCGCCGGCCGAAGGGCCGCGCTGGGGCGGGCTGTCGGCGACCGCGCCCTTCAAGCTCGACGCCCTCGCGTGTGCGGACCGCGTTCTGTCCGACGCCCAGGCCGTGGGGGCGGCGAACACCCTCGCCGTCGCGGGCGGCGCCTGGACCGCGTCGAACACGGACGCGCCCGCGGTGCGGGCCGCGCTGGAGGCGGCCGGC
>JBCDGE010000190.1:0-8809 GCA_038757895.1 Planctomycetota bacterium | reverse complement strand
TCACCAGCAGCGTCGTCCCGGGATCCCCGCCCCCGCCCCCGGCCGCGCGCGCGAGCGCGTCGCCGACGGCCGCCCCCGCCACCATCGCGCCCGCCACCGCGAGCGCCGGGGCGCCGGGTCCCCGCCCCCGTTCTCCATCGGGTCCCCGCTCCGGGACCCGGCCCGCGCCTGCCTCGTCGTCCTGCATCCCTTCCCAGGACCGATCGGACGGGGCCGCGGTTGCGGGCTTCGGGCGGGTAGACTCTTCGCCCTCCATGTCCGAGCCGAAGGAACAGAGAGCGATCTTCCCGGGCACGTTCGACCCCGTGACGCTCGGCCACCTCGACCTCATCCAGCGCGCCGCCGAGCTCTTCGACGCGCTGACGGTCGCGGTCGCGGGGCACCACGACAAGCGTCACCTGCTGCCCGTCGACGAGCGCGTCGCGCTGCTGCGCGAGGCGACCTCCGACCTCGCGCACGTCGAGATCGAGGTCCTCGACGGCCTCCTTGTCGAAGGCGCCCGGAGGCTCGGCGCCACGGCGATCGTGCGCGGTATCCGCAGCGCGGCCGACCTGGAGTACGAGCGTCAGCTCGCGCTCACCAACCGCGCGATGGCGCCCGACGTCGACACGGTCCTCCTGCTGTCGTCACCGGCGCACGCGCACGTCTCCAGCACCCTCGTCCGCCAGATCGCCCGCCTCGGCGGCGACCTCACGCCCTTCGTTCCCCCGGCGGTCGCGCGCGCGCTCGCCGGCCGCTTCTGATCGACCCAGCCATGTCCGAACGCCGCGCCGTCAAGACCGACCAGGCCCCCGACGCCATCGGGCCGTACAACCAGGCGATCGTCGCCGCGGGACTCGTGCACTGCTCGGGCCAGATCGCCCTCGTGCCGTCGACGATGCAGATCGTGGAGGGCGGCGTCGCCGAGCAGGCCGAGCAGGTGATGAAGAACCTCGCGGCCGTCCTGGACGCAGCTGGATCGAGCCTCCACCGCGCGATCCGCTGCACGATCTTCCTGAAGGACATGAACGACTTCGCGACCGTCAACGAGATCTACGGCCGCGCCTTCGAGGGCGTCGAGCCGCCGGCCCGCGCCACGGTCGAGGTCTCCCGGCTCCCCAAGGACGTCCTCGTCGAGATCGACTGCGTCGCGCTCGCCTGAGCGCTCCCGAACCGCAACCGACCCATGAGCGTCTCCTGTGGCATCGTCGGCCTGCCGAACGTCGGCAAGAGCACCCTCTTCAACGCGCTGACCGCGGCCGGCGCGCAGGAGGGCAACTTCCCCTTCTGCACGATCGAGCCGAACGTCGCCGTCGCCGCGGTCCCCGATGTGAACCTGGAGACGATCCACCGGTTCATCGAGACCGACAAGGTGATCCCCGCGTCGGTCAAGATCGTCGACATCGCGGGCCTGATCGCGGGCGCGTCGAAGGGCGAGGGGCTGGGGAACAAGTTCCTCTCCAACATCCGCGAGACCGACGCGATCATGCACGTCGTGCGGTGCTTCGGCGGTTCGAAGGTCGTCCGCGAGGAGCCCGTCGATCCGATCAAGGACATCGAGGTGATCGAGCTGGAGCTCGCCCTCGCGGACCTCGACACGGTCGACCGCGCGATCGAGCGCGTGTCGAAGAAGGCGCGTTCGGGCGACAAGGACTCGGTCGAGCAGAAGGAGCTCTTCGAGCGCGCCAAGGCGATGCTGGAGAACGGCGACCTCCTCCGCGCGCACGGGTGGATCGAACGCGAGGTGGAACTGCTCAAGCCGCTCTGCCTGATGACCACCAAGCGGATGCTCTACGTCGCGAACGTCGCCGACGACGACCTCGACGGCGGCTCCGAGTACGCGCGGGCGGTGGCGAAGCGCGCCGCCGACACGGGCTCCGAGTGGATCGCGATCTGCGGCGACATCGAGTCGGAGCTCCGCAACATGGAGGCCGACGAGCGCGACGCGTTCATGGAGGACCTCGGCATCGAGAAGCTCGGGCTCGACCGCCTGATCCAGGCGACGTACACGCTGCTCGGCCTGCAGACGTACTACACGGCCGGCGAGAAGGAGATCCGCGCGTGGACGACCTCGGCCGGGTCGAAGGCGCCCGAAGCCGCCGGCGTGATCCACACCGACTTCGAGAAGGCGTTCATCCGCGCGGAGGTCTACTCGGTCCCCGACCTCGTCGAGCACGAGTCGGAGACGGCGATCCGCGCCGCCGGCAAGCTCCGCACGGAGGGCCGGGACTACGTGATGCGCGAGGGCGACGTCTGCCACTTCCTCATCGGGAAGTAGAGCCGCCGCCGCATCTGCTGTCGCAAGCGCTGCTGCGCGGGCGCGCGCTCACTCCAGCGTCAGCCGCACCCCGTCCGTGAAGTTGGACGTCGGGACGCCGATCACGGCGTCGCGGTGCCAGGCCTGGAACGACCAGCTCTCGCCGGCCTGCGCGGCGACGGGGCCGGTCGGCTGGGGAATCGCCGTCAGGTCGATCACCAGCTCGAATCCACCGCTCGTTCCGGTGTTCTGGATCTGGCCCGGGCCGACGTAGCGACCGATCGCTCCGCCGAGGCAGAGGTTGCCCGCGCTGCCGCCGGGGTTCGCGACGAACCCTCGGGAGCGGCTCGCCAGGAAGAAGCCGAACGCGTTCAACGGCAGGTCCGAGGCGACGAGCGTCACGTCGTTCTGCGCCGCGTCGAGCGAGCCGCGCGCGTCGATGCGGCCGCGGGCGCCGGTCGAGTTGCTGTTCGCCACGCAGTCCACCTGGCCGATGAACCCGGTGCGCTCGTACGCGCCGATGTCGACGAGCGGGGCGGCGCCTGCGCCCGTGTCGGCCACCGCTGGATCGTCCACGCGGCGCCGCCCACCGTCCACGTCGGCGGCGAGGCCGGCGGACACGGCGGCGTTGTTACCCGCGTCGATCGCCGGCGACGTCGCCGTGAGGCGCAGGTCGCCGAACACGACGTCCACGAACTGGGGGTCCGCTGCGAGGTTGCCCGTGCCCGCGAACCCGCCCTCGACGATCGAATAGCGCACGTTCGAGCCCGGCGTGACCTGGTTGTTCGGCCCCTGCGCGCCACCCGGGCCCTCGTTGTCCCACAGGATCGTGTTCACGATCGACGGCGTCGCGCCCTGCACCCGGATCCCGCCCGCGGCCTGCGCGTTCGCCCGGTTCGCGACGATCGTGCACCCGCGCACCGTCGACGAGCCGCCGCTGCCGATCCAGAACGCGCCGCCGCCCTGGCCGCCGGTCGCGACGTTCCCGATGAACACGCTGTTCGCGACGTCGACGCTCGCGGTCGCGAAGATCTCCAGCGCGCCCGCGCGCGAGGCGCTGTTGTCCAGGAACGTGCAGCGGTCGAAGGCCACCGCGCCGCCGGTGGCGATGTCGAACGCGCCGCCGAACGACCCGCCCACATTGCCGACGAAGTCGCACTCGACGAAGGTCGGACCCGCTCCGTTGATGTAGCCGGCGCCGCCGCCGAAAGTGCAGCGGTTGTCGGTGAAGAAGCACCGCCGGATCGTCGGCGTCACGCCGTTGAGGCACAGGATGCCGCCGCCCCGGTCGTTCGAGTTCCCGCCTCCGTTCGCGTTGCCGCCCCGCAGCGTGAAGCCGTCGAGGACGGCCGTCGCGTCCGTACTCTGGGTCCGGACGACGTGGTAGCTGTTGTCGCCCCGGTTCATCATGTTCGGCAGGTCGTCGCCGTTCAGGTCGGCCGACAGCACGCTCTGCGCGGAGCCCAGCGCCGGGCGCTCGTCGGGGGACGACTCGTCGCCCACGAAGCCGCCGTACACGGCGACGCCGGTCCGCAGTCGGAAGCTGAGCGCCCGGTTCCCGTTCGCGGTCGGACGGTAGACGCCCTCGGCCACGAAGATGGACTGGCCCGGCGCCGAAGCGTTCAGGGCGGCCTGCAGCCCGTCGATGCCCTGGTACGCGTCGGCCCACGACGTCCCGTCGTTCGCGCCGGTGGCCAGGTTCGCGTCGACGTACACCGTCTGGGCCGCAGCGGTGGTGACGAGCAGAAGGGCGGAGACGAGGGAGGAGAGGCGCATCGATTCCGGGGAAGGGCCAGGGAAGAGCCAGGGAAGAGCCAGGGAAGAGCCAGGGAAGAGTCAGTGAAGTGGAGGGCGCGGTATTCGACCCGGCGGAGCGCGCCGGGGGGAAGGTCCGCTCGCCGATTGCATCGATCGGTCCCGCTCCCGGTCACGTTCGACGCCGCCCGGGCGCAGCGGATAGCCTCTCGGGCGATGACGACGCACCGGCTCGTCCCCCTCGTCGCCGCGGCGTGCGCCCTCGTCCTGGTGACGGCGTTCCTCGCGCTGCGGGACGGGCGGCCCGGCGTCTCCCGTGGCGCGTCGATCGAGCGGCGCTCGACTCCGTCCGGCGACGCGAGCTCCGGGGCCGGGGCTCCCGGCGCGGACGCCGCATCGGCCGGAGCGAGGAGCGCTGTCGAGAATGAGGGCGGCCTCGCCTCGCTCGGAGGAGGGAGCGGCGACGGGGCGGAGGACGAGCCCGACCTCGTCCACGTATTCGTCCGGACCCCCGAGGGCGAGGCGGTGCTCGATCGGCCGAGCCCACTGCCCATCTCGCTGACCTACTTCGTGCGCCCGCGCGTCGTCCGGGCCCCCGCAGCGCCGAAGTCGACGCGCGGCCTCGACGCTCCGGAGGTTCCGCCGTATCGCGTGGGGGGCTCGTACGGCCCCGGGCACTTCGGTCGGGTTCCACGGCCCCGGGGGCCTGCATTTGCGGTGCTCACGCTGGGCCAGCTCGTGGTCGCGTCGGCTCCGTTCGTCGACGGCGTGTCGGAGGTCGTGCTCGTCGTCGACCCGGACGAGGTGGTCGATCGGACGTGCACGATCACCGGCTCGATCCCCGGCGTCACGAACGCCGCCGAGCTCGTCCGCGTCCGCTGCGTCGACGTCGGGCTGATGATCGAGACGCCGTTCACCGCTGTCGGGTCCGGGGAGAGCTTCGAGGTCACGGGCGTCCCGCCCGGACCCGTCCGCCTCACCGTGGCGCCGACCGCTGCGCGCGTGGTCCGTGGGATTGCGCGGCGTGCCCGCGAGACCGACGCCGGTCCCATGCCTTTCGGCGCGCGAGTGCGCGACGAGGAGAACTGGCGCTTCCGCCTCGCCGCGCTCGGGAGCGTCGCGCAGCCCCGCGCCGAGGTCGAGCTCACCCTCGAGCCCGGCCAGGCCCGTGACCTAGGCGCGCTCGCGGTCGAGTCCGCATCGGCCGTCCTCCTCCGGCTCGGCGGCGAGGAAGGGCAGCCTCGCATCCGGGCTGGCAGCGGCCACGTCCGTCTCCTCGGTCGGACCGAGTCCGGGCAGCCCTGGACGTGGAGCTTCGAGGACGAGCTGCTCGTGCTCCCGCTGCCGCAGCGTCGCTGCGAGCTCCTCGTTCTTGCGGGCGGCCAGGGTGCACTCGTGGAGGTCACGCCGCGAGCGCTACCCGCCGACGGTCCGCCCGCGCCCCTCGACGTGACGATCGAACAGCTGTCGATCGTCCGGATGCCCGCGGCGGCGACCGCCGAGCTCCGCACGACCTCGGGCGGCGTCATCCCCGGGAGCGATGGCTGGGTCGGCGGCACCTATTGCGGCGTCGATCTCGACGGGACCACGCGGCTCGTGCCGCCGGGTGACTACGCGATCTTCGAGGGCGCAGGCGCGCCCGGAGAGGCCTTCGAGGTGACCGGCGGCCAGCTGGTCGAGGTGACCGAGGGCGGCATCGTCGCGCGTTCTCTCGGGGGCAGCCGGTGAGGGCTTGCGCGCTGATCATGGCGATGCTCTCGGCGGTCGCCTGCGCGCCGCCGGACCGCGCCTCCTTCACCGTCGCGGCCGCCGCGAGCCTCGCGGACGTCGCGGCGGACGCGGCGCGAGCGTGGAGCGAGACGAGCGGCGTGAGCGCACGCACGTCGTTCGCGGCGAGCTCGACGCTTGCCCGCCAGCTGGAGGCCGGCGCTCCGTTCGACGTCGTCCTGCTCGCCGACGAGCGGTGGATGGACCACCTCGTGGAGGCGGGCGCCGTCGACGCGGACTCGGTCGTGCCCGTCGCCCGCGGCGCGCTCGACGTCGTCGTCCGCACCGGCCGGGCGAAGAGCGGTCCCGCTCCCCCCGACGGGCGCCGCTGGACCACGGCGGACCCAGAGCACGTCCCGCTCGGTCGCTACGCCGTCGCGGCGCTGGAGGGGCTCGGCTGGTGGGAGGGCGCCGCGTCGCGGCTCGTCCCCGCGCTGGACGCGCGCGCCGCGCTGCGCCTCGTCGAGCGCGGCGAGGTCGACTGGGGCGTGGTCTACCGGTCCGACGCGGCCGCCAGCGCGGACGTGTCGACCGTGCTGGAGGTCCCCGCCTCCGAGCACCCGCCCGTGGTCTACGTCGGCGCCGTCCGTCGCGGCGCGGGCGAGGACGCGCGCGCGCTGCTCGCCTGGTTCGGGTCCGAGCCCGGCTGGTCCCTGCTGCGCGCGCGCGGCCTCGGCGTTCCCTCGCCGGAGGAGTCCCGGTGATCGCCGCGCTGCAGGGCTCGTTCGCGCTCTCGGCGGACGAGTGGGAGGCGCTCCGGCTGTCCCTCGCCGTCAGCCTGTGGGCGACCGCGGCGGTCTCGGTGCCCGGGGTCGTCCTCGGGTGGCTGCTCGCCCGCCGCGACTTCCCGGGCAAGCTGCTCCTCGACGCCCTCGTGCACCTGCCGCTGGTGCTGACGCCCGTCGTCGTCGGCTACCTGCTGCTGCTCGTCTTCGGGAGCAGCGGCGCGCTCGGTCCGCTGCTCGACGCGCTCGGGCTCGACGTCGCGTTCACCTTCACCGGCGCGGTCCTCGCCGCCGCGGTCGTCGCGCTGCCGCTCGTCGTGCGCTCAGTGCGCACGGCGGTCGAGCTCGTCGATTCTGGCCTGGAGGACGCGGCCGCCGTGCTGGGGGCGGGGCCGCTGCGACGCGTGCTGACCGTCACGCTGCCGCTCGCCGCGCCCGGGGTCGCCGCCGGCCTCGTGCTCGGGTTCGCGCGGAGCCTCGGCGAGTTCGGGGCCACGATCACGCTCGCCGGGAGCATCGCCGGGGAGACGCGGACGCTCCCGATCGCGATCTATCAGCGCAGTCAGGTCCCGGGCGGCGACGGGTCGGCGCTGCGCATGACGCTCGCGTCGATCGCGCTCTCGCTCGTCGCGCTCGCCGCGAGCGAGCTCGTGCTGCGTCGGCTGCGCGCGAAGGCCGACGGGGAGGCGAGTCGATGACGGAGGTCGAGCTCTTCTGTCGCGTCCGCCGCGGCGGGTTCGACCTCCAGGTCGAGGCCGCGCTCGGCGCGACCGCTACCGGGCTCTTCGGCCCGTCCGGCGCCGGCAAGTCGACGCTGCTCCTCGCGCTGGCCGGGCTCGTGCGCGCGGACGCGCTGCGGCTCGTCGTCGGCGGCGAGGTCGTCGTCGACACGGCGGCACGCGTCGCCCCGCCCGCGCACCGGCGGCGCGTGGGGCTCGTCTTCCAGGACCACCGGCTGTTCCCACACAGATCGGTGGAGGCGAATCTGCGCTACGGGAGCGCCGCGCCGACCGGCCGCGGTCCCGACCGCGACGAGCCCGACCGCGACGAGGTCATCGAGCGGCTCGACCTCGCGCCGCTCCTCGACGCGTTCCCGCCCGCGCTCTCCGGTGGTCAGCGCCAGCGCGTCGCGCTCGGGCGCGCGCTCCTGGCGGCTCCGCGCATACTCCTGCTCGACGAGCCCTTCGCGAGCCTCGACCGCGGCCTCCGGCTGCGGATCGTTCCGTTCCTCCGCGACGTGCGCGAGCGCTACGGGCTCCCGATGCTCGTGGTCGGTCACGACCTGGCGGATCTCTTCGCTCTGACCGACGAGACGCTCCTGCTCGACGACGGGCGCCTCGTCGGGCAGGGAAGCCCGATCGAACTCGCGACGTCGGAGGACACGCTGGAGCTGCTCCACGACTGCGGGATCTCGGTGGCGCTGCCCGGCCGCGTCGTCCGGCGGGACGAGGACGGGCTCGCGTGGGTGGAGCTGGAGGGCGAGCGCCCGCGCGAGATCGCGTGCGGGGACTGCGACGAGGCGGTCGGCGCTGCCGTCGAGGTCGTCCTGCGACCGGAGGACGTCGTGCTCGCGGCGCCGCCGCTCGACGCCCGGCTGTCGCTCACCAACGCGTTCGGCGGCGCCGTGACGCGCGTCACGCGGACCCGGAGGCGCTGCATGATCACCGTGGACTGCGGCTTCCGCCGGCCGCTCCTCGCCGAGGTGACCGACCGCGCCGTGCGCGCCCTCGACCTCGCCCCGGGGGCGGAGGT
Organism: Planctomycetota bacterium; assembly: GCA_038757895.1. GTDB lineage: Bacteria > Planctomycetota > UBA1135 > UBA1135 > Saltatorellus. Next base: position 574 of record JBCDGE010000190.1, on the reverse strand, counting down.
CATCGCCCTCTGCAAGGCCCAGGCGACGCGCGCACGGTCCGTCTGACCCGCTCGACCGCGTGCGGCATCGCTCGTCCGCCCTGCCCGGAGGGCCCCTGCGACCGTCCCAGGGCGTGGAACGCTGCTTGCAACCCCTCGGGCCCGGCCGCGCCTCGAGCCCGGGGGTCCGTCCTCTTCCCGGACGGATGGGGTGCGAGCGCGGCCGTCGCTTTGAAGAACCCCTGCCCGGGAGAGGTGGGGGTTCTTCTCTATGAAGACGCCGTGATCGCACGGGGGGGCGACGCGTTCGCCGGTCGTGCGTTCGATCCGTGCAAGGTCGAGCGGCGTTCACCGATTCCGTGAAACGTGCGCGCGCCGATGCCGGGAGTACGATGCGGCGCACGGCCTGCGCGCGACGTGCGCGTGCGCGAGCAGGTCCTCTCGTCTCCGTCGCCGCCCGTCCCGCCCGCAGGAGGAGCCCTGTGCCCGCGCCCGCCTTCCTGGTCCTCGCACTCTCCGCGAGTCCCGGCCCCCCCCCCCCCCCCCACCCCGGCCGTACCCCCCCCCCCGCCCAGCCCCCCCCCGCCCCCGTGAC
>JBCDGE010000189.1:0-8849 GCA_038757895.1 Planctomycetota bacterium | reverse complement strand
GGGGCCCTCGGACGGGGGCATGCCCCCCCTAGGTGCCCGACAACGCGAGGAAACGAATCGAATCCCGGCAGGGCTCAGGGGGGCGGGGGCGAACGAGCAAGAGCGGCGCGCAGGCGGATCTCGCCGCACGTCTGCCACGCGCAGTCGACGGGCCTCGACGGGCCTCGACGGGGTCCCTCAGCGTCCCGACGTCGGTCGGCCCGATCCGAACGTCTCGATCGCTCGAGGTCGAGGCACGTCGCGTCGAGTGTGATGCGCCAGTTCCCGTCGGGAGCCGGTTCCGCCTCCCTCCCGGACTGCCGCCAGCCCTTCGAGACGTCGACCGACGGCGCTCCCAAAGCGGTCTGCGCGATCTCGAGAAAAACGGGGGGGATTGACCCGGGGTTGCGGACCCGTAGATGCGGCGTGACTCTCTGGCCACGACGGCGTCCATCGGGCGGAGGACGTGCCGGAACGGAGAGGTATGGAGAGAGACTGGATCGATCCCGGCATGCGTGCCTATGTGCGCCGGATCGCGAAGACGATTGCGGGCGGCGACGAGCACCTCGCCGACGACCTGGAGCAGTCGACGCTGCTCGTGGCGCTGCAGAGTCAACCCGACGACTCACGCGCGCGGCGGCCGTGGCTCTACAGCGTCTGCGCGAACCTCTGGCGCAGTCGGGCGAGTCGCGATCGGTTCGTCCAGGAGGTCGACACCCTCGATAGGTCGTCGGAGGACTCCGACCCCGCGCGCCTCGCGCTCGACGACGAGCAGCGCCGCGCGATCCAGAGCGCGCTGGGGGCGGTCCCGCCGCTGCAGCTCGAAGCGCTCCGGCTCCGCTTCGTGCAGGGCCTCGGCCCGTCGGAGATGGCGCGGAAGCTCGACGTGCCGGTCGAGACGGCCCGGTCGCGCGTCAAGCGAGGGCTCCTGACGATGCGCGCCGAGATCGAGCGTTCGAACGAGCGCCGGCACGAACGAGTGGGGCGGTGGTCGTTCGCGTTCCTGATCCCGCGCCGACGGCCGCGGACGACCGTGGCGCTCGGGTCGGGCGTCGCGGTCGGAGCGCTGCTCGTCGGGGCCATCGTCGCGGTGGACCGCGGCGTGGTGCCGCCCGTTCCGGAGTCGGACGCCCAGGTCGCGAATGCGACGCGATCGACGCTCGCCGCTGCGGAGGACGTCGGGTCGAAGCGCACCGCGCTTACCGATGCGACCTGCTCGGTGCAGCTCTCGGCGAGCGAGGACCTCTCGCGGCGCTGGGGGGACCGCTTCGAGGTGGCGCTCGTCCCGGCCGAGGGCGACGAGCGTTCGGCCGAGCTCGCGACAGGAGCGATCGTCGCGGTCCACGGTCTCGAGCCTGGCGTCTACCGCGCGATCGTCGACGGTGTCGAGGTGGATCGAGCCACGCTGGCTCCCGGTCCGCAGGACTGGACGATCGACTGGGGCGCCGGAGTGCTCGTCGACGTCCGTGTTGCGACTCCCGGCGGCGGTCCCGCCCTCGGAGCGGAGCTCTTCGAGTATCGGGTCGGTCGAGCGCCCGCACTCGTCGGAACGACCGACGAGAGCGGACGGGCGACGGTTCAGGTCAGCTCCTACGACTGCTGGATCGCCGCGAGGGGCGGGCCGGGCTCTTCGTCGGACGGCGCGCTCGTCGGGCAGCCCGAGACATGGGGAGGTGGCACGATCGACCTTGAGCTCACGTCCTCACGTGTGCACTGGATCCGCGTCGATACTTCGCTCCTGCCGTTCCCCGCGGACTGGAGGCTGGAGCCATGGGTCGACCGCACCCACCTGCCCTGCTACCACTCCGGCGACCAGGGGCTGCAGCTCGTCTCCCAGTGGCTTCCGCCGTGGGAGGGTGCGGATGGTGCGCTCGGGTTCCGGAATCCGCTCGAATCGTGGGCGCTGGTCCTGCTCGACGGCGACGACGAGCCGCAGTGGGTCAGCCCGCGATTCGACGTCGCCTCGCCGCCACCGCCGACCATCACGCCGCGGCGCGCCATGACGATTCGGGGTCGCGTCGTCGACGTCGATGGCGAGCCGATTTCCCACTGCAGCCTGCGGCTCGCCGGACCGCGCAAGCGCATCCGGCACTTCGATCGCTGCACGGCGGACTCCCAGGGGCGGTTCGTGCTCTCGACCTCGCAGGCCGAGGGCAGGGTGGGAATCATGACCCTCGGGCAGCGTGTGACGGAGGTCGACGTGGAGCCCTCCGGGTCCGTCGACCTCGGCGACGTCACGATCCGAAAGGGGCGAACGGTCGAGACCCGCATCGTCGGAGGAACGGGGCGCGTCGAGGCGACGACGATTCCACTGTGGTACTCGTCCGTCTCGGATGCCCGCGTCCTCGCTCGCGAGCGTACTCCGCTGAAGACCACGAACGTCGGTGGGGACGGACGCCTCCGCGTCACCTGGCGGCGTTCGAACGCGACGGGCGTCTTCCTCACGTGTGAGGGGGATGAGCCGGACGACCGCCGTCGGGTGATCGTGCCGCTTCCTCAGGGGCGGCGGCAGAAGTTCCCCGGGTCGATCGACCTCTCGAAGGCGTTGGGCGCGCACCTCCACGGGTCGATCGACCCCGGCGCGCTGCCGTGCATCGGCGCGGTCGTGGAGATCGATCATGGCGTGTCGCTCCCGCTGCGCTTCGACGCCTCCAGCGGCGCGTTCTTCGCCGACTGCGTGCCGGCGGGCCGGTGGCGGGTACTGGTCCAGGATCGACTCGGTCGAATCCTGACGAGCTCCGAGCCGGTGCGGTGCATCGACGGAGACCGCGTCGACGTCGGCGCGATCGCGCCGTACGCAGCCACGGTCCACGTGCTCCTGCCCGTCGATCAGGTCACGCCGGAGGACCTCGGCGCTTCGCTGCTTCGCATCGAGCAGGCCGGGCGCGCGGTCGCGACGCGCCGTGTCGGCGAGAGCGCTGCTCGGCTCGGGCTTCTCGAGCTGGACCTCCCGCCCGGAGAGCACGCGGTCACCCTCACATGCCCCGCTCGTACGTTCGTGGCCGGCGTCCTCGCCGATCCTGCCGACGTCTCGATCTGCGAGCTGAGGTCCGACGGTCTTCGCTGCCATCTGTCGGGCTGGTTCACCATGATCGACCCGGGCAGCGACGCCCAGGTCGAGGTGTTCGGCGGCGACGGGGAGCTCCTCAAGACGGTGCGATTCGAGGACGCCCGGAGGAACGCTCGAGAGAAGCTCTTGCTCGGCTGCCCGCGCCGGTCGGAGCTCGAGTTCGTCGTGACGGCCGGTGAGGTGATCCACGCGACGAAGATCGAGGTCGACCCTTCGTGGCCAGAGATCTCCGTGCGCTTCGAGTCGAGCGCGATCGGGCTGACGCACCGGGAGCTCCGCGACATCGTTCCGTCGCGCTGATCGCCGTCAGCCCTCCAGGGCTCGCTCCAGCACCTCGGCGAGGTGCAGGACCTCGACGCCCGCGCCCGCGCGGCCGATCCCGATCTGCCACTGCTGGTGGCAGCCCGGGTTCGCGGTGACGAGCGTTCGCGCGCCCGTCGCGGCGAGGTGGTCGAGCTTCGGCTCCAGCACCGCGAGCGAGTCGTGCGGGCGCAGCACCGAGTAGATGCCCGCCGATCCGCAGCAGCTGTCGGCCGCCTGCATGTCGACGCGCTCCAGCCCGGGCACGAGGTCGAGGAGCGCGCGCGGCTGCTGCGTGACGCCCTGGCCGTGGCAAAGGTGGCACGGGTCGTCCCACGTCACCGGGCCGGCGATGCCGTGGCGCTCCGAGAGCGCGCCGCGTAGCCGCTCGATCGCGTCGGGGCGCGACATCTCCTCGGAGTAGTCGACGACGCGGCGCGAGAACGCCGCCGCGCGGTCGCGCCACTCGGGATCGTTCGCCAGCAGCCGGTCGTACTCGCGCATGTGCGCGCCGCAGCCCGCGCTGTCGACGACGATGCGCGCGTCGGGATCGACCGCGTCGAAGCGCTCGATCGTGCTCCGGGCGAGGTCCTCCGCGCCGGCGATCTCGCCGTTGTGCGCGTGCAGCGCGCCGCAGCACACGTGGTTCCGCGCGGTCCGCACCTCGAGACCCGTCGCCGCGAGCGTGGAGGCGACCGCGCGGTTCACGCGCCCGAACAGCTCTGGCATCACGCAGCCCTCCAGGACGAGTGCGGTCCCGCGCCTCTCGCCGGTCGCCGGCGTGACGCCCGGCAGCGGACGGCGGTCCCGGGCGGACGGCACGCGCGGCATGTGGCGCAGGACCTCGCCCCGCACGCCGAGCAGCGGCGCGGCGAGTCGGTCGAGCCGAAGCGCCTGCACGGCGCGGAGCCCGAGCGCCGCCGCGCGCAGGCCGATGCGCTTCGGGAGGATCTGCCCGAACCCGACCCACCGCGCGACGCGCGCCAGCGGTCCCGGCGGGCGGCGCTCCTTCAGCGACCCGCGCGTGAACTCCATCATCGCGCCGAACTCGACGCCCGCGGGGCAGACGCTCTCGCAGTGGCGGCAGACGAGGCAGAACCCCATCTCGTCCTCGAACGCCGCGTCGGGTTCGTGGCGCCCCTCGGCGACCGCGCGCATCAGGTGGATGCGGCCGCGCGGGCTCGACGTCTCGGAGCCCGTGAGCTGGTACGTCGGGCAGGTCGTCAGGCACAGACCGCAGTGGATGCAGTCGAGGCTCCGCGCGTGATCGACGAGCGCGTCGGGGCTCGTGGGGTGCGGTCGTGCGTCGGTCATCGGTCGCTGTCGAAGCCGGCGGGGAAGCCGCTCGTGCGAAGGACGTGCAGGGGGTCGAAGGCTTCGATGAGCCGTCCGGTCCAGGCGCGCTCGGGTGCGGTCGTGGCTCGCGCGTGTCGCTCCGCGAGCGCGGCCGCCACGGTTGGCTCCAGCGGGCATCGGCTCTCGACGCGCGCACCGAGCGCGTCGAGCGCCGGCAGCAGCGCGTCCGTCCACGCCTCGGCGTGTCCGTCGACGAGCGATCGCGGGAGGTCGACGATCGCGGCGTCGGGCTCGATGACGATTCCGGCGGTCTCGCCGAGCGCACTCGCGATCGCCCGGGTCGCCTCGACGACGCGCGAGGGGGCCACCAGCACACGCATGGCGGGGGCGCGGTCCGCTGCAGCGAGCGCGCGCTCCTCGGAGCCGTCGCCCGCGATCACCTCCGCGCTTCCCAGATGCGCCTCCGCCGCCGCTCGCTCCAGCTCGACCTGCGCGGCGCGACCGGCGACCACGACGTGCACGCGTCGGTCCCGCACGACGAGCTGCCGTGGACGCACCCGCTGGTCGGCGCGCACTTCCAGCGCGAGTGCGACCGCCTCCGCGTCGCTCGCGAGCGGCTCGGAGACGAGGAGCGCCTCGGCCTCCGGCGTGGGGACGAGGCGGAGCGACGCCTCCAGCACGACGCCCAGGGTCCCGCGGGCACCGACGTGCAGGCGGTGCAGGTCGAACCCCGTCACGTTCTTCACGAGCCGGCCGCCGGACCGTGCGACGCGTCCGCCGCCGTCGACCGCGCGCATGCCGAGCACGTGGTGGCGTCCCGGCCCGTGCGCGCAGCGATCGCCACCCGACCGCCCCGCGGCCAGCACGCCGCCGAGCGTCGAGTCGGTGCCGATCGCCGGCGTGATGCGGTGTCCGCCCTCGGCGACGACCGCGCGCAGGTCGGTCATCCGCGCGCCGGCGAGTGCCGTCAGCGTGCCGTCCCCGGGGACGTACTCGACGACGCCGACGCCTCCCTGCGCTTCGACGAGGGAGCGCGTGGAGAGCCACAGCGTGCGGACGTCGCCCGCCGCCTGTTCCGGGCGGCACCAGTCGACCGACGAGCCGAGCCCGAGCGGCGCGAGGCGGGCTCCTTCCGAGGTGTCCTCGAAGGAGCCGATCAGCTCACAGGCCTCGGCCTCGGTGCGCGGGAGGGCCAGGGGACCGCCGTCCGGGCCTCCCGCCTCGTCGACCGCGATCCCGAGCGAGGAGCAGGCGTCGAGCGCGGCGCTCACGTGGCGCTCACTCCGGCCGCCTCGGCCGAGCCCGCTTCCCGGGGAAGCGGGGGCGTGTGGATCTCGCGGCAGCCCCGCACCGGCAGCATCTTGCCGGGGTTCCAGAAGCCGGACGGATCGAACGCGCGGCGCAGGTCGTTCATCGCGTCGAGGTCCTCGTCGCGGAAGACGAGGCACATCTCGTCCTGCTTCTCCAGACCGACGCCGTGCTCGCCGGTCAGCGAGCCGCCGGCTGCTACACACGCCTCCATGATGATCCTGCCCGCCTCCAGGACGCGCTTCACCTCGTCCTCGTCGCGGCGGTCGTACGAGATGTTCGGGTGCAGGTTGCCGTCTCCGGCGTGGAAGACGTTCGACAGCTTGAGCCCGCGTTCGTGGCACGCGTCGGTCGCCGTCGCCACGATCTCGCGCAGCCGCGTCCGCGGCGCGACCACGTCGGCGACGTACAGGTCGGGCGCGATCCTGCCCATCGCTCCGAACGCGCCCTTGCGTCCCGCCCAGAGCCGCTTGCGCTCGCCGGCGTCGCTCGTGCTGCGCGCGTCGAACGCGCCGAAGGAGCGCGCGATCGCCAGGACGTCCTCGCGCGTCGCCTCGACCTCGGCCGCGCCGCCCTCGACCTCGACCAGCATCACCGCCTCGGCGTTGTCGGGGTAGCCGGCGCGCAGGACGCTCGCCTCGACCGCCTCGATCGTCAGCCGGTCCAGGATCTCGATCGCGCTGGGCTCCAGCCGCTGGGCGATCATCTCGGAGACGGCGTCACAGCATGCGTCGAGCGACTCGAACATGCAGAGGAGCGTCTCGACCGACTCCGGCGTCGGGACGAGGTTCACGACGACCTCCGTCACGAGGCCGAGCATGCCCTCGCTGCCGACGACGGGGCCGACGAGGTCGAGACCGCCCGCCGGATCCGCGAGCGGGCCGCCGAGCTCGGAGACGTTCCCGTCCGAGTCGACGAGGGTCAAACCGCGGACGTGGCGCGTCGTCGAGCCGTACTTGAACCCGTGCGGTCCCCCCGAGTTGTTGCCGACGTTCCCCCCGATCGTGCACGCTGTCTGGCTGGACGGGTCGGGCGCGTAGAAGAGCCCCTTGTCGGCGCAGGCCGACGTCAGGTGGACGTTGACGACGCCCGCCTGGACGCGCGCGTAGCGGTCGACCTCGTTGACCTCCAGCACCTCGCGCATCCGCGCCGTGCCGAGGATGGCGCCGCCCTCGGTCGGTCGCGCGCCGCCGGAGAGGCCCGTGCCGGCGCCGCGCGGGACGACGACGAGCCCTGCATCGCGCAGGACGCGGACCGACGCGGCGGCCTCCTCGGTCGTACGCGGCAGCACGATCACCTCGGCGCGGGCGCTCTGCAGCATGAACCCGTCCGACTCGTACGCCGAGCGGGCGTTCGCGTCTGCGCGGACTCCGCGCTCGCCGACGATGCGGCGGAGCTCCTTCAGGTGCTTCCGGGTGAGCGTCACGCCGCGATTGTAGGCGAGCCGGGTAGCGTAGGCCCATGACGGGATCGTTCGACGCAGCCGCCCGCGCCATCGTCGACGGAGACGTCTCGACGCTCCGCGCGCTCCTCGACCGCGAGCCCGACCTCGCCCGGGCCCGCTCGGTCGACGGCTTCGACGCCACCCTGCTCCACTTCGTCGCGGCAAACGGTGTGCCCGACGAGCTCCAGAGGTCGCCGGCGAACGCGCCCGAGGTCGCCGCGGTGCTCCTCGGCGCCGGGGCCGATCCGGACGCGCTCTGCGGCGCGTACGGCGGGGGATCGAACCAGACGCCGCTGTGCCTCCTGGTCTCGAGCTGGCCGCCGTACGAGCGCGGCGTCCAGGGCGCCCTCGTCCGCACTCTCGTCGACGGCGGTGCAACCGTCGACGGCGTCGAGGGCGACGGCGCGCCGCTCACGACCGCGCTGGTCTTCGGCTACACGTCCGCGGCCGAGGCGCTCGTCGAGGCGGGTGCGCGCACGGAGGGCCTCTTCCACGCGGCCGGGGTGGGCGACGCTCGGGCGCTCGAACGCGCGTTCGTCGCGCCGGGGCAGCTCGCGCCCGATGCGCTCGGACCCTACGCACCTGTCGTCGAGAAGGCCCTCGACCTGACGGACGACGCGGCGCTGGTGCAGGAGGCGCTGCACTTCGCGATCACCCACGAGCGGCTGGAGGCGGCAGAGATGCTGCTCGGGCACGGCGCGTCCGTCGACGGGCGGACGACCGGTCACCACTGCGAGCTGCCGCTGGTGCAGGCGGTCTTCGTTCAGAGCACGCGATCAGCGCTCTGGCTGCTGGACCGCGGCGCGGACCCCGACCTCGTGGACGGCAAGCGCGGTGCGAGCGCGCGCGAGCACGTCGCGCGTGCCGGCCCGCCCGACGTCGCGGCGCGCCTCACTGGACTGTGACCGACCGGGCCCAGGAGAAGTTGCTCACCGGCGCTCCGCCCTGGACGTCGCGGTACCACGCCTGGAAGTACAGGACGGAGCCGACGCTCGCCGACGTCGGGCCGTTCGGACCCGGCAGCGCGAGGAGGTCCGTCGGGAAGTCGACGTAGCCCGACGGGCCAGCGACCTGGACCTCGCCGGGGCCGACGAAGCGGCCGATCGAGCCGCCGAGGCAGAGGTTGCCGACGCTGCCGCCGGCGAAGGGCGTGAAGGCGATCCCGTCGGACACGAGCAGCACCGAGGCCGAACCGGTGGGGAGCTGGGAGCAGGTGATGGTCAGGCGGTTCTCGGCGAGCAGCGCCGAGCCCTGCGCGTAGATCAGCGCGGGGTAGCCGCGGGAGTTGGGCGCGTTGAAGCAGATGACGCCGCCGAGCGAGGTGTGGCGAAACGCTTCGATCGACGCCACGACGACCTGGTTGCCGGATGCGTCCAGGAGCTCGAGCGTGCCGCTTCGATCCGGCTCGTCCGCGACGACGAACGGGAACTCGATGTGACCGAGCGAGGGCGT
>JBCDGE010000188.1:0-9171 GCA_038757895.1 Planctomycetota bacterium | reverse complement strand
GGGTTCGACCCGACGGACATGGACGTCACGCCGGGCGCAATGGACCACGGGCTCGTCTCGAACGTCAGCGGCGCGATCCTCGCGCTGCTCCTGGCGCGCTCCGCCCTGCGGCTCCGCCTCGACCGCGCGTTCGGTGGATGGCTGCGCAGGGTCGGCCGGCCGATCGGACTCGACCCGACGGCGCTGCCCGTCAAGGCGACGGCGGCCTTCGCGCTCCTGCTCGCGTACGCGTCCTCCGCGGTGACCGTCGTCGGTCCGGGCGAGACGGTGTTCATCGAGCGCTTTGGCCGGGTGGCCCAGGAGAGCACGACGCCGGGCGCCCTCGTCCACGCGCCCTGGCCGATCGACGTCCCCCACCGCATCGACACGGGCCTCGTACGCAGCCTGGAGTTCGGCATCGATCGCGAGCCGATCGACGACAGCACGATCGTCGCGTCGGCGCTGCGCGAGGAGCGCCAGCGGCTGGCGCGCCTGGAGGCCGAGGCCGAGACGCTCACCGGCGACGGGCTCCTCCTGTCCGTCCGCTTCGGGGTCCAGTACCGGGTGCAGGACGCGCGCGCGTGGCGCTACGGACAGAGCGATCCCGAGGCGCTCGTCGCGCGCCTCGCCCAGGACGCGATGCGGCGCACCGTGGCGACGCGGACCGCCGACAGCGTGCTCGTCGGCGAGAGCGACGAGTTCCTCCGCGACGTCACCGCGCGCCTCGTGTCCGACTTCGAGGCGTCCGGCGTCGGCGCGGCGCTGACCTCGTTCCAGCTCCAGGACGTCCACGCGCCCCCGGCGGTGCACGACGCCTACCGCAAGGTCGCGAGCGCGATCGAGGACGCCGACCGCTCCGTCGCGGTCGCCGAGATCCGCAGGATGGAGACCCTCAGCCAGGCGCGCGAGGAGGCCCTCAAGAGGACGTCGTACGAGGAGGGACAAGGCGACATCGTCCGCGCCCTCGCGCGCGGCAAGGCCAGCGCGTTCGAGGCACTCGTCGAGGCACACGCCCGGGCACCGAAGACGGTGGAGCAGAGCCTCTTGTTCGACTCCTTCCGACGCGCGCTCCGGCCGGACGGCGAAGGCGAGCGACGCGTGGTGCTCCCTCTGGGCGAGGGGATCGAGATCATCTCCCGCATGTCCGCGGGAGCGGAGCCTCCGCCCAAGATCTTCGAGGACGAAATCTTCGCTCCGCCGAGGCGCTGAAGCTGCGATGGAACGACCCATGCCCCTTCCCCAACGACGCCCGAAACGGCCCCACCGACGCCCGAAGCAGGGCGGCGCTGCTCGCGCCACCCTCGTCTGGCTGCTGACTGCCCTCGTCGCGCTGGGCGCATGGGCGACGACCTTCGTCGTCCAGGAGGGCGAGGTCGCTGTCGTCGCGCGCTTCGGAGATCCGCGGCGGCTCGTCGAAGAGCCGGGGCTGCACTTCAAGTGGCCCGCGCCGGTCGACACCGTCTACCCGATCGACTCACGCAGCCACCTGCTCGATCCCCCGATCGCCGAGTTCCTGACCGTCGACCAGAAGAACGTCGAGGTCGACGCGTTCGTCGCCTGGCGCGTCGAGGATCCGCAGGTGTTCCTGACGAGCCTGCGCGACCGCTACGGCGCCGACGACCGGATCGGCAAGGTCCTGCAGTCGGTCGTGAGCGAGGTTCTGAAGCGCGGTCCGTTCGACGACCTCGTCGGTCCTCCGGACCGCGAGCGAACGCTGGAGGAGGTCCGGCGCGAGGTCACGGAGCTGATGGCCGCGCGGTGCCGCGAGAACGACTTCGGCGTGGCGATCGAGCTCGTCGGGATCGAGCGCATCACGTTCCCCGAGATCAACAAGGCGGCGGTCGAGCGCAGCATGAGCGCGAAGCGCGAGGGCTACGCCGCGAACTACCGCGCCGACGGCAACGAGCAGGCGGCGGAGATCGACACCAGGTCGCGGCGCGACGCGAAGCGCATCCTCGCCCAGGCCGAGGAGAAGGCGCTGACGATCCGCGGCCAGGCGATCGCCGAGGAGACCAAGATCAAGGAGGCGATGATCGCCCTGAACCCGGAGCTCTACTGGCGACTGCAGTCGCTGGAGCTCGCCCAGACGGCGCTCAGCGGGCAGACGGTCATCCTTCCCTCGAACCACTGGCTGACGCGCGTCTTCGACCTCGCCCTGAAGACGAAGGCGGCCGATCCCGAAGGGAGCGAGCAGTGAGCCGGCGCCGGACGCTGGCCACCGCCGCGTGCGTCGCGGCCGCGACCGCACTCGCGTCGCTCTCCGTCGTCACCGTCGAGAACGGGGAGCAGGCGGTCATCGAGCGCTTCGGCCGCGCCGCGCGCGAGGTGCTGCCCGGCATCCACGTGAAGCTTCCCTGGCCGATCGAGAAGGTCCGGCGGGTCGACGTGATGGGCTCCCGTCAGATGCCGCTCGGCTACCGGCTGATCGACGAGCTCAACGGCATCGAGCCGACCGAGCGCCGCAAGCAGTGGCTGACGGCGGACACGAACATCGTTGAGCTGAAGGCGACGGTGCTGTACCGCATCTCGAGCGCGCGCGACTGGCTCTACGGGGTCTCCCGCGTCCACGCGATCGGCGACGGCCGCGTCGAACCGCACGAATTCGCGCTCCGACGCATCGGCGACTCGGCGCTCACCGACATCGTCGCCGAGCTGACGATCGACGAGATCCTCGCGAGCGGCCTCGCCCTCGTGCCCGCCGAGGCCCAGCGCAGGATCCAGCGCGAGGCCGACCGCCTCCGCCTCGGCGTCGCGATCGACGAGGTGCAGCTGCTCGACAGCAAGCCGCCGGTCAACGTGCGCCGCGCGTTCACCGACGTGGAGGACGCCCGGCTGGAGCGCCAGCGGCTGATCGACAACGCGAGGTTCCGGGCGCGGAACAACGCCTCGACGACCCGCACCGAGGCGTACCGCATCGAGAACGAGGAGGAGACCGAGCGCGACCGGATGCTCGCAGAGGCGAAGGGCGAGGCCGCGGCCTTCGCCGAGCTCGCCGCCGCCGCAGGCGACGCGGACTCCGACGCGGCGCTCGAGCTCTACATCGAGAGGATCAAGCAGATCCTCGAGAGCGCGGAGCTCCGCACGGTGACCGCGGGCACCGCCGAGGCGCCGACCCGCGTCTTGCTGGACGAGCGCTAGTCGCCCGGATCCAGGACACTAGCTCGCCAGGGTGGCGCGGCGCACATCCGACCGACGCCGGAGCATCGAGCCCAGGCCCGCGCCCGCCAGGACCATCGCCGCGCCGAGCGCGAAGAAGATCGGTCCCGTGGCGAAGGGCAGGAGAGCGGCGGCCCCCGCCAGCGACATCGACGCCCACATCTCGACGCCACCACCGAGCGCCTGCGCGGACGCTCCCGCGATCGCGCCGGCGAGGGCCGCCGAGGCCACGAACAGCAGCGTCGGAGTCGCGAGCGCCGCGACGAGCGAGGCGAAGACGATCGCCCCCAGGGCCGCGGCACAGCGCTTCTCGCGCGCGCGCTCGATGCGAAGCGACTCCAGGGCCGACCGCTTGACCGGGCGCGAACGCCCCCCGCGGAACACCGGACGGTTGCGATCGAACGCGACTGCCGCGCTGGGCTCCGCGCCAGCGTGCGCGCCACCGAGCGCGTCCAGCGGCAGCGACGCGACGCTCAGCTCGAGGGAAGGCTCCCCGCCGATCGCGGACGTGTCGAGGCGCAGCTCAGATGTACGCGCCGCGGGCAGCGCCTGCGCCGCGACGGGCGCCGGGGCAGGGTCCTCCGCAGGGGACTCCGCCGGCGCCGGGCCGGCGAGGCTCGCCTCCATGGCGTCGAACATCGCCAGCGCTGCCTCGGTGTCCTCGGGCCCCGTCCCAGGCAGGCCCAGGTCCGGCAGATCCAGCGATTCCGGGTGCGCCGCAGCAGCGGAAGGCCGGCTCCTCGCCGGTCCATCCCTGATCGTGGCCTCTTCGGGCCAGGCTCTCAGCAGCTCCATGATTCCCCCCTAGCAGTGTCGATCTCTTCCGACTCGTCCAAGCGATCGAGCCCACTCCTTCGTCCATCCGCCGATCCCGCTGAACGGAGAGACACTCCCGCGTCTCGCGACGAGTCGCTCCTGACCGGATCCCTACACGTAAGTGCTCCGGATCGATCCTCCGGCTCACCTCGGGTCACGGAGCGAGCCCGCTGCCGCGCTTCCGATCGCCAGTGCGACGACCAGCAGCACGAAGAGCGGGCCGCTCGCGAAGGGTGAGATCGCGATCGAGCCGACGAGCGACGCGACCAGCCACGCGCGCGCGTGATCGCCGAGCGCATGCGCGAGGGCGCCGGAGAGCGCGCCGACGAACGTCACGATGGAGATGAGGAACGTCGAGGGGGCGGGGAAGGCGACGATCGCGACGAAGTGGACGAAGCCCCCCGCCAGCGCCGCGGTGACGCGTTCTCTGCGCCGCTCGCGCAGGTCCGAGGCTGCGAGTCGCTCGCGCGCCGCGTCCTGCTCGGCGAGCAGGATCCCCCGCGTCCCATCGATCGGCCCGACGCCGTCGAGCCACCCCTCCACCGGCTCACGCCGCGGACGCCTCGCGCCGGACGCCCACCCGCGCAGCGAACGAACGGCCGCTGCGAGGGCCGCGCGTCCGCGCTTCCCCTCTCCGTGCTGCATGGATCCTCCTCGCCGCGGTCGCGCTCTCGCGCCGCTCCACGGCGAGACCGCACATCGGCGAGCCGACGCCGCGACTCGATGAAGACCGTGTAGGGCGTCTCAGCCTGGAGCCCCCGGGCGGCTCAGTGCCCTCGATCGCGACCGGGCCGGGGACCTGGCCGGCACCTGGCCCGGCGCTACAGGCGCCCGAGGACCGTACGGAAGTGCTCCAGCACCTCCGCGGCCTCCGGCGAGAGCGGCGGTCCCTGCAGCAGGTCGTACGTCTCGTCCGGGTTGGCCCAGAGGTCGTAGAACTCCTCGCCGGACCCGTTCTGGATGTCGATCAGCTTGAAGCGGACGCCGCGGACGGCGCGCCGCCAGACGACGGACGCCCCCCGGGGATCCGCGCCGAGGCCCTGGAACCGCTCGGTGTAGGCCCATCGGCGAAACGCGCTGCCGCCGCCCATCCGATCGAGGATCGAACGGCTGTGCGGACCGGCGTACGGCGGGCCCGCCTGCACGCCGAAGAACTCCGCGACGGTCGCGTAGAGATCGCAGGCGCTCACGAGCTCGTCATCGACGCCCTGCGCCACCCCGGGGCCGATCGCCCACATCGGCACGCGAACCCCGGGCTCGAACACGGTGCCCTTGCCACCGCCGATCGACTGCTGGGTGCCGTTGTCGCTGAAGACGATCACGGTGTAGCCAGCGGGCAGCGCCTCGCCGAGGAGCCGCGCGAACTCCGTATCGACCGCCTCCAGCATCGCGCGCGCTCGGTCGCGATCCGTCTGGATCGGCGCCACCGTGTGCAGTTCGGGGGGCGGCACGTGGAACGGCTGATGCGGGGCGTGGTAGCTCAGCGAGACGAACCGCACACCGGCGCGGACGTGTTCGATCGCATCGTCCGTCTCGTCGGTCGTCATGTAGCGGTCGAGCACGCGCGTCGACGCGCCGTCCACGACCTTGGCGAAGTTCCAGTAGTCGAGCGAGAAGGGGCCCGGGTTCTTCATCAGCCCGCGGTACGACCCCCACCCACAGTCGTTCGGATGACGAAGGTCGCCCCCCGCCGAAAGGTGCCATTTGCCGACCTTCGCCGACGTGATGCCCTGCGTGGCGAGCAGCGCCGGGAGCGGCTGGAGCGGCCCGAGCGGCAGCGAGTACGTGCCGTTCGCCAGCGCGTTGCCCCCGAAGAGGAGGTCGGGGTGCGAGGGGTACGCGCCCGTCATCACCATCGCGCGCGTCGGAGAACAGATCGGCGACGTGATGAAGCGAGTGAACGAGCGCCCGTGGGTGGCGACCCAGTCGAGCGTCGGCGTCGGCGTCTCCAGGAGCAGGTCGTAGCCGACGTCGTCGATGTCGACGAGCAGGAGCCGGGCTTCGGAGCCGGCGGTCGATCCGGCGCTCGGTGGCAGAGCGACCGGAGCGGCCTGGAGGACGAGGGCGGCGAGCGAAACGAGCATGGCGAGCGAGAGGGTGCGGCCCTAGAGCCGATCGAGGATGCGCCGGAAGTGCGCGAGGGCAGCCGAAGCCTCCGGAGAGAGCGGCGGCCCCTGGAGTAGGTCGTAGGTCTCCGAGGGATTCGCCCAGAGATCGAAGAAGCTCTCGCCCGCCCCATTCTGGATGTCGATCAGCTTGTAGCGATCACCGCGGACCATTCGACGCCAGAAGATCCCGGTCACGCGCGGATCCTGCCCCAGGTTGGCGAAGCGCTCGGAGTACGCCCAGCGGCGCGGCTCACGCGCACCGCCGAGCCGAGCGAGGAACGAGCGGCTGTGCGGTCCCCGGTGCGGCGGTCCCGCGGTGATGCCGAAGAACTCCGCCACGGTCGCGTAGACATCGACCGCGCTGACGAGGTCGTCGTCCACGCCTTGCACCACGCCGGGGCCCACGGCCCACATCGGCGCCAGGATGCCGGTGTCGAAGAGCGTTCCTTTGCCGCCACCGAGTGCTTGCACCGTGCCGTTGTCGCTGAAGACGATCACCGTGTACTGGCGTGCGATCGCCTCGCGCAGAAGCCGCCCGAACTCGGTGTCGACCGCCTGCAGCATCGCACGCGCCAGGTCGCGATCCGACGCGAGCGGCGAGATCGTGTGCAGGTGGGCGGGAGGCTCGTGGAACGGCGTGTGGGGCGCGTGGTAGCTGAGCGACACGAAGCGCACGCCATCGCGCACGTGGGCGATGGCGTCCTCCGTCTCGTCGGTCGTCATGTAGCGATCGAGGACGCGGGTCGACACGCCGTCGACGACCTTCGGGAAGTTCCACCAGTCGAGCGCGAACACCTCGGGGTTCTTGCGCAGCCCCTGGTACGACCCCCAACCGCACTCGTTCGGATGCGTGTCGTGGTCGGCCGCGGCGAGGTGCCACTTCCCGACCTTCGCCGACGAGACCCCGTACGCGCCGAGCAGCGCCGGGAGGGGCTCCAGCGGCGCGATCGGCATCGAGTAGGTCTCGTTGAACCCGGACACCGAGCCGATCAGCAGGTCCGGGTGCGACGGGTAGGCACCGGTCATCACCATCGCGCGCGTCGGCGAGCACAGCGGCGCGGTCACGAAGCGGGTGAACGACCGCCCGTGGGCTGCGATCCAGTCGAGCGTCGGCGTGGGCGTCTCCTGGACGAGGTCGAACCCGACGTCGTCGATGTCGACCAGCAGGAGCCGCGGCTCGGTGGCCCCTCTGGCCGCGGGGGCGGACGCGAGCAGCGGCTGCGGCGCGGCCGGGAGCGTCTGGAGGACCACTGCAGCGAGCGCGGCGAGCATGTTTGAGGTGTAGCCCAGGTTCGGCAGGCCGGCAAGCGCGGGCGGCGGTCGCGGCCGCGCAGCCGCCGCCTTAGTCTCTCGTCATGAGCCAGTCACGCCCCACCGTCCAGCACTGCACTGATCGTCGCATCCCCCTCGCACTCCTCACGGCGGCCCTGCTCGCCGCCTGTAGCGCCCCGGGCGAGGGGCCGTCCGGGGCTCCGAGCGGTGCGGTCTCGACGAGCGAGTCGCGCGTCCAGCCCGGCGCCGCTACGGCCTCGAGCGACCTGGAGGTCGTGGACGGCGTCGTCCTCGCGATCCACGGCGGCGCCGGGACGATCCTGCGCAAGAACATGACGCCGGAGACCGACGCGGCCTACCGCGCGGCGCTGGAGGAGGCCCTGAAGGCGGGGTACGCCGTCCTCGCGGCGGGCGGCTCGTCGCTGGATGCCGTCGAGGCGGCGATCGCGCCGATGGAGGACTCGCCGCTTTTCAACGCGGGCCGCGGCGCGGTCCTGACCGACGACGGCCACGCCGAGCTCGACGCGTCGATCATGAGCGGCGCGAACGGGATGGCCGGCGCGATCGCCGGCGCGCGGACGCCGCGCCACCCGCTCGCGGTCGCGCGCTCGGTGATGGAGACGAGCCCGCACGTGCTCCTCTCCGGAGCGGGTGCGGACCGATTCGCCGGCGAGCGCAAGCACGAGACCATGGACCCCGCGTGGTTCGTGACGCCCAGGCGCTCCGAGCAGCTCCGGAAGATGAAGGCCAAGGACGACGGCGCGTCGCTCGACGCCCTGGGTCCCGACCGCAAGTACGGCACCGTCGGCTGCGTGGCGGTCGACGGCGAGGGGCACCTCGCGGCCGGCACGTCGACCGGCGGCATGGCGCGCAAGGCGTGGGGCCGGATCGGGGACTCGCCCCTGATCGGCGCCGGTACCTGGGCGGACGACCGGACCTGCGCGGTGTCCTGCACGGGCCACGGCGAGTTCTTCATCCGCAAGGCGATCGCCCACCAGCTCCACGCGCGGATGCTCTGGGGCGGGGCCGACCTGGAGGCGGCCGCCCGGGGCGCCGTCCTGGAGGACCTCCCCATCGGCGGCGGCTCGGGCGGCTGCGTGGCCCTCGACGCCGACGGACGCATGGTGGCCCCTTTCACGACCCCCGGGATGTACCGCGGCTGGGTGGACGCGGACGGCAACGTGACCGTCCGGATCCACGGCGACGAGCGCTAGCGACCCGCCGCGCCAGGTTTTTCCGGGCCCCGGGGGGTCCCTCGAGGGGGGGCGCCGCTACCTTCTTGGGCCGTTCTGCGCCCCCGAAGGCGCGAGAGCCACCCGCGGACCGTCGCCGAGACGGGCCGCCGGAGCACCCCCGTTCACCCCTCCGCGCCCATCCCGGCGCCCCCAAGCGAAGCCACTCGCAGGTACCACGATGTCCAGGACGTGCCAGGTCACCGGTCGCGGAACCCAGGTCGGCGGCAACATCTCCCGCCGCGGTCTCCCCAAGTCGGCCGGCGGTGTCGGCCTCCGCACGACGGGCCACACCAAGCGCAAGTACAAGGTCAACGTGCAGAAGAAGCGGATCTGGGTCCCCGAGATCGGCGAGTACGTGACCGTGCGCCTGTCGACCCGCGCCCTCCGCACGATCGACAAGAACGGCGCGTACCCGACGCTGCTCAAGGCGGGCCTGATCAAGCCGGTCAAGCCGAAGAAGAAGGACTGAGGTCCATCGCGCGCCGCTGAGCGCGGCACCGAACACGGCGGGGCCCCGCGCACACCCGGCTGCGGGGGCCCCCCGCAAAGACGCCCCCCGGACCCAGGGCGGATGCTCTCGACCCAGGGCGCCCCCGCCCGCCCGC
>JBCDGE010000187.1:0-9185 GCA_038757895.1 Planctomycetota bacterium | reverse complement strand
TGGCCGCGACGCCCTCGGCCCCCTTGAGGCGGCCACCGGGCTGGAGCCCCAACGACGTGAGACAGTGGGACCGCTTGCCCGAGCTGCCGTGGGACCGCTTGGGCGAACTGGAGGTGGGACCGAACGGGCGAGCCTTGACAGACGCGGATCTCGACGACGACGGCATCGTCTAGATCAGCGTGAGGAACGACCCGAAGCGCGGCCCATATGCGGAGACCGGCCGGGCTCGACATGGCCATGAGTCCGTCGAGTAGCACTGGCGACGCTTCGAGACGTGGAACGACGAGACCAGGATCGTCTGCCGCGTGCTGAGAACCTCCCTCGATGAGCGCGGCTCCCGACGCAGGAATGGTCCCTGGGCCAACGGCCCGAAGCGCTCTGGGTCCGGCAGTCGTGGTTCCTCACTCCGCCGTCCGGAGGGTCCCGTTGCCCAGGCTGTCGACGATGGTTCGCTTGCGTCGCGTTCGACTGATCGAGGGTTGCAAGCACCGGACCCACCGTGCGAGGCCTCGGACTCGCACGGGACCAGGTCCGCTGCATCGTCGAGAAGCTCCGCATCGATGGGCTTCACGTCGCCGATCTCCTCTCCTGGGAGCCCGACCCGGCGCGTCGCACTCAGTGCGATCGTCTACGTTCGATCGAGCCGTCGACACGATCCGCTTCCGCCTCGGCGACGTCGGTCGCAGCCCCAGGCCGCCGCTCCCACCCGAATAACGGTCGGCCCGAACCGAGCGGCTCTCGAATGCGACTCATGCAACGCGCGCCCGGTCAGCTCATGCCTGAGAGCGGTCATACCGCGCCAATTTGGCGGCCATCGTTGATCTGGATCGACGCTGGGGGGACCCTGGGCATCAACGCTGCGTGTGCACCGACGAGCCGCGCCGCCGCGACAGAGTCTCGGGGTAGCCCCCGCTGAATGCCGAGGTCATCGGAAGCCAACGGTCGAGATCATGACCACCGCGCTCGCAACGATCGCTGCAATCACCTCCGCGTTCGCTCTTCGGCGGGGGATGTCCCTCGAGGACATCGAGCGCTGCGCCGGCTTGACGGGGCGGGAGCTCGCGGATCCTCATGCACGTGTGCCCGATCGAGCGATCGCGGGCCTGTGGCGTGCGCTCTCGGAATCCGAGCCCGACGACGCCCTCACCATCGAGCTCGTGCGCTCGGCTCCGCTCGCTGTCTTGGGTGGACTCGCGCACGGAGCTCTGTTTGCGGCGAGCGTGGAGGAGGCGCTTCGACTCCTCGTCGAGAACCGTTCCGTGCTCGCCGAGCGCGTGCACATCTCTCTCGAACGATCAGGCGACCTGGTCGCAGTCGAGATGTCTCACCCTCTCGACGATCTCGACGGCGGCCGAATGAACGAGATCGGACTCGGGCTGATCTGGAGGTTCGTACGAGAGGTCGCTGCGGGACCAGTCGATCTGATCGGCGTCGAATTCAGCCGCGCTCCGCAGGGTCCCAAGAGCACCTATCAGGAGTTCTTCAACCGATCCGTTGAATTCAACGGTCGTCGCAACGCCCTGGTCTTCGAAGCAGAGGCCCTCCAGACACGGACGAGTCAGGCAAGCCTGGATCTATTCGCTTTCGTGCTGGAGTATTTCCAGGACTTACGCGCGCGGATCGAGCGTCGTAGCGCCTCGGACGAACTCGGTCGCCTCCAACGGGCCGTCGCGGACTGCGCCGTCCGCGGAGAGTTCGATACACAGTCTGTCGCCGCCAGCGCGGGCGTGAGCCTACGAACTGCACAGCGGATCGCGGCCGCACGTGGCACCTCGTTGACGGAGCTGATCCGCTCAAAGAGGATCGAGATCGCGCGGGAGCTACTGCAGGATGGCCGATTGAGCATCGAGGCCGTTGCCGAACTGGTCGGGTACGCGGAGGAGCGTTCGTTCCGTCGCGCGTACGAGGGATGGACAGGCCAGACTCCCGCACGCTTCAGGCGAAACATGAGAGGGATGATCTGACGAACGAGGCTCTCCTGAGGGCCACCCCCGAAGTCACGGCATCCGGAACCGACCCATCGGGAGACCTGTCCTGTCCCCGATCCCCCGTGCTCGATAGCCGACGAGCGAGGCGCGAATTAGCGCTCGAATCGTCGGCATGAGCGTCGGCGTGTATTGACCGTTCTTCGGCACTGTCCGACCTTCCGCTCCATTTGACGCGTGCATATCGTCGTAAAGAGTTGGGTGCGCCGGCTTTGGTGCAAGTGCAACTGGGTGGGTAGTTCCCGCTGTCGGGCCCAGCGAGATCGACGATGGATCAAGACAGGGACGAATTCGTTGCGGAGTCGATGCAACAGCGCCTCTTCCTGCGGACGTTCGTAGGGACCTCTGTGGATCTGATCGTGCTGGGCCTCTTCGTCGAGCACGGCTCACTTGTGGTGATCGACTCCTTCAGCGTCACGGTTCTCACGGCAGCGTTGCTCCAGGTTGCGTTGAAGCTGACTCTCTGGGCCGAGCGTCGCATTGGACGGGCGTTCGCTGGTCGCGACCTGGCTCATGCGAAGGCAGAGCGCATCCTGAGCACCTGGGCGCTGCTCGTAGGCTCGAAGCTACTGATCCTCGGACTGATCGACGTTGTCTTCCAAGAGGCCGTCAGCTTTCGAGGCCCGTTGCACGGACTCGTTGCCTTTCTGGTCGTGGTCACAACCATGCTCCTCGGTGAGTCCATTGCGCTATGGCTCTACAAGAAGCTTGGCTAGATGGGGAACACTCCATGCGCTCGGACGGCCTCGGCGTCGTCGTATCCGATGATATTCAGCCTACTCTCGAAGGTAGCTTTCTTCGGGCTCCTCGCCCCTCTGAGCCAAGCTCAGCAGACCGAATCGGAGGGCTTCGATCTCGAGGATCGCGTTCGCGCACTCGAAGAAGCTCTGCGCATTCAGGAGGAGGAGCTCGATCAGCTACGATCGCGGACGTCTCCTTCTTCAGGTATCAGCTCCACTCCCGATAGCGACGGCTCGCGCGTGGAGATCGGCCGATTCCCCGACGACGCCATCGTGCGAACCGGTGAGTTCCCGGGCTCGATCCGCCTGCCCGGGCTTGACGCCTCCGTACGTCTCGGTGGATTCGTCCGAACGGATCTCATCCACGACATCGATTCCCTGGGGTTCGATGAAGCAGTGTCCGTCCGGACCATCCCTCTCGACGGTTCGGACGAGGACGGGACCTCACAGACGCGCATCTCCGCGCGTAGCAGCAGGATCAACTTCGACGTGCGCGGCAATTCGGAGTACGGCCCGATCCGCACATTCATCGAAGCGGACTTCTTCGGCGACGGCGACGAGCTTCGCTCCGGCTATCAGTTTAGGCTTCGCCACGCGATCGCCGGCCTTGGGGACTTCTACGTTGGACAGTGGTGGTCGGCGTTCTGCGACACGCCCGCGTTGCCTGAGAGTATCGACGATGGTGGACCTCTCGGTGCTCCCGTAGTTCGTCAGCCTGCCATTCGGTGGGGACATGAGAGACCTGATGGATGGAAGCTTGGGCTCTCCGCGGAGAACCCCGAGGGCGACCTCTCGTTCTCGGGAGAGTCTCCGCTCGCTTCCGAGTCTGTGCCGGACTTGATCGCCTACGTGCAGAGACGACGGAGTTCGAGTCGACTGCGGGTCGCGGGACTAGCGCGACGACTCGAGAGTGCGACGAACCAGAAGTGGGTCGGAGCCGTGAACGTCTCGGGTCGCATCGGAGTCCCTTGGCTCAACGAGAAGGACAACGTCTCGTTCCAGGGACAGGCGGGTGACGGCTTTGCGCGGTACCTCGCGACCTTCGCCGGTGCTGGGCTCGACGGCTTCGTCGATCCTCGAGGACGTATCGAGCCGGTGGGCATTTTCGCCGGGTACATCGCCTACCAGCACTGGTGGAGCGAGCGGTGGCGCTCCAGCGTCGTCGCGAGCGTGCTCGAACTCGACAATCCTCAGGGCGTGGACGCAGAGACGCTCGAGGCCGCGCGCTATCTTGCCGGGAATCTGTTCTGGTCTCCGATCGACCGAATCACCTACGGCGTCGAAGCGATCTATGCCGACCGCGACACAGTCGGCGGAAGCTCCGGCTCTGGCGTGCGAATCATGGCGACTGCTCGGTTCACGTTCTGATCTCGATCGCCGTATCGAACCGAGCCGCGAGATCGACTCATGGCGAACGATTGGCTGCGAGTGAAACGCACTGGAGTCGGCGAAAGCTCGGTTTCTCGCGTCGGGCGAGTCGAGCCGCAGGCCGCCGCCCGAGAGACCCGTCAATCCCACGTGTCCCATGCGCGTGCCCGTCGCCGACTCTGAGTTGGGCGACGCAAAGGAGAACGCGGGGCGCGAACGGCGAACTTGACTCCGATGGCAGGGCGTGGATCGGGTGGGACTCTCCCCCGCTCGAGGGGACCTCGCAGGACCGGATTCCGCGACGCGATTCCGCCGCGGCTCGCTCGCCCCCCCCCCCAAAGCCAAGGGCTTTCGCGTCACGGCGACCCGGGCCCGTGGATGTCGGTAGGTCCGGTCCCTGCGGTAGGGACTCGGAGCCCCCATTCATCCAATGACGCGACTCACCCGACTCCATCCCCTCTCCGTCGCCCTGCTGGCGGCCCTCCACACCGCTGGCGTGGGCACGGCTGCACCCCAGGACCCGTTCCCCGACCAGCTCTGGAGTACCTTCACGCCGACGGGCCAGGCGGACGCTCGCCCTCCCGCCAAGAACCCGGGCTCCGGCCCCCTCACCCCCAAGGCCGCCGCGCTCCGGCGCACGCTGGGCGCGACCCAGGCGATCCCGCCGTCGCTAGTGGGAACCGCGTCCCTCTCCGGAATCCCCAACGACAACTGCGGGCAGGCCTGGGAGATTCCGGGCGACGCCGTCACCTGGACCGCGGTCCAGTCCACGGTCGGCGCCCTCGGCGAGGCCTGCGGCGCCCAGCCGAGCTGCGTGGCCGGCACGCTCGCGTCCGTCTGGTTCGAGTACACGCCCGACGCGGACGGGGTCGTCGAGTTCAGCACGTTCGGGTCGAACTACGACACGGTGCTCGCGGTGTTCGACGGCTGCGGGACCCCGATCCTCTTCGGCTGCAACGACCCCGAAGAGCTCGCGTGCAACGACAACGCGTCGTTCAACGTGCAGTCCCAGGTGTTCGTGTCGGTGGTGGCAGGCGTGCAGTACAAGGTCCTCGTGGCCGGGAAGAGCGGCGGAGGGAACCTGAACTTCAACTTCATCTACTACCCGCCCAACGACGCCTGCGTGAACGCGATGCCGATCCCTGGAACGGCGTTCGACCCGCCGCTCCTGAACACCGACAACGCGCAGATCGACCTCTGCGAGGCCGATGAACCGTGCGAGTTCAACGATCTCGGCGTCAGCAACTCCGTCTACTACTCGTTCGTGCCGCCGTGCGACGGTTCCCTGTACGTCAACACGAACGGCAGCACGTACGACACCGTCCTGTCGGTCTGGGACGGGTGCGGTGAGTTCGTCGCCGTCGGCGCGGACTGCATCGTTCCGGGCCTCCTCGCCTGCGACGACGACGCCGGCATGGGAACGGCCTCGCAGGTGACGGACGTCCCTGTGTCGGGTCTGCAGACCTACATCATCAAGGTCGCGGACTACAACCCGAGTCCGGGCGGCGGCGCGCTCGACTTCAACTTCATCTTCGTCGGCGCCAACGAACCGACCGCCGAGCTCACGTCCCTCGACAACTTCGACTGCGTGTCCGGCGCGGTCCTCGTCGACGGAGCGGCAGAGACCGGACAGGAGCCCTTCGTCAGCTGGAGCCTCGACTACCAGCCCGTGGACGGTGGTCCGTGGACCGAGATCAGGAGCGACGACGAGGCCGTGACCGGTGGCTTCCTCGGTTCCTGGGCCACGGACGGTCTTCCCGAGGAGTACTACTTCCTCCGCCTCACCGTCACGAACGGCTGCGGTCAGAGCGCGACGGACGTTCGGGTGGTCCGCGTCGATCGCCAGTTCGATCGCCTGGAGCTCGAGTCCCCGTTCGCGAACACCGTCATCGGCGGGCTCGTTCCGATCGTGGGGACGGCCAACGACCTCTGCTTCGAGTCCTACGAGGTGGCCTTCCGGCCCCAGGGTGGCTCGTTCGAGCCGATCGGCAGCCCCAGCTACACGGACCCCGTGATCAGCGGCAAGCTGGTTCCGTCGGGCTGGGACACGAGCACCGTGCCGGACGGGCCGTACGAGCTACGCCTCTCCGGCGTCGACTCCCCGGGGAACATGGACGCGCAGACGATCTCGCTGACGGTCGACAACCTGCCGCCAGTGGCGGAGATCGTCTCGCCCGAGCCCTGCGACGAGCTGCTGGGCATGGTGACGATCCAGGGCACCGCCGCGGACGCGAACCTGGACCGCTGGGTCCTGCAGGTCACGGGCGGGAGCCAGTCGACCTGGACCACGATCGCATCCGGCACGAGCTCGGTCATGAACGGCGTGCTGGCGAACTGGAACGTCACGAGCCTCGAGCACTGCTCCTATTGCCTGCGGCTCCTCGTGTACGGCGAGTCCGTGATCGATGGGAACGGTCAAGCCGTGACCGAGTTCCTCAGGACCGTCCGGGTCGGGCGCTGTGGTCCAGAGCGAACGACTCCTCCGAACCCTGGCGGCTAGGAGCGGCGTCGAGGTCGTCACCGTGCACCGATGCGCTTCGCGTACCACCAGGCGAACGCGCTGATGAGCACGAGCGCGAAGCCATGGATCGGCGCGGCCCAAGGCGAGCGTGCGACGAGGAGGGCGGCGCCGACGAGCCGCGCGAACGCCAGAACCACGGAGGCTGCGATCACCCACGCCGGGATCGTGCGGATGGACTCCCCGTACTCGGGCCTGATGACTCCGCGCGACACGAGGTCGGCGACCCGCCGCTCGGTTTTCAGCTCGATCTCAGCATCCGATTGCCGGTCTGCGACCATGGGAGCGCATGAAGAATGCAGGACTCTCCGAGCAGACTCCTCCGAGCGAGCGCGGCAGCGGCTCACTCGAGGCGCTCCTGGAGCATGGGGACTGGCTGCGGCAGCTGGCGCGCTCACTGGTCGCCTCGAACGCGGACGCGCAGGACCTCGTCCAGGACACCTGGGTCGCAGCCGCCGGATCGCCACCGCCCGAGGGCGTCCCTCCTCGCTCGTGGCTCGGCGGAATCGCTCGGAACCTCGTGCGCAACCGAATTCGAAAGAACGCTCGACGGCGGGCGCACGAAGCGGCACGAACGAGCGAGACCTCGGCCCGAAGCGCCGCGGACGAAGTCCATGAGCTGGAGCAGCAGCGGCGCCTTCTCGTCGCCCTTCAGCGCATTCCGGAAGCCCAGCGGCGCGCGGTCGTGGGGCGCTACTACGACGGTCATTCACCCCGAACGCTCGCGGCACGGACGGGTGTGCCGGTGGCGACGATCAAGAGCCACCTCCAACGCGGACTCAGGTCGCTGCGGGCAGAGCTGGACGCCGAGTTCGGAGACCGCAGGAGCTGGGGCATCGCCCTGATGCCGCTGGCTCTCCAGGCCAATGGCAAGGCCGCTGGCATGGGCAGCGCCGTCGCGCTCCCCGGCCCCCTCCTCGCCTGTGCCGTGATCGCATGCGCCGTCGCGATCACGGCAGGCTGGCGCCTCACCCGATCCGCGCCGACGGAGACTCAACGATGGTCGAAGGCGACGGACTCGGCGCTCGCCGTTCGATCCGAGGGAGCGCGCCACGTCGCGCCGGACGCGTCGGGTCTGCCGACCATCGCGGAACCCAGTGCAGCGCCGGCAAGCCGCACCGATCCAGGGAGTTCGGAGGGCCGCCTGGTCCTCCGCGCACGAGATCGACGGTCGGGCCTGGCGGTGACGGAGTTCGACGGCTGGGTCGCGGACGCTGCGACGACCCGAGCGGCCCTCGCGAGGGCGGGCATCGAATTCGACGCGCTCCAGCAGCTCCGACCATTCGCACAGCCCTTCGAAAGCGACGAGTCGGGGAGCGCTGTACCGGCCTCGAGCCCGACCGGACAGCTCATCGCCTTCGCGACCAGCGGAACGCGCGCGGGGTTCGGATTCGGGGTCGTTCCTCCGGATCGTGTCACGGAGCTGACGATCGAACTCGTGGATGCGCCTCCGCTCGAAGTCCGACTCGTCGACGCAGCCGGTCGCCAGGTGCACGAGGACGCGCTCGTCCACTTCGAGGCACTCCTCCCCCACAGCGGCACGGGTGCAATGGGCCCCGACGGCCGACTCGAGACGCCCGCTGACTATGACTGGGAAAGCCAGGGCGTCATCGTGGACGACGGCGTGGGAGAGGTCCGGCTCGTGCTGTCCTCGCGCAACCGCTCGCAGCCCTTCGAGGCAGCGGCCGCGGTCCAGACCCGCCGGTTCCGCGTGTCCGCACCCGGAGTGATGGAGTTCGCGCGTTCCACGATTGCCTGCCTCGAGGGCGCCCTCGAGCCGGTGCGCGGGGGCGGTCGAGTCATCGACGTGGAGAGGCCAGCCCTGGGCTCCTTGCAGCTCGAGCTGCGGGATGCGAGCGGCGCGCGGTTGAGCTGCGACGGACGAGCGACGCTTCGATTCGTCGGCGTGCCCACGGGGATGGATGAGAAGGCCTACGAGGCGACGCTGACTGACGGCGTCGCAGCGTGGCCGCAGATCGTCGCGGGAAGCAGATCGGTCGCGATCGAGATCGCCGTACCGTCGCTCGGGCAGACGTGGACCGCGACCGGCACCGGCCCGACGGTGGACGGAGACCCGGCGCTCCTGACCACGTCGCCGCCCGCAGCGAACGCGCTCTCGGGACTCCTTGTGAACGCGGACGGAGAGCCGATCCGAGAGCGCCTCGCCCACCTCGTCCACGGTGCGTACCACCGCCTGATCGAGGGCCGTACGGACGCCGATGGACGCGTGCGATTCGTCCTTCCGGACGATGGCCTGAAGCAGGGGCCCAACCTGATCGAGGTCTTCGAGGACGACCGTTGCGTCGGACACTGCGCTCTGCCGTTGACGGAGCTCCAGGCCCGAAGCGGCGGCGACCTCGGGCAACGACTCGTGCACTTTCCTCGTGCTACGAGCATCCACGGCACGCTCGAGACGCCCACCGGGCTCCTCGACGGCTCGGCGATCGTCGCACGGACGCGTCCGGAGGACTGCCGTCGTGAAGAACGGTCGATTCGAATTCGAAGATCACTTCGGTGAGACCGAGACCCTGACGGTTCACGTGCTGCAGCCGGGGGAGACGCGCTTCACGCTCG
>JBCDGE010000186.1:0-9309 GCA_038757895.1 Planctomycetota bacterium | reverse complement strand
GGGGGGGGGGGCCCCCCGCCCCCCGCGTGGGGGGCCGGCGGCGGGGGGGGGGCTCCCAACCACCCCCCCGGCCGCCCCCCCCCTTCCCGCCCCCCCCCCGCTCCAGCGACCGCTGCTACTTCAGGTTCTTCCGCGTCCCCTTCACCTCGGGGTCGACGAAGTACCACTCGCGGATCAGGTACCCGGGGTCGATCGCGCAGTGCTTGATCCCCCGCACCTTCAGCGACGCGGCGAACTTGACCGGCACGTTGTACATGAACATGTACGGCTGGACGTCGTTGTAGATGTAGCTGTGGAACTCGCGCCAGAGCGCCATGCGCGCGTCGACGTCGACCTCCTCCTGGATCTGGCCGATCATCCGGTCGACGTTCTCGTCCTGAACGCCGACGTGGTTCGAGGACTTCAGGTCCTTCGCCCCCCACTTGCTGTGCCAGAGCTGCTCGGGGTCGGACTCCAGCGGCGGCACCCACGCCAGGTTGCAGCCGTCGAACTCGCGGGACTTGATCCGCTCCAGGAACGTCGCCCACTCCAGCGACGCGAGATTGATCTTGATCCCGAGGTCCTCGACGGCCGACTGCAGCGCGCGGCCGAAGATCTTCGACGCGTCGTTGCCGCTCGGGTAGAGGAACTCGATCTCCAGCTCGACGCCGTCCTTGTCCGCGATGCCGTTGCCGTCGCGGTCGTACCAGCCGGCCTCCTCGAGCATGTCGAGCGCGAGGTCGGGGTCGTGCGCCAGCGCGGGCATGTCGCGCGGGTAGCCGGCGCTCTGGTACGGGACCGGCCCCGTGATCTGCCGCGCGAGGCCGTTGTACTGGTTCGCGAGGTAGGCCTGGAAGTCGAACGCGTGCGCGATCGCCTTGCGGACCGTGATGTCGGCGAGCGCCGGGCGGTACAGGTTCCAGCCGGTGTAACCGTAGCGGCCGAGGTAGAAGAAGCCCTTGTAGAAGTCTTTCTGGAACGAGTCGCTGGTGGCGCGGCCGTCGAAGTAGTCCTGGGGCTTGACGCGCTCGAAGAAGTCGACCTCGCCGTTGAGGAGCGCGTTCATCGCGGCCTCGTCGTTGTCGATGTAGCGCCAGCGGATCGTGTCGAAGTAGCCCGGCCGCGTCGCCGCGTCGAAGTACGCGGGCGCGCCGGCGCCGTCGACGAAGCGCTTGGCCTCGACGTACTGCTGGGTCCACTCGGTGACCTGGTACGGGCCGATCCCCACCCACAGCTTGTTGTGGGGGTTCTTGTTGATGTGCTCGGCCTGCTTCGCCAGCGACGCCTCGGGGTCGTGGTCGGGGCACTCGGGGTCGGCGAGGTTGTAGATGTGCGACGGCAGGAGCGTCAGCGACGTACCGATCGAGTTGACCGCGTACGCGTACTGCTTCTCGTAGAACATCCGCACGGTCAGCGGGTCCACGACCTCGCAGCCGACGATCTTCTCGAACTGGAAGCGCTTCTCGTCGCAGTCGACGTCCGGGTTGCGGTAGATCGACCACGAGAAGTAGACGTCGTCCGCGTCGAGCGTCTGCGCGCCGAACTTGCCGGACTGCTCGGCGTCGTAGACCAGCGACGGCTGCCACTTGACGCCCTCGCGCAGGGAAAGTGTGAACACGGTCCCGCGCTCGATGCGCTCGACGGACCCGGCCGGGATGTCGATCGGCGCCTTCAGGGACGAGCCCTTCGACGCGGGCTTCAAGCGCACGCCATCGGCGCCGTCCGACGCCTTGCCGTAGACGGCGCGCACGGCGCGCAGGCCGGTCTCGCCGTCGCGGCGGACGACCTGGGCCTCGACCTCGCCCGCGATCTTGGGAGCGTCGGCCTTCAGGACGACGAGGTCCTCCTCGACCCACGACGCGGCGGCGTTCGGGACGAAGTCGTGCGACCACCAGTCCTGCAGGAGGAGCGACTCGTGCGTCTCGTAGAGGAACCGGCGCGTCACCGCCGAGTTCTCGATCGGGTAGCACATGTTCTCCGGCAGCGACGGGATGTGGACGATCACCCGTCCGCCGTAGAGCGGGGCGGCGCCGTCCCCCTTGTTCGGGTGGAACTGGTCCAGGATCGCGCCGGCGTCGTCGTCGCCGGCATCCGTGACGGCGGGCGTCCCGGTCGGGGGATCGAGGGGCGCGGTCGAGGCGGTGAGCAGGAGCGCGGCCGCGGCGGCGAGGCCGCGGAGCGCGATGGAGTCGTCCGGTCGGGGAAGGCGTGTGGTCATGGGTCGTGGGTCGGCCACTCGGAAGGGCGTGCGGGGCGACGGGGAGCGTCGGCGCTCCACATCTATGCTAGGGCGGCACGCCGACCGAAAGGCTCGAAGTCCATCGGCGCGGGGACGTCGGACGGACACACGTCGTCGGACGGCGTCGAGGCGGGCAGTCGACCCCCGCACAGTCGACCCCCGCACAGTGGACCCCCGCACGGTGGACCCCCGCACGGTGGACCCCCCCGCATGGGCCCCTACACTGTCGGGCTCCCCTCCCAGGCGAGTACCGCAACGCATGGCCCGTCAACGCATCGTCCGCCAGGTGGCCCCCATCGTCCTCCTGGGGGGCCTCCTCGCGGCCGCGATCTTCGCGACCCGGGGCGCCCGGCTCGCGCCGGCCGACTTCGTCTTCAACAACGGCACCGAGGTGCAGACGCTCGACCCGGCGACCGTCACCGGCGTGCCGGAGGGCCGCGCCATTCGGATGCTGTTCGAGGGCCTCGTCGTGTCTCACCCTGAGACGCTGGAGCCGCTCCCGGGCATGGCGGAGCGCTGGGAGGTCTCGGAGGACGGCCTCCGCTACACCTTCCACCTGCGACAGAACGCCCGCTGGTCCAACGGCGACCCGATCAAGGCCGCCGACTTCCTGTGGTCGTACGAGCGCTTCCTCGACCCCCGGACGGCGGCCGAGTACGCGTACATGCTCTGGTACGTCGTGGGCGCGGAGGCGTTCACCACCGAGGTCGAGGACGGGCGGCCGAAGAACGCGTTCGACTCGGTCGGGATCGAGGCGCTCGACGAGTACACGCTCCGCTTCACGCTGAACGCGCCGACGCCGTTCTTCCTGGAGTTGATGGCCTTCTACCCGATGTTCCCGGTCTGCCGGCGGAACATCGAGGAGGCCCAGGAGCGCTTCCCGGACTCCTGGCGTCACGAGTGGCTCCGGCCCGAGAACATCGTGTGCAATGGGCCTTACCTCGTCGACTTCCGGCGCGTGAACGACCGGATCCGGTTCCGCAAGAACCCGCTCTACTGGGACGCCGACAACGTCGCGTTCCAGTCGGTCGACGCGCTCGCGGTCGAGTCGTACACGACGTCGCTCAACCTCTACCTGACGGGCGAGGCGCACTGGATCGACATCCCGCCGGCGAACGTCATCCAGGAGCTCGTGCTGCGCGAGGACTTCAACCCCGTCCCCTACCTCGGCACGTACTTCTATCGCGTCAACGTCACCAAGCCGCCGCTCGACGACAAGCGCGTGCGGCGGGCGCTCGCGCTGACGATCCCGCGCATCGACATCTGCGAGAACGTGACCAAGGCGGGCCAGGTCCCCGCCTACGCGCTCGTGCCGCGCGGGCTCGCGGGATACACGAACGCCGAGATGGCGCGCGCGGAGAGCTACGACGCGAACGTCGCCGAGGCCAAGCGGCTCATCGCCGAGGCAGGCTACGGGCCCGGCGGCAAGACGTTCCCGACGATCGAGGTGCACTACAACACGTCGGAGACCCACCAGCAGATCGCGATCGTGATCGCGGACGCGTGGTCGAAGTACCTCGGGATCAACGCGAAGCTCCTGAACCAGGAGTGGAAGGTGTACCTCGACACCCAGTCGAGCCTCGGCTACGACGTGTCCCGCTCGGCCTGGATCGGCGACTACGCGGACCCGAACAACTTCGTCGACCTGTTCGTCACCGGCGGCGAGAACAACAAGACCGGCTGGGGCGACCCGCGGTACGACGACCTCGTGCGGCGCGCCGCCGCCGAGCTCGACCCGGCTGCGCGGATGGCGATCCTGACGGAGGCGGAGGCGCTCCTCATGGAGGAGCTCCCTGTGCTGCCGATCTACAACTACGTCACCCAGACGACGTACAGCCCGCGGCTCGGCGGCTACTACCCGAACGTCAAGGACGAGCACTTCCCGAAGTTCTGGTACTGGATGAACGACGACGAGCTGGCGCTGAAGCGCGAGGCGTACCCCGACGACGGGCGCCACGCACTCGTCACGCCCTGGGGGCCGCGCGAGGGTCTCTACCCGCCTTCGGATCCGCGCTCGGGCGCCGCCGCAGGAACACGGGGAGGCGACTGATCCGTGTTCCGCTTCCTCGTCCGGCGATTCCTGTGGTTCGTGGTCACCATCTTCACGGTGATGACGGTGTCGTTCTTCCTGATGCACTCGGTGAAGGGCGGCCCGTTCGACGGCGAGCGCAAGCTCGACCCCGTCATCGAGGCGAACATCAAGGCGCGGTACCACCTCGACTGGCCGCTGTGGCGCCAGTACCTGCACTACGTCGGGCCCTTCAACCTCGACGAGAACCGCGCGGTCGCGACGCGTGACGAAGCGGGCGAGCTGGTGCTCTGGCGCGGCGAGCTGCCGGGCGGCGAGCCCCCGAAGGTGTTCGGCGGCGTGCTGTCCGGCGACTTCGGACCGTCGTTCCGCTACAAGGACTTCACGGTCAACGAGATCCTCGGCCAGAGCCTGCCGATCTCGATGCTGCTCGGCGTGCTGTCGATGATGTTCGCGATCGCGCTGGGCGTGTCGGCGGGGATCGCGTCGGCACTGCGGCCGGGGTCGGGCGTCGACCTGACGCTGCGGATCGCGGCGACGGGCGGCATCGCGCTCCCGAACTTCGTCATCGCGAGCTTCCTCGTCATCCTCCTCGTGTTCCTGCTGCCGCTACTGCCGGTGGCCGGCTGGGGCACGATCCGGCACATGCTGCTGCCCGGCTTCTGTCTGGGGCTCGTCTTCGCCGCGTACATCGCGCGCCTGACGCGCACGGGGATGCTGGAGACGCTCAGCTCGGACTTCATTCGCACCGCGCACGCCAAGGGGCTCGCGCCGCGCACCGTCGTCCTGCGGCACGCGCTCAAGGGCGGCCTGCTGCCCGTCGTGTCGTACCTCGGGCCGGCGACCGCGGGCATCCTCACCGGCAGCCTCGTCATCGAGAAGATCTTCTTCATCCCCGGGACCGGGTCGCACTTCATCAACGCGGCGACGAACCGGGACTACACGCTCGCGATGGGCGTCACGATCCTCTTCACCGTGCTCGTGTACGCCCTGAACACGCTCGTCGACATGGCGTACACGCTGCTCGATCCGCGCATCTCGCTGGAGGACGAGTGAGATGACGGACGAGCACCCGGCCGGCGCCTCGCGCTGGCAGATGGACGACGAGGACCTCGCGCGCCTCGCCAAGGAGGCGAAGCGCTACAAGGGCGAGAGCCTGTGGTCGGACGCGTGGCGACGGCTCCGCCGGAACCGCGCGGCGTACCTTGCCTTCGTGTTCCTGATCGGGTTCGCGATCGTGTCGCTCCTGGCGCCGTTCCTCCCGATCCCCTCCCCCATCGCGCTCTCGCTCCGCGACGAGCCGACGAGCCCGGAGTGGATGTGGAGCCAGCCGCGGCCCCTGGAGAACGCGCCGAAGAAGGGCACGGACGCGACGCGCTCGGTGCGCAACCTGTGGAACGACGGCTGGCGCCACCGCTCGACGGTGCGCATGGCGGTCGACGGCGAGAGCGCGACCGAGGCCGCGCGCGCGCGCGTCGAGGAGATCGCCGGGCGCCGCGCGATCGTCGAGGTGCATCCCGGCGAGGGCGACAGCGGCCTGGAGGCGTTCGTGTCGGTGCCGCTGCTGGAGAGCGACACGCCGCGCGTCGACCAGGTCCCGACCGAGATCACCGGCACCGCCGCCGCCTGGCGCATCGACGCTGCCGGCGAGGACGCCGAGGAGCCCGACTGGCGCGCGGTGCACGCGATCTCCCTGCACGACCCCGACGGCGCGCCGTTCGACGCGTCCCAGGTGACGAGCTGGTCGATGGAGACTCGCGGACGAACGGTGCGGCTCTTCCTGCGGCGGCGCGAGGCGGTCGACGGCAAGGCGGACTGGATCGTGCGGTACCGGCTGCGCTGGGCGCTGCAGGGCACGCCGCAGACGGTGCTGCTGAACAGCACGCTCCTGGAGGGCTCCGCGCCCCTCACCGAGGCGCGCCGCCAGAGCGCGCAGACGGTGACGGCGGCGCTCCTGGAGGGCGTCCAGCACGACGACCTGGGGCGGCGCGCTGCCGCGTCGCTCGCGAGCGACCCGATCCCCGGCGTCGCGTACGGCGAGACGACCCACGAGGACGGCTACTGGGAGTTCAAGGGACTCCTCGGCCCCGTCGACCGGCTCCTGCGACGCGCGCGCATCGAGGTGTTCGGGCTCTGGCAGACCGGCAACTGGATGGGCACGGACGGCCAGGGGCGCGATCTGCTCGCGCGGATCGTCTGGGGCAGCCGCACGTCGATCATCGTCGGGATCATCGCGTCGCTCTGCTCGCTCTTGATCGGCGTGCTGTACGGCGCGTTCTCCGGCTACATGGGCGGCCGTATCGACAACCTGATGATGCGGTTCGTCGATGTGCTGTACTCGATCCCATTCATCTTCGTA
Organism: Planctomycetota bacterium; assembly: GCA_038757895.1. GTDB lineage: Bacteria > Planctomycetota > UBA1135 > UBA1135 > Saltatorellus. Next base: position 2,703 of record JBCDGE010000186.1, on the reverse strand, counting down.
GTGATCTTCCTGATCACGGTCGTGAACGAGTACCGCACCGAGCTGGAGGATCGCTTCGGCATCGACCGCGAGAAGATCTTCTTCCTCGTCATCGGTGCGATCTACTGGCTGACGATGGCGCGCGTCGTGCGCGGGCAGGTGCTGTCGCTCAAGAACACCGAGTTCATCGAGGCGTCGCGCGTCATCGGCGCGTCGACGAGCCGGATCCTGCTCGCGCACATCGTCCCGAACGTGCTCTCGATCGTGATCGTCTACCTGACGCTGACGATCCCGGCGGTGATGCTGTTCGAGGCGTTCCTGTCGTTCCTCGGGCTCGGCATCGAGCCGCCGAAGGTGAGCTGGGGCCTGCTCGCGGTCGACGGCACGCAGGCGATCAACCCGATCAAGATCTACTGGTGGCTGGTCGTGTTCCCCGCGGCGGCGATGGGCTCGACGCTCCTCGCGCTCAACATCCTCGGGGACGGGCTGCGCGACGCGCTGGACCCCAAGCAGCGAGGCAAGGCCGCGTGAAGCTCCTCGACGTCCAGAACCTGCGCGTCCGCTTCGAGACGCACCACGGCGTCGTCCGCGCGGTCGACGGCGTGTCGTTCCAGCTGGAGGAGGGCGAGACGCTCGGCCTCGTCGGCGAGTCGGGCTCGGGCAAGTCGGTCACGAACCTGGCGCTGATGGGTCTCGTGCCGCAGCCGCCGGGGGTCGTCGAGGCCGACGCGATGCTGTTCGGCGGACGCGACCTCCTGCGCATGACCGAGCGTGAGTTCCGCCAGGTCCGCGGGAACGAGATCTCGATGATCTTCCAGGACCCGATGACCTCGCTGAACCCGCTCCTGACGGTCGGGCGCCAGCTCACCGAGGTGATCGAGGTGCACGAGAAGGTGACGCGCAAGGACGCCCGCCGCCGCGCCGCCGCGGGCCTGTCCGACGTGGGCATCCCCGAGCCGTGGCGCCGCCTCGACCAGTACCCGCACGAGCTCTCGGGCGGCATGCGCCAGCGCGTGATGATCGCGATGGGCCTCCTGTGCCGTCCGAAGATCCTGCTCGCGGACGAGCCCACCACCGCGCTCGACGTGACGATCCAGGCCCAGATCCTGGAGCTCATGCAGCGCCTCCAGCACAACCATGGCACCGCGATCGTGCTGGTCACCCACGACCTCGGCGTCGTCGCGGGAATGAGCGACCGGGTGAACGTGATGTACGCGGGCCGGATCGTCGAGGCGTCGGCCGCCGAGCCGCTGTTCGACGCGCCGATGCACCCGTACACCCGCGGTCTGCTCGGCAGCGTGCCGCGGCTGACGGGCGATCCGAACGAGCGCCTCGAGTCGATCGCAGGCGCGCCGCCGGACCTCGCGGACCTGCCGCCGGGCTGCGCGTTCCGCCCGCGGTGCGACTTCTCGACCGAGCGCTGCGAACGCGAGCAGCCGCCGCTCTACCGCATCGCGGAGCAGCGCCGCACCGCGTGCACGGAGTACGCGTCGCTGCCGGGCGCAGCGGGAGCCGCCGGCGACGCCCAGGAGGCCGACGCATGAACGCGCCCCTCCTGGAGGTCCGGCACCTCTCGAAGCATTTCCCGGTCGGGCGCAAGGGCCTCTTCGGTCGTCCCGCGCAGTGGCTGCGGGCGGTCGACGACGTGTCGTTCACGCTGGAGCGCGGCGAGACCCTCGGCCTCGTAGGCGAGTCCGGGTGCGGCAAGAGCACCGCGGCGCGGACGATCGTCGGCCTCTACCCGCCGACGTCGGGCGAGGTCGTCTACGACGGGATGCGGATCAGCGGCCTGTCGCGCAAGGACCGCGCGCCCTACCGGCGCCGGATCCAGATGATCTTCCAGGACCCGTACGCGTCGCTCGACCCGCGCCAGACGGTGTCGTCGATCCTGACGGAGCCGCTGAAGATCCACGCCCTCGCGAAGCCCCGCCAGCGCCGCCTGCGCGCGATGCAGCTCCTCGACGCGGTCGGCCTCAACCCGCGCCACGTCCACCGCTTCCCCCACGAGTTCTCGGGCGGCCAGCGCCAGCGCATCGGCATCGCGCGCGCGCTCGCGCTGGAGCCCGAGGTGATCATCTGCGACGAGCCCGTGAGCGCGCTCGACGTGTCGATCCAGGCCCAGGTCGTGAACCTCCTGGAGGAGCTCCAGGAGCGCTTCGGCCTCGCCTACCTCTTCATCGCCCACGACCTCGCGGTGGTCCGCCACATCTGCGACCGCGTGGCGGTGATGTACCTGGGCAAAGTCGTCGAGGTGGCGACCCGCGACGCCCTCTTCGAGAGCCCCGAGCACCCCTACACGAAGGCGCTCCTGTCCGCCGTCCCCCACCCGGACCCGAGGATCGAGCGGACGCGCGAGCGCATCGTGCTGGAGGGCGACGTGCCCTCCCCGCTCGACCCGCCGTCCGGCTGCCGCTTCCACCCGCGCTGCGTCGAGCGCGGCAACGTGCCGGGTGACCGCTGCAAGAAGGAGTCCCCGGAGCTGGCGGGCCGGAGCGCCTGCCACCGCACGGGGTAGTCCTCGTCGGCGCCCGTCAGGGCACGACGACCGCGCCGAGCGCGTTCGACAGCGCGCTCGTCGAGCCGAGGTCCCGGTGCCAGTACTGGAAGTACAGCGTCTCGCCCGGCTGCGCCGCGACGGGGCCAGCAGGCGTCGGGATCGCCAGCAGGTCCACGTCGACCGCGACCGCACCAGTCGCGCCCGACGACACGACCTGACCGGGACCG
>JBCDGE010000185.1:0-9369 GCA_038757895.1 Planctomycetota bacterium | reverse complement strand
CGACCTCGATGCCGTCGAAGCCGGCGTCCTCGATCCGCGTGCCGAGCACGCGCATCTTCGCGCCGGGCACCAGCGCGTTGAGGCGCGACTCGAAGACCGTCCCCTCGTTCGCCTTGAACGCGCCGAGCGCTGCGAGCGGCTTTTCCATCACCACGTCGGCCACGACCTGGGCGATCAGCGGGAGCGAGAGCCGCCCCTCGTCGCCCTCGCCCAGGGAGTCGGTCGTCCGCAGGACCACGGCGCCTCGGATCACGCCGAGCGGCGTCAGCGGCGGGACGCGGATGTCGATGTACCAGACGAACTCGCCGGCGAAGGTCTCCTCGACGAGGGCGACCTCCAGGCCCTCCGGCGCGCTCTCGATCCCGAGCACGCGACCGGGGTCGCCGGGGCTCTCGACGAGCACCTTGACCCGTGCCTCCTTGCCGTGGCTCGTCGGGACGTTGAGCAGCTTCGCCTCGGTCGGGGCGAAGATGAACGGGCGCTTGGGGAGGAAGCTGACCTCCAGGGTCGTGTACGGCTCCAGGTCACTGTTCGTCGACAGCCGGAAGAGCGCGAGCTTGCGCTGGTTCGGCGTCGTGAACTGGCTGAGGACGAGGACGTTGAGCTCCAGCTCGCCGCCGACCGGCACGGTCGTGATCGGGCGCTCGTCGAAGCTCTTGTAGGTCGTCGGCGCGCCGCCCTCCGGCGGGACGACCGTCATGGAGAAGAGCCGCGTGCAGCCGCAGGCGGCCTGGGCGGAGAGAACCTCGACCGGGCTCGTCCCGACGTTGCGGAAGCGGGTGATCCACTCGCGGCGCTCGCCGTAGATCATCTCGCCGAAGTCGTGGAAGAGCGGTCGCTCGGGGTACGTCGGATCGACGACCTCCAGGAGGCCGCGGCCGGTCTCCGTCGCGACGGGGATCGCCAGCTCGGGCATCCCCTGCGCGCTGCCGCTCCCCGGGCGCGCGCCCTCGGCGTCGTTCGACGCGCCGCCCCCGCAGGCCGCGAGCGTGAGCGCCAGGAGGGCCGCGCTAGCGCGGCGGATCGTCACCTGTCGCGGATTCGTCATCCGTCGCGGGCTCGTCGTCATCGTCCTCGCCTCCTCCGTAGCCGAGCTGGCCGAGCGCGTCCGCGTTCGGCCCGCCGCTGTCCGCGCCGGGGGCCTGGATGCGCCAGGCGTCGCGCTCGTCGAGGAACGCCTTGAGGCGCAGGGCCTCGGGGTGGTCGGGGACGTAGACGTCATTCAGCTCCGTGGGGTCCTTCAGGAGGTCATAGAGCTGCGAGTGCTCCGGGTTGCGCTCGTGCCAGATCAGTTTCCAGCGCCCGTCGCACGCCATGTACAGGTTGTCGTCCTGGTGGGGCGGTAGCGCACCCTTCCGCGGCGAGTGCGTGTCGTGCAGGTTCAGGGCGTCCGCGTAGGCGATCCGCGGTTCGTCCTCGGCCTCGCCGCGCATCAGGTCGACCATCGAGCGCCCGTCGATCGCGCTCTTCAGCGGCACCTCCAGGAGCTCCAGCACGGTCGGGACGACGTCGATCGTGCGCACCTGCGCGTCGATGACCCCGCCCGAGCCGACGCCCGGGGCGCGGACGATCATCGGCACGCGCACGCTCCAGTCGTACAGCAGCCGGTGCTTCATCCAGCCGTGGTTCTGCTTGCCCTCGGTGAGGCCCTGGCCGTGGTCGGCGGTGATCACGATGACCGTGTTCCGGTCCTGGCCGTGCTCCTTCAGCCACGCGCGGATCCGTCCGATCTGGGCGTCCATGAACGCGAGCTCGGGGTCGTAGATCCGCTCGCGCCACTGGACGTTGCCGGCGGAGACGCGCTGCGTCGGGTACTCCACGTCGAACCGCGCCGCGAACTCGACCGGCGGGACGAGCGAGAAGTCGTGCACGTCGAACATGTGGAGCCACATGCACCACGGGCCGTCCTCGCCGTTCTCGTCCAGCCACTGGAGCGCCGACGTGGTCGTGTGGTCGCCGCGTCGCTGGGTGGGGGAGAAGCCCTCGGTGTCCCACGCCGTCGCGTGACGCTGCTGGCGGGACAGGTCGAGCCCGTCGACGTTCACGCCGGACTCGAAGTCGTCGAACCCCTGGTCGAGGTTGTACGCGCTGGAGACGGGGTAGGAGCTCACGCGCGCCGCGGTCCGATAGCCCTTCGCGCCGAGGATCTCCGGCAGCGTGTCGACCGAGTCGAGGAGCTGGTGCGAGACCTCGTCGCTGTAGAACACGCGCATCCCGTGCTCGTAGTTGTTGAGCCCCGAGAGGATCGACGCGTGCGACATGGGCGTGATCCCTGCGGTCGAGACCGCGCGCTCGAACCGCGTGCCCTCGCTGGCCAGCGCGTCGATCTCGGGCGTCAGGCCGGGCGCGCCGCCGTAGCACGAGATGCGGTCCGGCCGCGTCGTGTCGAGCGTGACGATCAGGACGTTCATCCGCCCCGCGTCGGATCCGCCGCCGCCGCACCCGAGGGACGCGGCGAGAGCGGCGGCCGTGAGCATGCGCAGGCCGAAGGTCTCCACGCTCATCGCCCGTCCGTGTCGTCGTCCTCGCCGTCGACGGGGATCTTGCCGAGGAGCCGCTGCAGTCGCCTCTGGCCGCGCTCGTCCACGACTGCCATGCCGGTGTCGGCGATCTCCGCCGCCAGACTCCAGAGCTTCAGGCGCAGCGCGCGCTCCATGAAGAGCCCGTAGGTCTTGCCGAGCGGATAGGTCTCCGCCATGAAGGCGAGAAGCGCCTTCGCGTCGGCGCCCCGCCCGGAGGCCAGGAGCGCCTCGTAGACCCAGGAGGCCTCGACGATGATCCGGCCGCGGTCGTCCGGGACCGTGTACTCCATCGTCGCGTTGTGAGGGGCCGTCGGCCCTTCGGCCTTCGCGGTTCCTTCTGCACTGGGTCCCTGGGCGCCGTCTTCCTCGGCGCCGTTCTCCTCGGCGGGCCCTTTGGCGGCCGCACGATCGGCCTGCGCCTGGCGCTCCAGCATCGCGATGCGCTCGGAGAAGAGGCCGACGGCGTCGTCCCCGAGGACGTCGAGGATCTCCTGGTACTGCTCCCACTGGGCGAGCTCCGGCACGACCTCGTAGAAGAGCCACTGACGGTACCGCTCCTGCGTCGTGCCGAGCCCGCCGAGCTTGACGTACAGGTCGCGGGTCTCCAGGTGCTTGCGCCGCCAGAAGTCGACGCGCGTCAGCTCGTACACCTCGCGCTGGGTGGCCTCGCCTCGCATCATCTTGGCGGCGAGCCGGTCGCGCTCGCTGTTGATGACCGCGATGGCCGTGTAGGTCCGCTGCTTGAGGTACGAGATCCGCTTCAGCAGGAACTCCAGGTACCGCGCGCGGAACCCGGGGCGGAACTGGTCCGCGTTGAGCAGACACCAGCGGTACCCCGATGCGGCGTCCTCCGCAGCGGTCTCGTCCGCGCGGCGGTAGCGGCCGTTCGCCCACGCGAGCCAGCGGAACGGCTCGTTCGCCTCGATCCCGGTCGGGCGCTCCATCTCCTCGCCCTCCTGCTCCAGTCCGTAGACCGCAGCCAGGAAGTCGGCCGAGTTGGACCCGGGGAGGAACCGTTCGACGCGCCCACCGCGCCTCAGGTCGATCAGGTCGACGGCCGGGAACGCCGTCACCTTGTTGGATCGGACGCCCTTCTTGTCGACGGAGCCATCGATCCGCACCGCGACGCCGTACTCGGCCATCCAGCGGACGACGGCCATGTCGTCGAACATCGCGCTCCGGAGCTTCTCGCCCTTCTGCGAGTCGACCGCGCCGTCCACCCACAGGACGACGAGGATCCGCTCCAGGCGCTCGGCGCGGGAGGTCGCGTCGGAGAAGGTCAGATCGGCGAACTCGACCTCCGTCGGAGGGTCGTCCTGGGACTTGGCCCCGGCTTGGATCTCGCTGTCGATCTCGGCGGGCAGAGCCTGCGGGGCGGGCGTCGCCGCGGCCGCGGCCGAGGCGAGGGCCGCCGCGGCGAGGGCGAGGGATCCCGCGACTCCGGCGGCGGACGGGCGTCGGGTGTTCAGGTGGAGTGCCATGGCTTGGTGGGCGATCGGGCCGGGCGATGATGGGGCGCGACGGCGCGGGTGTCCAATGATGGGAGGGCGGCGCCTCGTCTCGCTCTTGCGAGGCCGGGGCGCCGCCCGCCGGGCGGCGTCGTCGCTGGCCGCGAGACCGTCGCGGTACGGGCTCGGGGTGGCGCTGTTGGAAGAGGGGCGGGGGTCAGCCCGCGTTCCGCTCGGGCTGGTAGTCGCGCAGCTTGTAGCGGTCGATCTTGCGGTACAGGGTGGCCCGGCCGATGCCGAGGAGCTGCGCAGCGCGCTTCACGTTCCAGCCAGTCGTCTGGAGGGCGTGGCGGAGGATCTGCTGCTCGTAGTCCTCGAAGCGGTGGATGGAGCCGGGCTCTAGGAGGACGGTGCCGTCCGCCATCTCGGGCTGCGGCGTCCCGGTCGGAGCCTGGGGCTCCGTGGAGGCCTGGGGCGTCTGGGTCTGCGGGGCCGGGCTGACCGCGTGGAGCGGGTGGGCCGTGCACTGGCGGACCAGCTCGGAGGCTGCGTCGTCGGCGGCGTTGACGTCGAAGAGGATCAGGTCGGGACGCTTGCCGTTGCCCGTCGCGCGGGCTTCGGTCGCGTTGCCCGCGAATCGGATGAGCCAGCCGAAGCGGTGGGCTTCTTCCGAGACTCGGCTGCGGTCGGTGTCGCCGAGACCGAGGCAGAGGACGGAGCGGGGTTGATCGGAGGAAGTCATCGGAGGCGATCTATCGTTACGAGCGAGAGGAGGTGGCGGAATCGGGGTGGGGTCCAGCGGCTGCGCCGTGGAGAGGGCCGACCCGGCCGACGCGGTGGTCGGTGAGGCGGACCTCGCTGGGACAGGGGATCGACGACCGCTTGCCTCGGAATGAAGCCGGATCCGATCTTCCGTCCCGATCGCCGTTCGGGGCCCGTGGGGGCCACTCGAAGGGCCTCGGGCCTCGGATGGCCCGCGGTCGGGGCCTCCCCGGCCCCAATCGTTCTCGTTCGGAGACGTGAGGACGCGGCATTTCGTTCCGTTCACGGTCCGGACTTCCTCGTGATTCGGGGCTGGCGGGCCCTCTTCGGCAGGATCCCGATCGGGCCCGGCGAGGTCTCGATCGAGCTCGGCGAGATTTCGACCGGTCCCTGACGGAATCCGAGTGGGACGGAACCCCCGCCTCGATCGGTCCGTCCCGGGTGTGCTTGGCGGGACGTCGACATCATCTGTCGGACCGGGGAGAACCATGCGAGCGCGTGCTCGCTAGCCGGCCCGCCAAGTGCCTCTCCCCTCTTCGTGCGCGCGGGCGCTGGCTCGGCGACGCAAGGGTGTAGACCTGGGGGCGTAGAAGCAGGGATCAGAAGTGCTCCCGACGCTCACGGCGCGCGACGCTCCGCGCAGCTCCGCGCGTCGATGAATCGCTCGACCTCGCACCCACTCCCGAGGCGCCGTTCCGTATCGTCCGCGCGATGATCGGAGCGAGATCCCGTCCCGCCCTTGCCCCCTCGCCGGGTGCCCTGACGCGCGCGGTCTCGGTGCGAGGCCTCCCGCTGCTGGCGATCGCGTGCCTCGCGCTCGGCTGCGGAGGCGCGAGCGACGGAGCCGGCGCGGACGCGTCCACCGCGAACGGGTCCGCCTCCGTCGACGGGGGCGCGGACGGACCGGGCGGCGGGGCCGTCGAGCCGGGGGATTCTCAATCGGGATCCACGGCGCCGGGTGGGGCCGCCGGGTCCGACGCGGGCTCCGGCACCGGAGACGAGGACGAGACTCCGACGGTGGACGACCTGGCGGCTCGGCTCGACGCGATTCCCGAGGGCATGGAGCCAGGGTTCGACGAAGAGGGGCGCCAGGAGGGTGACCCCGAGCTGTGGACTCCGATCCGGACGATCGGCGGGCAGCCCGTCGAGACTCTCCGCGAGTACGACCCCAACTCGGGACTGCTCCTCCGCATCGCGACCACGCGGCCGGCGGACGACGCCGCGGCCGCGGCTCCGCGGCTCCACGGGCCCGAATGGCGCTACCACGAGACGGGCTCTCAGCGCTCGGTCCAGTGGTGGCGGGACGACGTTCCCCACGGACTGGTCCGCCAGTGGCGGCGCGTCGGCGTCCTCGCCCGGGAGGGTCGCTTCGACCAGGGACAGCGCGATGGGCTCTGGCGCGAATACGCGAAGAACGGCCAGCTCGTCACGCAGTCGATCTACGCCCGCGGCGCGCTCGTCGGCTCGCGCCAGAGCTGGTTCCCGTCGGGTCAGCCGAACTACGCCGAGCAGTACGAGAACGGAAAGCTGTCCGGGCGGCGGCAGGTCTGGGACCGCGCCGGGATCCTCGTGCTCGACGAGGCGTACCAGGACGGCGAGCTACACGGCCGCTGGTCCGACTTCCACCCCTCCGACGGCGACCCGCGGGAGTGGGGCACGTACGAACATGGAGTCCGCGTGGGCCAGTGGCAGCGCGGCTCCGCGTCCGGTGTCGTCCTGGCGACCGTCCAGTACGAGGCGGGCGTGCTCCAGGGCGAGGCACGCACCTGGAGCGACAACGGCAACCTGATCGAGGAGTGCGTCTACGAGGACGGCCAGAAGACGGGTCCCTCACGGACCTGGTTCGCCGACGGGACGCCCCAGTCCGAGGGTCGCCTGGAGAACGGCCGCCGCGTCGGCCGATGGACCTACTGGAAGAGCGACGGATCGCTCAACGACCGCTGGTCGGGTCTCTACGAGGACGACCGCCGCGTCGCCTCCCTGGACGGGACCGATCAGTAGCCCCCGGGCCACCGTCCCTCGCCTTCGCCCCGAGATGATGCTCTCTCCGCTCCCCGCCGCCGCCCTTCTGCTCGCCTCCTCGTGGCCGCTCGTCGCCGGCTTCGCCCCGCCTCCGGCCGCGCCGGGATCGACGGCCCAGGGCGAGTCCCAGGACCAGGTGATCGACGGAGCGACGTACGACCGGACGCGTCCCGCGCCCCCGCCCTTCGAGCCGCCGCCCGACGTCGCGCCCGACGTGGAAGGAGGCGAGTTCACCCGCTTCTTCCACGACGACGGCACGGTCGCACGCGAGGGGTTCCTCCTCGATGGGGCGCGCGCCGGCGTCTGGAAGGCCTGGGCGCCGGACGGAAAGCTCGACACCCACGGCGCCTACCGCAACTACCGCCGGGTCGGACCCTGGATCGTCCGCGGCAAGGCGGAGACCCGGAAGCTGTCCAAGGGCATGTACGACGCGGAGGGCCTGCGGGAGGGCACGTGGGCGTCCTACGACGACGACGGCGCACTGCGACTCCTCATCGACTACGTGAACGGCGAGCGCCACGGGAAGTTCCGCCGCTACAACGCCGAGGGCCTTCTGATCACGCTCGAGCACTTCCGTGCGGGTCGGAAGGACGGGCCGAGCCTCGACTACATCGGAGACCTCCTCCACGAAGAGGGCTCCTACGCCGACGGCAAGCGGACCGGGTCGTGGAAGAGCTACCACCCGAACGGCGCGCTCGAGACGCAGGGCTCGTTCGTGAACGGCCTCCAGGTCGGCGAGTGGGTCGAGTACCACGACAACGGTCAGCGCAAGTCGATCGGCGGCTTCGAGAACGGGGTCGCCACGGGCGAGTGGCGCGGCTTCCACCGCCAGGGGGAGCGCCGCTACGTCTCGACCTATCGCAACGGCCAGCCCAACGGGCCCTACGTCGAGTGGTACCCGAGCGGAGACAAGAAGAGTGAGGGCGCCTACCTGAACGGCCAGTACGACGGTCCCTGGACGTTCTGGCAGCGCGACGGGCGCGTCGACGCCACCACGACCGGGACCTATCGCAAGGGAGACCTCGTCCGATGATCTCGACCCTCCGACACGCGGCGTCCGCGCTCCTGCTCGCCGGCTTCGTCTGCCTCGCGCCCGCGAGCGCGCAGACCGGTCGCAAGTACGAGCTCCGCTACGACCCGCCGACCGATCAGGCGCTCGCGATGACCACAACCGAGGCGCACGACCTGAACCTCACGGAGCTCCTCCTGAAGCGCGGCGACGGCGAGCCCATCCAGCAGAGAGCCGCGCTCCAGCTGCGGACGCGCGCCGATGCGCTCATCGCCGACGAACGCGAGCCGGCGACGGGCCGCCTGCGCCGCCGCTTCCTCGACGTCGCTGGCGTCGTTCAACTCGTCGACCCGACGTCCATCAACGAAGAGACCGGGGAGTGGAATGGAGCGGAGTTCAAGCTCACCTCCCCGAGCGTCGGCGTGAGCGTCGCCTTCCACCCCGCGAAGGGGCAGCCGGACGGCTACGGCCGCCACTTCGACGGCAAGGCGCTCCGCGAGCCCCTCCTGCCCCGCCTCGCGGTCCCCTTCGACTGGTCGGCGCTCCTCCCGCCGCCGGGGGAGAACGGCGCGGCGAGCCTGGAACTCGGCGAGTCGTTCACCATCCGGCCCGAAGTCCTCGAGCCCCTCGTTGCGCCCACGGGCTTCCTGCCCTGGCGCGGCGGCAAGCGGGCCGACCCCCAGATCCTGCGCGCGCACGCGAGCGGCCTGGGCGGCAACCTCCAGATCGGCTTCGACGGCAAGGTCTCCGGGACCGTCGAGGGCCGCCTCTCCGAGATCGGCGGCGATCCGGACGCAGGACGCTACGCCGACCTGACGTACACCTTCACGATCGAACTGGAGGCCGACCGCACCGACTTCGTCGACGAACGCCGCCTGGAGCGCGAAGGCGACCTGGAGACGCGCGGCGCCGTGCTGCGGGCGAAGCTCGAAGGCACGTGCGTCGTGCGGTGGGGGCTCGACGGCGGCCTCCCGGTGTCCGCCTCCCTCGGGGCGGACGAGACCGTTCAGATGTCCGTACGCGTTCAGCCGCCGGGAGGCGAGCAAGCGGAGCAGACGATGCGGATGAAGGGGCGGCTTTTGAATGGGATTCGGTTCCGGACCATGCCGCTCTCTCCCCCGCAACGCTCTGTTGGCCGCTGAACTGGCTGGCTTCCATGTGCTAGCCGCGGGAGCGGCGCGGCCGGTCAGAGCGTGAGCTCCCCGACCGCCTGCCAACCCTTCGCGAAAGGGCTGGGGCTCCGCTGCCTCCAGTCCTGCCGCCAGCCTGCCAGGTCCCCGAACGTGAGCTGCTTCGGCGCGCTCCCGCGGATCTGCGCGGGCGTCTCCTTGTCCCGGTTGAAGCGCACCTTCACCCAGTTCCGCCACGCGCTCCACAGGCGCAGGTGGAGACCGAGGTACTTGCGCTTCTTGCTCACGAGCCACGACTCACGCCGGAGCCGGCCCATCCAATCGCGCAGGCACGCCTCCTCGTGGTTCACGGGAAAGAGCGGGTTCTTGACGGTGCGGTGTCGAGGGTGATACCCCATCGCGCCGCGTATTCTTGGTGCAAGTTAAGCTCTTCGAATACGCCGTTCAGCAAGTCTCAATATTTTTCGAGACTTGCT
>JBCDGE010000184.1:0-9390 GCA_038757895.1 Planctomycetota bacterium | reverse complement strand
GCAATGCTCAATCTCAATGACAAGGAGCTCGATGTTCTGCTGAACACCGGGAGCAACTCACGTCTAGGATTGGTGCGGGATGATCAGGGCTCCGTGGTTGTCGACACCGATCTCGCTGGCGGGCGCGGCCGCGGGCGCGGTGAGCGCGCTCATCTTCGGCGGCGACGTCGGCGAGGCCGCGGCGCGCGGCGCGGTCTGGTCGGGCACGGCCGGCGCGGTCGGCGGGGCGATCGCCGGCACCGCCGCGGACCAGATGGAGGCCCAGCAGGCCCAGATCGAAGCACAGAAGGAGCTCGCCGCGCTGCGCGCGCGGATCGGCGACGACGCGTTCGAGGGCCTCGGCGCGCTCGCGGAGTGCAAGCACGAGGTCGCGCTCGCCTACGCCCGCACCGCCGCAAGGTCGGCGAACCCGGCGTACGCCGGGGCCGGCGCGTGGCTCGAGGCTCTCACCTACGTCGACGCGGGCGAGCCGGAGAAGGCCGACGCCGTGTACCCGGTCATCGTCGAGCGCGACGCCGAGACGGACACGGTCGAGGACGCCGCGGCCCGGACCCGCGACGCCCTGGAGACGATCCGCGACTTCCGCGAGAAGGAAGGCCTGTCGCGGACCTGCGGATAGCCCGGGTGGGCGGATCGAGGGGACGGCGCTAGGGTCGGAACTCCCCAGCGTCCTAGTGGCCCCGCTGCCGTCTTCCCGAACGGCGCCCCATGACCTCGACTCGCCTCGCTCGCACCGCGGCCCTCACGGCCGTTCTTCTCCTCGTTCTCGCCCCTCTCGCGCGCCCCCAGGGCGCAGACGCCTGCGCGAACGCGCAGCCGATCTCGGGGCCGGGGCCGCACGCGTTCGACCTGACGTCGGCGACGCCGACCCCGTTCTCGTTCGGCTGCAACACCTCGGCGGCGTTCAACCGCGCCGACGTCTGGTTCCTGTGGACGCCCACGCAGGACGTGCGGGTCGCCATCGATCTCTGCGGCCAGTCGAGCATCGACGTGCTCGCGATCGTCGCGATCGGCGATCAGTGCGGCGGCTCGCTCGTGGAGGTCGTCTGCTCCTTCAGCAACTGCTTCACCTCGGGCCGCTTCCTGGCCCGCGCGGGACAGCCGTACCGGATCCGGATCGGAGCCAGGAACGTCGGTGAGGTGGGCTCGGGCACGTTCACGCTCGTCGAGTCCACCCCGGTCCTCAACCCGAACAACGGCAGCTACTACGAGGTCATCCCCGAGAACCCGGGCTGGAGCGGAGCGCGCAACCGTGCACGAGAGATGGCCTGGGACGGACGCGGAGGGGAGCTCGCGTCGCTCTCGACCGCCGCGGAGCTCGCATGGGTCCAGCAGAACCTCCCCATCGGCACGACGCTGGTCGGCGCGTACCAGGACCTCGCGAGCCCGGGCTATTCGGAGCCGGGCGGCGGCTGGGTCTGGCTGGACGGCACCCCGGCGAACCTGCCCTGGGCGCCGGGTGAGCCCGACGACGCCGGGCCCTCGTCGAACTATGCCGAGTGGCTGCCGAGCGGCCTCTTCGCCGACACGCCGTCGACATCCGCACAGGCCACGTCCTACCTCGTCGAGTGGACGCCGGGGCTGGGAGAGTCCTACTGCGACTCGAACCCCAACTCCACGGGCGCGATGGGAGTCATGTCCCTGGAGGGATCGGCCGTCCTCGTCGAGAACGACCTGACCCTCGTCGCCACCTCGCTGCCGCCTGGCGCGTTCGGGTTCTTCCTCGTGAGCAGGGACCGAGGGTTCACACCCAACCCCGCCGGAAGCGCCGGCAACCTCTGCCTGTCCTCCTCGATCGGCCGCTACATCGGCCCGGGTCAGATCCAGCAGGCCTCGCCGAGCGGGAGGCTGTCGCTCCCGATCTCGCCCATCTTCTTCCCCTCGCCCGGCGGGTTCTACGCGAGCGACCCGGGCGACGAGGTCCACTTCCAGGCGTGGTTCCGCGACGCGAGCGGAGGCGTCGCGACGAGCAACTTCACGGATGGGCTGGCGGTGACGCTGCTCTGAACCTGGCGACGGTCAACGACCCTCGCCGCGCGTCAGCGTCGCGGCCCGGTCCCCGTCGATCGGTCCGAACGTCTCGACGGTCCCGTCGAGCCAGCGCACGGACACGGTCTCGACGCGCGTCGCCGCGCCCAGGCCGAACGTGAGCCGCGGGTCGCTCGCGCTGCAGTAGCTGTACCCGGGCTTGGCCTCGCGGCGCATCGTCCTGCCGTCGATCTCGATCGATGCGCACGCGCCGAGCGCGTCGCAGCCTCCGTCGACCAGGCGCAGCGTGAGCCAGTGCCCGCGGTCCTGCACCGCGTTCACGTAGAGGTGCGCGGGGCCGTCCCGGTTGACGACCAGCACGTCGATCCCGCCGTCGCCGTCGACGTCGCCAAAGGCGGCGCCGCGGCTCGTGCTGATGATCGGCTCCGCGGTCCCGCCGACGGGCTCCACCGGCTCCCAGCGACCGTCGGGGAGGCCGCGCAGGAGGCTGTTCGGCTCGGCGTACTCGTCGGTCGCCGAGACCGGCGCCATCATCAGGTTCACGCGCCCGTTCGCGACGTAGAGGTCGAGCCAGCCGTCCGCGTCGAAGTCGTGGAACCCGACGCCGAAGCGCGTCATCCGGTACGTGCCCATGCCGATCCCGACGCGGCGCGTCTCCTCGACGAAGGTCGCGCCGCGGTTGCGGAAGAAGCCGTCCTGCTCGCGCGCCATGTGCACGACGAGCAGGTCGAGGTCGTCGTCCCCGTCCACGTCGGCCGCGTCGACGCCCATGCCCGCGCGCACGCCGCCGTGCGGGTCGCGCGCGCAGCCCATCCGCTCGGCGCGATCGCAGAAGCGGCCGTCCTCGCCGCGCAGCCACAGGTTGTCGGGCGTCTGGTCGTTGGCGACGAACAGGTCGACGAGGCCATCCCCGTCGAAGTCACCCGGCACGACGCCCAGCCCGTTGCCGTACGCGGCGTCGAGCCCCATCAGGGCGCTGACGTCGGTGAACGTCCCGTCGCCGTCGTTCGAGTAGAGCGTGTCCCTCGCCGGCGCCTCGTACGCGATCGGGCCGCAGTAGTCCGGCTGACCGGTCGGGTCGAAGCAGTCCTTCTCGGTCTCGACGCTCCACTCGATGTAGTTCGTCACGAACAGATCGAGGTCGCCGTCCCCGTCGTGGTCGAGGAAGGCGGCGCTCGTCCCCCACCCCGGGTCGCCCACCTGCGCGGACTCGGTCACGTCCTCGAAGCGCCCGGTTCCGTCGTTCGCGAGGAGCCGATTCGGACCGACGCACGTCACGTACAGGTCGACGTCCCCGTCCACGTCGAAGTCACCCGCGGCGACGCCCATGCCGTAGCCGCCGGGCTCGATGCCCGAGGCGGCCGTGACGTCGGCGAAGCGCCCCGTGCCGTCGTTCTCGTACAGACGGTGCTCGCCCCGCGCCTCCTTCACGAGACTCCCGCTCTGGACGAGGAACGCGTCGAGGTCGCCGTCGCCGTCCATGTCGAACAGCGCCACGCCGCCGCCCATGAGCTCGGGGAAGAGGAAGCGCTCCTCGTGACCGCTGACGTGGTCGAAGTCGATGCCGCGGGCCCGCGCCTCCTCGTGGAACCAGGCGGGCCCGCTCGCTGCGGGCCCTCTGGCGTCCCCCTCGGCATCGGCGTCGCCGCCGCTGTCGGCGCCACAGGACGCCGCGAGGACGCCGGCCACGATCGCGAGCGACCTCACAGGCCGCCTCCGCCCGCCGCCGAGCCCTGCGCGGTGCGCTCGGCGAGCGCGGCCTCCAGCGTCGGGCGCATGGGGTGATCCGGCGCGAGCTCCTGGACGCGGCGCACGGCCTGGACCGCGGCGTCGCGCGATCCACCCTGGATCTCCAGCAGAGCCTTCCCGACCCAGGCGTCCGCGGTCGCGGGATCGAGGTCGATCGCTCGCTGGAACGCGGCCCGCGCCGCGACCGTGTCCTTGCGTTCGATCGCCGACTTGCCCGCGATGACCTCCAGGTCGGCCGAACGCACGCCCGCTCCGCTCGCCTCCTCGAGCGCGCGACGGAGCTCGTCCAATCGTCCCGCCGCGAGCAGCAGGTCCGCGCGCAGCACGTGCCCTTCAGGCTTCGTCGGATCGATCTCGATCACGCGCGCTGCGCGCTGGAGGGCGCCGTCGTGATCGTGCACCTCGAGCATCGCGGACGCGGCGGCGAGCGCGAGCCCCATGTCGTCGCGGTCGAGATCGGAAGCGCGAGCGAGGGACACCGCCGCCTCGCTCCAGCGTCCGAGCCGCGCGAGCGCGCGCCCCTTCCGCGCGAAGACGCGGGCGTCGTCAGGGTCCTTCGCCTCGAGGTCGGCGAGCAGCTCCAGGGCGGCAGCCGGCTGGCCTCCGTCGATCATGCGGCTCGCTCGCAGGAGGACGGCGGAGGTGCCGACCTTGTGCTCGGCGAGCGCACGCATCCACGGGTCTCCACCCGCGCGGCGCGCGCCGCGGCCCAGCGCGAGGTCCGACTCGGCCTCGTCGTGCCGACCCAGCCTCGAGAGCGCGAGCCCGCGCAATCGGTGACGCATCCCCACGCACGGCCGCGGAACCTGCGCGATCCCGTCGAGGCGATCGAGCGCCGCCTGCGGTCGGTTGCACTCCAGATCGACCTCGACCAGCCCGAGCAGCGAGGACACGTCGCGCGGGTCGAGCTCGAGCGCGGCCTCGAACGCGCCCTGGGCCGCTTCGGGGCGACCGACGTCGATCAGGAACTGACCGCGCCTCCGGTACGCGGGCGCGTAGCCGGGGGCGAGCGCGTGCACGCGCTCGTACGCGGCGAGCGCGCCCTCGACGTCACCGTCCTTCGAGCGGACGACCGCGAGCCGGTACCAGCACTTGGCGTCGTCCGCGGTATGACCGATGCCGCTCTCGTAGCACTCGCGGGCGTACTCGACCATCGAGTGCGCCTCGTACGTCATGCCGAGCGACATCCAGGCCATCCCGTCCTCGGGACGCGCGACGACGCCGGCACGACCTCTCTCCAGGGCTTCGACGAGCGCTTCGTCGAAGCCCTCGGTGGTCACCGGCCAGGGGACGTCCGGCACCGAGGTCACAACGCCCCCCTGAGCTCCACAGGAGATCTGCGGAACGGACAGGACGAGAGTGAGGATTGCAGCGCGCAGGATTGCAGTCATCGCGCTGTGCCCCACCGTAGCCGGTCAGCTCCGTTTTCGCCGCGGGGTCCCTCGGCGCCGTCCCGACCCGCGACCGGGCCGACGCAATTCGGCCTCTTCCGCGAGCTCGTCGAGGTCGAGGACCGCGAACCCCTCTCGATAGCGCCGTGCGATCCGGGCACCGATCCGCGACTCGATGGCGCGGACGTCGCCCCGGTCGGCCTCGGTCGCGATCGTGATCGCCTCGCCGGAGCGCTCGGACCGGCCGGTGCGCCCGATGCGATGCACGTAGGCGTCGGGCTCGGTCGGGACGTCGAAGTTGACGACCCGCGCGACGCCCTCGACGTCGAGTCCGCGCGACGCGAGGTCGGTCGCGACGAGGACGCGGAAAGTCCCCTCGCGGAAGCCCTCCAGCGCGCGGTCGCGCGCGCCCTGCTTGCGGTCGCCGTGCAGCAGCGCGACCGAGTGACCGTCGCGCTCCAGCCGGCGCGAGATCTCCTTGGCCCGCTGCTTGGTGCGCACGAACACGATCGTCCCCCCCTCGATCCCATCGCCGACGATCGCGCGCAGGAGCTTGGCCTTCGCCGATGCGCGGACCGGGTGCAGCGCGTGGTCGATCGTCTCCGCCGGCGTCGAGCGGCCGAGGTCGACGATCTCGGGCTCGCGGAGAACGCGCTGCGCGAGCGCCTGGACCTCCTCGGGCATGGTCGCCGAGAAGAGCATCGTCTGCTGCCGGTCGGGCGTGCGCTCCAGCACACGCCGCACGTCCGGGAGGAACCCCATCTCCAGCATGCGGTCGGCCTCGTCGAGCACGAGCACCTCGACGGCCCCGAGGTCGAGCGCGCCCTCGCGCACGAGATCGAGGACGCGGCCCGTCGTCCCGACGACCACGTCGGCGCCGGCGGCGAGCGCGTCGCGCTGCCCCTCGGGGCGCACGCCGCCGATGAGCGCGACCGAGCGCGCGTCAACGTGCGCGCCGAGGCGCTCCACCTCGCCGACGATCTGCCGGGCGAGCTCGCGCGTCGGCGCGAGGACGAGGGCGCGCGGCGCGGACGAGGCGCCCGTCGCCCGAGCGATCCGGTCGAGGATGGGCAGCGCGAACGCGGCCGTCTTGCCGGTCCCCGTCCGCGCCAGCCCGAGCACGTCCGCCCCCTCCAGAGCGCGGGGCAGGACCGCCACCTGGACCGGCCGTGGGTCGACGAAGCCGGCCTCCTCGAGCCCGCGCCGCACGGCCGGGTCGAGGTCGAACGCGGCGAACCCCTCGGGACCGGTCTCCATCGCCGGCGACGATGCACGGGGCGCGCCCCCAGCCCAAGACCCAAGCGGCAGATCCCGCCTGGAAGCTCGGCGGTGCTACCTTTCCGCGATGCCGCTCTCGAAACCGGTCACGCTCGCGGTCGCGAGCTTCATGGACTCCGAGGAGAGGAGGGCGCTCGACGTCCCCGAGGCCGACGCGAGGACGATCGCCGAGCGCTTCCTCGGCGTCTGCTACGACGACCTCGGGATCGAGCCGAAGAAGCTGGACGGGCACGACGTGCACGGCGCGCTCGGGCACGTCCTGCCGGGTCGCTTCAAGCGCGCCGAGCCCCTCGCCGAGCACGTGCCAGCGGTGCTCCGCGCCTACATCGCCCACCTGGAGGCGACCGAGGTCGTCGTCAACGCGTTCGAGCTCAAGCAGGGCTTCGAGAAGACGATCGACGAGTTCCTCCAGACCGTCCGCACCGGAACGAACCCGCACGGTCACGAGCACGCACCGCCCCAGGATCCGTTCGAGCACGGCGCGCCGAAGCTCGGTCGCAACGACCCCTGCTTCTGCGGCAGCGGCAAGAAGTTCAAGAAGTGCCACGGGAAGAACGCATGAGGTGCGCGGTCGTCATCCCGGCGCGCTACGGCTCGACGCGCTTCCCCGGCAAGCCGCTCGCCGATGTCGCGGGGCGGTCGCTCATCGGCCGCGTCCACGACCTGGCCTCGGCGGCGAGGGGCGTCGACCGCGTCGTCGTCGCGACGGACGACGAGCGGATCGCGGACCACGTGCACGCGTTCGGCGGCGAGGCCGTCATGACGCCGTCCTCGTGCCGCAACGGCACCGAGCGCGTGCACGCTGCCGCCGTCGAGCTCGGCGAGCGTCCGGACGCCGTCATCAACCTCCAGGGCGACGCGGTGCTCACGCCGCCGTGGGTCATCGAGGCGATCGTCGAGGAGATGGAGCGCTCGCCCGACGCGCCGATCGTGACGCCCGCGGCGCGCCTCGACGCGGGCTCGCTGGCGCTGCTCCGCGAGGCGAAGGCGGCCGGCGAGGTCGGCGGCACGACCGTCGTCTTCGACGTGAACGGCGACGCGCTCTACTTCTCGAAGGCCGTGCTCCCGTACGAGCGCGACCCCGAGGGCGGCGCGCCCACGTTCAGGCACGTCGGCCTCTACGGGTACCGCTTCGACGCGCTGGAGCAGTTCGTGGCGACGCCGTCGAGCCCGCTGGAGCGGACGGAGGGGCTGGAGCAGCTCCGCGCGCTGGAGAACGGGGTGCGGATCCGCGTCGTCGAGGTCGACTACCGCGGGCGACGGCACCTCGCGATCGATAGCCCCGACGACCTGGTGCGCGTCGAGCGGATCCTCGCCGAGGACGGCGAGCTCGTCGCGCCGCCGACGGGCGCGGAGGGCGGCGCTTGATCGAGCTCCTCCTCGTCCGCCACGGCAACACGTTCGGGCCCGGCGACCGCGTCGTCTGGGTCGGGCGGGGCCAGGACCTCCCGCTCGTCGACAAGGGGCGCGAGCAGGCGCGCGCGCTCGCGGGAGCTCTCGCCGAGGCCGGCTGGTCCCCCACCGCCGCGCTCTCGGGCGGGCTGAAGCGCCAGACCGAGCACCTGGACATCGCGACCGGCGGCGCGCCGCCCCCCGAGCGCCACGCCGCGCTCGACGAGGTCGACTACGGCGACTGGGGCGGGCTCACGACGGACGAGATCGAGGCGCGCTTCGGCGCGGACGAGGTCCGGGCGTGGAACGAGCGCAGCCTCTGGCCCGAGCGCGCTGGATGGCCCGAGTCACGCAACGAGGTCGTGGCGCGGGTCCGTGCGCTCGCCGCCGAGATCGCGTCGGGTCGGCACGGCGAGCGCGTCCTCGCGTGCAGCAGCAACGGACTCCTGCGGTGGTTCCTCGACCTCGTCCCGGGTGCGCTCGACGCGGCGCTCGCCGGAGGCACGTTCAAGGTCGGCACGGGCCGCGTCGGGCGCCTGACGGTCGAGCCCGGCGCGACGCCGCGCTGGTCCGTCGCGTCGTGGAACCTGCCGCCGGACGCGCCCTTCGGGTCGGACTCGTCGGACGCGACTCGCAAGAGACACGGCTAGTCGTCGCCGACCCGCACCCACCAGGCGACCTCGCTCTGGAGGAGGCCGTGCTCGTCCTTCAGCACCCAGGGGTGCTTCGCGCCGCGCATCATCGTCCGGTCGGTGACGCGGCAGATCACGCGGTAGCGGCCGGGGTCGAGGCCCTTGCGCTTGAGCGTCAGCACGTGCCGGCCGTCCTTGCGGCCGCGGCTCTCCTTCGCCGGCTTCGCCTCGATCGGCCGCAGCTTGCCCGGATCACGGCCGTTCACGCGCCGGCGGCGGTCGTACGGGCCCGCGCGCGTGGCACCGATCTTGGCCGGCGGCATCTCGTCCTCGGGCACGACCCACCAGACCGCTTCGAGCTGGTGCTTCGCGGGCCGCATCGCCTGGACGACGAACTCCAGCGGCTCCTCGCCCAGCACGAGCTCCTCCGACGACGAGCGCTCGTGCGGCTCGGGCGAGCGGTCGTCAATCGGATCGACGCGCCGGTAGATCAGCTTGACGAGCTGCTCGCGGCAGACGGGACAGAAGAACTCCCCGCTGGCCATGACGCAGCCGTTCGCGGTCGGCCGCCACGCGCCGCGCGCCTGCCCCGCGGCGCCCTGGTACATGCCGACGCCGGGCACCTTGGCGTCGATCCAGTGCTTCCACGGCGCCTCCTCGGGGTCCTCGGTGTCCGTCACGTTGACGTTCGCCTTGACCGGCCCGCGCTTGTGCGTCTCGGTGGAGTACTCGTCCGAGAGCCGCCCGAACGAGTGCCCGAACTCGTGTATCGCCGTTCGCATGTTGCGCCCGCCGATGGTCGCGACGCCGCCGCCCCCGGTGCCGAGCACGCCGAGCTTGGCGAACACGATCGCCTGGCCGTCGTGCCCGGGCACCTCGCCGAGCATCTCGCGCACCTCGCTGCGGTTCACGGCGACGTGCCCCGCATAGGTCCCGATCACGTGCCCGCCGAGCGCGGT
>JBCDGE010000183.1:0-9447 GCA_038757895.1 Planctomycetota bacterium | reverse complement strand
GTATCGACGTCGGCGCCGATCTCCTCCCACTTGCGCCGCCGGCTGCCGCGCACGCGGCCGTCGTCGAGCGCCTCCTTGAACTGCGCGAGGACGCCTTTCTTGTTCGCCTTGTTCGAGTGCAGCTCCAGGCACGCGGGTCCGAGCCCGAGCGCCCGCAGCCGGCGGTGGACGACGTCCAGCGCGGCCATCTTCTCGCTGACGAAGAGCACCGTCCGGCCCGTCGCCATGGCGTGCGCGACGAGGTTCGCGATCGTCTGCGACTTGCCGGTGCCCGGCGGCCCCTCCAGCACCATGGTCCGGCCGCGCGCCGCGCCGAGGATCGCGCTGAGCTGGGACGAGTCGTAGGACAGCGGCGCGAAGACCTCGCTCGCGGCGACGTCCTCGTCGAGCTCGTCCGGGTCGGGGCACTCGACCTCCTCCTCGTACGGCTCCTCGGGCCGATCGATGAGGTGCGCGACGAGCGGGTTCTCGCGGAGGATCTCGGAGCGGTCGCGCAGGTCGCGCCACAGCAGGTACTTCGAGAACGAGTAGAGGCCGATCTGCGCCTCGTCGACGACCTCCCAGGTGTCCTCGTCCTTGATCGCGTCCTTGAACACGCGCAGGACGAGCTCGACGTCGACGCCCTTGTCGTCGAGCGGCAGCGGGTCGAGCCCCGGCACGTCGATCTCGTGGTCGCGCCGCAGGTACTCCAGGAGCGTGACGTTGACGCGCGTCTCGTCCCCGCCGCGGACGAGCGAGTACCCGCGCCGCCCGGACAGCCGCTTCATGTCGAGCGGGACGAGCAGCAGAGGCGCCCGGCGCGTCTTCGTCGACTGCGCCGTCTCCAGGGAGTGCAGGAACCCGACGGCGAGGAACAGGCTGTTCGCGCCGCCCTCCTCGCGCGCCGTGCGCGCCTCTCGGTAGAGGTTGGTGAGCCGGGCCTGGAGCTCGTCCCGGTCGAGGTGGGACCGGACCTCACCCGCGTCGACGCCCGCCGCGAGCAGCGGCGCGATCCGCTCGCGCGCCTCCTCGTCGAGCGGGAGCGACTCGCCCTCGATCTCGCTCGGACGCTCCAGCACCCGGAACGAACGGCCGTCCGCGAGCCCGTCCTCCAGCTCCGCGAGGTCCGCGCCAAGCAGCGGGACGACGCGCTTGCTCTTCGTCGCCGACGCGAGCAGCCGGTTGCGCATCGTCAGGTCGAGCAGTCGGCGGAGCCAGCGGTCGAGGCGCGACTGGGGCGTCTCGTCGACCTCGCGGCGGTGCGCCTCGGCGCGCAGATAGGCGCGCAGGTCGGCCTCCAGGTCGCGGTCCGGCAGCGGACGCCCGCGGCCGGTCTGCGCGACGCCATCGGCCTCGCCCTCTTCCGCTCCCTCGTCCGCATCGGAGCGGAACGTCGGCAGCGGCAGGACGCCGCCGCGCCGCGCGCGCGAGACGTCGACGGCGCACTGGAACGCGTCGCGGTCCTCGAGGTGACGCTCGGCCGACGAGCGGGCGCCCTGGAAGTCGGGCGACGGGCGCTCGGTCGCGCACGTCGCGTCGACCAGGACGATCTCGGCGAGCTCCGCGCGCTTCACGAGGCGCAGCGGCTCGTGGACCACGGGGTTGGAGAACGTGCGCTCCACGAGCCACGCGCCCACCAGCGCGTGCCCCTCGACGAAGATGAGGATGGCGTGCAGGCCGGCCTGCTCCAGCGCCGCCGCGGCGAGCAGCGCCATGTCGAGGCACGTCGCGATCTTCGTGCTCGCGATCGCGGCGGGGAATCGCACGCGCTGCCCGCCGCCCTCGAACGAGGCGGGCGGCGGCGCGTACGTGATCTGCGCGTCCTGGAGCGCCCCGTAGATCGCCTGGACGACGTGGAGCGCGTGGACGGGGTCCTTGGTCTGGTACCCGCTGAGGTCGCTGCCCTCGCCCGCGTCGGCGAGGCGCTCGGCCGCGCGGGACAGGATCTGCGCGACGAACGGCTCGTTGGGCAGGACGAGCGATGGGAAGACCTCGGGGAGCGTGTCGAGCCCGGGCCACGAGTCGGCCGTCTCCAGCGTCCACGTGACCGCCGCGTCCGCCAGTTCGCGTCCGTCGTGGTCGAGGAGACGCGCGCGCAGCCGCCCGTCGGCGCGCTCGTTCAGGCGCGCGAGCAGGGCGTGGTCGTAGCGTACGTAGGAGGCGAGGCGACGCTCGTCGAGCACGACGGAGGCGCCCGGAGCCAGCGTGCCGAGGTCGATCGTCACGTCCTCGACGAATGCGGGGTCGGAGGACAGCTCGAGCCGAGTCCCCTCCACGGCGACCTGCGCCACGCTCCGGACGGTGATGCGGCGAACGGCGTCGCGCCGGCCCCGGAGCAGCGCGAGGTGCACGCGCGGAAGCACGTCGAGCTCGATCTCCGCGACGGGCTCGGACGGCTCGTCGGTGACCTCGTCGCTGGCCCCCTCGACCGCGCCCGGGAGATCCTGCGTGAGCTCGCGCGCGAGCTCGTCGGGCAGCTCGACCGCGGCGCTCGGCGCCTCGATCGTCACGACCGACGCCCCGGGCGCCTCGTCGTCGGCGACGTCCTCCAGCGCAGCCAGGTGCCCGTCGACCTCGGCCAGACGCGCGTCGATCTCTGCCGCGTCGACGCCCTCGGCGTCGCGCCCGGACGCGAGGACCGCGCGGGCCTCCTCCAGGAGCGCGCGCTGCGTGGCCGCGCGCTGGGCCTCGCTCGCGCGCTCGCACGCGTGCGCCGCCGCGTTGACCCGCCAGGCCGTGGGGAAGCGTTCGACGAGCGTCTCGACGAAGCCGCGCAGGCGTTCCTCGATCTCGGGCGGGAGGTCGAGCGTCAGCAGCTGGTGGTAGCACTCCAGCGCGAGGTCGTAGCGCGCCCGCGCCGTCTCCTCGTCGCGGGACGACAGCGCGACCTCGATCGAATCGCGGAGGATCTCGAACAGCCGGTGGACGTCGGCCGTGCGCTCGTACCGTCCGCGGTAGCGCGACGCGGCGCGCTCGGGAATCTGGACCTGCATCGGAGAGTGCGCGCGCCGTCAGGGACGATCGGGGAGCACGACGCGGCTGCGGTGCCCGCTCGCCGAGACCGCGCGTACGCCGAAGAAGTTCGTGTCCGCCGTGACGCCCAGAACGGCTCCCTGGACGATCGCGCGCTTCTCGCCGGAGCGGCTGACCGCCTCGCGCGTCCGCGCTTCGACCTTCGTCGCGTCCGTCCAGGTCGCGGCGGTCGTGTCCCTCCAGACGATCTCGTAGTGCGCCGGGGCCTCGGCCTCGGGGCCGCCCTTGCTCGGCGACCAGCCGAGCTGGGTGTTGTAGGAGACCGCGGCGCGCATGCGGACGCGCGAGGGCGGCGCGGGCGCGAGGGCGAGCTCGGCGAGCGCCGCGGCGTTCACGCGCGTCACGAGTGCCATGTAGTCGGCGGAGACGAACTCCGGCAGGTCGCCGTACACGACGCCGTTCTCCTCGCGCACGTCCTCGTGCTGGCGCGCGTAGTGCTCGTTCGCCTCGGTGAGCCGCAGCGCGGGGAAGCCCTTCGCGTGGAACGCCTGATGGTCGCCGCCGCGACCGAACCGGTCGGGCCGGAACACGAGCTTGATCCGCGCGTCCTCGACGTAGCGCTCGGCGCTCGCGGCGAGGGCGCGCGCGAGCTCGCGGGACGTGGAGTGCATCCCCTCGGCCTGCGAGTAGCACCGCACGGTCGTCGTGTCGCGGACGCCGTTTCCTCCCTCGACGCCGCCGACGATGTCGTTGGTGAACATCCCGTCGATGTCCCAGTCCGCCTCCTCCGCGACCTCGGCGAAGTGCTTCGCGCCGAACAGACCCTGCTCCTCGCCCGGCACGAGGAGGAACACGAGGTTCGCGCGGTAGGTCTCGCTCGCCATGATGCGCGCGAGCTCCAGCACGACGGCCGTGCCGCTCCCGTCGTCGTTCGCACCGGGGGCGAACGACTCCGCGTCGAGGCCCCTGCGGACGCGCGAGTCGTAGTGCCCGGACACGACGTACGTCCGCCCGGTCGGCCCGGCCTCCGTGCCCGGGAGGAAGCCGTAGACGTTGACGAGCTCCGCCTGCCTGCGCATGACGCTCGCCATGAACCGCTGCTCGCGGACCTCCAGGCGACCTCCCGTCGACTCCGAGATGGCCTGCAGCTCCGACTTCAGCCACCGCCGGGCTGCGCCGATACCGCGCTCGTCGGACTCGGTCTCGGAGAGCGTGTGGCGCGTATGGAAGGAGACGAGGGTCTCGACGTCCTCCATCGGTCGTTCGGGGTCGACCCGCTCCAGCATGCGCGGGATCGGATCGCCCTGGAGCGCGGCGGCGGCGACCAGGGCCATGAGCGGTGCGGGCAGCATGCGGGAGAGGCTAACCGGAGCGCTCGGCGGCGTCTTCGGCAGCGGCGAGCGTCCCCGCGACGAGGTCGCGCGCGCGGTCGAGCTGCTCGTGGTTGCCGCGGACGATCAGGAGTTCGCCGGGCTCGAGCCGATGCTCGGCGCCGGGGCCGTGGATCTCCTCGTCACCGCGCACCGCCGCGAGCACCGTCGCGCCCGTCCGCGCCCTGAACTCGATCTCGGCGAGGGTCTTCCCGCACGACGCGCAGTCCGATCCGACGTAGAGCGTGTCCACGGCGGTGTTCGCGAGGATCTCGCCGACGACGGCGAGGTGCCGCTCCTCGGCGACCGGGGCGCGTAGGAGCTGGTACCCCTCTCGGCGGACGAGCTCGGTCTGAACGGCGATCATCCCGCGCGGCACGTGCAGCTCGCGCAGGACGCGCCCGAAGATCTCCAGCGACGTCTCGAACTCCTCGGGAATGACCTGGTTCGCGCCGAGGCGCAGGAGCTCCTCGGTGTCCGCCAGGAAACGGACCCGGACGATGACCTGGACGCTCGGCGCGAGCCGGCGGGCGAGCGCGACCGCGCGCCGCGTCGCGGCGGCGTCGTTGATCGCGACGACGACGACCTTCGCCTGGAGGAGCCCGGCCTGGACGAGCGCGTCGGCGCGGCTGGAGTCGCCGAGGACGATCGGGGTGCCCTTGGCTCGCTCCTCGCGGACGCGGTCGGGGTTCATCTCCAGGATCCGGTAGCTGATCCCTGTCGCGTCGAGCACGCGCGCCAGGTGGCGCCCCGTGAGGCCGAAGCCGGCGATGAGCACCTGGACGGCCTCCTCCTCGGCTTCCTCGCTCGGCCGATCGTGGTCGTCCTCGGTGTCGCTCCGCCGCGCGCGCTGGGCGGCGAGGCGGATCACGAATGGCGTCACGAGCATCGAGAGCACGGCGACCGCGAGGAAGCGCTGCTCGTTCGCACCGCCCAGCACGCCGACGCTCCGGGCTTGCTGGGCGAGCACGAACGAGAACTCGCCGATCTGGAAGAGCGACGCGGCGACGAGCATCGCAACGCGCCGCGAGCGCGACAGGTACATCGCGACGCCGAACAGGACGGCCGCCTTGGCCGAGGTGAACCCGACGAAGAGAGCGAACGTCGCGAGCGGCTCGTCGACGAAGACCCGCACGTCGAGCAGCATCCCGATCGAGACGAAGAACAGCGCGCTGAAGACGTCGCGGAAGGGCAGGATCTCGTCGACGACCTGGTGGTTGTACTCGGACTCCGAGACGACGAGCCCCGCCACGAAAGCGCCGAGTGCGAGCGGCAGCTCCAGCGTCTCGGTGAGCCACGCGGCCCCGAGCGCGATGAAAACGGTGAAGAGCGTGAAGAGCTCACGGCCGCCGCGCCGGACGACGACCGTGGCGACGCGCGAGAACCCGTAGCGCGCGGTCAGGAGGACGAACGCGACCGCCAGGACCGCCTTCAGCGACGCGAAGAGGAACGCCGCGATCCCCGCCGACGCGTCCGCGTCCCCGAGCAGCGGGACGAAGAGCAGCAGCGGGATGATCGCCAGGTCCTGGAAGAGCAGGATCGCGACGGACATCTGCCCGTGCGGCGTGTCGATCTCCCCCTCGTCCGCGAGCGTCTTCAGCACGACGGCGGTGCTGGAGAGCGCGGCCAGGAACGCGAACAGGACGGCTGTCTTGCCATCGACCCCGACCGCCATCCCCAGGACGGTGACGACCAGGATCGTGCCGAGAATCTGCGCTCCACCGCCGACCAGCAGCGCGCGCCTCAGCAGGAACAGCCGCGGCAGCGAGAACTCCAGCCCGACCGTGAACAGGAGCAGAGCGACACCGATCTCGGCGAGCTCCTCGACCTCGTGGACCGACTGGATGGATCCGAACGCGTGGGGCCCGAGCAGCGCGCCGACGACCAGGAAGCCGGCGAGGGGCGGAAGCTCGACCCGCCGCAGGAGCAGAACGACGGGGATCGACGCCCCGAGCAGCAGGACGATGTCGGTGAGGAAGGCGTAGCCCATGCGCGGCTCGCGCTCAGTAGCACTGCAGCACGAGGCGTGCGAGCGAGAAGCGACCTGCTCCCAGATCGGCGTCACGGATCAGGAAGTAAAGCGTCCCCGCGTCTCCCCACATCCAGCCGGGGCCGTCCTGCCCGGAGTCCGAGTCGATCTGCAGCAGGAGCCGCTCGCTGGGCCGGTCCTCCAGCGCGTCCGACTGGATCCACCGGGCCTCTCCGAAGAGCCGGTGCGAGGGGTCGTTCTCGGGCCCCTGGATGACCGGCAGCAGCTCCTCGTAGTACGCCTCGCAGGCCTCGTCGTCCGCGTCGGGCACGGGGAGGTCGTCGGTCGGCAGCGTCCAGCCGAGCGCCACGTCGACGGGGCAGGGCGCGAAGGAGGGTCGATCGGGGTCGGGCGGCGTGGCGCGGACGAGGTCGTCCACGTCGACGCAGTGCAGGAGCAGCGCCTCGCGCCCGTCGCACGCCGCGACGTCCCAGGGCGCGCGCACGGCGTCGTAGAACGCGTAGAGGATCCCGTGGTCGGGGAAGGCGCCCGGGACCGAGCCCTTCGGTACGTCCTCACAGCGGATCTGCGCGAGGAAGTCCAGCGGTCCCTCGCGCACGACGTCGCGCTTCTTGAAGAGCCCGACGCGCTCGGTGAAGCGCTGGACCGGCCACTGGATGGACCGCGGGAGGTCGGGGAGGCCGCCGAGGCGCGAGGAGCCGAGCGGGAGGTCGTCCCCCGGCGCGGCCCGCCGCCGCGAGAGGATGGCCGACGGCTCCAGCGCGTCGATGATCGCGTCCGCGTGGTCGGCGACGCGGCTCGCCCGCACGCGAGCGACCGCGTCCGCCCTCGTCGTGGGGAGGTCCATGGGCGGGGTGAGGGTTCACGATACCCCACCCGGCCCCGAACTCAGTGCCTCCTCCGTCGCGCTCAGAGGTCGATCACGTTGCGCTCGGTCGGGTCGAGGCGGATGGGGACGCGCCGGATCTCGACCCCGTCGCCCATCAGGACCAGGGAGGCGGCGCGCTGGCTGACCTCGAAGAGCGCGAACTGGCCGTCGGCGGTCCGCGGGACGCGGCGCCTATAGCTGAGCGCTGTCGAGCGAATCTCGACGATCGTCAGCTGCCCGCCCGCCTCGTGCTGAACCTCGACTTCGTCGACCTCGGGCTCACCGACAAGCCGGAGGACGACGTCGCAGTCGCGCTCGATCTCGAGCCGGAGCGGGGACGTGGGCGGCGCGTCGCCCAACGGGAAGTCCGTGCCGCCGCGGTAGTCGTTCGGACGCGCGTCGACGGAGATCTCCAGACCCCGCCAGGGCGCATTCTCCAGCGCGAACCTGCCCCGCTCGTCCGTCACGACCGGATCTCCCCCTCGCGAGCTGGCGCCACTGGAGAACTGGAGGAGCGTAGCTCTCAGCCGGACCTCGGCTCCCTGTACGGGGGCCCCGTGCACGTCCACGACCGTGCCCTCGATCCGATCGACCAGGCGATCGGCCGGCAGGACGATCCGCAGCAGCTCCGAGCTCGGCCGGGCGCCCTTGACGTCGTGCACGAGCATGGTCGACGGGTCGAGGATCCGAATCCAGTAGGACCGATCGGCCACGGACCGGAACGTGAAGACGCCGCGCTCGTCGGTCGCGACGTTGCCGTTCTTCTTGTTCTTCTGGGCCATCGACTCCATCACTCTGGACTCCCATCCGACCTGCGTGCCATCGACCAGGTGCACCTCGACGCCCTCGACGGGCGCGCCGCTCTCGTCGACGACCTGGCCCAGGAGCAGCCCCATCGAGCTCGGCAGGCGCAGGACGAGGGGCATCGACGCACTCTTGTCCATCGCCTCGTCACGAGTGGGCGGCGCCGCCGTCACGAAGCGACCGTCGCGCGCGCGGGCCGTCACGATCTCGTCCGTCGGCCAGCTCTTCACGACGATGCGGAACCTGCCGGACTCGTCCGTCACCGCGCTGTCGGAAGCGAATCGGACCGTGACGCCGGGCGCGAGGGCGCCGCTCGCCTCGTAGACGACGCCGGACACCACCGGGTATTCGACGCGGGCCTCCTCGCGAAGGACGAGCTGAAGCCCAAGGTCGTCGTGCGTGGGAACGTCGTAGCCGTTCAGCGCAGTGAACCCGGGACGGCTCGCGGTGATTCGGAAGGCCGGGTGCGAGGGGACGCGGCCGAGGTCAAAGGCGCCCTCCTCGTTCGTCGTGACCGACCTCGTGCTGCGGTAGGTGGGGAGGTCCAGGTCGAGGTCGAACTCGGGGACGGCGGGGAGCGCCGCTTCGATCCGAACCGTCGCTCTGGCGATCGGGCCACCGTCCGGTCCGACCGCCTGACCGGCGACCGCGACGGCGGGCGCGAGGACGACGACGATCTCGTCGTCCGCGTCCTTGCCGACGTCGAGGAGCGTCCATCGTTCGTCAACCGGACGGAGCCTGCCCGCGACCTCGTGGCCTCCCGGCACCTCGTCGGAGTCGATCCAGCCCTCGTCCGTGCTGCGCACCATCACGGGATCACGGCCGCGGCCGGGCGACCAGACGAGCGCGACGTCGGCCAGCGGCTTCGTGTCGAGACCGACTACGCGGGCGCGAAGAGGAGAGACGTCGAGCGCGAAGAGGCTCGCTGCGAGCGGGGCGAGCGCCTTGGCCTCCGCGGAGTGATCGTCTGCCTCGTGATCGTGCTCCGCGGCGGTCTCCCCCACCCTGCCCATCGTCGGCGCGACGATCGACGCCGTCTCGTCCGCTTGGGCGCCGGGCACGGCCGCGGTCCGCACGACGGTCCGGTTCCCGGGCTCGGGGGCGTCGCGATCGAGCGCGACCCGCGCGACGAGGAATCCAGCCACGGCCAGGACCGCCGCCACGGCCGCCGCTCGGAGTGCGAACGCCATCCAGCCGAGCGATCCCCCGCCGCCCGCGATCGCCGCCGCTCCCGCGCCGGCGCGTACGACGCCCGGACCGGCCAGCGGCAACAGCGCCACCGCCCACGCGCCCCGGTCGCCGTAGCGCGCCTGAAGCGCCTCGCGGAGCCGCTCCAGCCCGCGCTGGGTCTGCTTGCGCACCGTCTCGACCGGGCGGCCGGTGCGCTTCGCGATGGCGCGCGGCGGGAGCTCCTCGAAGAAGCGCAGGAGCACGACGGTCCGGTACGGCTCGTCGAGGTCGAG
>JBCDGE010000182.1:0-9466 GCA_038757895.1 Planctomycetota bacterium | reverse complement strand
CTGCTTGCCACACCTGTGTCCTGCTCGAGCTTCCGAAAAACCTGAAGCTGACAACTCACTGCCAAACACTCCATCTTCTTGTCATGTACTTGCTGCTCAATCTCTCTCTCTCTCTCTCTCTCTCTCTTTCCGTCTCTCTGCCTCTCTCTGTGTAGTTCTCTGCCTCTCTCTGTGCCTCTCTCCGGCTCCCTATGCCTCTCTCTGCCACTCTTTTGTCTTTCTTTTTGTCTCTCTCCCTCTCTCTCTCTCCCTCTCCCTCTCCCTCTCCCGCTCTCTCCCACACACTCTCCCACCCTCGCCCACTCGCCATCCGCCACGCGCGGCCGCCGAGGAGGCTCGTCGCGGCACGTGCCGCGCGCGCGGCCAGCCCGCCGCCGCTGCGGCGCAGGTTGCGGCGCGCCGCCGCCAGCTTCCGCAGCGCCGAGCCCACGCGTCCCTCGTGGATCTCGACCTCCGCCTCGATGTTCCGCGCGAGCGCACGCGCGACGGCATCCGGCGCGAGCGCGTGGGCCCGCGAAGCGTGCTCGGACGCGCGCCCGTAGTCGCCGACCTCGATCGCGAGCTCGCCGGCGAGGCGCTCGACCTCGGCGCGGTCCGCGGCGAGCCGCTTACGTTCCGTCGAACGATGTCCGGCGGCGCGCTCGCCCAGCTCGCGCGCGTTGCGCAGGAACCCGCGCGCGAGACCGAGCTGTCCGTCCGCCGCCGCGTGGCGCGCGTGGAGGAGGTAGACGTGCGCCGCCGCGGCGGGCTCCTCGTCGACGTCGATGTCCAGGTCGCCGAGCTCGTCGAGAGCAGCGCGCTGGTCCTCGCGCTCGCCGAGGCGGTCGGCGGCGTCCGCGAGCGCCTCCAGGAGCGAACGCCGCAGCGCAGCGTCGTCGGGCCCCGGCGGCGTCGCCGACAGCGCCTCCAGGCCCCAGCCCGCGACCTTCGCACGGCGGTGGGGGTGGTCGCCGTTCCGCAGACGCTCCGAGAGGTCGTGGACGATGGCGAGCAGCTCTTCGTGGGCGCCGGCCTCTCGCAGGTGGAAGGCGCGTCGGTACGTGGGCGCGACGCCCTCGGCCTCCTCGGTCTCGGCGAGCGCGCGCGCGACGGCGGCGTGGGCGCGGCGGAGCCTGCGCTCCGACGCCTGGGCGAGCGTCTCCTCGCGCTCGACCGGCTCGGTGAAGCGGTAGCGGCTGCCGGCGGGCACGAGCCAGTCGCTCTGCACGAGCTGGGCGAAGACCGCGTCCCGATCGCGCGCGCGGCTCCGGGGCCACGCGGCGGCGACGAGGGCGGGGTCGATGCGTCCGCCGACGACCGCGAGTCGCTCCAGCCAGACGCGCAGGCGACCGTCGAGCGCGCGCAGCCGCTCTTCGACCGCGACCCGCATGCTCTCGGGCCGCGGCAGAGCGTCCGGCTCGACCAGCAGCGCAAGGCCGCGCCCCGGCGCCGGCACCGGTCGAGTCCAGCCGCGCTCGGCGGCGAGGCGCAGCAGCTCGCCGAGGCTGCCCGGCACGCCCTCCGTGCGCGCGTGCAGCGTCCGCGCGAGTCGAAGGCGCGGGACCGAGTGGTGGAACAGGCGCTCGACGAGGGCCAGCACCGCGTCCTCGTCGAGCGGGCCGAGGTCGATCCGATCCGTGACGTCCGACAGCCGCGCGCGGAGCTCCGACAGCGCCGCGACGTGCCGGACGGGCGCGCGCTGGCGCAGCCCGATCACGAGGAGCAGCCGCCGCTCCGGCAGCTCGCGCGCGACGCGGCGCAGCGCGGTCAGCGTCGCCGTCCCGGCGAAGTTCACGTCGTCGAGGAAGACGATCGCCGGCGCCTCGCGGCCCAGAGCGAGCAGCCACTCCCCGAGCGCCACGGCCTCCGACACCTCGGCGGAGCTCGCGTCCTCGGACTCGGGCTCGAGCATGCCGATCAGCGTGCGGGCGACGTCCGGCGGGACGGACGCCTCGATCAGCCGCCGCGCGCGCGGGCCCGGTCGCGCCTCGGGCGGAAGGTGCAGCCACCGGCGCAGGAGCGCGATGAGCGGCGCGCCGGGGCGGTCGTCGCCGACCGCGTCGCAGCGCCCGTAGAGGTAGGTCGGCGGCTCGTCGCTGCCGTGCCGCACGCGGTGCGCGAACTCGGCGACGAGCCGCGACTTGCCGGTGCCGCGCTCGCCCGTCAGGACGACAGCGGCACCGCTCGTCCGCGCGCGCTCCCAGGACCGGCCGAGAGCCTCCATCTCGGCGTCCCGTCCGACGAGCGGCAGCCCGTGGCGACCGGACCACGCGACGGTGGGCCGGCCGGCCTCGGGGTCGGATCGCAGTCGGGCGCGCCACCACTCGCTCGCCTCGCCGTTCTCCAGCGCCTGCACGATCTCGGTCGCCGTCGGGCGCGCGGCAGGGTTCGGGGCAAGCAGCGCGAGCACGAGCGCATCGAGGAGCGGCGAGACGCGCGGGACGAGGTCCGACGGCGGGCGAACGCCGCCGGAGCGGAGCAGCTCGAGGTCCGGCGGGTCACCGGCGGCGGGCGCGCCGACGACGATCTCGTACAGCACGCAGCCGAGCGCGAAGAGGTCCGCGCTCGCCGCGGGCGGTCCGCCGCGTGCGCGCTCCGGCGCGAGGTAGGTCGGTGTCCCGAGCGGCGCGTTCGGCGCGCCGGCGCGGCCCGCGAAGCCGAGGTCGACGAGGACCGCGCGCCCCTCCGCGTCGAGCCGGATGTTCTCGGGCTTCACGTCGCCGTGTACCCAGCCCGCCGCGTGCATCGCGCCGATCGCGCGCGCGAGCCGGGCGCCGATCGCGCGCACGACGGGCTCGGGCATCGCGGTCTCGGTGCGCCGCGCCTCGTCGAGCGACGGGCCGGGCACGAGGTCGAGCAGCAGCCACGGGCGCTTCGCCGACGCGTCCCGCGCCGCGTCACCGAGCGCCTCCCGGTCGGCGTCGTCCGCGAGCGGCGGCGTGATCCCGTCCAGCTCGTCGTACCGGGTGCGCGCGAGGCCGGGGTGGTGCACGGCGCGCGAGACCTCGGCCTCGTTCCGCAGCGTCGCGAGCGCGTCGTCGTCCTGGACGAGGTCCTGCCGCAGCACTTTCACAGCGACCGAAGTGCCGGAGGCTGCAGTGTCCCAGCGATCGGTGAGCCGCCCGCGCCACACGCGACTCGTCCGCCCGACGCCGAGAGGGCGCTGGAGCACGAGCTCCGGCCGGTCCCGCTCGCCTTCACGCGCCTCTCGGCGGGGGGCGTCGTGCGCGTCGTCGGCGGAAGTGGGCGGGGTCATCGGCGCCGGGAGGCGGTACCTTGTGCGGCTTCCAGGAGCCTCTCGTCGGCCTCCCGCGAACCTCCGGCGCGACCGGGCCGGCGGCGCCGCAGAGTCTACGGCGCTCCGTCTCCTCCGCGCGCACCCACGCACGCCCGATCCGTGACCTTCCACGTCTACAACTCGCTCACCCGATCGAAGGCGCCCTTCACGCCGATCGAGCCGGGGGTCGTGCGGATGTACAACTGCGGCCCGACGGTCTACGGGCGTCCCCATATCGGGAACTACCGCAGCTTCCTGTTCGCGGACCTCCTGCGGCGCTGGCTGGAGTACCTCGGCTACGAGGTCGACCAGGTGATGAACATCACCGACGTCGGGCACCTCACGGACGACGACACCGCGGACGCCGGAGGCGAGGACAAGGTCGAGGCCCAGGCGCGCGCCGAGCGCACCGACCCGTTCCAGATCACGCAGCGCTACACCGACATGTTCCTGGAGGACATGGCGGCGCTCGGCGTGCGCGAGCCCAAGGAGAGGCCGAAGGCGACCGAGTACATCGACGAGATGGTCGCGATGGTCGAGTCGCTCATCGAGTCGGGCCACGCGTACCGGGTGGGGGACAACGTCTACTTCGACGTCACGACGTTCGAGGAATACGGCGCGCTTTCCGGCAACCGCGTCGAGGACCTCGTCGCCGGCAGCCGCGTCGAGGTGAACGACGAGAAGCGCCACCCCGCGGACTTCGCCCTGTGGAAGAGCGACCCCGCGCACCTGATGAAGTGGCAGACGGTGTTCGGCGAGCACGGCTTCCCCGGGTGGCACATCGAGTGCTCGGCAATGGCCAAGGCGATCCTCGGCGATCGGATCGACATCCACACGGGCGGCGAGGACAACGTCTTCCCGCACCACGAGTGCGAGATCGCCCAGAGCGCCTGCGCGAACGGCGTCCCGCTGGCGAACTTCTGGATGCACGCGAAGTTCCTCCAGGTCGACGGCGGGAAGATGAGCAAGAGCCTCGGCAACGTCTACACGGTGCCGGACGTCGTCGAGCGCGGCTTCGAGCCGCGGCACCTGCGCTTCGCCCTGATCCGCGGCCACTACCGCACGCAGATCAACTTTACGTGGGCGATCATGGAGGAGATCCGCGCGCGGCTGGACAACCTCGACGAGATCGCGGTGCTGCTCCACCGGATCCTCGACGGCAGCGGGAGCGCCGCGGCGCCGGACGCCGGCCGCGCGATCCTCGACGAGACGATCGCGGGCTTCGAGTCCGGCATGAACGACGACCTGAACACACCGGTCGCTCTCGCCGCGCTGGAGGGCCTGCGCAAGCCGCTGCTCGACGGCCAGATCGGCCGCGATGTCGCCGAGGACGCGCTCGCCTGGCTGCGCCGCGCCGCCGACGTGCTCGGCTTCATCGAGACCGAGAAGCAGACCGCCGACGGAGAGGTCGAGGAGCTCATCGCCGCCCGCACGGCTGCGAAGGCGGCCAAGGACTGGGCCGCGGCGGACGCCGCGCGCGACCAGCTGACGGCGATGGGGATCGAGCTGCAGGACACGCCCGAGGGCGTGGTCTGGCGGCGGGTGTAGCGGGCCCGCCTGATCGCGGCCTTTCTGAGGCGGCGATCAGGATGCGGACGTCAGCTCGAGCTCCAAGCACACGAGGCTGAGCTCCCCCTGGTGCGCGAAGTCGAAGCGTACCGACCTCTCCCGAAGCTCGAGGTCAGGCAGGTCATGGGGCCTGGACGACCTCGATCGTCACACCTGCATCACGCGCGACCTCGGCGAAACGGCTCTGCGCGGCGGGTCGATCGTTGGACAGGTTCAGCAGCACGTGGAAGGGAATCGCGGATCGGTTGAACCGACCATTGTCCTCCACCGATTTCGACCAGGCCTCGCCAGCCCCGCCCAGAGTCTTGAGCAAGGCCGCCAGCTGGCTCTCGTCCTCCTCCGCCAGCAACTCCTCGGCGCGCTCGACGACGAGGACGTAGGCATCGGCCGGCAACCACTCGTCGAGACACGTCAAGCATTCCTCCAGGGCGTGCCAGTTCTCGCCGAAGCCCTCGAAGAACTGCAGCGCCGCACCGAACTCGCTCATCAGCGCATCGACGCTCCGCATCTTCCAGCCACGGAGGAGTCGCACGCAGACGTCGAGCCCTTCACGGGAGTAGAAGTAGGAGGGGATCCACTTCCTCCGTTCCGCCTCGCCGGATCCGACGCGGATCCACGGAGGTTCGACCTGGAACAGGGCGTCGAGAGCGGTCGTGGTCATCGGGTCCTGCTCCAGCTGACTCATCGGTGTGCGTCGTCCGACGGTGTCTCGGTGGTGACCGTCGCGGATCCCGCGATCCTCGTCAAGGCGTTCAGGTTGCCAGCGGCCGTAGCGCAGGGGGCGCCGCTCGTCTCCCGCGGTTTTTCGCGAGACGCGAGTCGGGGCGCGGGGTCTGCCGCGTGGGCGCGCGTGCGCCCTCGAACCCCCTGACGGCTTGCCATGAAGATCCTGATCACCACCCTCGTTCTTGCCACCCCTGCCTTCGCCCAGAGCCCGCCGACGATCGAGCGGGCCACACTCGGAAACGTCTGCGCCGCCGCTTTCGGCAACGGCGTCGGTCTCCAGGTCTCGTCGGTGCTCCAGGCCTGGGCCCCGCGCCAGGCCCTCGCTGCCGACGTCGACCTCGTCGGTGCGCGCGTCGACACACCTCTCGGCGTCGAGGCGTTCATCGTCCTTCGCAACCCGACGTCTGCGCCGATCGACGGCTGGGTGGATCTGGAGTACACGTACCGATCGGCCTCCGACGACCTCGCGTGGGGAGAGCAGCCGGGCGTGACGCGCCAGGGGACGGCCGAGTTCCCCGCCCTCGCGCCGGGGGAGTCCCGCCTCGTCGTCTGGTCGGATCGTGACCGGTACGACCAGGCCTACGACTCCGCGAGCGGGGACTGGAGTGCGGTCGTTTCCGCGTGCACGGGCGTCGGCGACGTTCCGTTCACCGTGACCTCCACGGTTCGTGTCACGGCGATCGACCCCGCCGTGGTCGTCGAGTCGATCGAGCTGCAGGCCGACATCTACGGCCTGCTCACGCTGACGAGCGAGCTCTCGCCGTCACCCGACGCGACGATCACGTGCGCCCCGACCGGCAGCGCGTCCCTGGAGGCCTGCGGGAGCCTGGACGTCTCGGTGGATGCTCTCGTGCTCCGCGCCACCGGCCTGCCCGCGGACACGTGGGGCCTGATCGTCGTGGGGACGGAAGCCGCCGCGGTTCCCTATGGCAGCGGCACGATCTGCGTCGGAGGGCAGCGGATCGCCGGGAGCGGCGCTGTCTTCACCGGTCCCACCGCCGAAGCCGTCGATCTCGAGATGCCCGCCCTGCCGGCTCTCGTCGGGACCACGGTCCACGCTCAGGGGCTCTATCGCGACGGGGCGGGGGTCGGCCTGACCCACGCGCTCGCTCTACCCCTGCGGTGAGTCGGCGCCGGCCGGCTCGTCGTCCTCGTCCCCGTCGCGGATCTCGCGGTCCTTGCGGAGGGCGGCGCTGATGATGTCGTCCATCCGGTCGGCCTCCGACATCGTCTCGTCGGGGACGAAGCGGAGCTCCGGCGTCGACTTGGTGCGCAGCACGCCGCCGACCTGCTTGCGGATGAAGCCCGCCGCGCTGTCGAACATGTGGGTGACCTTCGATCGGTCGGCGGAGTCGCCGAGCACGGAGTAGAAGATCTTCGCGACCGAGAGGTCGGCGTTCAGCTCGACGCGCACGACCGTGATGAACTCGGCCCTGGGGTCGGCGAGCTCGTGCTGGAGGCAGTGCGCGACGCGGCGCTGGATCGCCGCCTCCAACCGCGCGATCGTGCGGGGGTTGGCCATCGGTGGGGGAAGCCGCGGCCCATCGGGGCCGCGGCGCAGGACTCAGGACGCGGGTCGGAGGGACCGGGCGGACGTCAGAGCGTCCGCTTGATCTCCTTCATCCGGAAGGTCTCGATCACGTCGCCCTCGCGGATGTCGCGGTAATCCTTGAGGACGATGCCGCACTCGAAGCCCGAGCGGACCTCGTTCGCCTCTTCCTTCTCGCGGCGCAGCGAGCCGATCTGGCCCGTGTGCACGACGGTGTCGTCGCGGAGCAGGCGGATCTTGCTGTTCCGCTTCACGGTGCCGTCGAGGACCATGCAGCCCGCGATCAGGCCGATCTTCGACGACTTGAAGATGCGCCGGATCTCGACGTGACCCGTGACCTCCTCCTCGAACTCCGGCTTGAGGGCGCCTTCCATGACGCGCCGCAGGTCGTCGAGCAGCTCGTAGATCACGCTGTACCGGCGGACGGTCAGGCCGCCGCGCTCGGCCGCCTGGCGCGCCTTCGGGTTCACCGAGACGTGGAACGCGATCAGGAGCGCGTCCGAGGTCGTGGCGAGGTCGACGTCGCTCTCCGTGATCGGGCCGACGCCGGCGTGGACCAGCTTGACCTCGACCTCGTCGTGGTCGAGCGCGTCGATCTCCTGGCGGATGACCTCGACGGAGCCTTGGACGTCCGCGCGGACGATCACGTTGATGATCTCGCGCTCGGTCTTCGGCGCCGACCCGAGGATCGCCTCCAGCTCGCGGCTCGGCTCGCGCTTCGACGCGAGCAGCTTGGCGCGGTTCGTGCGCTCGCGCTCCTGTGCGATCTCCTTGGCCTGCGCCAGGGTCTCGATCACGTGGAACGGCTGGCCGACGCCCGGGAGGGCGTCGAGGCCGGTCACCGAGATCGGCGTCGACGGCCCGGCGAGCTTCATCGTCTTGCCGCGGTCGTCGAGGATCTGGCGCACCTTGCCGTAGCCCTCGCCCGCGAGGATGACGTCGCCCTTGTTGAGCGTGCCGTCCTGGACGAGCAGGTGGGCGACGATGCCTCGACCCTGCTGGATCTCGGCCTCCAGCACGACGCCGGCGGCGGGGCCGTCGGGGTGCGCGCGCAGGCCGAGCTCGGCGTCGCCCATCAGGAAGATGTGCTCCAGGAGCTCGTCGATGCCGTCGCCGGTCATGCCGGACGTCTCGAACATCGCCGTCGAGCCGCCGTACTGCTCCGGCACGAGCTCCTGACCCATCAGCTGCTGGATCACGGCGTTCGCGTTGAACTCCGGGCGGTCCTTCTTGTTCAGCGCGACGACGATCGGCGTCTCGGCGACCTTGGCGTGGTTGATCGCCTCGACGGTGCTGGGCTTGACGCCGTCGTCCCCGGCGACCACGAGGACGACGATGTCGACCGCCTTCGCGCCGCGTGCGCGCATGCCGGTGAAGGCCTCGTGGCCCGGCGTGTCGACGATCGTGACCGTGTGGCCCTTGCGGGTCTTCACCTGATACGCGCCGACGTGCTGCGTGATGCCGCCCGATTCCTTGTCGGCGACCTTGGTCTCGCGGATCTTGTCGATCAGCGTCGTCTTGCCGTGGTCGACGTGGCCGAGGAATGCGACGGTGGGGGCGCGCTCGACGAGGTGCTCCTCCTCGATCTCGCTCCGCTTCTTCGCGACCTCGTCGATCATCTGCTGCTCGGCAGTGACCTCCTGCTTGACCTCCAGTTCGACTCCGAACTCGGAGGCCAGGAGCGTCGCGGTGTCCGTATCCAGCATGGAGTTCAGCGTGAACATCCCGTACTGGCGCTCCAGGGCCCGCTTCTGGACGACGCTGCTCTTGAGCGCGAGCGCATCCGCGAGCTTCGACATCGTGATCGGCTCTTCGATCGTGACGCTGCCGTCCTTGTAGGGCGACTCCGTGACCTGGTCGCGGGATCCACCGCGTCCGCCGCCGGAGCGGCGTCCCGGGGGCCCGCCCGCGGCGCGGTTGCGGCGCAGGAATCGGCCCTGCTCGCGCTCACGGAGCTCGGCGGCGGTCATCTTGCCGCGCGGTCCGGTCGGACCGGCCTGGCGGTTGCGGTCGCGACCGAAGGTCGGACGCACGTCCGGCGTCGCGTCGTCGCGTGACTGGAGGCGGCGCGAGTCGGGGCGACGGCGCTGCGTCTGCGCGGCCTGGAAGCTGGACGGATCGATGAAGCCGACGACGTTGCCGCGCGGCTTCGCGCCCTCGGCGGGCTTGTCCGCCGCGGCGGCATCGGCCGGGGCCGGAGCCGCTTCTGCCGCGGGAGCGGCCTTGGCGGGTGCTTCGGTCGGAGTCGCCGACGCGGCCGCCGGAGCGGGTTCCGCGGTCTCGGCCGCAGGCTGCGGTGCGGGCTCGGCGGGAGCGGGCTCCTGCGCGGCGGGCTCGGCCGCGGCCGGCGCGGCCTCGACCGGCTG
>JBCDGE010000181.1:0-9477 GCA_038757895.1 Planctomycetota bacterium | reverse complement strand
GGGGGGGGGCCGCGGGGCCCGGGCCGCCGGGGGGGCGCCGCCGCACGTGGGGCCACTCCGGCGCGCCCGCGCCCGCCCCGCCGTCCGGCCGGCGGCGCGCGAGGGACTCGCGATCCTGGGCGACCGCGCGCACGACGAACTCTTCAGCGCGATGCGGTCGCCCGACGACGAGCTGCGCCGGGACGCGTCGCTGATCCTCTCGCGCCAGCTCGTGGCGCGCGCGGTGCCCGTGCTCGCGCGCAGCCTCGCCGAGAACCCCGACGACGAGGTCCTCGGCCAGGAGCTCGTGATTCTCACCTGCGTCGACTTCCGCGACGAGCCGCTGCCCGCCGACCGCTGGTTCCAGTGGTGGGACGAGGTGGATCGGCGTGACCCGTTCTCCTGGTTCCTCGCCGCCCTGGAGCGCCGCAACCTGCGCGCGCCCCGGTTCGACGAGTTCGCGGGCGAGGGGACGCGCGAGGCGCGTCTGTTCCTGCTGACGATCATCTCCGAGGTCGGGGAGCCGATGCTCGCGGAGCGCGCGCTGCGGGAGCTCGAGCGGATGCACGGCAGCGAGCTCGGCCCGCTCCCGATGGAGTCGAAGCGCCGCGCGGACTGGCTCGTCCGCACGCGTGAGATCGTCGTGCCCCTGGAGGACGGCGGCTCGCGCTGATCCGACCGCGGATGCACCGCGACACGCGCCTCGGGAGCCTGTTCTTCGCGGCCGCCGCGCTCGGCGTCCCCGTGGCGATCGCGGGCGCGGTGGTGCGGGACGGCGGTCGTTCGCCCGCGCCGCTGGCGGGCATGCTCCGAATGGCGCACGGGATGGTGACGGAGGAGCGCGGGCTCGCGCTCGTCGAGCGCCACGCCGACGCCCTGCGCACCGCCGCCGCCGAGCACGACGTCTCGCCGCACCTGCTCGGCGGGATCATGTTCGCGGAGAGTCGCGGCCGCTCGGGGCAGGTGTCGGCGGCCGGCGCGCTGGGGCTGATGCAGCTCGTGCCCGGAGCGGCACGCGACGCCGCGCGCCGCGCCGGTCTGGAGGTCCCGTCGGACGACGAGGCCCTGCGTCAGGTCCTCCTCAAGGACGAGGCGCTCAACGTGCGGCTCGGGGCCGCGCACCTCGCGTGGCTCCTGGAGCACCGCGGCCGCTGGAGCCTGGAGGCGGTCCTCGTCTCCTACAACGCCGGCCGGGCGAAGCTGTTCCGCTGGATCGACCGCCACGGGAGCTACGAGGGGTGGGTGCTGTCCGAGGAGACCGCCCGCGCGCGCGGCGATCGGACGACGGGCGCGCTCGCCTACGCCAGGCAGGTCCTGCGGGCCCGGGACGCGCTCCGCGAGCGGGCCGTTCTGTGATCCGGAGGTCGCACACGGGGACTCCGGACCTCGAACGCAAGGGGGGCGCAAACAGGCCCCCAAAGGGCCCCTCCGCCGGCCAACTCGTGGCCCGCCGTTCCGTAGCATGGTCGCCCGCCGAGTCCGCCCGCCGAGTCCGCCTCTGTAGCCCCGAACCCTCCACGACGTGACCGAAGCCACGACCCGACCGACCGCGACCGTCGAAGCGGAGATCGAGCGCGCCAGCGCCTGGACCACCGAGCTGACCGACGCGATGGGGGCCGTGCTCGTCGGCCAGAAAGCGCTCACGCGGAGCCTCCTCCTCGGCGTCCTGACCGGCGGCCACATCCTCCTGGAGGGCGTCCCGGGGCTCGCGAAGTCCCTGGCCGTCGCCGCCCTCGCGCGGGGCGTGAAGGGCTCGTTCGCGCGTCTGCAGTTCACGCCGGACCTCCTGCCGTCCGACCTCGTCGGCACCGAGATCTACAGCGTCAAGGACGGCACGTTCACCGTCCGCCAGGGCCCGATCTTCGCCAACTTCGTCCTCGCGGACGAGATCAACCGCGCGCCGGCCAAGGTCCAGTCGGCGCTGCTGGAGGGGATGCAGGAGCGCCAGGTCTCGATCGGCGGGCAGACGTTCGACCTGCCGCGGCCGTTCCTCGTCCTGGCGACGCAGAACCCCCTGGAGCAGGAGGGCACGTACCCGCTGCCCGAGGCCCAGCTCGACCGCTTCGCGCTGAAGGTGCACCTGGAGTACCCGAGCCGCGAGGAGGAGCTGGAGATCCTCGACATGATGGCGCGCACGTCGCCGCCCGAGCCGATCAGCGAGGTCGTCACCACCGAGTCGATCCTGGAGGCGCGTCGGCTCGTCGACGAGGTCGTGATCGCGCCGCCGCTCGCGTCGTACATCCTCGCGATCGTCGAGGCGACGCGGGCGCCCGCCGAGCATGGGCTCTCCGAGCTCGTCCCGATGATCCAGTTCGGTGGTTCGCCGCGCGCGTCGATCTGGCTCGCGCTGATGGCGCGCGCGTCGGCGTTCATGTCCGGGCGCGCGTACGCCACGCCCGAGGACGTCAAGGCGGTCGCGACCGAGGTGCTCCGTCACCGGATCCTCCCGACGTACGAGGCGGAGGCCGAAGGCGTCGCCACCGACGAGATCGTCCGCCGCATCCTGGAGCGCGTGCCGCTCGACCGCTGACCCGGAGGGTTTGCGCGTGGGCTGGCTCACAGGATCATCGGCGAGCGGCGGGGCGGACGAGTCCCGGGGCGCTCCCTTGCTCGCACCCGAGCTGATGGCTCGCGTGCGGCAGATCCAGATCCGCACGCACCGGCTCGTGAACACGGCGCTCGCGGGCGGCTACCGCAGCACGTTCCGCGGTCAGGGCATCGAGTTCGAGGAGGTCCGCCCGTATCAGCCCGGCGACGAGGTTCGCGCCATCGACTGGAACGTCACCGCGCGCACCGGTGAGCCGTTCGTCAAGTCGTACCGCGAGGAGCGCCAGCTCACGATCCACCTCGTCGTCGACACGGCGCTGGAGATGGACTTCGCGACCTTCGGCGAGACCAAGCGCGACGCG
The DNA here is from genome assembly GCA_038757895.1 of Planctomycetota bacterium. Lineage (GTDB taxonomy): Bacteria > Planctomycetota > UBA1135 > UBA1135 > Saltatorellus. Next base: position 6,589 of record JBCDGE010000181.1, on the reverse strand, counting down.
GCCTCGCAGCTCGCTGCGCTGCTCGCGTTCGTGGCGGTGCGGCACCAGGACCGCGTCGGCCTGACTCTCTTCGGGCGGACGCCCGGCCTGCACCTCGACGCGGCGCGCCACTCGCGCCACGTACTACGGCTCGTGCGCGAGATCCAGGCGGCGCCCGTGACTCCCGGGCCGTCCTCGCTCCGGCTCGCGCTGGAGGCGCAGGCGATGACGCTGCGCCGTCGCGCGATGGTCTTCGTGCTCAGCGACTTCTCCGGCGTCGGCGCCGACGGGACCGAGCGCGGCGACCCGGGCTGGTCCGAGGCGCTCGCGCGTCTGTCGCGGCGGCACGACGTGATCGCGATCCGGCTCGTGGATCGGTTCGAGGAGTCGCTCCCCGAGGCCGGCGTACTGCGGCTCGTCCGCATGGAGGACGGCGAGGTCCGCGAGATCGACGGGCGGCGCGCCGAGACGCGCGAGGCGTGGGCCTCGTCCGCAGAGGCGCGCAGGCTCGCGATCGGACGTGCCTTCCAGCGCGCGCGCGCCGAGTGGATCGACGTTCGCACCGACGGTGACCTCGCGGGTCCGATCGTGCGGTTCTTCCGTCGCCGCGCGATGGCGCGCGGTCCGCGCTCCAGGACGGAGGTGGCGGGATGATGGGGGCGTTCCTGCTCACTCTCTCGCTGGCGGCTCAGCTCGGCGGACAGCTCGAGAGCGAGGCTGCCCGCCGGCCGAGCGCCGAGGTCGTCGGCGAGGCGCGCCTCGTGCTCGCGTCCGACGACGCGAACGACGCCGCGACGTACGAGGCCGGCCCGGTCCTCATCGGCGAGCCGCTGCGGCTCGTCGTGACGCTCGACGGCGCGCGCGCCGAGGGCGCCACGCTCGACGAGAAGGCGTTCGCGCTCGGGTACGCGTGGAGCGTCGTCGACGGGCCGACGGCGACGATCGACGCCGACACGCCGGTCTACGCGCGTCCCGCGGTCCAGCTGGAGTGGACGGTGCTCGCGCTGGAGCCCGGCGAGGCCGCGATCCCCCCGGTCCCGTTCACGCTCGCGGACGGCTCGTCGTTCACCGTCGAGCCCTCCGCGATCGAGGTGCTGCCCGCGCTGGAGGAGGGCGAGGACGCGCCGCGACCCATGCGCGGGTTCCGCGACGTCGAGGACCGGCGGCTCGGCGACCCGCGCCTCGTCGTCCTCGCGATGCTCGCGCTCGTGGCGCTCCCGTTCGCGGCCTTCGGGATCCTGCGGTACCGCCGTCGGCCTGGCGCGCCCGGTGCCGTCGCGCCGCCCCCGTCGCCGCGCGCACGGATCGAGGCGCTCGATCCGTCGGCCGATCCGCGCGCGATCATGTCCGAGCTCGGGCCGCTCGTCCGCGCCGCGCTCGACGAGCTGCGCCAGGGCGGCGATCCGTCCGCGACGGACGAGCAGTGGGCGGCAGGACTCGCGCAGGACGAGCGCGTGCCCGAGGGCGTCCGCGAGGACGCCGCGGCGCTCGTCCGCGAGCTCAGCGTCGTCCGGTTCGGCGGCAGCGACCCGACGTCGTTCGCCGCGAAGGACGCCGTCGAGCGCGCGCTGCGCGTGACGGGGGAGGTTCGACCGTGAGCCCGCTCGCCCTCCTGCAGACCGTCTCGCGCAGTACCGCCGAGGGTCGTTTCGAGGTCGGCGGGATCTCGTTCGCCGACCCCTGGTTCCTGCTCGCGATCCCCGTCGCGATCGTCCTCCTGTGGCGCGGCCGCGAGCCGCGCCGTCACGCGTCGGCGCGCGTCCCGACGATCGGCACCGACGACATTCCGGTCGCGTCCGGGCCCGCCGTTCGGCTCGGCTGGGTGCCCGCCGCCGCGCGGATCGCCGCCGCGATCCTCGTACTCGTCGCGCTTGCGCGTCCGCTGGAGGGGCGCATCGCCACCGGGCGCGAGAGCGAGGGGATCGACATCGCTTTGCTCCTCGACCGGTCCAGCTCGATGGAGCAGCGCCCGCGCCCGTCCGCGCCGCGGCGCTTCGACGTCGTCCGGTCGGTCGTCGCCGACTTCGCCGAGCGGCGCATGACGGACGAGGAGGGCGCGCGGGACAACGTCGCGCTGTTCGGGTTCGCCGGGTACGCGGACCTGCTCGTGCCGTTCACGCTCGACGTCGAGTCGCTCAAGGAGGTCCTCGCGGAGACGGACGTCGAGAGGGAGCAGCGGCTCGACGGCACCGCGATCGGCGGTGCGCTCGCGCAGGCCGTGGACGTCCTCTCGGGCAGCGACTCCGAGTCCCGGATCGCCATCCTGCTGACGGACGGCGAGGAGACGCTCCACTACACCAAGCCGCTCGACGCCGCCAAGGCCGCGGCCGAGGTCGGCATCCGCGTCTACACGGTCTACGCAGGCCCGCGCACGTTCATCGAGCAACGACCGTTCGGCCGCTCCCGACGCGTCCAGTCGAACGTCGGCGAGCTGCCGAAGATCGCCGAGCTCACCGGCGGGCGGTTCTTCCACGCCGAGAACCGCGAGGAGCTGGAGTCGGCCTACGCCGAGATCGAGGAGCTGGAGCGCACGCCGCGCGTCGAGGAGCGCTTCGCCGAGCGCTACGACCTGTACCCGCTCGTGCTGGCGCCCGCGCTGTTCCTGCTCGTCGGCGCGATGATCGCCGGCGTCACGATCGCCCGGAGGATGCCGTGATGGACATCGAGATCCTCCGGCCCGAGGTCGTGTGGACGCTGTGGCTCGGGCTCGTACCGCTCCTGGCGTGCGCGTGGGTGCTGCCGCGTCGGTTCGCTGCGCTGCGCGCCGTCGCCGATCCTCGTCATCTCGGCCGGCTCTTCCCCGCGCTGCGCCGCCGCGCCCGGAACGACGACGTGCTGGGCTGGATCCGTCGGCGCGCCTGGACGCGCGCGCTCCTCGGCTCGCTCGCGCTGCTGCTGATCGTCGCGTCGCTCGTCGGGCCCGTCCGGGGCTTCGCGCTCGTGCCCGTCCAGGAGCGCCGGATCGACGTCGTCGTCGCCCTCGACACGTCGCGGTCGATGCTCGTCGAGGACGTCGAGCCGAATCGCCTGGAGCGCGCCAAGGCCGAGGTCGGCGCGCTGCTCGACGTGATGCGGGGCGAGCGCGTCGCGCTCGTCGCGTTCGCGGGCCAGGCGCGCGACGTCGCTCCGCTCACGCCGGATCTCGACACGATCCGGTACTTCCTCCAGCGGCTGTCGCCCGACGACAACCGCCAGGGGGGGACCGACCTCGGCGCCGCGCTTCGGCTCTCGCTGGACCGCTTCGAGAACGCGAGCGGCGCGAACGAGGCGGTCGTCCTCGTCACGGACGGTGAGGACCTCACCGGCGAGGGGCTCGCGGCAGCCGAGGCGGCGCGCGACCGCGGGATCCGCGTGCACGTGCTCGGCATGGGCACCGAGGGTGGCGGCAAGGTCCCCGACGGATCCGGCGGATTCGTCATCGACCCCGAGGCGACCGGTGGCCCGGCCGACGTCGTCTCCCAGCTCAAATCGGAGTCGCTCCGCGCGATCGCCGACACGACCGGCGGGATCTACCTGGAGGCGCGCGGTCGCGTGCTGCCGCTGGAGCAGCTCTACAGCCGCGCGATCGCTCCGATGGAGGGACGCGACATCGTCGACGGCAAGGAGCGCGTGCCGCGCGACCGCTACCAGTGGCCGCTCGTGCTGGCGCTCGTGCTGCTGCTCCTCGAGGGCGGCCTGCGCGAGGTCGCCGGGCGCGACGAGCGGCCAGCGGGCACGGCGGGTGAATCGAACGAGGGGGCCGGGAGCGGCGGCGAGGGTCCGAACGACGGAGAAGGAGTGGCAGCATGACGAAGCACACGACCGGAGTCCTCCTGATGCTCGCCGTCGCCGGCGCGGTAGCTGCTTCGAGCGGCTGCGCGGACCCGGAGCGGGACGCCCAGCAGGACGCAGAGCCGTGGCGCGGTTCCCTCGGCGCCGGCGTCGAGCGGATGCGCGCCCTCGCCGAGGACGGGGCGTTCGACGACGCGGTCGCCGTCGCCGATCGGATGCTCGTCCCCGACGGTTTCGCCCGCGGGCGCCGGTGGCTGGAGCGCGTGTCGCGCGGCACGTCGGAGGCCGCGTTCGCGCCCATGACGGGTGCCCTCGACGCGCTTGGCTTCGACGTTCTTCGGGACGCCGACCGCGCCGAGGTCGAGTACGCCCGCGCCGTCACGCTGCTCGCGTCCGCCGCTGCGGCTCAGGACACGGGGTCCCTCGCGGCCTCGGGGAACACGGCGGCGCCGAGCGGAACGACTGCCTCCGCGAATGGGGGAACGGAGGAGGCGGCGACCGACGCCGCGGGCCGGGTCGAGCGAGCGGCGGCTGCGTACGAGCGCGCGCGCTCCGCGGGCGGGCCGGCGCGCCTCGACGCCGTCTACGCGCTCGGCTCGCTGGAACTCGCGGCGGCCGAGGCGGTCTTCGAGACCATCCCCGAGATCTCCGGCGGCCCGCCGCCCCCTCCGACGAGCGCGTCGACGAAGGACGCCGCGGGGAAGGACGACGAGGACCCGATCGATGTCGCGCGCCGCATCTATCTGCGCGCACGGGAGCGCTTCGTCGAACTGCTGCGGCTCGGCGACGACGAGGACGCGCGCGCGAACACCGAGCTGATCATCCGCCGACTCCGCGAGCTCGACGACGTCGAGAAGCAGCGCGAGGAGCAGCAGAAGCAGGACCAGCAGGACCAGTCCGACTCCGAGGAGGGGGACTCGGAGAAGAACGAGAACGACGAGGAGTCCTCCGAGAACGAGGACTCGGAGTCGAAGGACGGCGAGCAGTCCGAGCAGACTCCCCAGGAGAAGGACCCGGAGCAGGACGACTCCCAGGAGCAGGACTCCGAGAGCGAGCAGCGCGAGGAGTCCGAGGAGGACGCGCCGCAGCCGGACGAGGCCAACGCCGAGGAAGCGGAGCCCGAGGAACGGCTCATGACCGAAGAGGAGCGCAAGCGCCTCCTGGAACAGAACCGCGCGTACCAGGAAAACGGGGAGCGGCTACGGCGCGCCCTCCGCATGCGCCGCAAGGTGCCCGCCAAGCGTGACTGGTAAGGACAGCCAAGGGGATTGGTAGAGACCGTGGACCAGACGATCCAGACCTCACGTGCACGTGGCGCATCGCTGCGCCGCGCGGCTGCTGCGTACGCAGTCGCGGCTTCGCTGGCGGTGTCCGTCGCGCCCAGCGCGCCCGCTGCCCCTTTTTCGGCGACGGCCTCGCCGACGGCCCCGGCCGCCGCCCGGCAGCGGGGCGCGCGGACCGACGATGACCTGCAGGTCTTCCTCTCGTCGGCCCTCGTCAAGCTCGGCGAGCCCGTTCAGATCTTCATCCGTGTCCAGGGCGACGTGAAGGTCCGGTTCGCGGAGCCGCCCGCGGTCAACGGCCTCGAATTCGGACGCATCACGTCCGGCGGCACCAGCAGCCAGGTCGCCTACGACTCGCGCGGCCGTGCCCAGATCTCCGTGACGCAGGCGTACGGCCTCGACGTCCGGTACGACGGCGCCGGCCGCTACGAGATCCCGCCTCTCCGCGTCGAGATCGACGGCAAGATCCGGAGCGCGCCCTCGGCGCCGATGCTCCTCGAGGTCGTGGAGGACATCGAGGCGAGCCAGCTCCTCCTGTTCGAATGCGAGCCGCTCCCGACGCGGATCTACGAGGGCGAGCCGTACACCGTCGACCTGCGTTTCGGCTGGGACGAGCGCCGCGGCCTCGACGACGCCGAGCTCCAGCTCCCCTGGTGGGAGCGTCAGGACGGTGTCGTCGAGCTCGAGAGCACCGCGTCGCAGCGCGGCTCCTACGAGATCGCCATCCGCCCGGGCCGCCGCGTCGCGTCGATCGAGGAGGTCGACGCCGTCAAGCGCGACGGCCGCCGCTTCCGGACCTATCGCCTGCGTCGTCGCTTCGTGGCCACGCGTGAGGGGACGGTCGAGTTCGGCCGCTCGGTCTTCAAGTTCACCGAGGTGGTCGGACGCTCGTCCAGCGTCTTCTCTCGCGGCAAGCGGCGCTCGTTCTACGCTGCGCTGGAGCCCTTCTCGATCGAGGTGCTCCCGGTGCCGGAGAACGGCCGTCCGCTGGAGTGGACCGGCGCGGTGGGCCGCTTCGAGGTCTCGCGCGACGCCACCCGTCGCGACGTCGACCTCGGCGACGCGATCGAGTTCCAGGTGCGCTGGACCGGCGACGGGAACCTGGAGTTCTTCGACCCGCCCGATCTGTCGCGCGTCGACGCCTTCGATCGCTTTCGCGTGCTCGGCGTGACCGACGAGAAGAACGCCGGCGAGCGCGTCGTGACGTACGACCTCGTGCCGCTCGACGCGCGGGTCGAGGAGATTCCGCCGGTGCCGCTCTCGGTCTTCGACACCGCGGAGGGGCGCTATCGGTTCCTGGAGTCCGAGCCTCTCCGCATCCGCGTGTCGGCGCTCGCGGGCGCCGAGGACGACCCCTTCGGCGAGGTCGAGGAGACGCCGGAGAGCGCTCCGATCGTGCTGCGCGACATCGCCGCTCGACCGGTCACCGGTGGGGGACGCGGCGCCGGCCCTGGCGCGCCGACCGCGGTGCTCGCGCTGCTCGTCGTCCTCGTCGGCTGGGCGGTGCTCCGGACGTCGGTTCGACGCCGCGGCGACCCCGCCAGCGCGTCGGCGCG
>JBCDGE010000180.1:0-9501 GCA_038757895.1 Planctomycetota bacterium | reverse complement strand
GGGTACCGTGGCCGGTTTGTGTGCGGTGCCCGCCGGTGGGGGGGGGGGGGCTTCCCACCCCGGCGCCCCCGCCTTGTCGCGGGGCGGGGTTGTGGTGGGGGGCGGGGGCGCGCCTATCGCCCGGGCCCCCCCCGGGCCTCGGGCCTTTGATCGCTGCATGGCGCCGCCGAGGATCGACCGTCCGAACCCCGACCGACGCGCGACGGCTCTCTCGCTGGCCGTCGCGCTCGCCCTCGCGACGTCCTGTTCCGACCCCGGGGCGGCCCGCTCCGAGCTCCGACTGCTCGACGCCCGACCCGAGCCGGAGACGTCGCTGCTGCTGAACGACGACATCCGGCTCACGTTCGACGCTCCGATCGATCAGACGACGGTCACGCTCGAGTCGGTCCGCCTCGAGCGCGTCGGCGCGACAGGGGCGAGCCGGGTCGCGTCGGGTCGGTGGGAGGTCGAGGGGCGCTCGCTGCGCTTCGTGCCGGACGGCGTGCGATCTCCCGACCTCGCGGACGGGGGCTACGTGCCCGGCGCGACCTACCGCCTGACGATCGCGGGCTTCCCGTTCCTCGGCGCCGTGCGCTCGCTCGACGGCGCGTCGCTGGAGCGATCCGTGTCCCTCACGTACCCGGTCGTCCGGGCGACGACCGGTCAGGCCGTGCTGCGCGACGCGTCGCCCGAGACCACCTCGCGCCTCAGACTCCTCCCGTCCGCGACCGGGGCCGAGAACACGAGGCCGATTCAGTGGACGGAGCCGCTCCGCCTGGCGTGCGACGAGCCGCTCGATCCGCGCACGATCCGTCCGCGCGAGTACGAGGTGCGCGCCTACCGGGATCCGCGCAATCCCGAGCCGGTCCTCTACGATCCGCCCGCGATCGCGGTCGATCGGATCGTGCTCGAGTCGAACGAGGGCGAGGACGCCGAGGGCGGTGGCGGCGCGCGGCTCGTGGTCCACTTCGCCCAGCCGCTCCCGATCCCCGACGGCAGCTTCGCACGCGAGTTCGTCTTCAAGGAGCGCGACGGCGTCGTCCCGTCGCTGAAGGACTTCTCCGGCGGCGACGCGTTCGGCCGACGGATCCGCTTCTTCGCGGCGCGCCAGGACGTTCTGCCCTCGGAGAGCGACCAGAGCTACGAGTTCGAGTTCCTCGACGACCTCGACTTCGTGCCTGTACACGACCCGGCGAGCGACGGCACGGCGCGCTGGAGCGGGACCGGCCGCGTGGGGATCCGCTACCCCGCGGCGGCGGGGGACGGCGCCGACGGGGCGGTGACGCTGGGGGGCGCAGAGGCCCGGGGCGACGTCCGCGCGACGCGGATCGCGCTCCTGGAGGGTGACACGTGCACGCTCGAGTCCGAGGGGCTCGTCGTCCTGCGGGCCCAGGGACGGATCGAACTCGACGGCCGGCTGGAGCGCGCCGCTCCGCCCGATCTGCCGCCGCCGATGTGGGACCCGGTCGAGCGGCCGTTCGCGGACAGCGCCAGGGGTGCCGAGTGCCTGTCCGAGTGGCTGCGCGCCGCGCGCGAGGCGGACTCGCCCTGGACGGTGATCATCGCCGGCGGCGACCTCGTCGTCCGCGGTCGGATCGACGTCGGGACGCCGCTGCTGCTCGTCGCCGGCGGTCGGATCCGCGGCGCGGGGATGCCGCGGGCCGCCGAGGGCCAGCTCTGGCTCCTCGGCGACGGCGGCGGCTTCGAGCTCCCGCACCATCGCAACCCCGGCGCGATCCCGAACGTCGCGCCGCCGCTGGTCATCGACGAACCGCTCGCGAACCCGCTCGTCGAGGCGCTGACCTTCGTTGCGATTTCCTCGCCCGTTCCGAAGGGCTCGAATCCGCGCGCCTGGCTCTCCCCCGAGATCCGCGGCTCGGGCGGCTCATCGGGGAGCTACCTCGTGCAGTATCTGCGCGCGGACGCGCTCAGGGGAGGGGAAGAAGGACTGGGTCAAGCCGTCCGGTACGACGAGCCGAACGGTGCCATGGAGCCCGATTCCCTGGGGGGCGGCGCGATCCGCCTCCGCATCGAGCTCGAAGTCCGCCCCGGACCCGGCGCATGGGAGCCGCCCTACGTCGACCGCGTCCGCCTCTCCTGGAGCCCCGACCGCTGATGATCGCGTCCGCCGCAACGAGCCTCGTCGCACAGGCCTTCCCGCCGCTGGAGAGCGCGGCGTTCGGCGTGTTCTGGACGGTCCTCGGGCTGTTCGTCGGGTCGTTCCTGAACGTCTGCATCCACCGCTTCCCGATCGAGGGGGCGTCGGTCTGGAGCCCGGCGCGCTCGCACTGCCCGAAGTGCGATCGCCAGCTCACCTGGAGCGAGAATCTCCCGGTCCTCTCCTGGCTGCTCCAGCGGGCCCGCTGCCGCGGTTGCGCCACGCGCATCCACTGGCGGTACCCCCTCGTGGAGATCTGCGGGGCCCTCGCGTTCTACTTCGCGTGGCGGACCGCCCCGCCGGGCGACTGGGCCGTCATGGCCGTCGCGACGGTCGTCCTGTGCGGCCTGATCGTCGCAACCTTCGTCGACTTCGACCGCTTCGAGATCCCCGACCAGGTCTCGATCGGCGGAATGTGGGCCGCTCCGGTGGCCTCGTTCCTCGTGCCCGCGCTGCATGCGGAGGGTCCGATCGCCCTCGCGATGGCGCAGGGAGGGGCCGTGGACGGCGTCTCGGCCCTCTGCGAGTGCCTGGCCGGCATGGCGCTCGGGGGCGGTTTCCTCTACGGCGTCGGCTGGCTCGGGAGCCGGATCTACCGCACCGAGGCCATGGGCTTCGGTGATGTGAAGCTCATGGCGGCCGGTGGGGGATTCATCGGGACGCGTGGCGTGGCCCTCGCGCTCGTGATCGCCGTCATCGTGGCGGCCGTCGTGGGGGTCCTGAACATGCTGCGCTGGTACCACGTCGTCCGGACCCGCCAGAGGCGCCGGAAGCTGGCCAATCGGGGCATCCCGGAGGCCATGCGGACGGCCCGGGTCGTCGGCAGATACCTGCCGTTCGGACCGTACCTGGCCCTCGGTATTGGAATCGTCCTCCTCGATTGGAAGGATGTGCTGACGCTGCTGCCGTTCGGCTCGTGACCTCGTCCGGGCCCTCGGGAGGGCGCCCCGACCGCGCGCACGCGTGGGGAGGGCGATGGCAGCGTTCGACTCACTCCGAGGGGACCCATGATTCCGACCGACACCGCACAGAACACCCAGCCGAGGCGGCGCCGCGGCCATCGCGCAGCACTGCTGCTCGCCCTCGTCGCCGCGCCCACTCTCTCGTCCTGCGTCTCCGAGGCGCAGATGCGCCTGGCCGTCGAGGAGCGTGACCGCGAGATCGCGGCCCTGCGGACCGACAAGGTCCAGCTCCAGGAGCGCCTCGACCTCCTGACGTTCGAGAAGGAGGACCTGCGGTCGCAGCTCGAGGTCGCCAAGGCCTCGGCCGGCTCCGGCACGATCCCGACGAACTACACCGCCGACGAGGCCCCGCTCGTCCCGTTCCCCGAGCTGGAGGAGATGGGCATCGACGTCTCCCGGCGCGCCGGGGACACGGTCATCTCGGTCCCGGCCGAGATCACCTTCGGGTCGGGCAAGGCGACGCTCTCCGACAGCGGCCGCTCCGCGCTCGGGACCGTGGCGGCGCGCCTGAAGTCGGACTTCGACTCGGGCTCGAAGTTCTACATCGAGGGTCACACGGACAGCGATCCGATCCAGAAGTCGAGCTTCGCCTCGAACCGTGACCTGTCGATCGCCCGCGCGATGGCCGTCCTGCAGTACCTCGTCACGGACGCCCGGATCCCGGACCGTCGCTTCGTCGTCGTCGGGCACGGCCAGTACGCGCCCGTCGCTCCGAACAGCGGCGACGAGAAGGCGAAGAACCGCCGCGTCGAGATCGTGGTGAAGAAGAGCAGCTGAGGCGCTGAGGCTGCCTGCGCGAGCCCCGCTCGCGTTCGACGGCCCGGCCCGGGGAAATCCCCTGGGCCGGGCCGTCGTCGTCGTACAGCGCCTCGAAGGCACGGAGCGCGTCCCGGGATGGGACGAGCGGGGGCGGCCCCGCGCCAGCCCGCCGCGGGCCCCCGCCGGCCCGATTCGTTTCAGTCCCTCCCCGCGGGGCGCCGATGGGGGACGAGTCCGGAATACCCCCTCCAGGCTCGTCTCATGATCACGATGGAAGAACTCCTGGCGCTGCTGGTGCGCCAGGGCGGCTCCGACCTCCACATCTCCGTCGGCAGCCCGCCGCGTGTTCGCGTCAACGGCACGCTCCTGCCCGTGGAGCACCCGCCGCTGGACGCGGAGACGACCCGTCGCCTGGCGACGAGCGTCCTGAACTCCGAGCAGATCGCGCGGCTCGACCGCGACCTGGAGCTCGACTGCTCGTTCGGGATCGAGGGCTACGGCCGCTTCCGGGTCAACACCTTCTACCAGCGGGGCGCCGTTGCCTGCGTGCTCCGCTCGATCCCGAGCGGAACGCCGTCGTTCGAGCAGCTCGGCATGCCCATCGAGGTCTGCACGCGCCTCTGCAACATGGCGTCGGGGCTGATCCTGTTCACCGGGGTCACGGGCTCCGGCAAGTCGACGTCGCTCGCCGCGATGATCGACTACATCAACTCGAACCGGAACGACCACATCGTCACGATCGAGGATCCGGTCGAATTCACGCACTACCACAAGCGCTGCATGGTCACGCAGCGCGAGGTCGGCGATGACACGCGGAGCTTCCAGAACGCGCTCAAGAGCGTGCTGCGCCAGGATCCCGACATCGTCCTCGTCGGCGAGCTCCGAGACCACGAGACGATCGAGGCGGCCCTGACGCTCGCCGAGACCGGCCACCTGACCTTCGGGACGCTCCACACCTCGGACGCCGTCCAGACGATCAACCGGATCATCGACGTGTTCCCGGCGCACCAGCAGGAGCAGGTGCGGACGATGCTTTCGTTCACGCTGGAGGCGGTGTTCTGCCAGAAGCTGATCCCGACCGCCCGCGGCGACGGCCGCGCGCTCGCGGCCGAGATCATGATTGCGACGCCGGGTATCCGCGCGCTGGTCCGGGACGACAAGGCCCACCAGATCTACTCGCACATCCAGACGGGCGGGCAGATCGGCATGCAGACGATGTCGCAGTCGCTCGCGGACCTCGTCCAGTCGGGCAACTGCCGACTGCGCGACGCCGAGCGAGTCCTCTCCGACACGAAGGAGCTCCACAGCGCCCTGAAGGCGGCCTGAGATGGTCTCGATCTCGACGAAGGTCAGGGGCCTCCTCCTCGAGGAGGGCCTCGTCACCGAGGAGGCCTGGGCGCAGGCCGTCTCCGGCGACGGTGATCCCGTCGAGGCGCTCCTGAATGGCGACGAGCTCTCCGAGCCCGCGCTGATGGAGGTCATGGGGCGCGCGGCGGGCATCCCGCCGGTCGACCTCAAGCGCGTGGAGCTCGACCCCGCGATCGTCGACGTGGTCGCGCCCGAGCTGTGCCAGGATCGCGGCTTCGTTCCGATCGCGAAGAACGGCGACGTCCTGACGATCGCGGTCTCCGACCCGTTCGACGTCCTGCTCTTCGACGATCTCAAGCGCCTGACCCAGTGCCACGTCCGCCCGGTGTTCGCCCACCGGCCGATGGTCAACGTGGCGCTGAACACGCTGCTCAACGGCGGTCAGTCGTCGGTCGACGAGATCATGGACGAGGTCGGCCAAACGGACGATCTCGACGTCAAGAGCGACGAATCTGAAGCCCAGGACATCGAGAACTCCAGCGGCGAGGGCGAGGACGCTCCCGCCGTCAAGCTGGCGAACGCGGTCATCCTGCAGGCGCTCAAGGAGAAGGCGAGCGACATCCACATCGAGCCGGGGGAGAAGCTCCTCCGCGTCCGGTTCCGGATCGACGGCAGGCTGCGTCAGATCATGACGCCGCCGAAGTCGCTCCTGCCGGCGCTGTCCAGCCGCCTGAAGATCCTCGCGCACCTCGACATCGCCGAGCGTCACGCGCCGCAGGACGGCAAGTTCCGGATCAAGTACCAGGGGCGGACCGTCGACTTCCGCCTCTCGATCCTCCCCGTCGTCGGCGGCGAGAAGTCGGTCATCCGGATCCTCGACGGGGGCAACCTGTCGATGAAGCTCGACTCGATGGGCTTCGAGACGAAGTCGCTCGACGACGTCGAGACGGCCGTCGCCTCGCCGTACGGGATGCTCCTGGTCACGGGCCCTACGGGCTCCGGCAAGTCGACGACGCTGTACTCCTGCGTCGCGGCCGTCACGACCCCCGAGGTCAACGTCACGACGGTCGAGGACCCGGTCGAGTACCGGATGGACGGCATCAACCAGGTGCCCGTCAACCCCAAGCGCGGCACGACGTTCGCCGGCGCGCTGCGCTCGATCCTGCGTCAGGACCCTGACATCGTCCTCATCGGCGAGATCCGGGACAAGGAGACCGCCGACATCGCGATCAAGGCGGCGCTCACCGGACACCTCGTCCTGTCGACGCTGCACACGAACGACGCGGCCGCGACGATCACGCGACTCATCGACATGGGCATCGACCCCTTCATGGTGTCGAGCTCCATCCTCTGCATCTGCGCGCAGCGACTCGGTCGGCGGCTCTGCCCCAACTGCAAGCAGCCGATGGAGGAGCCGCCCCGCGAGGAGCTCCTGAACATCGGCTTCCTGGAGTCCGACTTCGAGCAGCCCATGGAGCTCTACGAGCCCGACCCCCAGGGCTGCGCGCGCTGCACGGCCGGCTACAAGGGCCGGTTCCCGATCCTCGAGACGCTCACGATGACGCCCCGGCTCCGCCGGATGGTCGTCGAGGGCAAGCCGAAGGACGAGCTCAAGCTCCAGGCGATCGAGGAGGGGATGCTCACCCTTCGTCGTGTCGGAGTTCTCAACGCCATGCGAGGCATCACGTCCGTTCAGGAAGTGCTGCGCATCACGCTCGACGACTGATCCCGTCCGTACTGCTCACGCAGGCCCGCCAGCACCGCACACCCACGACCCGAGGACTCCCAAGTGGCAGAGTTCAAGTACGCAGCGAAGAACGCCGGAGGCTCGACCGTCGAGGGCACGATCTCGGCGGAGACGAAGGCCGACGCGGTCGCCGAGCTCAGGAAGAAGAACCTGATCATCCTGAAGCTCAATGAGGGCAGTGCACGGAAGATCCCGTTCTCGCGCTCGAAGGACCAGCAGGAGGACAAGACCGATAGCAGCGGTCGCTCGCGCGCGCGGGCGAAGAAGCAGGAGGTCGTGATCTTCACCCGCCAGCTCGCCACGATGGTGGGCGCGGGCCTCTCGCTCCTGGAGTCGCTCGAGGTGCTCGGGTACCAGGCCGAGTCGAAGGGGATGCAGAAGACCTGCGAGATCCTCGTCGACTCCGTCCGCGGAGGCTCCGATCTCTCGGCCGCGATGGAGCTCTGCCCGAAGGTCTTCACCCCGCTCTACGTGAGCATGGTGAAGGCTGGCGAGGTCTCGGGTCAGATGGACATCATCCTGAATCGTCTCGCCGACTACATGGAGGCCGCCGAGGAGCTGTCGCGCGAGATCAAGTCCGCGATGACCTACCCGGTCATCTCCATGGTCCTCGTCCTGGGCATCACGGCGTTCCTGATGATGGGGGTCGTCCCCACGTTCAAGAACGTGTTCGAGTCGATGGACGCCGACCTGCCGGCCATCACGCAGCTCGTCCTCGACATGTCGAACTTCCTGCGCGGCAACGCGACGCTGGTGTTCGGCGCGACGATCGGCGGTGCGATCGGCCTGGTCATGTTCAAGCGGACCACCGCGGGCCAGCGCTTCTTCGACGCGCTCCTCCTGAAGCTGCCCGTCTTCGGGATCCTGTTCCAGAAGGTCTGCCTCGCGCGCTTCAGCCGCACGTTCGCGACGCTCGTCCGCTCCGGCGTGCCGATCATGTCCACGCTCGACATCGTCGCGGCGACCTCGGGCAACTGGGTGCTCACGAAGGCAGTGCTCGCATCGCGGGACAGCGTCCGCAGCGGTAACCTGCTGTCCGAGCCGCTGACCGAGGAGAAGATCTTCCCGCCGATGGTCACCCGGATGATCGCGATCGGCGAGCGCACCGGCGCGCTCGAGGCGCTCCTCGAGAAGATCGCCGAGTTCTACGACAGCCAGGTGAAGGCCCAGGTGAAGGCGCTGACGAGCCTCATCGAGCCGCTTCTGATCGCGTTCATGGGCATCGTGGTCGGCGGGGTCGTCCTCGCCATCTTCGCTCCGATCCTCGACATGGTCAGCAACCTGCAGTCGGGCTGAGCGGAAACGTTTTCCGACCGGCAGCGAGCGAACGCCGCCCACGCATGCGTGGGCGGCGTTCGCCGTTTCGGGATGCGACGTCTCGCGCTTCCAAGACGTTTCTTACGAATGACACCTCCTGTGCTCAAGAAGCCCGCAGCCCTCCGTCGATGAGACCGGTGGCGTGAAGCCGACCACGGTCAGCGCCAAGCCTGGTCTCCGCGGAGGGGACTGGACTCAACAGATTCGACCCTACCAACCACTAGGGACCCCTCCGCGGGGCCCGGGGGGCTCCGCCTCCTCCTTTCAGGGACACTTGGAGAAGATGAACCGCAACACCCGTAACGCTGGCTTCACGCTCATCGAGCTGATGATCGTCGTCGCCATCATCGCAATCATCGCCGCCGTGGCGATTCCGAAGCTCGTCAGCGCTCGGATCTCGGCCAACGAGAACGCCGCGATCGCGACCCTTCGTTCGATCGCCGCTGCTCAGCAGCAGCTTCAGGCCTCGGCCGCCATCGACACCGACGCCGACGGCGGCGGCGAGCACGGCTACTTCGCCGAGCTTGCCGGCGCGCAGCCGATCCGCATCTTCAACGCCGGCGTCCCGGCGATTGGCGCTGCGGCCGACCTGCTCGACCCGACCTACCTGCCCGTCGCCTTCGGCAACGTGCAGAACGACGGCACCGACGGCGTCGTCGAGCGCCAGGGCTACTACTTCAAGATGTTCCTGCCGGACGCCAGCGCCACCGCGCCGATCGGCGCCTTCGCGGAGAACGCCGTCGGTGGTAACACCGCTGGCTCGCTCCCGGGCTCGTCGAACGCCGAGATCATGTGGTGCTGCTACTGCTGGCCGGTCCAGGCCACGAAGACGGGCAACCGCGCGTTCTTCATCAACCAGGCCGGTGACATCCTTGGTACGCAGAACCGTCCGACGCAGGCCGGCGGCTCGTACGACGCCTTCGTCCGCATCCCGGCCTTCGACGCGGCCTTCACCGCTGGTGGCGACATGGGCTCCGAGCCCGCCCTCGCCGCGGCTGGCCTCGTCTCGGTCGACACGCTCGTCTGGACGCCGGTCGGCAACTGATCTCCTGACGGAGTTCACGGCCGCCTAGCGGCATGAACAGGGCGCCCCTGGCTTCGGCCGGGGGCGCCCTTCTTCGTGTCGCGCCGAGCGCCTACGCGCTCTGCTCTCCAAACACGCGCCGAGCGCCTACGCGCCCTGCTCTCCAAACACGCGCCGAGCGCCTACGCGCCCTGCTCTCCAAACACGCGCCGAGCGCCTACGCGCCCTGCTCTCCAAACACGCGCCG
>JBCDGE010000179.1:0-9525 GCA_038757895.1 Planctomycetota bacterium | reverse complement strand
GGATGGTCGGCCGGCCGTTCCGCGCCGCGCGCGCGTTCGAGCGCGCCGCCGACCTCGCGCTGCAGGCCGGCGAGGGACGCATCGAGGTCGAGGTCGCGGCCCGCCGCGGCAGGCTGCTCGCCGACGTCGGGCGCGAGCGGGACGCCGAGCTGCAGCTGCGCGACGCGCTGTTCGCGGCGCGCCGGATCGAGGACCGCAGGGGCGAGGCGATCGCGTCGGTCTTCCTCGGCACGCTGCTCGCCGAGGAGCGCATCGAGGGTGCGACCGACCTCGTCCGGCGCGCGCGCACGCTCGCGCAGGAGCTCGGGCTCGTCCGGATCGTCGCTCTCGCGCGAGCGATCGAGGCGCGCATGGCGCGCGAGCGCGGCGACGCCGCCGGCGCCGAGGAGGCCTCGGCCGAGGCCTGGGACCTCGTCGAGCGCCACGGCGCCGAGCTCCCCGACCGGATCGTCGTCGGCGGAACCCGGGCGCTCGTCCTGCGCGAGGGCGGCCGCGACGCGGACGCGCGCGCGCTACGCCGATCCCTCGAGCGAAGGATCGAGACCGACAACGCCCGCCTGCGGTCGCCCCTGCTCGTCCGCCGCCACCGGCGCTGGACCGTGGCGCTCCTGGCGAGCGCCCTCAGCCCCGACGGGCCGCTCTACCCGCGCGTCGTCCTCGCCGACTGGCCGAGCTGACCCTAGCTACTCGCGGCCGCGCGCGCGCGCGTCGTGTCCGTGGCCGAATCGGCGCTCCAGCCACCACCCGACGCGGTGCAGCCCGCCGCGCGCGTCGGCAGCGCGATCGATCGCCGCGGCGAGGTCGCGGAGCGCACTCCCGCGGGCGCCGTACGCACGCAGGAAGCGAGCGTGGTCCGCGCCCGTGAGCACCGCGCCGTAGTCGCGCTCGCGTCGACGGACGTGGCGCCAGAGCCGGCCGAGGTTGCGGGCCCGTGCAGCGGGCTCGAGCGGGCCGTCGCCCTCGAACCGGGAGCGGTCGAGGTCGAGGATCCACGCGCGGTCGTCGCCCTCGTCCTCCGCGACGAGGACGTTCGCGGGCTGGAGGTCGGCGTGCACGAAGCCCGCATCGTGGAGGGCGCGGACGAGACGGCCGGAGAACGCGAGCGCGCGCCGGAGCCGGGCGCGGCCGGCACTCCCCCGGCGCACGTCGCCCAGAAGGCGCCCGACGTCCACCGTTCCGGGGACCCGCTCGGTCACGAGCGTCAGCTCGAACCCGTACGGCCGGACGGACACCGCGCGCGCCGCGACGACGCGCGGCGTGGGGACGCCGAGAGCGGCGAGGCGCTCCGACAGCGCGAGCTCCAGGAACGGACGCGCGGGGTCGCGGAAGCGGCGGCCGGTGAGGACGCGAGCGAGGCCGCCGTGCCGGAATCGACGCGCGAGGCACGCGCGGCCGCCGACCTCCAGCCGTCCGAGCGGCTCCTTGCCGGACTCCTCGGCGTCCTGGAGCTCGTTCCCGTCGGCGCCGCGGCGCAGGCCGTCGGGCGAGAAGCCCGCGGCGGCCAGCGCTTCCACGTCGTCGGGCCTGCACGCGAGGACGCCGCGCGCGCCCGCCTCCAGCACGAAGCCGTCGGGGAGCGCGGGCAGGCGCGAGGCGATCGTCATCGAGCGGCCGCGGCCAGGCCTCGGATCAGTCGAGACCGGCCCCGAAGCCGCCGCCGGACGGCGGCGCCTCGGCCTCGCGGCGCGGGACGTCGACCTCGGGCTCGGCCTCGGGCTCCGGCGCACGCTCGGGCTCGGGCTCGAACGTCGCCTCAGGCTCGGGCGCAGGCGCGTCACCGACCAGGCCGGCGCCGAAGGACGACGCGGGCGCGGCGCGCGGGACCTCGACCTCTTCCGTCTCGCGCTCGGCGGGACGCGAGCGGCGCGGTTCCTCCCTGCGGGGCTCGTCGCGGCGCTCGTCGCGGCGCTCGTCGCGATCCCGACCCCCGCGACTCCGACCCCCGCGATCCTGGCCCCCGCGATCCTGACTCTGGGGCCGATCGTCGTCCCGGTCGTCCTCGTAGCGATCGTCTCGCCCGCGTCCGCGGCCGCGCCCGCGTCCCCGTCGGCGCGGACCGCGCGGACCATCGGCGGTGCGGCGGCCGCGCGAACGGCGCCCGTGGTCGCGGTCGATGCCGTCGTGCTGGATCTCTCCGACCTCCAGGAAGTCGACGGGGACCTCATCGGCGAGGTACAGCGAACCGCGGTCGTAGAACTCGATGCCCTCGTCGTACGCCTCGCCGGCGTAGACGGTCACCACGGCGTAGTCGCGCGCGACGCGGCGGCCGGTCTCCCTCGCTTCCTCCTCGGTCCGCGCGAGGTGCAGGAAGGCCCGGCGGCCGCTGCGGAGCCCGCTGTCCTTGGCGCGGTCCGCGTCGCGGCTGCCCACGCCGATGAAGAGCTCGTCCGGCGGTTCGCTCGGCTCGCCTGGATCGATCGGGAACGAGTGACCGTAGAGGGCGCGGATCCGCCCTTCCTCGATCTCGTAGCGGGGGCGGTCGCTCGCCTCGATGGCGGCGACGACCTCGTCCTCGGAGACCCGATCGCCCATGCGCTCCTGGAGCGCGTAGAGGACGTCTTCGAGGTCGCCCCAGCCGAAGCGGTCCAGCTCGAGGTCGAACTCCTCGGGCTGGTGGCGGAGCATGAAGGCGAGGGCGCGGGTAATGCGTTCGTTGAGTGCGTCGGAGGTCATCGCGAGGGATCCCGTTGCGGTGGGAAAGATTCTAATGCGTCAGGCGGTGACGGGAGAGAGCGGACCTTCCTCGCCTTCGGAGCGACCGACCACGGCCGCTGCGCACGAGTCCGACCAGACGTTGACGACGGTCCGGAGCATGTCCAGCGGGCGGTCGACGGCCAGGAGCAGCGCGGCGCCCTCCAGCGGGAGCTGCAGCGCGGAGAGGATCGTGAGCATCATCACGAGTCCCGCCGAGGGGATGCCGGCGGCGCCGACGCTCGCGAGGAGCGCGAGCACGACGACCAGCGCCTGGGCCCCGAGCGTGAGCTCGAAGTCCCCCACCGCGGCGTAGTACTGGGCCAGGAAGATGACGCCGATGCACTCGTAGAGCGCGGTCCCGTCCATGTTGATCGTCGCGCCGAGCGGGAGCGTGAACGAGGTCACGCGGTTGCTGACCCGGCCGCGCTCCTCGACGGTCCGCATGGTGACGGGCAGCGTCATCGAGGACGACGAGGTGCTGAACGCCGTCATCAGCGCCGGCGACATGGCGCGGAACCAGGCGGTCGGCTTGATGCCACCGAGCGTCTTGAGGAGGACCGGCAGCGTCACCATCGCGTGGATGACGAGCGCCGCGGTGACGGTCACCATGTACAGGAGGAGCGCCTTGAAGGGCGCGAAGCCGGTGCTCGCGACGACCTTGACGAGGAGCGCGAACACGCCGTACGGGAGGAGCTTCAGGATCCCCTCGGCCATCGTCATGACGACCTCGAAGAGGCTCTCGAAGAGACCGCGGACGCGCGACTGGTGCGGCTCCGCGGTCCGCGTCACGAAGTAGCCGAAGATCAGCGCGAAGAAGATGATCGAGAGCATCGCGCCGTTGTCCGTCATGGACTCGGCGATGTTCGACGGGATCATCCGCTTGAGGACGTCGATGAAGCTCGCCTCGGGCCGCGCGCCGGCCTCGGTCAGCGGCGACAGGCCCAGCGTCGCGCCCGTGCCCGGGCGGATCACGTTCACGAGGAACTGACCGACGACGATCGCGAGCAGGCTCGTGGTGACGTAGTACGCGAACGTCTTCGTCCCGAGCCGCTTGAGATCACTCATCGCGCCGACGCTCGCCACCCCCGTGATGATCGACGTCAGGACGATCGGCACGATCAGCATCTTCAGCAGCGCGATGAAGATGTCGGCGATGAACGCGAAGGGAGCGATCGCCCGGGCGCGGGCGCAGTCGGGCGCGAAGGTCACGGTGACCGCGACCGCCTCGCGCAGTGCGTCGACCGCGGGGTCGGCGGCGGCCGCGTCGGCGTTGCCAGCGGGCACGAGCCAGAACACCTCGCCGTTGTCGACCGCCGCCACGACGCGATCGTCGAGATCGGCCTGGCTCGCCAGCAGCACGGACGTCTCGTCGGGCGAGCCGCGACGGATCACGGCGGCCTCGAAGCGCTGGCCGGGAACGAGACCGGCCTTGGCGCCCGGGCTCCCCCTCTCCACGCTGCGCACGGCGATGACCCCGTCGATGCCGTCCACGCGCACGCCCGAATAGGAGGGCGCGGCCAGGAAGACCTGCATCAGCACCCCGACGAGGGCGCCCGCGGCCATCCAGAGGAGGACCTTCCAGTGAAAGCTCATACGCGGAGGGATCTCGGGAGGAGGGGGGAAGGGGCGGAGCCGATCAGGAGCCGAGGAGCGCGGCGCGGGCGCGCCGGGCGAGCGCCTCGGCCTCGGCGGGCGTCGGCGCGACCGCAGTCAGGTGGCCCATCTTGCGGCCGGGGCGGGGGTCCTTCTTGCCGTACAGGTGGAGGGAGACGCCAGGGAGGGCGAGGGCCGCGTCCCAGCGCGGCGTCCCGTCGGCCCACAGGTCGCCGAGCAGGTTCGCCATCGCAGCCGGCGGGCCGATGCGGGCGCTGGAGCCGAGGGGGAGGCCCGCGACGGCGCGCGCCTGCTGCTCGAACTGGCTGCACGCGTGGGCGTCGATCGTCAGGTGCCCGGAGTTGTGCGGCCGCGGCGCGATCTCGTTCACGAGGATCGTCCCGTCCTCCAGACGGAACATCTCGATGCACAGGACGCCGACGACGTCGAAGCCCTCGGCGACGGCACGCGCGATGCGGTGCGCCTCGGCGAGCGCGTCCTCGTCGAGGTCCGCGGGGCAGACCGTGACGTCGAGGATGTGGTCGGCGTGGGCGTTCGAGAACGGCTCGTAGACCGCGACGTCGCCGTCCACACCGCGCGCGACGACGACCGAGATCTCCTCGACGAACGGCACGAGCGCCTCCAGGACCGCCGGGACGCGGCCGATCGAGGCCCACGCGTCGCCGAGGCCCCCCGAGGACTCGACGCGGACCTGGCCCTTGCCATCGTAGCCGAAGCTCGACGTCTTGAGGACGCCGGCGCCGGGGATCGCGCGCGCTGCTTCGGCGAGGTCGTCCTCGGATGCGATCGGGCGGAACGCGGGGAGAGGTAGCCCGAGTTCCGCGAGAGCGCGCTTCTCGCGCGTGCGGTCCTGGACGGCGTGCAGCAGGCCGACGTCGGGGCGCACGGCGGTGAGGCGCGACGCGACGTCGCCGGCGACCGACGGGACGTTCTCGAACTCGAAGGAAACGGCGTCGACCGTCTTCGCGAACGCGGCGACGGCGTCTTCGTCGTCGTAGGCGCCGACCGCGACGGTGTCGGCGACCTGCGCCGCCGGGCCGTCCGCGTCGTCGGAGAAGACGGCGAAGCGATAGCCCATGCTGCGCGCGGCGAGGCCGTACATCCGGCCGAGTTGACCTCCGCCGAAGACGCCGAGCGTGCCCCCGGGGAGGACGCGGACCGGACCCTTCGTGGTCATCTCAGTCGATCGGCGCCGCGAGCGCCGCCTCCGCCGCGTCGTCCCGGTAGCGCTCCAGGCGGCCGCGGATCGCCTCGTCACGGACGCCGAGCATGCGGGCCGCGAAGAGCGCGGCGTTGCGGGCGCCCGCGTCGCCGATCGCGAGGGTGCCGACCGGGACGCCCTTCGGCATCTGGACGATCGAGAGGAGGGAGTCGACGCCACTCAGGGCGCGGCTCTTGATCGGGACCCCGAGGACCGGGAGCGTCGTCCAGGCGGCGATCATGCCGGGCAGGTGCGCCGCGCCGCCGGCCGCGGCGATGATGCACTCGACGCCGCGGGCCGCGGCGCCGCTCGCGTACTCCCGGAGACGGTCGGGGGTCCGGTGCGCGGAGACGACTCCGTACTCGCATGGGACGCCGAGCTCCTCCAGGAGATCGACGGTCGCGCGCATCGTGGGCCAGTCCGACGCGCTGCCGAAGACGACGCCCACGCGTGCGGGGCCCGTCGGCGCGTCCCCGAGGTCGAGGGGGAGCTGCTGGCTCTGGAGGGACGGGATGCGGTCGTCGGGCATGGGCGTCGTACCCGGGGCGGGGTGCGGTCATCGCGCCGGAGAGCCCGACAGCGTAGCGCCCGATCAAGCCCCTGTCCGGCCCGCGGGCCGCGAGATGACTCCCGCGCGCCCGCAGCGCCGGTGTTCGCGCCCGGAGGCGTCAGGCGGCGACGCCGTCGTTCGCGTCGTCGTCGCGCACGACGACCTCGAAGCCGTCGCGGCGGAGTCCCTCGATCAGGTCGGGGGACGCGAGGAGTCCGACGGAGAGGCGGGCTCCGGTCTCGGGGTCGTTCCAGACGAGATCGACCCGGCGGGCGTCCACGGAGGGCGCCGAGCCGACGGCGACCGCGTGCGCGAGCGTGCGGTCATCAGGAAGGGATGTGCGGCGAGGCATGGCAGTCGTGGGTCGGGATGGGAGGGGGCGCTCCCTTCGTCGACGGAACGACGGCTTTGTTTCTGGGGGAATCGGGTTTTCACCCTGCCCGTACGGATCGGCGCACCGGGCGACCGAGTCGTGAGATGCGCCTTGGTAACGAGCCCCTGACGGGATCGGCGCCCATGACGCGATGCGGGCTCAGTAGCGCGCCATCGCCGGGTCGACCTCGCTCGCCCAGCGGTCCATGCCGCCGCTGAGGTTCCACAGCCGCTCGAACCCCATCTGGGCGAGGGCGGCCGCCACGTGGGCGCTGCGGATCCCGTGGTGGCAGATACAGACGGTCTCGGCGTCGGGGTCGAGCTCGGGCAGCCGGACGCTCAGCTCTCCCATCGGCACGTGGGTCACGCCCGGCAGGGCGCAGATCGCGACCTCTTCGGACTCGCGCACGTCGAGGAGCACGAGCGCGTCCCCGGCGTCGAGGCGGCCCTTCAGTTCGGCCGGCGAGATCGGCTGCGGCTGGGCGTCCATCGCGTTCTGCTCCGGTCGGGAACTCAGTCGAAGCGCAGCGGAGCGCGGTCGAACCCGGACGGGAGCGGCGCCCCGACGCGCGAGAGCACGGTCGGCGCGATGTCCATGACGGAGAATGTCCCGTCCTCGCTGGAGACCTTGTCGCTGCAGAAGAAGATGCCCGTCACGACGTTCGGGTCGTTCGATGCGTGGTCGCCCGACCACGGGTTCGTGTTGTCCGAGTAGATCGGCTTCGGGACGATGCCGTCGTCGGTCTTCTCGAGCGGCAGGTCGCCGCTGACCGTCTTCCAGGACACGCGGTAGTACTCCGCGAATCCGAGCATGACGTCCGCGCACGGGTAGGCCTCGGTCCCCCACGGCTGAGGCCCGTCGTAGACGTCCTGGATGATCGTCGCACTGGAGCCGACCTTGCGACCCTCGTCGGTCGCCGCGAGGAAGCGCTCACAGATCGCCTCCATGACGCCGCGCGCCTCGTCCTTCGTCACGATGCCGTTCGGCTCTCGGCCCTCCAGGTTCAGGTACACCATGCCGAGCCCGAGGCTGTAGGCCTTGGTCTTCGACCAGTCGATCGCGCCGAGGATCGCGCCCTGCCCGGTCGAGGTCAGCGGGTCCTTCACGGTCAGGAACCCCTCGCTCTCCAGCCAGTTGTTCACGTGCATCCCGCGCCGGTAGCTGGTGAAGCCGTGGTCCGCGCACAGCATGAGCGTGTCGTTCGGCTGCATCGCCGCCACGGCCTCGCCGACGATGTCGTCCATCTGGCGGTAGATCGCGGGGATGGCGTCGCTCAGCGCGGTCTCCTCGCCGAAGAACGAGAACGTCTGCGCCGCCTCCTCCGCGTCGTGCTGGGGATGCTCGGGGTCGTGGAACTTGTACGTCATGTGCTGCACGCGGTCGGTCGTGCTGAACACGGAGTACAGGACCTCCCAGTCCGGGTCCTGGAGCATCCGCTCCAAGATCTTCCGGCGGAAGGTCATCGTGAACTCGACGTCCTCCAGGAACACCTGGGGGTCGAGGAGCTCGTCCTTGACCTGGTTCGTCATGCAGCCCCAGCCCAGCGTCTCGAAGGTCGAGCCGATCGCCTGGGCGACGTCGGCCGAGAACCCGAGCGGGCTGCTGGAGGGCTGCCAGAACGAGGGCTTCGCCGGGTCGTACTGGAGCGTGTCGACGTAGAGCTTGAACGGATCGGTCTCGAGGACGCGCGCGCGCGTGACCGCGTGGGCGGAGAGGAGCGGGCTCAGCTCGAACTCGACCTGGAAGAAGTCGCTCCAGCCCTCCCCCTCGAGCCGCTGGGTCTGGGTGCCGATCGTGACGTCGTAGGCACCGCCCTCCGCGCGCACCACGCGCAGCGGAGCCGTGACGCGGTGCTTGTACTCCTTCGCCGACTTGAGCGGATTCTGGCCGAGCTCGTTCCAGAGCTTCTCCAGCTTCTCGTCCTCCTCCAGGAGCGCGCGGCTCGTCTTGAAGTCGTCGACGGTCTCCAGCTCGGCGGCGATCTCGGCGCGCCGGCGCCGCACGCGATCGATCTCGACGAAGTTCACCGGGCCGTAGACGAACGACTCGATCGCCTTCTCGCCGCCGTCCTTGGGCTTCTTGAAGTCGACGCGGTAGACGATGCCCGTGCTCGAGCTCGACGACTTGACGTCGCCCTTCGGCGGCCGGCCCGTCTCGAGGGAGTCGGTCGTGTAGATGTACCAGTCGCCGTTGAACGACGAGCGCACGTCGGGGAGCCCGAGGCCGTAGAGCGTCCGCGCTCCGTCGGCGCCGGGGCGGTCGAACGCCATCGGGGCCTGCAGGGCCACGGACGGATGGCCGGCGCGCGCCGCCTCGACCCAGAATCCGTCCATCTGGATCTTGTTGACGACCACCTTCGGGATCTCCTCCGGCAGCGACTCGCTCGCCGAGCGGGTCGCGTAGCCGGAGGCGCCGCCGAGCACCACGGCGAGCGCGACCGCGAGCACCAGGCTCGCGCGCAGCAGGAAACGGAAGACGACGAACGCGACGACGAGGATGACGAGCCCGATCGTCAGCGAGCGCTGGGACCCGCCGCCGCCGAGCGCGCCGGCGACGCCGTCCGCGCCCATGTCCGCCGTCGTGCGGGTCGCGTGCTCGACGTGCGCGAATCCGGGCATGACGAGCTCCCCGTCGATCGTGCGCTTCACGAAGCTCGGGACCCCGTTCTTGACGGGGTTCGCGCCGGTGTTGATCGCGGCCCACCCCGCCGCGGACTCGGCCGGATCGGTCGACACCAGCGGCCCCGCGGTGCCGGACTCACGCAGCTTCGCGAGGTTCGGCAGCTCGCCCGCGTCCATCATCCGCTCGGTCGTCCGCCAGTCCGCCCCGTCGAATCCCAGAACGATCACGCGCCCGTCCTGCCCACCCTGGGCAGGTGCCGCGGCCGCCGCGCTCTGGAAGAGCCCGAGCGAGGCCACGAGTCCCAGGACGAGGGTGATGAGGACGCGCCCGAGGCGCGCTCGCGCGTCCGAGCGGTCGGCGGTGAGGTGGAGCATCGGGGTGGATGGAGGGCCTTCGGCGGTCTGATAGGCTTGTCGCCCGCGGTCGAAGGATGCACGGCCGAAGGACGCCATGCGGACGACGATTTCGGGG
>JBCDGE010000178.1:0-9694 GCA_038757895.1 Planctomycetota bacterium | reverse complement strand
CGGACTCCTTGCGGTCGAGGAGGGCCTCGTACTCGGCGCGCGGTCGGCGGACGTGCTGCATCCCCGAGATCGTCCCGATCCCGCTCGCGTCGTCCAGGTGGGGTTCATGCGACGGTTACTCTGTGTGCTTCCGCAGGTGTCCGTCCATATGCGAACGGAGGATAGATCTTCGCTGCGAATTCTGCGCCCGCACCCGTGGAGATCGGAACTCCGTATAGCGCAAGGTGAAACGCTTGTAGCCATCTACTAAGCGAGTTGAGTACGTTTGGGGCGTCGACTTCGAACAGCACCGGACGGTTGCCGTTGTCCGTTGGTCGAGCGACGGTATCAACGCGGATCTTCTTGTGATCCGAGCCAAGTGGACTCCGAAGAGAAATGTGGTCCTCAATGGCGGCAATGAACTCGATGAGTTCCTCGTCGCTGTCGCTCCAGCCGTTGTTGCACGTCGAATGCGTACGAATGATCAGTGGCCCATTGGCTCGGTCTTGTTGTTGGAACAAGCGCTTTGGGGGAACATGGTCCTTATTCGAGTCGGCCTTGGTTCGTGGCTGACCGCAGAGGTAGCACCGTTCAGGATCGATGGGATGTGCGTTGGCTAGATCGCCAAGATCAACCCATCCTTTTGCATGGTAGCCTCGGGTAGTCATCTGTTCATGGTTCGCGACCGCCAGGACGCGCAGGCGTGGTGTGTAGTTCTAGGTAGGCAAGATAACGGGTGCAACTAGGCCCGAACGGAGGAGCGCGGTCGTTGGTCGCGCCGTCTGGACTTATCGTGCACCTGCGCGTGTTGGCGGGCTGAGGTAACCCCGGAAGTCAACCCAGCCGGAACTGAGCGGGCAGGCGGTCTGACCTGTCCCCATTCCCTGGGCCACCGAAGGGTGTCGATCTTCAGGGGTTGAATGGGATCTGGCGACCGGATCGGCCCTCAATGGAAGTCCCGTGGCCCACTCTGCATCCCCGCCGCCGCGCCATTGCGGCTCTCGAAGCGGTCGACGACCACGTGCATGACCTCGCCGGCGCGGTCGACCTCGCCGTGCACCAGTAGCAGTACTCCGTGCCGTGCGATCGCGCGGTGGCGCTCGAAGGTCTTGGGGTGCACAACGGGGTTCGAGGTGCCCGCCTCATCCTCCAGCTTGCTGAAGATGATCCCCCGTGCCGTCGCCGGGCGCTGGCGAACGAGCACCATGCCCGCTATCGACACGCGCTCCTCGTTCGGGCACTGCGCCTCGTCCTGCAGCGCCGCCGCCGTCCGCGTGCCACCCTCGTCCAGCATCTCGCGTAGGAACGACACCGGGTGCGCCTTCAGCGGCAGGCTGTGTGTGGGGTAGTCCTGCACCACCTCGTGCAGCGGGTCGCTCGGCGGAAGCGTGTCGGCGCCCACGCCGCCGTCGGTGTCGATCGGGGTGGGCAGGCCCGGCACAGGACCGTCTGGGTGAGCCACGACCCGTTCGATTGAAAGTTCGTTCGCTGGGACTGCCCTGGCGCAAACTGTGCCATTCTGACTCTCCGGCCCCGCGCAATCGCCTCAGGGGACCCGACGTTCAGCCAAGCTAGCTCTTCTGATTGAGCATTCGTCCCCAACGTCCGACACCGTATGTTCTGATACACACTCGACGATGAGTGACGCAAGCGAGGCAACTGGCGGTGAGGCGCCGCAGGAGGACGCCCCTGACCCGCGCGTTGAGCTGAAACTACACCTCGAAGGCGACCAGGAGAGCCTTCGACGCCACCAGCTCAGTCTTGTCCAATTCGGTGAGGCTCTGCGCCACCTCGCCACCGCGATCCGGCGATGTGCCGACGCGGAAGTTCGAGGTCGAATCCCCTCTGGCGGGGCATATTCAAGAGACGCGCAAAGAATCGATGTTCGTCTCACTGGTCTTGAAGGCGGATCTGTGACGCCAGTCTTGGAGATTTCTGAGGACTGGGTCGATAGATCCAGCAACGCTACAGGGATTGAAGCGCTCGGGCTCTTTATGGAGGAAGACACTACGCTTTCCACTGCGGACGCCGAACTTGAGCAAGCAGGCGAATTCGTGACAGATAGAGATCTATCTCTTCCGGAGCGGGCGTTGCGGCGGACGCTTCACGAGTTGGGCAATGCCTCGCGAGGGGTTGTTCGGTTTCCAGCGGTCCGTCAGATGCTGCAGTCAATGCCTGACGATGTTGATCACAGCTATCAGGCCTATGTTTCTGGTCAGCTTGTAGGGAGTGTGAGCCTCCGAGGTCGACTGAAGCTCGACTCTGTTGTTGATCGTCCAAAGATGGTGGTTGTCTTCGGAAGCGTTGTTGCCGTCAATCGTCGCGCGGGTGAGGGGGGGATTGGAGTTGAGATTCGGACTGTCGAGGGAGTGAGGATGAAATGGTCGGCACGTCCTGAGACTGCGAAGAAGGCTGCGCACTATTTTGTTGCCAATGAGTCTGTCAACTTCCTGGGCGCAATTGGTGCCGATGGCGACGGTCGACTCGTTGCGATTCGTCGAGATACCGCGTCTCTTGAGTCCTCCATCGCTCCTAGCGTTCCTCGCATCCTGCACGAGTGGGAGGACACACTCCGGGAGCTGAGCTAGCAAGGGGCAATGTTGCTGTTCGAGTTTCCAAAGTGGTTGACGGTAGAGTGGGTCCATGGGCTCCATGAGCGTCTGATGGACATGGATATGCAAGAGGCGGTCGTGCAGCGAGGGGGGGCGGCGGAGCGCGACAATGGCTGTATCGCGGGCGGCCTCGGCAATGTCGAGCTTGCTCTGGGTTATGATTCAGCGCCAAGTGAATTTATGCCATTTAGGTGCGCGGCCTATGTCCTGAAGGCTTTCTGTAAGCTGCAGTGCTATGTTGACGGGAATAAGCGAATAGCGTGGTCGCTTGCTATTGCCGTTTTGCAGTCGGTCGGCCTGACTGTTGAAGCGGAGCATTCAGAGGCGGCGATATTTGTTTTGCAGGCATCAATGACGCCCGATCCGTCTATTGAGATGTTTGAGGAATGGCTCGTGGCGCGTATCGTTGAGCATGCCGCCTACGATGATATGCGTTCCCTTTCCGGCTGGATGCCACAATGGGCTCTAGATGTTGCCGCTGGGACGGTCGACCCGAGTGGATTTCACGGGGCGACTGACCAGCCCAATCTACCTGGTGATTTGTAGAGTGTCGGAGCTGCCGAATGGGTTAGGGTGCCGGCATTAAGCCAAGCCAGCTCTCGACTTCTAGTACCGGACGTGGTGGTGCTTGCGCTGGGCTACGCGGCTCCGCTGGTACTCATAAGCTCAGTGGAAGTCCCGCGACCCTCTCCGCATCCCCGCCGCCGCTCCGTCGAGGCTCTCGAAGCGGTCGACGACCACGTGCACGACCTCGCCCGCGCGGTCGACCTTGCCGTGCACCAGCAGCAGCACCCCGTGCCTCGCCACCGCGCGCTGGCGCTCGAAGGTCTTGGGGTGCACCACGAGGTTCGAGGTGCCCGTCTCGTCCTCCAGCGTGATGAAGATGATCCCCCGCGCCGTCGCCGGGCGCTGGCGGACCAGCACCATCCCGGCGACGCTCACGCGCTCCTCGTTCGGGCACAGCGCCTCATCCTGCAGCGCCGCCGCCGTCCGCGCGCCGCGCTCGTCCAGCATCTCGCGTAGAAATGACACCGGGTGGGCCTTCAGCGACAAGCTGTGGGTCGCGTAGTCCTGCACCACCTCGTGCAGCGGGTCGCTCGGCGGGAGCTCTTCGGCGCCCGCGCCGCCGTCGGTGTCGATCGCCGAGAAAAGGCTCGGCTGGGACAGGTCCTCGTCGCGCAGCGCGCGCACGGCCCACAGTGCGGCCTTGCGGTCGAGGTCGAGTGAGCGGAAGGCGTCGGCGGAGGCGAGCGGGCGCAGGCGTGAGGCGCGCAGGCCCGACAGGCGCTGGAGCTCGTCGACCGAGCGGAAGGGGCGGCCGAGGCGCGCGCGGGCGGCGGCGATCGCGTCGGCGGCCGGCTGGCGCAGGCCCTTGACGAGCCGCATGCCGAGGCGGAGCGCGGCGCCCTCCATCGAACAGTCCCAGCGGCTGTGGTTGACGTCGATCGGGCGCACTTCGACGCCGTGGCGCTCGGCGTCCTGGACGAGCTGGGCTGGCGCGTAGAAGCCCATCGGCTGGGAGTTGATAAGCGCGCCGCAGAAGGCGCCGGGGTGGTAGAGCTTGAGCCAGCACGACACGTAGACGAGCAGCGCGAAGCTCGCCGCGTGGGACTCGGGGAAGCCGTACTCGCTGAAGCCCTCGAGCTGGCGGAAGATGCGCTGGGCGAACTCCTCCTCGTACCCGTTGTCGACCATGCCCTCGACGAGCCTCTCGCCGTAGCGCTTCATCAGGTCGCCCTTGCGCTTCCACGCCGCCATCGCGCGGCGCAGCTTGTCCGCCTCGCCCGGCGTGAAGCCCGCCGCGACGACCGCGAGCGCCATCGCCTGCTCCTGGAAGAGCGGCACGCCGAGGGTCTTCTCCAGCACGCGCCGCACCTCGGAGCTCGGGTAGGTCACCGGCTCGGTGCCGTCGCGGCGGCGCAGGTAGGGGTGCACCATGTCGCCCTGGATCGGCCCCGGGCGCACGATCGCGACCTCGATGACGAGGTCGTAGAACTCCGCCGGCCGCAGGCGCGGCAGCATCGACATCTGCGCGCGCGATTCGATCTGGAAGACGCCCATCGTGTCGGCGCGACAGATCATCTCGTACACCGCGGGGTCCTCGGGCGGGATCGTGTGCATCGTGAAGCCGCCGCTCGCGGGGACCTCGAAGCCGCGCTCGACGCCGCTCTCGTCGATCAGCTCGAACGACTTGCGCACCGCGGTCAGCATCCCGAGCCCGAGCACGTCGACCTTGAGGATCCCGAGCGCCTCGATGTCGTCCTTGTCCCACTCGATCACCGTGCGGTCGGGCATCGACGCGTTCTCGATCGGCACGAGCTCGCTCAGGAGGTCCTCCGTGATCACGAAGCCGCCGACGTGCTGGGACAGGTGCCGCGGGAAGCCGAGGATCTCGTTCGCGAGCGCCACGAACCGTCGCGTGACCGGCGCGTCGGGGTCGAGGCCGTGCCGCGCCAGCCCCTGCTCGCGCCCGACGCCGTCCGTCCACCAGTCGATCTCCTTCGCGAGCCGGTCGACGAGCTCCGGCGAGAACCCGAGCGCCTTCCCGACCTCCCGCACCGCGCTGCGCCCGCGGTAGCTGATCACCTCAGCGGTGAGCGCCGCGCGGTCGCGCCCGTAGCGCGCGTACAGGTACTGGATGACCTCCTCGCGCCGCTCGTGCTCGAAGTCGATGTCGATGTCGGGCGGCTCGTTCCGCTCCTTGGACAGGAAGCGCTCGAAGAGCAGGTCGATCCGGTCGGGGTCGACGGCGGTGACGCCGAGGCAGTAGCACACCGCCGAGTTCGCTGCCGCGCCTCGTCCCTGGCACAGGATCTCGCGCGAGCGCGCGAACCGCACGATGTCGTGCACCGTCAGGAAGTACGGCGCGTAGTCGAGGTCCTCGATCAGCCGGAACTCGTACTCGACCCGCGTGCGGATCGCGTCCGGCACGCCGTCGGGGTAGCGCTCTCCTGCGCCCTTCCACGTCGCGTCGACGAGCGTCTCCAGCGCCGTACGCCCGTCCTCGCGCACCTCGGAGGGATAGTGGTAGCGCAGCTCGGAGAGCGAGAACCGCGCCGCCTCCTCCGCGACCTCCGCCGCGCGCCCGAGCAGCTCCTCGCGCCCCGCGAACAGCGCCGCCATCTCGTCGGGCGTCTTCAGGTGCCGCTCGGCGTTCGGGAAGAGCGTCGCGCCCGCCGTGTCGACCGACGCGCCGAGCCGCACCGCGGTCAACACGTCCTGCAGCGCGCGCCGCTTGCGCACGTGGTAGTGCACGTCGTTCAGCGCGACGAGCGGCACGCCCGCCCGCGCGCCGAGCCGCGCGATGCCCTCGATCTCGGCGCGGTCGTCGGGGCCGTGCAGCGCCGCCGCGCCGAGGAACAGCCGGTCCGCGCCGAACGCCTCGCGCAGCCGCAGCGTCGCTTCCTCGCGCTCGTCGGTGAAGCACGGCGCGCCGTCGACGTTCGCGGGCAGCACGACCGCGAGCAGCCCCTCGTGATGCTCGAGCAGGTCGTCGACCTCCAGCGAGCAGTCGCCCTTGTCGGCGCGCCGCTTGCCGCGCGTCAGCATCCGGCACAGCCGCCCGTACCCGCCGCGGTCGCGCGCGAACACGAGGACCTCGGGCGCGTGCTCGTGCTCCTCGAACGCGATCCGCGCGCCGACCGCCAGGCCGACGCCGCACTCGTCGGCCGCGACGTGCGCGCGCACGACGCCAGCGAGCGAGTTGCGATCCGCGATCGCCGCCGCCCGGTGCCCGAGCGCGGCGGCGGTGTGGACGAGCTCCTCGGGATGGCTGGCGCCGCGGAGGAAGCTGAAGTTCGACGCGACGGCGAGCTCGGCGTACGGGGTCGAGGCCTCGGGCCGCTCCGCCGGCGCCTCGCCGGGCGCTGTCCTGGCGGGGTGCTGGACTAGCTTGGGGGAGGGGGCCTCGGGCATGGCCCCGAGGGTAGGTTTTTGTTCGGTTTCGTGTGGCTCGACCGCCCTGGAGGGGCCCAAGACCGGGTTTTCGCCGCATCGCCGACATCGATCGGACGACCGCGGTGAGGGAAGAGGTACACCCTGACCCCGACGCCCGATGACCTCCCTCGACGCCGAGTTCGCCGACCACGCCCCGTTCCTCCGTGCCCTCGCGCGCCGCGTCGCCGCCGACGGCGACGCGGCCGAGGACCTCGTCCAGGACACGGTCCTCGCCGCACTCGTCCGCGGGCCGCGGGAGCACGACGGGCTCCTGCCCTGGCTCTCGACGGTCGTGCGCCGGATCGGGTCGAACCGCCGTCGGGGAGACGCGCGGAGGCGTGACCGGGAAGAGCGGCGGGCCGACTCGGCCGTCGGCGTCGACGCATCCGTCGCCGCGAGTGAGATCGAGGTCGCGCGCCGCTTGCTCGCGCACGTCGAGGCGCTCGCCGAGCCGTACCGGACCGCGGTCTTCCTGCGCTACTACGAGGACCTGCCGCCGCGCGAGATCGCTGCCAGGACCGGCGCGCCCGTCGCGACCGTCCGGACGCGGCTCGCCCGGGCGCTTGCGCAGCTGCGCGTCCGCCTCGACGCGGACGACGAACGTGGGCGCGAGGCGTGGCTGTCGTCGGCGCTCGCGCTCGGTGGTGTGGGCGGCGCACGTGCGACGAAGGCTGCGGGGATCGCGACGGTCGTGGGCGGAGCGCTCCTCGTGGCGGCGGCTGTGACCTTCGCGGTCTTGATCAGGGGGGACGTGCCCTCGGCGACGCACACGGCGGGCGTGGACGTCGAGATGGCCGGATCGAGCGCGACGCTCGCCGCGCCGGACGTGCCGACGCCCGTCGCCGAAGGCGCGCGGTCGCGGGCCGCACTCGCCTCGCCGCGCGAGACCTTCACGTGCTTCGTCGAGGACGCGGCGATCGGCGGCGAGCCGGGTACGGGCCGCCCGGCGGTGGGCGTGGAGGTGGAGGTCTGGGTGAGCGGCGCTCCGATGCCCGCGGCGACCCCGCCCCCCAACGTGGACGGCGCGGAGTCCGACTCCCTGGTCATGAGGCGGGGCGCGCCGACGACCCGTCACCTCGCAGAGACCGACGCAGCGGGCGCATTCGTGCTTTCCCTCCCGAGCGGTGCCGTCGTCGAGAGGGTCGTCGCGCACGCGAGCGCCGGCATGCGCGAGGCGCGCTGGCATCGTGACCGCGCTCCGGCCGATTCGGTGGACGACGAACCCCTCCGGATCACGCGCTTTCCCACGGGGACGCTCGTCGGCCGCGTGGTCGACCCGGAGGGGAGTGCGATCGGCGGCGCGCGCGTGACGCTGTCCCACTGGGAGGGCGAACAGCGGGTCTCTCGGGAGGCCTACTCGGACGCGAACGGGCATTTCGCAATCACCGAGACACACGACGGTTCCTGGCTCCGCGCGGAGCACGAGGACTGGCTACTCGTCGGCGCGACGCGTCCGTCGAAGGGAAGGCTGGGCGGCTGGAACGACGCCGAGATCGTGATGTCGCGGGCGGGCACGCTGGAGCTGGAGATCGTCGACGCCGGCGGCCGCGCCTCGACGGACGTGCCGGTCTTCCTCGGCGCGCTGGAGGGCGAGGTCGGGACGGACTGGTCGCGATTCGACATCGGCGCCCGGATCGAGCAGGAGCTCCTCGTCGCGGACGGACGCGCCGCGATCCGCGTCCCGAGCGATGTCGCACTGGTCTTCACGGCGGGCGCGTCGTACTTCGACCGCATGCACGACGGCGTCGCGATCCCGCGCAACCCGTCCGCCTCGGGAGATGACCGCATCGTCGTGCCGAACAGCGGGACGCTCTCCCTCCGCGCCGTACTCGGAGTCGACGTCGTTCTCCGGGGCACGGTCCTCGATCCAAACGGAGAGCTGGTCACCGACGCGGAGGTGGAGCTGAAGCCGAGGGACGATCGATTCGGCCCGTACTACGAACGCTTGACGACCTTGGAGGACGGCACGTTCGAGACGCGGATCGCGAGCGGC
Organism: Planctomycetota bacterium; assembly: GCA_038757895.1. Taxonomy (GTDB): domain Bacteria; phylum Planctomycetota; class UBA1135; order UBA1135; genus Saltatorellus. Next base: position 1,174 of record JBCDGE010000178.1, on the reverse strand, counting down.
TACGAGAGTCTGACGCTGCACGTCACGGCCCGCTCCCCTGGCGCGCGTCCCGGGAGCCGGACGAGTCCACTCATCGCCACGCGGGAGGTCGAGGTCTCCGGCCTGCATCCGCAGAGCGTCGAGATCCGGATGGAGCCGAGCTACGACCGCGCGATCAGGGGCAGGGTGCTGGATGAGCGCGGGGACCCGGCACAGGCGACGGTGCTCGTCCAGTGCGTCGACGCCGACGATGGCGAGATCGCTCGCGCAGGATGGTCGCTCCATCTGACGAATGAGGAGGGCACCTTCGAGTCCGGAGCGCTTCCACGCGGCCAGTACCGACTCTCGATCCGCGGTCATGAGGGGGCGGCCCGCGTGATCGAGGACGTCCGGCCCGGCGGCGATCTTCTCGAGGTGACCCTCTCCGAACGTACCGCGGCGCGCCTCCGAATCCACGTGAGCGAGGAGGTCAGCCGTCTCGACGTGGTCGTCGCACGACTGGAGCCGGAGAGCGAGGCGAATGCGGAAGACTCCATCGATCTCGCCCACGCGCGCTCGCCGTTCGTCTGGGCGGCGCACGGGCGCACGGTCAGGCCCGAAGGGCGCGTCTGGATCGAGCGCCACTTCGTCGACGTCGAGCTCGGGTGCGCGACCCTGGCGCTGGCGCCCGGTCGTGTGTGGATCGGTGTCACCGGTCGCGGAGCGGACTTCCGCCCGCTCTCGACCGTCTCGTCGGGTCTGGTGCGGATCGAACCGGAGGCGGATATCGACGTACAGGCCGCGCTGCTGCCGACGGTCGCTGCGTCCGGACGCGTGGTCGCGGGGAACGCGCTACGGATCGCACTCGTTGACGAGGAGGGGCGGTTCTTCCGCGCCACGGCGTCGCGCAACGCGGAACGGCGCGGCCAGCGGAGCTTCGAGACGGGCCGGCACGGCCACTTCGCTCTCTCCGAGGTCCCGATCGGTCCCTGGGAAGTCTGGGTCGGCACGCGCGACGAGCTGGACCGCCGCTCGCCGCGCCACCGCGAGCCCGTCGTCGCCCGCGAGGGCGAGCGACTCGAGATCACGATCGAGCTCTGACGCACCGCGCCCCCGCCCGGCATGGGCCGAGCGGGGGCGCGCTTCGCGCGGAGCCGCGCCGGGGTCCTGGCGGGATCACTGGCGCGCAAGCTGCGCGCGGATCTCTCCGTCGGGG
>JBCDGE010000177.1:0-9842 GCA_038757895.1 Planctomycetota bacterium | reverse complement strand
TGTCGCGGCACTGGTCCGGAAGGCGGCCCGCGACGTTCGCGTGCGTGTCCCAGTTGTTGTGGTAGACCTGCACGAAGCGCACGCCGCGCTCGACCATCCGTCGCGCCATCAGCGCGGTGTTCGCGAACGTGCCCGGCTTGCGCGCCTCGTCGCCGTAGAGGGTCCAGGTCCCGTCGGGCTCGGTGCTGAGGTCGGCGAGGTCCGGAACGCTCGCCTGCATGCGGTACGCGAGCTCGTACTGCTCCATCCGCGTCCGCGTCGCGGGGTCGCCGATGTCGTCGAGCAGGCGCTGGTTGAGCGCGCCGATGCCGTCGAGGGTGCGGCGTCGCACCGAGTCGCTCACGCCGTCCGGGTTCTCCAGGAACAGGATCGGGTCGCCCGCCGTGCGGAACGACACGCCCGCGTGCTCGCCGGGAAGCGCGCCCGACGCCCACAGCCGCGCCGAGATCGCCTGCATCTGCTCCTGGTTCGTCGGACGCGCGACCATCACGACGAACGTCGGCAGGTCCGCGTTCATCGAGCCGAGCCCGTACGACGCCCACGCGCCGAGGCACGGCCGGCCGGTGATCTGGTTGCCGGTCTGCAGGAACGTGATCGCCGGCTCGTGGTTGATGGCGTCGGTGTGCACGCTGCGCACGAAGCACATCCTGTCGACGGTGCGGCCGAGGTACGGCAGCAGCTCCGTCAGCTCCATGCCGCACTCGCCGTGGCGCTGGAAGCTGTACTTGCTCGGCGCGATCGGGAAGCGCGCCTGGCCCGACGTCATCGTCGTCAGCCGCTGGCCGTTGCGGACGGACTCCGGCAGGTCCTTGTCGTACCACTCGGCCATGCCGGGCTTCGGGTCGAACATGTCCATCTGCGGCGGTCCGCCGACCATGTGCAGATAGATGACGTGCTTCGCCTTGGGCGCGAAGGGCAGCGGGCGAGTTCGAGACTCGGTGCGCGCAAGGTCGGCGAGCGCCGCGCCCGCCAGGAGGTGCGAGCCTCCGCACAGGAAGTGCCGCCGCGTGAGCGTCTCGCGCAGTCCGGCCAGGAGGTCGTTCGGAGCGTCGGTCACTTCGTCACCACCTCGTCGAGGTTCATCAGCGTGTTCGCGAGCATCGTCCAGGCGGCGAGGACGTGCGGACGGACGTCCTCGGAGATCGGCGTCTCCCCCACGGCGAGGAGCGCCGCCGCCTCGTCCGGTCGCGTCGCGTAGTGCTCGATCAGATCCGAGAGCACCGCGGCGCAGATCGCCCGCTCGCCGTCCTCCAGCGGGCGGGCCGTCAGCCGCCGCATGATCCAGTCCATGCGTTCGCCCGCCCACTCGGCCTCGGAGAGCGCGGTCGCCGCGAGCACGCGCGCCGCCTCGACGAACTGGGGGTCGTTCAGAGTCACGAGCGCCTGCAGCGGAGTGTTCGTCCGCTCGCGCCGCACGGCGCACGTCTCGCGGTTCGGCGCGTCGAAGATCTCCATCGACGCCGGCGGGGCGGAGCGCTTCCAGAGCGTGTACATGCTGCGCCGCCAGAGCTTCGCCCCGTCGTCGCGCACGTAGTCGTGCGTGTTGCTCTCGCGCATCGCGACCGCCTCCCAGACGCCGGGCGGCTGGTACGGCTTGACGCTCGGACCGCCGACCTCGCGCACGAGCAGCCCGCTCGCCGCGAGCGCCGTGTCGCGCACCATCTCGGCGTCCATGCGGAAGCGCGGGCCTCGGGACAGGAGGCGGTTGTCCGGGTCGCGCTCGATCTTCGGCGGCGTCACGCGCGCGCTCTGGCGGTACGTCGACGAGGTCAAGATCGTCCGGAAGAGGCGCTTGACGCTCCATCCGCTCTCGCGGAACTCCACGGCGAGCCAGTCGAGCAGTTCAGGGTTCGAGGGGTGCTCGCCCGCGAGTCCGACGTCACCGCTCGTCTCGACGAGGCCGGAGCCGAAGACCTCCTGCCAGAAGCGGTTGACGGCGACGCGCGCCGTCAGCGGGTGGTCGGGGCGGAAGAGCCAGCGCGCGAGGTCGGCGCGGCTCGGCGATTCACCTGCGTCGAGCGCCGGCAGGAAGGCCGGCGTGTCCGCGCCGACCGCGTCCCGACGCTGGTCGTACTCCCCGCGGTAGAGCACGTACGCCATCGGGTCGCCGTCGCGCTCGCCGAAGACGTGCGCCGTCGGACTCACGCGCTCGATCTCGTCGATCGCCTCGCCGTACGCGCGCATGTCGGCGTCGAGTTCCTTCCACTCGTCGTCCTCGCTGCGCAGCCACCACGGCTGGAGCCCGTCGCGCGCCGCGTCCGGAAGGTCGTCGAGCCCGCGCACGAGCGCGTCACCGACCGCCGTCGCGAATCCGAGTGCCGCGATTTCTTCCGGCGTCAGCACGCGGCGGTGGATCCGAAGGTCGAAGAGCGCCGCGCCCGTCGCCCCGCCGCCGGTGCGGGTCCCGACGCGGAACGGCACCTCGGTCCGCGTCGTCCCGTCGAGCGAGTTCGCCTCGATCGTCGTCGGCTGCGCGACGCCGTCGTAGTACACGGCGAGGCCGTCGGGCCGCCGGCTGCCGTCGTAGCTGATCGCGACGTGGACCCACGTGTCGGGCGGGAGCTGCTCCTTCGCGACGACCTTCAGCCAGTTCGCCGGGAATTCGTGGATGACGTGCGCGCCGACGCGCCGCCCCTGCAGCCACGCGTCCCAGCCGCGGTAGCCGTTCGGCGCGTCCATGCGGCTCCAGAGCGCGCCGGTCGGCTCGTCCTTGCGAACCTTGACCCACGCGGAGCTCGTGAACGGCTGGTCGAACTCGAAGTCGCCGACGTCGTCGAGCGCGAGGGTGGCGCCGTCGGTGTGCAGCGCGGAGCCGATCGGACCGTCGGTGACCCACGCGGCGCTCTCCTCGATCTCGACGGTGCGCTCGGCACCGCGGACGGAGGCGCGAACGGCGCGGCCCTCGCCCTCGCGGAGCGCGAGCGACAGCTCCTCGTCGCTCGCGTCGATCTGCCGGTCGACGCCGGACTCCGCGGCGGCCTCCAGCCACGCGCGCAGGTCCGCCGTCGACGACGCCGCGCGCTCGTCCCGGGCCGCGCGCGCCGCGTCGCGCTGGCGCTGCAGCGCCGCCATGCGGTCGCGCTCGGACTCGGGCGTCACGCGCAGGATCGGCTGAGGGTCCTGCACGTTCCCGTCGCGCACGGGCACGGTCGTGTTGTCGAAGAACGCCGACAGGGCGTAGAAGTCGGCCTGCGTGACCGGGTCGTACTTGTGGTCGTGGCAGACCGCGCAGCCGACGCTCATACCGAGCCAGATCTGACCGAACGTCTCGGTGCGGTCGCGGGCGTACAGGACCTTGTACTCCTCGTCGATCAGCCCTCCCTCGTTCGTCGTGATGTTGCAGCGCAGGAAGCCGGTCGCGACGCGCTGCTCGATCGTCGGCTCGGGCAGGAGGTCGCCGGCGAGCTGCTCGATCGAGAAACGATCGAACGGGACGTCGTTCGCGAACGCCGCGATGACCCAGTCGCGGTAGGGCCAGATGTCGCGGTAGTTGTCGAAGTGGATGCCGTGGGTGTCGGCGTAGCGGGCGAGGTCGAGCCAGTAGCGCGCGCGGTGTTCGGCCCACTCGGGCCGGTCCATCCAGCGATCGACGAGGCGCTCGTACGCGTCGGGGGCCTCGTCGGCGACGAACGCGTCGACCTCGTCCGGATCGGGCGGGAGGCCGGTCAGGTCGAAGGAGAGCCGCCGCGCGAGCGCGCGTCGATCGGCATCCGTCTCGGGCGTGAGCCCCTCGGCCTCCAGGCGCGCGAGCACGAACCGATCGATCGGACCGCGCACCCAGGCCTCGTCCTGCACCGGCGGCGGCTCGGGCCGCACGGGAGCCTCGAAGGCCCAGTGGTCGGCGTACGGCGCGCCCTCCGCGACCCAGCGCTGCAAGATCTCGACCTGCTTCGCATCGAGGGCCTTGCCCATCTTGGGCGGCGGCATGACCTCGAAGTCCTCGGCCTCGGTGATCCGGTAGACGAGCTCGCTCTCGTCCGCGTCGAGCACACCGGACGCACGCGCGGCCTCTGCGTCGTCGAGCCGCAGATCTGCGGCGCGGGTGGCCTCGTCGGGGCCGTGACAGGCGAAGCAGTACTCGGTCAGGATCGGCCGGACGTCGCGCGCGTAGTCGACCGGCTCCTCGACGCCGAACAGGGAAGCAGCGAGCGCAGCCAGGGGAAGCATGGAGAGAGTCTATGCCACGATGCAGAGTCGCACACCGGCGTGGGGATCATCGACGCCCTCGTTCCCTGCGAACGGCGATCGTGATGGGCAGGTCAGCGGATCTCGACGCGTCGCTTCTCCAGTCGCGCGAGTTTCGTTTCGAGTCGCCTCGTCACTGCGCGTACCCGAAGCGTGCGCGGCTCGGGCGGCTGGAGTTCACCAACAGCGGCGCGGGCGTGGTCGATCGCAGCGTCCAGCTCCCCCTTCGCTTCGTGGCAGCTCGAGAGCAGCCGTGCCGCGTGGAACGGGTCCGCACCCATCGCTCCCACCGCCGAACCGTGGTGCTCGCGTGCGCGCTCGATGATCGGCATCAGGAGCTCGATCGCGAGATCGTGCTCACCCGCATCGTGATGGAGGGTGGCAGCGGCGAGCCGCCCCTCGCGCGCCGCGGGACCTTCGCGATCAGGGTCTTCGAGCGGCCGGATCGCCCGTTCGAAGGCCTTGATCGCTTGCGGACGCGTCTGCGGCTCCTCGGCCATCGTCCCCAGGCGCCTCTCCCGATCGCGGCCGACGTGGACCCAGAGCCTCGCGAGGGCCTCGTGGTCGTGCCGGCCCGCCGACGCGAGAGCTTCGATGCGCTCCATCGCCTCGAGGGGGCGACGCGCCTCCAGGAGCACCTCGACGTGGATCCGCTGCGCCTCGACGTACAGCGCATCGTCCAGGTCGGGTGTCGCCGCGATCGCGTCGAGCGCCTTCAGCGCGTCGTCGCGACACGTCTGCTTGCGAGCACCGGACCTCCAGTACTCCTGGACGAAGCGCACCCGCGCGGCCGGGTCGTCGCGATCCGAGAGCAACGCCTCCAGCGCGCCTCGCTGCAGCGCGAAGTCGCGCGCGTTCCATCCCGAACCGACGATCTCCGCTTCCCTGACCCACGCGAGTGCGAGCTCCGGATCCTCGAACCGCGCCGCGCAACGCGAAGCCTCGAAGAGACCCCTTGCCATCGCGTTGTCCGGCGAGGCTGGAATCGCGGAGAGCATCACGCAGTAGGCCGCCAAGGCACGCGGACCGTCCCCGAATCGGTCGGCGAGCCTCGCGATCGACCGGGCTCGCACCCACCCCAGCTCGAGCGGCAGATCGCAGAGGAGGGTGAGCTCCGCGTCGATCCATCGCCTCGCCTCCGCGTCGAAGCCGAGCGCAACGGCCGTGCGGGCGAGCGGGCTCGGACGGGCGGAGGCATCGCCGTAGGTCCCGCCCGCCACGACCTCGGCCCAGACCGCGGCGTTCGCGAGGCGCTCGGGGGCAATCCGCGCGACGTATCGATACCACCGAGCAATTCGACCCACCTCATCGTAGTCGCCCGCGAGGAAGGCCGCTCGCACGCGCGCGTCGGCCTCCGGCTCGCGCTCCGCGGTCCAGACCTCGATGGGCTCTGCGTGCCATTCGAAGCGCGGCTCGGGCAGCCTGTCGGCGTCCGGGTCGAACTGCCACCAGCCCACGTCCGTCTTGAAGTACGCGCGCCCTGCGGCGTCGACGCCGGCGAAGCGACCGACCACCGCCGGCGCTCCGTTCGAGGCCTCGACGAGCCGCCGCGACTCGGCGCCGACGAGGCGCGCCAGCGTCGGTCCGTTCCGGGCGCCGCGGTCGTACCGCCAGAGCCCGCCCAGGCGATCGACGATCGTCGGATCGAAGGCCTCCTCGACCGGCGACGCACGCTCGACGCTCCCGTCGCGGCGAACGCGGATCAGTGAGCCCATACCGCCGGGCAGCACTTCCCGCTCGGGGTCCCTGGATCGCCAGATGCCGACGCCGTGCCCCGTCGGATCAGGCGGAGGGGCGCCCCAGTCGAGCGTACGCGGACTCCAGAGGAGAGCCGTTCCGTCGCGCGTGGAGCGACGCCGCAGGTCGTTGGCGAGCTCGAACCGGCCGACGACGCGCGTCCACTTCCGGACGGGCTCGGGCGGGCGCAGGTGCGGAGGCACGACGGTGCGCCATGTGTCGGCTGCGAGGATCCGGTACCCGGGCCTGGTCAGGACGTGGTTCTCGCCGATCGGGACGAGCTCGTACACGGTGCGCGAGGCGAGGCCGCGCGTTCTGTCCACGACCGTGAACGTGGGACCGGCCCCTTCCGCGACGACGAAGCCGGAGCCCTCGCCGATCCATGCGTAGATCCGCTCGCCGCCCACCGAGGCTGCGATACGGGGCCTGGCGCGGGGATTCTCGCTGCGGAGCGCCTCGAACGCGCGCCTGGTCCAGCGCTCGCCGTCGAACCAGACGAGCTCGTCGCCCGCTGCGAACCAGATGCGCCCGCGCGCGTCCTCCGTCAGCTTCGACCGTCGCGGATGGGCCGGTACGTCGTACGACTCGACGACCACGCCATCGCGCCGACCGTCGACCTCGTCGCCCCGGCGGGTCCACGCGATCCCGCGGCGATCCACGATCGAGGGCCGCCGGTCCAGAACGCTCGCGAGATGGACCCCGACCGCATCGATGTCGCCCGCCAGGTCACGACCTCGGCCCGCGAGGAGAGCGACGCGTCCATCCGCCTGGATCAGGACGTCGCTCGCGTCGAGACGAACGATGCGACCCGAGGGAACCGGCGCCTGCGCGGTCGAGACCGCGAGCAGCAGTGTGGCGAGGGCCAGCACGACCCCCTAGTCCTCCACCGTTGCGCGGTCGCACCCTTCACACGTCGGACCCGAGGGGCCGGCGGTCTCGGCCCGCCTCCCTCACAATGAGGTCATGACGACCCACACGCCGACGCTCCTCGCGCTCTTCGTCCTCGCTGGAATCGTCGCGGGCGCGACTGCGTCCGCGGTGGGTGCCGTGCTCGCGCCGCGACCTGTGGCACCCGATCCAGGGCTGGAGTGGCTGCGGATCGACCCGGAGGGCGTTCGCTCGATGACCGAGCGCCTGGAGGATCTCCTGGAACGGAAAGAGCGCGACGACGTGGAGCTTGCGGCACCTGCGCCCGCGCCCCGCACCGAGGTCGGCGGCGGGTCCGCGGCGACGGCCGAGGCGCTGGCCCGGATCGCGGAGCAACTCGACGAGCTGGCGACGCTGCTCGCCAGGACGCCGCGCGCGGACGGACGCGCGCTGCACAGCAATACCGGCCTGCCACTCGAACTCGATCAGGCCGGCGTGGACGGTGCACTGGTCACGCTGCGCAATCGCGGCGACGCGGGGCTCCGCGACGAGTTCATGCTCCTCTCGATCCAGGAAGCGATTGAGCAGTTCGGGCGGCCGTCGGGTTCGAGCAACAACGGCTCCGCGATCCGCCTCTACTGGCGTCGACCCAGCGGCAACCTGTACGCCGACTTCATCGACGGGCTCGCGTGTCAGGTCAGCGGGAAGCTGCGCTGACGCACAAGCGTGCTAGGGTGCGAGGGTCACGTCCGACGCTGTTCCCCGGCCCCTACCGCCTTCGATCGATGGCCCCCCTCCCCCGCCGCCAGTTCCTCGGCGCGGCCGCCGCTGCGGTCGCGATGCCCCACGTCGCCTTCTCCCGCGGAGGCAAGTCCTGGCGACCGAACGACGAGCTGCGCGTCGCGGTGATCGGGATCCGGAGCCGCGGGCGCGGACACATCGGTGGGATGCACAAGCAGGACGGCGTGCGCGTCGTCGCCGTGTGCGACTGTGACACCGCGTTCCTGGAGCGCGAGAAGAAGGCGTTCGCCGAGCGCGGTGAGGATCTCGATACGCACGTCGACCTGCGCGAGGTTCTCGACCGCGACGACATCGACGTCGTGACGTCGGCGACGCCGAACCACTGGCACTCGCTGCTCACGATCTGGGCGTGCCAGGCCGGCAAGGACGTCTACATCGAGAAGCCGGTGTCGCACAACGTGTGGGAGGGGCGGAAGATGGTCGAGGCCGCGCGCAAGCACGGACGCATCGTGCAGGCGGGCACGCAGTCGCGCTCCAGCCACGCGATCCGCGACGCCGTCGCATGGCTGCAGGGCGGCGCGCTGGGCAAGATCCGCTACGCGCAGGGGCTCTGCTACAAGCCGCGCCGTTCGATCGGCAAGGTCGACGGCCCGCGCCCGATCCCCGAGACCGTCGACTACGACCTGTGGCTCGGCCCGGCCGCGCGCGAGCCGCTCACGCGCAAGAACCTGCACTACGACTGGCACTGGGTCTTCGCGACGGGCAACGGCGACATGGGCAACCAGGGGATCCACCAGATGGACCTCTGTCGATGGGCGCTCGGGTACGAGGGGCTGTCGAGCCGGATCCTGAGCGTCGGCGGTCGCCTCGGCTACGACGACGACGGCAACACGCCGAACACCCAGGTCACCCTGCACGAGTACGGCGACGGCCCGCCGATCGTGTTCGAGACGCGCGGGCTGCCGGAGAGCAAGGCCGCGCAGTCCGCAAATTGGAAGATGGACCGCGTCAACGGCGTCTCGATCGGCGCGTGGATCCACTGCGAGAACGGCGCGCTTCGCCTGCCGAACTACCACTCGGCCCAGGCGTACGACGCGAACGGCGAGCTGATCGAGGAGTGGAAGGGCGCCGACGACCACTACGCGAACTTCGTCGAGGCCGTGCGCGCCCGCGATGCGAGCAAGCTGAATGCCGACATCGAGCAGGGACACGTCTCCAGCGCGCTCTGCCACACCGGCAACATCAGCCACCGCATCGGCACCGACGCGCACCCCGACGAGATCCTCGAGATCTGCGCGGGGCGCGGTCCGGCCGCGGATGCGGTCGAGCGCATGGGCGCGCACCTGCAGGCGAACGGCGTCGACCTCGACGCGGATCGGCTGACGGCCGGCGCGCTCCTGGAGATGGACCCGGCGACCGAGCGGTTCACGAACGACCCGCGCGCGAACCGGATGCTGCGGCGCGACTACCGCGCGCCGTTCGTGGTGCCGGACGAGGTTTGATGCGGTTCGACGTGACACCGGCCGCGCTGGTCCTCCTGGTCGCGGCGTGCTCCACGGCCCCGCCGGACCGCATCGACGCCCTCGCCAGCGGGAACGGATTCGACCTGAGCGATCCGAACGCGTTCGTGGTCGGCGCCGACGACGTCCAGCTCGTCGCGTCGGCCGACTACGCGCCCCCGCACCGTTCGCCCCGCGCGATCGCGCTGGTCGACGGCACGGAGTTCCGCAGCTTCACGCTCGACGTCGACCTGATGCAGACCGGGCGGGAGTACGGGCACCGCGACCTGTGCCTGTTCTTCGGCTTCGAGTCGGCGGCGACGTACTACTACGTCCACATGGCGACGACGCCCGACCCGAACGCGCACAACGTGTTCCTGGTCGACGGCGCACCGCGGCGGAACCTGATGGAGCCCCAGGCGCGCGGCGTCGACTGGGGCCAGGAGGAGTGGCACCACGTGCGGCTCGTGCGCGACGTCGACGCGGGGTCGATCGAGGTGTACTTCGACGACATGCAGACGCCCGTGCTGGCCGCCCAGGACGGCTCGATCGAGTGGGGCCGGATCGGATTCGGCTCGTTCGACGACACCGGACGGGCCCGCAACATGGTCGTCTCCGCGTTTCAGTCGCGCCCGGTCGAACGGTCGGGCTCGCCCTTCCCTTCGCCGGCGCCGGCGTCGGACTCCGACTGACCGGCCCACGCCTTCCACTCGGCCTCCAGCGCGTCCGCGTCCGGCGCGCCGGCGTAGAGCACGACGCGGTACCGCTGCCGGAGCGTCTCACCCTTCGCGAGCGCGAAGTCGCCCGTGCCCT
>JBCDGE010000176.1:0-9882 GCA_038757895.1 Planctomycetota bacterium | reverse complement strand
CCCCGCGAACGCCGCGTCGCCGGGGCTCCCCGCCCCCCCGCACCTAGTCGCGGCCGGGTCGCGCCCGGCCTCGACGTCGACGAGGGACATCTCGCCGTTGTGGTTCGACCAGGCGATCTTCTTCCCGTCGGGTGACCACGAGGGCTCGCCCTTCCAGCCGCTTCCGGTCGCGGTGATCCGACGCTCGCCGTGCTCGTCGGAGCCCTCGAAGTCCGAACCGTCGGCGTGGCGCAGCGTCAGCTCGTACTCGCCCGAGCGATCGGACCAGTACGCGACCCAGCGACCGTCGGGACTCAGGCTCGGGTTGCGCTCGGCGACGTTGCTCGTACGCGTCAGGTTGCGCGTGATGCCCTCGTCGACCGGGACCGAGAAGATCTCGCCCCGCGCCTCGAGCGCGACGCGCTTGCCGGACTTCGACACCGTGACGTTCTGGGCGCGACGCGCGAGGTCGAGCGCCGCCGGCCGGAGCGTCGGCCGGTCGCCGGGGATCGTCACGCGGACGCGCTCGATCGCACCGCCCTCCAGGACGTAGCGGAAGAGCCCGCCGCCCTGCTCGAACACGATGTCGCGCGGGCCGATGGACGGGTAGCGCGCGCCCGAAGCCGCGAGGCTCGTGAGCGCAACCGTCTCACCGCTCGCCGGGTCGTAGCGGTAGAAGTTCGCGATCCCCTTGTCCCCTCGGTCGGAGAGGAAGATCAGCTGGTCGCCGTGCCACATCGGCATCCGGTCGGTGCCCGGATCGTCCGTGACCCGCACGGACGCGTTCGTCTCCAGGTTGAACAGCCAGATGTCCTGGGCCATGCCGCCGCGGTAGCGGCGCCACGTGCGACCCTCGCGCGTGAGCGGCGTGTACGCGACCCACTTGCCGGACGGATCGATCGCCGCGAACGTGCCGTACGCGATCGGCAGCACCTCGGACGGCCCGCCCGTCGCGGGCACGCGCAGGATCTTCGGCGCGCGCGCGATGCCGCTCGCCTCGCTGCTGAAGTAGATCAGCGACTCGCCGTCGGGGTGCCAGCCGGACAGCGTCTCGCGGCCGGGATGGAACGTGACGCGCACCGGCGCGCCGCCGTTCACGTCGACGACGTACAGGTCGCTGCCGCCGTCGTAGTCGCCGATGAACGCCACCTTCGTGCCGTCGGGGCTGAACTTCGGCATCGACTCCGTGCCCGCGGCGGACGTGAGCCGCGAGGCGACCCCGCCTTCGCGAGCTGCGATCCAGAGGTCGCCCCCGAACTGGAAGACGATCTGCGTCTCGCTCACGTCGGGCGTGCGCAGGAGGACGGCGTCGGGCGAGTACTGGGGCGCAGGGGACGCGGCGGCGCAGAGCGCGAGGGAGAGCGCGCCTGCGCCCGCGCGGGCGAGGTGTCGGACCATGGGAGGAGCTTCGAGCCTGGCTCCCCCGACGGGCGGCGCGCGGCGCGCGCGGAAGGACGCCCGCAGGGAGGCGCCGAGGGGAGACGTGTCTCCCCGGAGGCTACGCGAACCGCGTACCCATGGACGTCAGGGCTCTGTCAGCCCGGCGTCAGAGGCGGCCCCCCGTCAGGCCCGCCCAGGCGTCGGCGTCGACCCGGGCTCAGGCGCCGCGGCTGAGCTGCCGCTGCCAGGCCTCGAGGGCCTCACGCCGCTGCTCGACGTAGTCGAGGTATTCGCCCCGGCGCTCGCGCATCGGCGTGTCCGACAGCAGGTCGAACTCGATCCCCAGGAGGACCTCTTCGCCGTTGCGGTAGCCGTGCTTCACGACGCCGAGGACCTCGAACTCGTCCTTGTGCCCCGGCAGGTCGATGAACACGCGCACGCGTTCGCCCGCGCGGAAGATCGCCGCCTGGACGAGCGGCGCGACGACGCCGATGCCGGTGCGCGACAGGTCGTGCGCCTCGCCGCGCACGCGGTGCGGACCGTACGCCACGCGCACGTTGACCTTGGTGTCGACGTCCGGCTTCACGCGCTTGGCGGAACGACGGTTGAAGTAGCGTCCAAGCGCGTCGTCGAGCTGCGCGTAGAGCTCGCCGAGGCGCGTGAACTGGACCTCCATGAGGACCATGTGCTCGTCCCACTTGTGGAGCTTCTTGACCTGTGCGGTCGCGCGCACGCGCCAGCCGTCGACCGGGTGATGGACGTCGACGACGACGACCTGTCCTTCTCCGCCGAGCGGGGCCTCGTGGAACGGCAGGACGAACTTCGCGCCCTGGATGTCCATGTCGATGAGCTCGGTGAGGATCGGAGTCTGGTCCTCCACGCAGAGATGGACCTGGAGCTCGTCCGCCTCCGGGATGGAGGAGTGCAGGACTTCGCCGGGCTCCTCCGTGGGAATCTCGGAGGGACGCGACCTCTTGAACAGGCTGAACTTCATGGGGCGCTGGTCGGGGGGCTGGCTGGGAGACCGCTCTGGATTTCGGCCGCGCGGGACGCCCGGGTTGAGCCCAGCCGCGCCGCAGTGGGTCAGCGCGACCGGTTCAGCGGTCTCATGTCGAGAAGGGCCGCGACGATCCCGCGCTCCTCGAGGCGGAAGGGGGATCGGAACTCCCACACGAGCCGCCCGGAGGCGTCGATCTGGAAGGCGCGCCCGGCGGTCGTCTCGACGACCAGCACGAGATCGCCAGGGAGCGGCGCCAGGGCACCGCACACCGGCGAATGGAAGCCCTCCGGGGGGTCGTCCTCGTAGACCGTCTCGGTCGCGAGGCCCGGCAGGGACAGCGCCAGGACCCGCGAGGACGGCCGCGCGGCGTCGCGGCGGCCGAAGTTGTCGAACAGGAGCACGCGTCCGCGGGGCCCCGTCTCTTCCGTGATCTGGACCCGCGGGTCGTGCGCGCCCTGCCACGGCCCCATCCGCAGCCACGCGAGGCGGCCCTCGACGACGTCGATCGACGCCAGCGCTCCGATGTCCCGGAGCAGGACGACGATCTCGTTCGGGGCGGCGGGGAGGCAGACCAGAGCGTTCGCGTGGAGGGGATCGAGCGCCCGCCGCGGCGCATCGCCCTCGACCGCGGAAGGGACGTCGATCGATCGCGCCTGGCGGATTGCCTCCTCGACGAGACCCGCCGAGTCGGAGGCCTCGACGAGGCCGAGGATCGACAGACGCTGGCGCACGGTTCCGTCGCTCAGATCGACGCGCGCCAGCCCGTCGTCGACGATCCACGCGTCCGCGCCTTCGCCCTCGGGCGGCCGGACACGGCGATCGAGCGTCCAGACCTCCTCGCCGTCGACCTCCAGGTCGTGGTGCGCGCCTGGAACGCCCGCCCACATCACGCGCGACTCGTCGTCGAGCCGCAGGAGGCAGAGACCCTCGTGGATCGCAAGAAGACCGTCGTCCGCGAGCGGCTCGACCCGCCGCCACGTCCGCTGGGTCGGGTGGTCCGGTTCCGGGACGAGCGGCGCGTTCTCGGGATGGCGATCGAGGGCCCAGCGGCGCTCCAAGGAACCGTCGGGATGCAGGACGTGGGCGGCGGGCTCGTGTCCCGAGGCGAGCACCATCGCGCCGGCGTACGCCGCCGAGGGGTCGTGGACGCGCACTCCCGTCCAGCGTTCGTCGGGCGCCTCGTAGCCGTCCGCGTAGCCGAGCTCGCCGAGATCGGCGGGTCGGACCGCGGTCCTCTCGTCGAACCAGAACCCGGGCGGCAGGTCGCCCGACGGGTCTGCTTGCGCGTCGGGCGTCTCAGGGCTGCATCCCGCCACGAACGCTGCAGCCACCGTCAGCGCGAGGGCGCGGCCCCGCGCCGCGATGCGGGACTCGCTCGAATCGGTACTCATCGTTCGGTTCGGACCGTCCATGGCCCGCCGCTGAGGATGCCACGCTCGACGGTTGGCCCGGTCCGGCGGATTCACAGTGTGCGATTCGAGACCGAGTCGCTCGAATCGTAAGAGTCCGGTAGCCTCCGAGTACGCCATGGAGAGGTCCAATCCCGAACACGTCCGCACCGGATCCGAGCCGCGCTCGTCCGGCGTGCCCGTCCGTCGCACGAACGCTCCGGCGGCCGTCGCGAACGAGTTCGTCGAAGAGCTCTCTTCGGCGGAGGAGATCAACCTGCGCGAGCGCCTCGGGAGGCTGGAGTCGTCGATCGCCTTCTGGGCCGCCGACCTCGACGACCTGAGCTCGGAGAACGAGCGGCTCCGCGAGGAGCGCGACGAGCTCATGCGGCGCCTGAAGCGCATCGAGGACCGCGCGATCGTCGCCGAGGACGCGCGCGCGACTCTGGAGGTCGTGCTCGACGACCGCCAGGAGCGCATCCGGCTCCTGGAGCTCGGTCTGCTCGAGGCCGACCGACGCGAGGTCGACGCGCACTCGACGCGTGCGCGCCTGCTCGACCTCCGCAAGCGCATGCGGTCACGCATGACGTCGCAGAGCCGCGAGATCGAGGAGCTTCGACGGATGGTCAAGCTCGGTCACGCCGCGCGGCTCCAGATCGAGCGCGAGCTGAACCTCATGCAGGAGGACGCGCGCAGAGACGCGCGCTACCTCGACCGGCTCGAGGTGAAGCTGCGCGAGCTCGATCACCCGCGCGACTGATCTGGGACGCTCGCGCTTGACCCGACGGGGCCGGCGCAACGAGATGTCGGCGTGTCGGTACCGGTCACGCTCATCGCGGGCTTCCTGGGCTCGGGCAAGACGACGCTCGTGCGCCGCCTCCTTCAGGAGAGCCACGGCGTCCGCTGCGCCGTCGTGGTGAACGAGTTCGGCGCGCTCGGCATCGACGGCTCGCTCGTCGTGCAGCGCGCCGCCGAGGACAGCTCGGTCGTCGAGCTCAGCAACGGCTGCATCTGCTGCGAGATCCAGGACGACCTTCGGGCGACGCTCCTCGAGCTCGTGCGGCGCGGGTCCGGCGCCAGCGCCAGCGGGACCGCGATCACCTGGCTGCGGCGCGCGCTCGGGGGAGGATCGGCCGCGGACGGCGGCTTCGACCGGATCCTCGTCGAGGCGTCCGGCGCCGCGTCGCCAGGCCCCGCCGTCCAGACCTTCCTGATCGACGACGAGCTCTCTCGCCAGGACCCCCTCGACGGCGTCGTGACGCTCGCGCCCGCCGCCCGCGTGCGCGAGCAGCTCGACGGAACGCGCGAAGCGGCCGACCAGCTGGCCTACGCCGACCGCGTCGTCGTGAACCACGCCGACCGCGTCGACGCGGACGAGCTCGAGGCCGTCGCCGCGCACGTGCGCGCGTGCAACCCGCTCGCCGACGTGCGGACGGCGGAGCACGCCGCCGTGCGGCTCGACTGGGTCTTCTCCGCGCCGCGCGCCGAGGCGGCGGACGCGCTGTGGAAGGGCGTCGATGCCGCCGGTACGAGCCACACCGAGGGCCTCGTGTCCGTCTCGCTGACGGCCGGAGCGCCGCTCGACCGCGCGGCGCTCCTGATGTGGCTGGAGTTCCTCGCGAAGCGCCGCGGCCAGGAGCTGATGCGCGCGAAGGGGATCCTGCGCGTCCAGGGCGCGTCGTCGGCGCTCGTGGTCCAGGGCGTCTACCAGTGGCTGGAGGCCGTCGAGGAGGACGCGCCCGCGCCCGAGGTCTCCCGGCTCGTGCTGATCGGTCGCGACCTCGACCGCGACGAGATCGCGCGAGGGTGGGCAGCGATCGGCGGCGATGCGGTGAAGGTAGGATGAGCCGCCCCTCTCCGCATCGATGCTCATGACGACGCAAGGCAACGACGATACTCGCCACCAGGAACCCCTCTTGCGCAGGGACCCCGTCACGCGAAGGGAACTCCTGCGCGACGCCACGGCCGTGACCGCGGGGCTCGTCGCCGCGGGCGGCCTCTCCTCGACCGCTCACGCCGCCCTCAGAACGACGAAGATGGAAGACGAAGACTGGTTCAAGATCTCCCTCGCCGAGTGGTCGCTGCACCGCACGCTCCGCGCGCCGGCGAACGAGGGCGGCATCACGAACCTGGACTTCCCGGGCGTCGCGAAGAGCCGATTCGGCGTCGACGCGGTCGAGTACGTCAACCAGTTCTTCTACTCGCCCGATGCGAGCGGCCGGATGGCGCCGCGCGGGACCGACTTCGGCTACCTGGCCGAACTCCGCGACGCCTGCGGTGATGCGGGGGTCGAGAGCCTCCTGATCATGGTGGACGGGGAGGGCGACCTCGCTGACCCGGACGACGGGCGCCGTCGCGACGCCGTCGAGAACCACTTCAAGTGGATCGCCGCGGCCGCCTTCCTCGGGTGCCACGCGATCCGCGTGAACGCGGCGGGTGACGGCGAGCGCGACGTCCAGGCGGAGCGCGCTGCCGACAGCCTTCTCCGCATCGCGCGCGTGGGGGAGACGTACGGCGTCAGCGTCCTCGTCGAGAACCACGGCGGCCTGTCCTCGGACGGCGCCTGGCTCGCCGACGTGATGAAGCGCGCCGGCAGCGAGCGCGTCGGCACGCTCCCGGACTTCGGGAACTTCTGGGGCTACGACCGCTATCAGGGCGTGACCGAGCTCATGCCGTTCGCCCAGGCGGTCAGCGCGAAGTCGCACGACTTCGACGACGCCGGGAACGAGGTGCACACCGACTTCGGGCGCATGCTGGAGATCGTCAAGGACGCCGGCTACAGGGGCTGGGTCGGGATCGAGTACGAGGGACAGAAGCTCGGTGAGGACGAAGGCATCCTCGCCACGCGGAAGCTCCTGGAGCGCGTGCGCGCCGACCTCGCCTGATCCCACGGCGGCCACCGATCGCGCCGAACCGATGCTCGCTTCCACGCTCCTCGCCGCGACCCTCGCGTCGCCCGTCGCCACGATCCAGGAACCCGCGCGCTGGTACGCGGATCTGGAGAAGGCGCGCACCGTGGCCGCGGCCGAGGGCAAGCACGTCCTCGTCGACTTCACCGGCACCGGCTGGTGCGCCTGGTGCAAGCGCCTCGACGACGAGGTGCTGTCCAAGCCGCGGTTCGTCGAGCGCGCCGCCGAGTCGTTCGTGCTCGTCCGCCTCGACTTCGACGTCCGCGGCCGCGCGCGTCGTGACCTACCGCGCGCCGAGCAGAACGACGGGTTCCGCGAGGCCGCAGGCGTGACCGCGTTCCCGACCGTGCTGCTCCTGACCGCCGAAGGCGTCCCGTACGCGCGCCAGGGCTACCGCGAGGGCGGCGCCATGCCGTACGCCGACTGGGTGCGCTCGGAGCACGACCGCGCGGTCGCCCTGCAGCGCGCCGTCCCGGACGTGGTCGCAGGCGTCGCGCGCGCGAAGTCCGCCGAGGAGGCCCGCGGGGCAGCCGACGCGGCGACGCGAGTGCTGCGCGACGCGGGCGCCCACGCGCTCGCGCGTCCGCTGGTCCCGATCGTCCGCACGGTGCTCGGCGAGGACGAGCTGTCCACCGAGCGCGAGCGCGCCGCCGTCGCGGCGCTCGTCTTCGCCGAAGCGGTCGACGACGACGTGCTGGAGCGCGCGTTCCTCCTCGACCCGCGCAATCGCGAGGGGCTGCCCGAGGCCGCGCTCCTGGCGGCGATCCGGCGCGCCGGGGACGCCGAGCGCGCGCGCGTGCTCGTGGATCGGGCCGAGGGCCTCCTGCGCACGACCGAGGTCTTCGACCGCAGGCGCGCCGCGCGTCTGTACGGCGACTGCGCCGTCTGGTGCAAGAACTCGCTCGGCGCGCCGGACCGCGCGCGGGCGCTGGCGCGCTTCGCGCTGTCGCTGAAGCCCGAGGACCGCGAGCTGCGGGACGTCCTGGAGAGCCTCTCAGGGGGCTGAGCCGACCCTGCTGTCGGGTTCAGTCGACGGCGAACGCGTCGAGCCAGTCCGCGACGCCGTCGCACCAGACGTTCCACGCGTCGACCGCCGCGACGTTACCGAGCTCCTCCGCCGCGCCGACGCGGAGCTCGCGCTCCATCTCGTTCGACGCCAGGTGGCGAGGGAGGTCCGTGCGACGCGTGTCGGCCAGCGCGAGCGCCGCGCTGGAGATCGCGGCGCACGTGCGGCGCAGCTCCCCGGTGTCGATCATCGACATCCGGTCGAGGCTCGTGTGGTAGGTGAAGTCGGTGAAGTGCCACATGAGCGCGGCGGGGATCCGGCGCGCGTTGAACACGTCGTGGTCGCTGCCGCCCTCCCACGGGTTCTCCGACGTGCGCCAGCCCGGCGCGCGCTGGGTCCCGACGTCGACGAGCGCCTGGCGGCAGATGAGGTTCACGCCGTTCGGGACGAGGTCGTCCTCGGAGACGCGGCCGGCGCCCCAGGGCGTGTGCTCGTCCGGCGGGATCGTGTAGAGCGCGCCCGGGTCGGGGGTGCGCTCCAGGAGGGCGATGGCGCCGGTGCGCTCGGGCGACTGGCCGAGCATGTCCGCCGACAGGGCGGCGACCGTCGTGCGCTTCGAGTGCTCCAGCCAGATGCTCGACTGGATCATCTCGTCGCCGAAGACGAAGGCGACCGTACGGCTCGGCCGCTCGATGGATCCCTCGCGCAGGCAGCGCGCGATCGCGCACGCCGAGGAGGCGAGTCCCGCCGCGCCCGCGGCGTTGTCCCCGGCACCGGGCTCCTGCAGGTGGGAGGCGATCGCGACCGCCTCCTCGCCGCGGTCCCAGCCCACGATCTCGGCGATCAACGTGCGGAGCGGGCGCACCGCGGTGCCGGTCCGCGCGCGGAAGCGGAGGTGCGTGGCGGGGTCGGCGTCGTAGAGCGCCTCGATCCTCGCGAGGGCGCGGGGCGAGATCTTCGCGACCGGCACGTCGTTCCCCCGCGGCATCTTCGAGAACTTGATCGCGTCGAGGTGGCGGTCGCCGAGCGGGTCGACGGTGAACGGGAACAGGGACGCCGAGAGGACGGCGCCCGCGCCGCGGCTCTTCGCGCGGCGCAGCATCTGGCCGCTGAGAGGGGCCTTCGTGACGAGGACGCCGCCCTCCACGAGCCCGTCGACCGAGAAGGCGACCGGTCCATCCACGTCCGCGTCGGGTGCGCCGACGGGGAGCATCGTCCGGTGCTCGTCCCCGGGGCTGGCGAAGGCGAGGAGGGTCTCGCTGCCCGCCTCCGAGCGGGCCTCCAGCAGCGCCGAGAGGGGCCACCAGGCCGGGCTCTCCCGTTCGGTGGAGACGATCCGGAGCGTGAGCCCGTCCGCGGAGCCGAACCCCGCCTGCCGGAGCCGGGCGGCGAGACGGTCGATCACGGCGTCGTAGAGGGGGCTCGCAGGGGTCCGGTAGAAGCCGTCGATGAAGACCGCGTCCTCCAGCGCGATGCCGGTGTCGAAGGCGTCGAAGAGGGGCCCGACGTACCGTGCAGGGCCCTCGGAGCCAGTTTCGGCCGCCGCGACGGGGGCGCCGAGATGGCCCGCGGCCGCTTGCCGGGGGGGCGGGCCCTCCTTGGCATGGGACGGGGCCCCGGGCGACGCCAGGAGGGCCGCGCCCACCAGGGCGGGGAGGGAGATCTGGGGGGACAGGGTCATCGTTCGATTGCGGCGTGGGGGGCCGCACCGTATCGTGTTGCGCTCTCTCGCTGGCGGCAGACCGCCGGCGGATCGTCCCAGGGGCCGCCCGACGCGGCTGTAAGACCACCCGACCGCACCCCATGGCCAAGGCCTCCGCCGTCCAGAAGAACGACCGCCGCCGGCGGCTCGTCGAGAAGTACGCCGCGCGTCGCGCGGAACTCAAGGCCGTCATCCGCTCCACGAGCACCTCCGAGGAGGACAAGGACGACGCCCGCGCCGCGCTTGCGAAGATCCCGCGCAACGCGAATCCCAACCGCATCCGCAACCGCTGCACGTTCACCGGCCGTCCGCGCGCCGTGTACCGCCGGTTCGGCATCTGCCGCGTCACACTGCGAGAGCTCGCTCACGAGGGGAAGATCCCCGGCATGCGCAAGTCGAGCTGGTGATCCCCGTCGCGGCCGACCGGCCGTAGGGACGAACGAACGAGAGAGGGGCGGGGGGCGCCCAGGACCCGCCCCCGCCCCGGGGGGCGCCCGGGCCCCCGGCCGCGGGGGGGG
>JBCDGE010000175.1:0-10545 GCA_038757895.1 Planctomycetota bacterium | reverse complement strand
TCGAGCACGGTCCGGCTCTGGTCGAGGAAGCGCAGCAGGACGGTCTGGCCGAGCTGGAACTCGCCCTCGTCGGGCGTCTCGTCGCCGATGATGATGCGCATCAGCGTCGACTTGCCCATCCCGTTCGCGCCGATGACGCCCAGCTTGGCCTGGGGTGGCAGGGAGAAGGTCAGGTCCTTGAAGAGCGTTCGCTCGCCGTAGCCCTTGGCGAGGCCCTCGACGTCGAGCACCTTGTCGCCGAGCCGCGGCCCCGGCGGGATGCGCAGCTCGACGTTCTGCGCCATCTCGTCCGAGCGGGCCTCGGCTGCGAGGTCCTGGTAGCGCTTGAGGCGCGCCTTGGACTGCTTCGTCCGCGCGGCGGGCGTCTTGCTGAGCCACTCCTTCTCACGCTCCAGCACCTTGGCCCGCGAGGCGTCGTTCTTGCGCTTGAGGTCGAGCATCTTCGCCTTCTGATCCAGATAGGCGGTGTAGTTGCCCTTGTACGGACGGGCCTGGCCGCGCTCGATCTCCAGCATCCAACCGACGACGTTGTCGAGGAAGTACCGGTCGTGGGTGATCAGGATGACGGTGCCGTCGTAGTCCTGGAGGTGCGTCTCCAGCCACCCGATCGACTCGGAGTCGAGGTGGTTCGTGGGCTCGTCGAGGAGTAGCAGGTCCGGGTGCTCCAGCAGCAGCTTGCACAGCGCCACGCGGCGCCGCTCGCCGCCCGACAGGTTCGTGACGGGCGAGTCCATCGGCGGCACCTGGAGGGCGTGGGCAGCCTGCTCGAGGCGGCTGTCCAGATCCCAGATGCCTTTGGTGTCCATGTCGTGCTGGAGCTGGTCGTACTCGGCGGCGAGCTTCTCGGCCTCCTCGCCCTCCGCGTCGCCCATCACGTTCATGACCTCGTAGTAGCGGGCCTCGAGCGCGCGGAGCTCCTCGACCGCCTCGTCGATGTTGCCGCCGACGGTCTTCTCCTCGTTGAGGGGCGGCTCCTGCTGGAGGTAGCCGATCGAGAGGCCCTGGATCGGGCGGGCCTCGCCCTCGATCTCCTTGTCGACGCCCGCGAGGATCCGCAGCAGCGTGCTCTTCCCGGCGCCGTTTGGCCCGATCAGGCCGATGTTGGCGCCCTCGAGGAACGAGATGGTGATCCCCTTGAGGATCTCACGCTGGTCGTAGAACTTCTTGAGCCCCTGCAGCGTGTAGATGATCTTGCCTTCGGACATGTGCGTCGGCCCCCCTGGGCGGCGAACGAGGGCGAAGAGAATAGCGGCTCCGAACGCGGATCGGACCCCCTGCGGAGGCCCTTTCCGGCGTGCTCCGCTATCCTCTTCCGCCCGAACGGCCGGCCGCGCCCGAGCGCGGCGCCTGGACCCCCTCGCCCGACCGTAGCGAAGCGCTTCCATCCCCATGGCGACCACCTCTCTCGACCTCGGCTTCCTCTCCTCCCTCGGCATCACCGAGCTGAACCAGGGCGCGTACGCCGGCCAGTGGCTGGAGTGCTCCGGCGAGACCCTGGAGTCCCGCTCCCCGGCGACCGGCGAGGTCATCGCGCGGGTCCAGATGGCGACCACCGCCGAGTACGAGAAGGTCGTCGCGGCCGCCGAGGAGGCCTTCCGCCGCTGGCGCCAGGTCCCCGGCCCCAAGCGCGGCGAGATCGTCCGGCGCATGGGCAACGCGATGCGCGAGCACAAGGACGCGCTCGGTCGCCTCATCACGCTGGAGATGGGCAAGATCGTCCAGGAGGGCTGGGGCGAGGTGCAGGAGTGCATCGACATCGCCGACTTCGCCGTCGGGCTGTCGCGCCAGCTCTACGGCCTGACGATGCCCTCCGAGCGCCCGGGCCACGCGATGCGCGAGCAGTGGCACCCGCTCGGCACGGTCGGGATCCTGACCGCATTCAACTTCCCGATGGCCGTGTGGGCGTGGAACTCGATGCTCGCCTTCACGTGCGGCGACGCCTGCATCTGGAAGCCGAGCCCGAAGACGCCGCTCACCGCGATCGGCCTGACGAACGTCGTGCGGCCGATCCTGGAGGAGGAGGGCTTCGGCGGCCTCTGCGGCCTCGTCATCGGCGGGAACGACGACGTCGCCCAGGCGCTGATCGACGACCCCCGCATCCCGCTCGTCTCGTTCACCGGCTCGACCGCGATCGGCAAGCTCGTCGCGGGCCGCGTGGCGGGCCGGATGGGGCGCCTGATCCTGGAGTGCGGCGGCAACAACGGCCTTGTCGTCATGGACGACGCGGACCTCGACATGGTTCTGCCGGCGACGCTCTTCGGCGCGGTCGGCACGGCGGGCCAGCGCTGCACCTCGACGCGCCGCCTGCTCGTCCACGAGTCGCTCGTCGAAGAGGTGGTCAGCCGCCTCGTGCGCGCCTACGACGACATCGTGATCGGCGATCCGATGGACGAGGCGACGCTCTGCGGGCCGCTGATCGACGACGTCGCGGTCGAGACGATGGAGCGCGCCATCGCGTCCTGCAAGGCGGAGGGCGGCGAGCTCCTGCGCGGCGGCGGCCGGGCCGAGATGACCGGCGAGCTCGCCGGCGGCCACTACGTCGTGCCGGCGATCATGAAGGCGCGCAACGACTTCAAGACCGTCCAGGACGAGACCTTCGCGCCGATCCTCTACATCATCCCGTTCAAGGACCTGGACGACGCGATCGACCAGCACAACGGGGTGCCCCAGGGCCTCTCCAGCGCCATCTTCACGGACGACGTGAAGGCGGCCGAGAGGTTCATCTCGGCGGTCGGCTCCGACTGCGGCATCGCGAACGTGAACATCGGCACCTCGGGCGCCGAGATCGGCGGCGCCTTCGGCGGCGAGAAGGACACGGGCGGCGGCCGCGAGTCCGGCTCGGACGCGTGGAAGGCCTACATGCGCCGCCAGACGAACACGGTCAACTACACGAGCGACCTGCCGCTCGCGCAGGGGATCAAGTTCGGCTGAGCCGCAGGGTCCTGGCCCTCGCCGCGGCCGGTTTCGCGGTGGGGGCGGTCGCCCTCGTCGGACCGGATCGGCCCCGTCGACGAAGACGAGCTCGAGGCGTGCGTTCCGCCCGGAACCCGCCTCAGTCCACGACGCGCGCGATCGACGCGCCCGCGGGGAAGACGCCGTCTCGCCGCGAGTACACGAATTGGAAGGCCGTGCTCGTGGGAGCCGAGGGGTTCGGATGCTGCAGCTGCGCGTAGATCACCGACTGCCCGTAGCCGTAGAGCTGGGGGGCGGAGATGCGACGGGGGGCACCGACGCACAGCTCCCCGGAGCCGAAGGGTGATCCAGCGGAGGGCTGCCCGGCGACGAAGTAGCCGATTCCGCGTCCCTGCAGGCCGAAGACGCTGGCGGTGAGATCGACGTCGCTCCCCGCGTCGAAGAGCAGGTTCAACGTGACCGCCCCGTTCGATCCGGCGCAGATCTCGGCCCCCCTCGAGAACTCCCACAGGTAGGCGCGGCCCCGCCAGGTGGTCGAGTTCGGCGCCCAGAAACGGTCTCCGATGACCGCGCGACCGTCGACGAGGGCGCACGCGAACCCCAGTGTGGGCGTAGCGGCGTGTGGCAGAGGGGGGGGCGAGGCGACCCACCTTCGACCAGCCCTGGGGCCCCCGTCGAATCACCTCGATCGCACCCATGCGCACACCCTGGACGCGCTGGCCCGGGGACCCCACGAGGACGGTCTCTCCCTCGATGTCGACGCTCGCACCGAAGTTCGTGTTGATCAATGACGACCCGGAGGTCTCGGTCGGCCCGAACGTCGCGGCGAGCGACCAGACTCCGCTGGCAGGATCTCGCTCGTGGATCCAGATCACGCCCTGGATCAGGAGCGCATTGGTCGAGTAGTGCTCGGCGATCACGATCGATTGCGTGTCTCTGTCGATCGCAACGGGGGAGCCGAACGCCGTGAATGCGTCGCCTCCTCCCGGCCTCTCGAACGTCTGGACGAGCGACCACGCTTCCCCCCGCCGCTCGAACGCGTGCGCGCGTCCGCCTCCCGAGGGCTCGCCCACGACCAGGAGGTCGCCTGCGAGGTCCAGGTGCTCGCCGAATCTCCGCTCCCCGACAGCCGTGGGAGGAGGGGCCTGCAGCATCTCGGAGAGATGCCAGCCCGAGGGACCCCGGTCGTAGAGAAAGACGGCTCCTACCTGGCCGGTGGATGCCACACGGAATCCGGGCGCTCCGATCGCGAGGGTGTCGCCGTCGATCGAGAGTGCAGTTCCGAAGAAGCTTGTGGTGGGCTGCGTGTTCGGGATGGGGCGGATGATCTGAACGGTCTCCCACGCGTCACCGACGCGCTCCACGACGTGGACGAGACCGAACGATCCGGGATTCGCGAGGGACGGACCCGCGCCGAGCACGACGAGCGTGCCGCCGGAGAGATCGAGCCTTCCTCCGAAGAGACAGTTGTCGACGGTGCCGTCGTCGTAGCACAGGGTTGGACCGACGACGCTCTCCAGGCGGTAGCCAGCCTGGGTCCGCCTGAAGATCGCGACCGCCCCGCTGGAGGGAGCCAAGAGCGACTCCTGACTCGCACCGATGGCGACGAGGTCACCGTCGACGGCAAGGGCGCGCCCGAAGTCTGCAGCGTCGACGGTTGGCCGATACGGGAAGACGGCGTCCGGCGTGAAGTCATCGGTCTGTGCGAGGCCGACCGAAGGCAAGGCAACGAGGATGGGGAGCATCATGGCGTCCCAGGTAGACATCGATCGCCCCGAGGCAACACTCGATGCCTGTCCGCGCCGACCCGTCAGTCGTCCCGCTGCTCCGGGGCGTCCATCTGCACCCGCATCTCGGTCGTCTCGCCGGACACGACCTTGAACGAGATGCTCCGGGTGCTCTCGTCGCCCGGGGTCCGGCACGGCAGGCGGAAGCGGCCGTTGGTGTTCACCGAGACGGGCGTGGCCGCGCCTCCCGGGAGGTCCTCGATGACCGCGACGCCCTCGGCGTTCGTCCGGCCGACCGGGTTGCGGCCCATGAAGATGTTCGCGTAGCCGATCGCCCAGTGGACGTTCGGCGAGCACTGGATGAACGCGCCCTCGACCGGTGAGCCGGTCGGGTCGACGAGCGTCAGCTCCACCGTGCCGGTCGGCTCCATCAGGAGCTCGAACGTCTCCGCGTCGGCCTCGACGTGCTGGTGCTGTCGCTTCTCCGTCGCGTTCGGGTCGTCCGAGACTGCCAGGACCTGCCGGGAGGCCCACCCGCTGCAGATCCCGATCATCTCGCCCCGGCCCGGCGGGAGGTCACGGAGCTCGAACGTGCCGTCCTCGGCGACCTCGACGCGGTACGTGCGCAGCATCTCGCTCCCCGGGTGTCCGGTGTCGACGTAGAGGTTCAGCTCGACCTCGCCCTTCTCGATCGGACGCGGGACGGCCTCGTCGAGCGCGCCGCGCAAGAGCCGCGCGGGCACGAGCTCCATGGAGAGCTCCTTCTGCTCGTTCTCGTCGATCGAGAAGGGAGTGACCTCGCTGAACCAGGACCGTCCCTCGTCGTCGACGTGGCTCAGGTAGATCGCGTGGGATCCGTCGGGGATCCGGCCGCACGAGGGGCGCCCGTCGCGGACCGGGAGCCAGTCGTCCGGGCCCACGTTGGCACCGAACGTCATGTGCGGCACGACGTCCGTCACGACGCGATCTTCGGACCCGAGCCAGCCCGAGACGACCAGGAACGACCCGCGCTCCAGGACGATGACCGTCTCGCCCTCCGAGACGTCGAGGCGGTACTGCTTGTGGGGCCGGTAGTCGGGGTGGGTGACGGTGAAGCCGACCGTCGCGAGGGTGCGCAGCCCCTCGTCGCTCCAGTCGTACTCGCGGCGGTAGCGCAGCGTCACGACTCCGTCGGTCCCCGACTCGCCCATGTACCCGTCTTCTTCGTCGCCGAACCACGAGATGCTCGACTGCGGCTCCTCCCTCGACGACCAGGAGATCGCGTGCAGCTTCGCCTGCGCGATCGGCACGCCGAAGGCGTCCTCGACGCGCATCACGACCTCGCCCATCTTGCTCTCCGCGGCGGGCTCGGCCTGCTGCGGCTCCTCGGCGGCGCCCTCGTCCTCGTCGACGCTCGCGAGGCGCTCGGTCCGCTCGATCGTCGGGCTCGCGAGCTCTGGCTGGTCGACAGGCGCGAGCTGCTCCGCCTCCCGCTCGGGCATGGCGGCGATCCGGTCGTCCCGCTCGCGCCCGTCGGCGACCAGGGTCCAGAGGAGGAGGGCGGCCGCGGCCGCGAGTCCGCACGCGACGAGGAGCTTCTTCATGACGAGCGCGAGTGTCAGGGGGAGCGCGGACGCGCCGAGGGCCGCAGCCGTCGGCGCGGCGACGTTCGCCGTGATGGCGGAGGTGCCTGTGAGCTTCTGCAGCCCGACGAGGAGCAGCGCGGAGCTGCCGCCCATCTCGGTCCGCAGGCGGGCGCGCAGGCGATCCAGGCCGCGCCTCAGGCGCGTGCGAACGGTGTCCTCGGGGACGCCGAGGTGAGCCGCGATCTCGGCGACCTCCTCGCCGCGCGAGAATCTGCGCACGAGGACGTCGCGGTAGGGCTCGGGGAGCTCCAGCACGGCGCGGACCGCCAGCTGCTGCAGCTCCATTCGCTCGACGAGGTCGGCCGTGTCGACCTCCGGCTCGCGGTCGATCGCGGCGTCCGCCGCCGAGGTCGGGCTCGGGGACCGAACTCCTTCACGGCGCCTGCGCTCGGTCGACTTGTTGCGCAGGACCGAGGCGAGCCACGCCCGCAGCCCCTCGGCGACCTGGGGCCGCATGACGGCGGCGAGCCAGGTCTCCTGCGCGAGGTCCTCGGCCGCAGCCTCGTCCGACTCCAGGCGCCGCGCCAGCCGGCGCACGAACGCCGCGTGCTGGGCGAACGAGGCGGGGTCGAGCGGGGCCGAGGACTCAGGCATGGCTACCGACGAGTCGCACGGCGGCTCGGGCGCTGTTCAGGATTCCCTCGAATTCTCCAGCCCGGCGACGCACCCCGCCACGGCGCGGCCGACCTCCGCCGCGCCCCGCGGGGTGTGGTGGAGGAAGTCGTAGTAGTGCTCGAAGTCCGACGGGATCTCGGCGCGCAGGTCGATCGCCGCCACGTCCTCGGCGGCGGCGACCTCGGCGGCGACCCCGTCGACCCGTCCCATGAGCTCGCGGACGAGCCGGCTCGTGTAGTAGGTGTCGAGGTCGCCGCGGTACGGGCTGCCCTGGCCGAAGTTCCAGAGGAGCTTCTCCTCCCCGTCGCTCAGCGCCCGGTCGAGCCACGGCTGGCGCGCGATCACGACGTGCTTCGCGTGGCGCCGGCACGTGCGGACGAGCGCCGTCAGGTGCGTGCGGAAGCCCTCGAGCATGGGCGCCGGGTCGGGCGTCTCGTCCAGCAGCGTCCTCGCGTTCGCGCGCATGAGGCGGTGCTTCGCGCGCGTCGCGCCGACGTTCGCGCGCCGGTCGACGGGCCGGACGATGCGCACGCGCAGGCGCCGGACGATGCGGTAGAGCGCCGTCGACTTCGGCGACCAGCCGAACGGGCCCTGGGGGTGCTCGGCGCAGTAGCGCGCGATGTCGACGTTCGCCTCGTCGAGGCTCGGCGGCGTCCTCGCCTCGAACCAGTCGACCATGTCGCTCGCGCCGACCATCAGGACGATGACGTCGATCCCGCGGAAGTGCGGCAGGACACGCTGCAGCAGCGGATCGATCGTGCGGCAGGGGATGAGCGAGCGCGCGACGTTGCCGACGTGGGCGGGCCGCGCGACGTCCTCGCGCGCGGCGAGCTCGCGCTGGACGATCATCGGCCAGCTGTCGTCCTGGTCGAGGAGGAAGCACTCGGCGGCGCTCCCGCCCGCGACCAGCACGCGCAGGGCCGACGCCGGGTCCGCCGGCACCGGGTCGCCGCGCTCGCCGTCCCCGTTCGCCTCGAAGCGCACGCGCTCGGGGAGCGTCGGGACCGCGTCGCGGTCGAGGCGGAACTCGGCCCGCGAGTACGGCTGGTGCACGTACCACGCATCGCGTCGCCGCAGGCTCGCGCGGGCGGCGAGCTCGGCGCCAACGCCGAGCGCGGCGAGGCCGAGGAGGGCGGCGATCGTCTCGGGGATCATCGGGCGAGCGCGGAGAGTCCCGGGATGCGAGAGAGGACCGGCTTCACGTCGATGTATCGGTCGCCCCGGAAGGCGAACACGAGCGCCAGCAGCCCGAAGAGCCCCGTGTAGACGAGCCCGGCGAAGAACAGCGTCGCGAAGCCCTCGATCGGAACGGCCAGGGAGGCGCCGAAGAGCGCGCCGGCGGCGACGACGGCGACCGCGAGGGGCCGCGCGAAGGCGTAGCCCAGCCACTCGCGGCCGCGCACCTCCAGCGCGCGGCAGGCCGTGCGCCCGAAGAAGAGCCCGAAGACGACGTTCGGGATCGCGGTCCCGAGCGCGACGCCGACGATCCCCAGCGGCCCGACGAGCGCGAGGCTCAGGCCGAGGTTCGCGAGGCCCATGACGAGGAGCCCGATGCCCGGCGCCTTCGCCCTCCCGAGGCCCATCAGGACGGGCAGCGCGACGCCCCGGATCGGCAGGAAGAAGAAGAACGACAGCATCAGGATGCGCAGCAGCCGACCGGACTCGCCGATGCGCTCGGAGTCGAGCCACCAGTCGAGGAACTGCGGCCCGACCACGAGCAGGTAGCCCCCGATCAGGAAGACGATCGTCGCCGCGATCTTCGACCACTTGAGGAACGCCGTCCGCACGTCGTCCAGCTCGCCGCGCCGCGCCTGCGTCGCGGCCATCGGCATGAGGACCATCCCGATCGCCAGCAGGACGTTGATGAACGGGTCGAAGACCTTGTTGCCGTAGGAGTAGACCGCGACGTCGACCTCCGTGCCGTTCGCGCCGATGACCAGCGCGTCGATCCGGAACGCGAGCATCGCGCCCATGTTCAGGAGGAACGAGAAGACGCTGAACCCCAGCAGGCCGCGGGCGACCCGCCACTCGACGCGCCGCGGCCGCAGCGGGACGTCCGGATGCCGGCGCCGGGACACGGTGAGCGCGACGAGGAACTCCAGCGCGGCGACGCCGACCTGGATCCACGCGAGCACGACGAGGTCCGCGCGCCACGACAGCAGGAGCATCGTCGAGACGAGCTTCGCGATCATCCCGCTGCCCTTGATCAGGTTGCGGGCGACGAAGTCCTGCTGGGCGTCGTAGAGCGCGTAGGGCAGCGCCAGGGCGAAGCCCGCGCACACGTTCGCGAGCATGACGATCATCGCCGAGCGCGCGTCCTGGACTCGATCCTCGGGCAGGGCGGCCCAGTCCTCGTTCCCGAGGAACAGGAGCTCGAAGCCCCCGTAGACGAGCACGCTCACCCCGGCCGCGATCGCGCCGAGCGCGAGCGTGATCGTCAGGCTCGTCCCGGCCGTCCGGGCCGCCTCGTCCGGGTCGTCGCCGCCGAGCGAGCTGCTCACGGCGCGCACGGTCGCCATCGGGAGCCCGAGGGCGAGCAGCTGCAGGATCCCCGCGTTCGAGACGATCGTCTCCCAGATGCCGTAGCTGCCGTCGCCCAGCGTGCGCTGGACGAAGCCCGTCAGCACCATGAACACGACGATCTGGAGCGCGTTCAGGGACCAGTTCGAGGAGACGCTGCGGAGCAAGGGGGTCGTGCTCGGCGGGGGCGGCGTCCCGATCCCGTGGTGGATCGGGCGCGACGCGCGGCCGCGGGAGAGGCCGAGGATCTTGCGCTCTTCAAGCGCCCGCCCGACCGGTCGGGCCGCGATTTTCGCCGCCGGACGGTACCGCGGACGGGCCGGCGGACGGACCCGGCCGCGCGCGCGCTACCTCAGCCGCTCCGCCAGGGCCGGATCGGCCTCGACGAGCCACCCGGCGAGCACTCGGTAGCCCTCCGGCGCGAGGTGCAGCGCGTCCCGCGCGTACGCCGCGTCGAGAGACCTCGTCTCCGGGTCGACGATCGGCGGGCGGTCGGTCGGCACGAACGTCACCCGTTCCCGGGCCTCGGCGTACCGCTGGAGCGCCTCGTTCGTGGCCGCGAGCCGGCGGACCATGCCGTCCGTCATCCCGACCTCGGGCAAGATTCCGATCAGCGTCACCCGCACGTCGGGCGTGGTCGCCAGCACCTCGTCGACCGCGGAGCGGACGCCCTTGCCCACCCGATCCGCCGGCGCGCCGAGCCGGCGGAAGTCGACGCTCGCCGCGTAGACCACCGCCGCGGCGCAGCGGGTCGCGTGCACGGTCGGGAGCAGCCGGGAACGGAGGCCGGCGAGGTCCTCGTCACCGATCCCACGGTTGATCGTCCGCGCGCCCGGGTAGGCGGCGGCGAGGTCGAACAGCTCGATCGTCGACGAGCCTATGAACAGGACCGCTCCGGGCTCGACGACCTCGCGCTCGAAGGCCGCCAGGCGCTCGGCGCGGTGCGCGGCGCGCTTGCGCTCGCTCAGCTCCGACTGGGGCACGAAGGTCGTGACGATCCGCCAGCCGCCGGGCACCACGTCGCCAAGCGCGAGCGCCACGTAGACGGGCCCCGCGCCGCGGGGCGCCGCGGCCCGCCGCCCGGGGGGGCGGCGGCGCCCCGGGCCCCCCCGCGCCGGGCCAGTGCGGGGCCAGGGGCCGGCCCG
>JBCDGE010000174.1:0-10707 GCA_038757895.1 Planctomycetota bacterium | reverse complement strand
GAGAAGCCGACCGACAGCGCGCCCGTGCCCGTGCCCGGGCCCGCGACGTTCGTGTCGCAGGAAACGAGCGGATCCCAGAGGTAGAGGTCGGTGTCCGCGAACGCGTCGATGAAGAAGATGTCCGCGACGATCGTGGCGCCGTCGTCGACGACGACCTCGTAGTAGTCGTTGTCGCCGTCCTGGACGTTGAGGCCCGGGTAGATGCCGTCACCGACCGGGACCGCCGAAGCGCAGTCGATGTTCGGCTCGAACATGTCGGGCACCACGCAGTCCGGGACCGTCGAGACGTCGACGGTCATGGTGTACTGCACGCAGCCAGAGCCGGAGAAGCCCGGGTCGAGGAAGACCTCGAAGTTCACGACTTCCGGCGCACCGGTGGTGTTCGTGTACGAGAAGCCGTCCGTGTTGAAGAACGTGACGAGGTTGCAGCCCGCGTCGAACTGGTTCAGGTCCAGGTCCTCGGTCGCCGTATCGACGACCGCCACGTTGAGCTGCTCGGAGGCCGCCAGCGTGACCGTGTAGTGGTCCGGGTCGGTCAGCGTGGCCACCAGGTCGACGTAGGTGCCCGGGGTGATCGCGGCCGCCGTCTGGCACGTGTCGTTGTCCTCGAACATGTCGTCGAGGCCCGCGGCGCAGAGGTCCTGGGACTCGGAGACGATGATCGTGCCCGTGCCGGTGGAGCCGTTGAATCCGCCGACGCGGATGAGGTACGTCGCGCCAGCCGCGGCGTTCGCGACGTCGACCGTGCTCTGGAGACCGCACGCGTCGTCGTTGCACTCGATGAGGTTCGGCGCGGCGCAGGAGCCGTCGAAGACCTCGAGGGCCGTGTCGTACGCCGAGCCGCACGTCTGGACGGAGACGTTGCTGCCCGCCATCGTCGACGTGTACGAGTACCAGAGGTCGGGGCCGCCGCTCGCGGCGCACGCGAAGGCCGTGCCAGCGGTCGCAGCGGTCGTGTCGAAGGCAACGGCGGTGCCGGAGGTCAGCGCGATCGCGCCGCTACAGTCGTCGTTCGCCTGGCCGAATGCGAATCCGGCCATCGCGACGGTGAAGACCGGCGCGAGGAGTTGGGTCCTGAAAGTCATGGAGAGAGAGGAAGGGAACTCGAAGGAGAGAGAAATACTCTCGGTGGAGAGGCGCCGGATGCGGTGGCACGTCGCGGTGCCCGTTTCCGACCGAAGAACTCTAGGGTCCTGGCACCTGTTCCAGACGAGCTTCCGAGCAAGCGTCGCAATAAGGGACAGCGAATTGGCCCAGCGTCGACTGGGAATGATCCCGCTCTCCCGGGGTGAGGCGCACGGGCTCCGTTCGACGACCTCCGTCCACGGACTCTGGCGAGCCATCCACGCCGACGCTCGACCGGACGGAGCATCCCGCGCGCGCCGCGGCCTCGGCTCAGCGGCGCACGAGGAGCTGCACCTGCAGCGTCGAGGTCGAGTCGACGACCGTCAGGAAGTCGATCCGTCCGTCGCCGTCGAGGTCCCGCGCTCGGATCTCGCGATCGTCGACGCCCTCCCAGACAGGAAACGTCGCCACCGGCGAGCGGCCCGCGGTCGCGTCCCGCAGCGCCTTGCCCGGTGACACCGCGAAGGCGCTGATCGCGCCGAGGTCGATCACGCTCTTCCCGCCGTCACCGAGGTCGTCGAGGTCCTGCAGGACGATGCGCTCGATGAGGGCGTCCACGCCGCGCTCCAGCGACAGGCTCTCGAACCGCTGCTGGGGTGGCGCGCAGTTCGTGTAGACGCGCAGGACGCCGCCGTCGGCGTCGACGATGTCGTCGTTCGCACCGTCACCGTCCCAGTCGACCCGGCGGGCCGGGATGTCCCACTGGGCCTCCAGCTCCTTGCGGAGGTCCTTGAAGTTCTCGAGGAACGAGAAGAGCCGCGGCACCCGAAGGGCCAGCGTCGTGCGCTTGGTCGGCCTCCGCGCGAACGTCCCGCCCTCGTTCTGGTAGGTGAAGACGTCGAAGTCGAGCTGCCCCGGCACGACGAGGTACTTCAGGACCCGAGCGAGCGACACGCGCTCGCCGCGCACGATCTGCAGGTCGGGGCGCGGGTCCCCGATCACGTCGCGGACGAAGAAGTAGAGGACGTTCCCGCTCGCCTTGAGGACCTGGTCTGGCTCCTTGATCGGCCCGGTCGCCGCGCCCCCGAGGTAGATCTTGAACGTGCCCTCCGACCCGATGATCAGGTCGTTCGGCGCCTTCCCGTCCAGGTCGATCGTGCGCCACTGCGCGATCCCGCTGACGATGCTCAGAAGGTTGTCGAGGTCGATGTCGCTCGGACTCGCGTTGGCCCCCTTGAGCGCCGTCAGATCCAGCTCCCACGAGGGGAGCGCGTCGATCTCGGGCCGCGCGAGGTGGAAGGCGACCCGCTCGTCGGTCTCCGACACGAGGTCCTGCCGCCCGTCCCCGTCGACGTCCTCCATGGAGAACCACGGCACGCGGACGCGCTGCCCGAACGTCGCCGAGAGTCGGTCGGGGTCGCCGAGTCCGTACTGGATCTCGGGCTGGTAGCCGACCTCGATCGGCGGCGACCACGCCAGCCGGTCCGGCGCCTCCGGATCGGCGCCGCGGTTCAGCCGGAGGTGGAACCGGCCGGCTCCGGGCAGGACCACGTCGTGCCGCCCATCGCCGTCGATGTCGCGCGTGAACGGCACGCGCGAGATGCCCGACGGCAGGTAGGTCGCCGACTCGACGAGCGTCTGCGGTGTGCCCCAGCCCGCGGCCTTGTCGAACGGTACGCGCTGCAGCGTGCGCCCGTCCGCGACGATCAGGAGCTGCGTCCTGCCGTCCCCGTCGAGGTCGGCGAGGTCCCATCCCACCGTCGTGCCGGGCCACTGGAAGAGCGCACCCGTCGTCTCGTACCGCCTGTCGGGGCCGAGGCGCCGCACGAGGATGCCGCGCGACGAGGTGTGCAACAGCTCCTGCGCGCCGTCGCCGGTCAGGTCGCGCAGCGCGAGGGTCACGCCGTACAACGGCGTCTCGACGCGCGTCTCGATGAAGTCGGCCGCCTCCAGGTCACGGACCTGGGCGGGCGCGGGGGGGAGCAGCGCGGCCGCGCACGCGGCGCCGGCGAGGGAGCGGAGGACGAGGGACACTAGCGCCACTGGGAGAGGTAGACGGTGAGGACCGAGCGCGACGCGCTCACGATGTCGCCAAGCTTGTCCCCGTTCAGGTCGGTGACGTCCAGCGACTCGACCGATCCGCGCGACGCGTACTGCTTCCAGGGCGCGCCGTCGATCTTCCACGACGTGCCGCCGAAGAACGACGAGTCCTTGCGGAGCCGCCGCACGGCGAGGCGGCCCTTCAGGTCGACCTCGACGAGGTCGGCGATCCCGTCGCCGCTGCAGTCCATCACGAGCTCGCGGTTCGCGATGATCTCGGCGATGCTCTCCTCGTCGTAGGTCTTCTCGTCGCGCAGCGCGGGCCGCTTGTCGAACGTCCCGTTCTTCTTGCCGAGGTAGAGGAGGTGGGCGAAGCGGAACTCGAGGCCCGTCACCGTCTCGATCATGCTCGGCACCTGGAAGCGCCGGATCGCGAGGTCGGGGCGCCCGTCACCGTCGACGTCGGCGACGGTCGTCCGCAGCGCCGCGCCCTCGAAGCGCAGGACCTGGGTCGGCTCCGCCGGGAGCAGGCGGTCCTTCGCAGAACGCATCACGAAGACGCGCCACTGGCCGTTCTCGAATCCCTTGATCTTCTCGCGCCAGATCCCGAGCACGTCCATGTCGCCGTCCCCGTCGACGTCGACGATCCGCAGCGAGGCGCGCTGGAGGTCCTTGCGGAGGTACTCGGGCAGCTCCTCGACGCGCGTCGGGTTCTTCGGGATCCCGCCGGCCGTCGCGAGGTGCACGCGCAGCAGGTTCCCGTCAAGCAGGAGCATGTCGCGCCGCCCGTCGCCGTTCACGTCGACGACCGCGGGAGCCTGCAGCGTCACCGCGTCGTCGAGCAGCGCGAGCCCGAGCCCCTCGCCCAGGAACGGCCGCAGCGTGTCGCCGATCGTGGCCGAGAACCGCGCCCGCCGGCGATCGTTGTCGGACTCGGCCTTCTCGCGCTGGCGCTCTTGGTCCTCGGGGTCGATCGGCGCGACACCCGTCGTGCTCTGGAACGACTGGAGGGGCGCCCAGGGCACCTCGCTCTCGCCGTTCGTGGCAGCGGGGCCGAAGATCTCGAACCCGCCGCGGCGCGGGAGGAGGAGGCGCTCGGCGCCGTCGTAGGGATCGAGCACGTACTTCCAGTACGGCAGCTGGCGCGTGCTCGGGACGTCGTACAGGAGGTCCGTGTTCAGGAGCTTCTCGATGTTCCCGCGGTAGCTGGAGCGTCGCGGATCGAAGGACCAGGCCCCCTGGCGCGTCAGCAGGACGAGTTCGCGGCCCTCGAGGTCCGGGCGCACGTCCGCGAACGTCCACGACACGATGTCCTTGAGCATCGCGACGCTCTGGAACGGCTTCGGATCGATCGACGACCTGGTCGTCCGATGGAGCTGGAGCTCCCGTTCGCCGCGCGGGGAGCGCAGCGATAGCGCCAGCTCGGCCTGGCCGTCCCCGTCGACGTCGACGAAGGACCAGTCGAGCAGCTCGCCCTCGATGCGCACCGACGCGTCGACGTACGAGGCTTCCTTGCCGCCACCTTCCGGTTTGCCCGGGATCGGATCCAGGATCGGGCCCACGGTCGGACTCGCGACGAGGGAGCTCGTCACGGCGGCACATGCGATGAGCACGCTCATTCCTCGAGCTCTCCCACGCCGGTGTTCCACTGGAAGAAGCGCAGGATGCTCCAGCGCTTCTCGGTGCCCTCCCGCGCGTAGCGGAAGAGCGAGATGAGGTAGAGGTCGAGGAGGACGAAGTTCGCCCGCGTGCGGTCGGCCGCTGCGTCGTACGTCGTCACGATCGGGATGGAGAACCGCGTCGTCCGCCGCCCTTCGTCCAGGAGCCGCACGCGCCGCGTGCGCTCGCGGCCGCCCTTCTCGACGACGCGCAGTTCCACCCGCGTCCCCGGCTCCATCGCCACGAGGCGCTGGACGAGGCCGCGGCCCGACACGATCGTCTTGCCGTCGAGCGCGACGACCCGATCCCCGACGTCGAGCTTGCCGACCGGTCCCTTGCGGGCGCGCGAGACGAGCACCGCGCCGTCCGCCGTGCCCCAGGCGCCCCGCGTCCGCGCCGGGTCGAGCACGTACGACTCGCCCACGACTGCGCCGTCCTCTCCGGTGCCGCCGCCGAGGGTCACCTCGACGTCGAACACGGTGTCACCGCGCTGGACCGCGAGCGTCGCGCGGTCGCCGCCCTGCGCGCGGTCGAGGAGGGCCGTGAGGTCCTCGGGGACGGCGAGCTCCGTGCCGTCGATGGACACGACCACGTCGCCGATCTGGATCCCCGCCGCGGCGGCGGGCGAGCGCTCGACCACCTCGTGGACGCGCACGCCCGGATCGAACGAGAGGCTCTCGAGCGAGCCCGAGTCGTTCTCGCGGACCTCCAGTCCGAGGAACGCCGCGCCGTCCGACGCGGGGATCGCCCACTCGAGCGTCTCCGGCAGCGGGTCGGGGATCGTGCGGTCGGGAGCCGACCGACAGCCGACCGCGAGCGCGGCCAGCGCGAGGTGCGC
The DNA here is from genome assembly GCA_038757895.1 of Planctomycetota bacterium. GTDB lineage: Bacteria > Planctomycetota > UBA1135 > UBA1135 > Saltatorellus. The sequence continues at coordinate 5,105 of JBCDGE010000174.1, read as the reverse complement.
GAGGGCGCCCGTGGACGCGAGGCGCCGCACGGCACGCGGCAGGGAAGCGACGGCGCGAGGGATCATCGGCCCCATCGTGGGGGGGAGGCCTCCAAGGTTCCAGCGCTCCCCCGGGTCTCGCTCCAGACCCTCAAGGGGCCTTTACAGGGGGGCCCGCGGGAGATCCCGCGCAGAGCCGCCCCAGGCCGTCCTTGGACGGATCAGATCGGCCGCCGGCGGATCACGAGGCAGGCGAGGACGAGGAAGACGATCGACTCGGCGAGGGGGAAGACGAGGCCCATCGAGTGGACCGCTTCCGGGTAGCCGGCGTCCGACATCCCCCGCGCGAACTTCGACATCTCCCGCATCCCGGACCCGTCGGCGAACGTCGGGGCGTGGGACGCGAAGACGAACCAGCGCAGCTCTCCGACGTCGCTCTTGAAGACGTCCCAGAGGAGCAGCGCGGACAGGGACCCCGCCAGCGCGAGCACCGGTCCTCGGTTGATGCTCGACACGAAGAGCCCGAACGCGTGGATCGACACCAGCCCGAGCGTGACGACGACGAGCGCGCGCACGAGCTCGCCGGCGACCTCGCCCGCGCTGAAGATCACGTAGTCGTCCTCGACGAGGTCCCCGAAGGACCCGCCGAGGGCCTTGGTCGCGGCGAACGCCGCGAGACCGCTGATCGCGACGACGCCGAGGACGAGGACCGGACCGAGGAGCGCGCGCCCGACGATGGCACCGCTGCGCGAGGCGGAACGCGTCACGGCGAGCCGCAGCACGCCCGTCTCGCGGTCGCCGGCGATCGACCTCGCCGCCTGCACGAGCAGGAGCGCGGTGCCGAGCATGAGCCCGGCCCGCCAGCCGTCGACCAGCAGCGCCCAGCCCGTGCCCTCGGTGAGCCCGAGCGGGTCTCGGCCGGCGGCGATGCGCTCGATCTCCTGGGCGCGCGCCGCGAGCACGGCGGCCCAGACGCGGAGCATCGGCACGATCGCCAGCAGGATCGCCCCGAACCACGCGGCCCGCGAGCTGGCGAGGCGGAGGGTCTCCGCGCGGAGGACTCGCAGCGCACCGCTCACGAATCGCCTCCCGCCTTCATCCGGCGACGCTCCGTCTCGACGAGCGATTCGAAGGACGCCTGCAGGCCCATGCGCGCCTCGGCGAAGTGCAGCACGCCGGCGCCTCCGGCGGCGAGCGCCGCCACGAGGTCGTCGCCAGCCGCGTCCGGGGCCTCCAGCAGGAGCAGCCCGTCCTCGTCCGGCTCGCTCGCGAGCGTGCCGCCCAGGGACGTCACAGCGCTGCGCGCCGCGGACGCGTCCCGCACGCGGACGCGCCAGGTTCCGGCGCGTCCCAGGAAGTCCGCCAGCGGCGCCTCGCGCACGACGTGCCCGTCGATCATCACCGCCGCGTGGGTCAGGATCTCCTCCATCTCGTACAGGCGGTGGCTCGTGACGATGAGCGTCTGTCCGCCCGCCGCGAGCTCCTCCAGCATGGAGAGCATCGAGCGGACGCCCATCGGATCGAGTCCGGAGAGCGGCTCGTCCAGCACGACGAGCTCCGGCGACCCCATGATCGCGCCGGCGATCGAGAGGCGCTTCTCCTGGCCCAGCGACAGACCGCCGGCCCGCCGCTTGTGGAAGTCCTTGAGCCCGACGCGTTCCAGCGCCTCGTCCATCCCGCGCCCGCCGGCGTGCCCGCGGAGCCGCGTCTGGTACGCCAGGTTCTGCTCGATCGTGTGGCCGTTCAGCGCCGCGGGCACGTCGAAGACGCACGCGACGCGGCCCATCGTCCGGTGGAGCCTGTCGGGTGTCTCGCCGAGGACCTCGATGGTGCCGGAGGTGGTGGGCTGGAGCCCGAGCGCGCAGGAGAGCGTCGTGGTCTTGCCGCAGCCGTTCGGCCCGAGGAGCCCGTACACCTGACCGCGCTCGACGGTCAGGTCGATGCCCTTGACCGCCTCGAAATCGCCGTAGCGCTTGCACAGCGCGCGGACGCGCATCGCCGGTGCTTCGTCCGCCATGGCCGAGACCCTACCGTGCGCCCCTCGCGGGCGTCCACGTCGAAGACACCATCGAGAGGGCCTGCGGTCGATGTTCGACTCGGCCCGCAACCGCTCCTGGAGCGCTGGCTACAGGGCCGGCTCCGCGGTCAGGCCGTGGGCCCGGCGTCCCGCCGTGGGAGGATGGCGGGGCGCCGACCTATCGTCTCAGCCGCCCGACGTCGCGTCGTCCCTCTCAGCAGGCGGGGGGACGCGGTAGCGGCTGGCGGCGTCGCTCTCCCACCACTTGGCCCAGTCCTTCGACCCGGACCCGATGTCCGCGCCGGTGATGTCGCGCAGCGAGCGGATGATCACGCGCCGCTCCTGGCGCACCGTCACGCGCGAGACGCCGATCACGCCGACGTCGAGGACCGCGCCCTCGAGGAGCGTGTTGATGACCGGGTCGGCGATGGCCGCGAACTGCGCGACCTCGACGTCGAAGTCCTGCACGTAGGCGGTCTGCGTGCCGACGAAGATGTTCGCGTGCGGAGGGCGGAAGCCGCCGCCGCCGCCCTGGGGGAGCGAGGCGAGCGTGTAGAGCCGATCCACGAGCGCGGGGACGAAGACGTCGTCGCGGGTGTGCCCGAGGGCCTCTGCGGCACGGAGTCGCAGCTCCGGCGTCTCGGAGGAGAGCGCACGCACGAGCGGCGCGCCGACCTCGGCCGAGCCGATCTCCGCGATCGCGCGCGATGCCTCGGCGCGCGCCGCCTCGGAGGGGTCCCAGACCGCGTGCAGGAGGAGCCCGCGCGGGTCCTCCCCCTGGAAGTGCCGGCCCTGGGCCAGCATCGCGAACGTGCGCCTGTTGGAGAGCTTCGAGCGCATGTCCTCACGGACCGCGCGCTTGACGTCGTCGCGCGGTGCGGCGGTCACGAGGCGCTCGACCACCGCTTCCCGCACGACGGCGGAGCCCTTGGCGCCGAGCTGGCGGAGGCGGTCGAGCTCATCCGGCGCTCCGCGCTCCGGGAACCCGGCGACGTAGCGGCCGGCCCTCGCGCACACGCTGCGGAGGTCGGTGTCTCGGGGGTGCTCGGCGAGCATCTCGTCTCCGAGCTTGAACGCCTCCTTGAGGAGTCCGGCCGAGAAGGCCCACTCGACGAGGTCGGCGGGCTCCAGCGAGCCGTCGTCGCGGCGCTCGTCGAGCTGCTTCAGGACGTCCCGTTCGAGCTCGGCGGAGGCGACCGCGGCGCCGGGGACCTCGCGCCATCCGCCCTTGCCGCGGACCTCCCAGCCGGAGGAGCCCGTGGGCCGCGCCGGGCCGCGAAGGACGCCGCCGTTCCGCAGGACGATCACGCGGCGGCGCGCGCGCTCCTTCGGCTCGGCCTGGGCCTCCTGTGCAGCGAGGGCGTGGGAGGTGACCGGCGCGGGAAGGGTGCCGATGGGCTCGGCGGAGAGCTCCGTCGGGGCCGTGACGGCCAGCAGGGACGGCAGTAGGGAGAAGGTGGCGAGTTGGATCATGGCTTGGCCCGCGGGGTGGCGCGGGGCGGGGGCCAGGGCCGGTCGCGAGGCCGGCGACGCCGCGGGGGATGGGACCCGGTGCGATGACACGGACTACCGCGGTGGCGGAGCGAGGTGACGCAGCACCTACGGAATCCGACCTCCGGGGTCCTGGCCGGCGCCATTGTGTCCCCGGAGGCCCCTGGCGCGCCAGAGGATCGGCCCCTCGAGGCCGGTGGCCCGCACGCGGGTGCCCCGGCGCGCGAGCTCGTCGCCCGCCGCTGGTTCCTCGGCGCCGCTGACGACCACGAGCCGTGGCTGCAGGTGGTCTAGCAGTGCCCCCAGGTGCCGGGACCGTGAGCCGTGGTGGGGGAGCAGGAGCAGGTCGACCGGCCCCGGTTCCAGCCACGGGCCGTCCTCGTCGCCCGCGAGCACCGCCGCCAGTCCGTGCTCCTCGGCGTCGCTGCACAGCACGGCGCGCCGCGGCGGGTCCCCGGCGACTGCGCGCCAACGGAGCTCGAGCGCGATCGAGCCCTCGTTCGTGCCGAACGCCCCGCCCCGCACCGTCCACACCTCCAGCGGATCGTCCGGAGCGCTGACGCGGACGCGGCCCGGAGGCGCCGGCAGGCGCCGCGCGCCACGATCGGGGGACTCCCCGCGCCACGGATCCTCGCGGGAGGTGGGCGGTCGGCCGACCCACAGGTCCGGTCGCCACCTGCGGCCGATCCACGGCAGGTCGCGCGCGTGGTCGACGTGGTCATGGGACTGGACGACCCGGATCCGCCCGACGTCGAGGTGGCGGAGCAGCGGGCCGACGGCGTCGATCGCCACGCCCACCCGGTCGCGCGATCCGGCGTCGAAGATCCAGGTCGGCGCTCCGGGGGCGCGCGCGACGACGGCGGTGCCGCTCCCCACGTCGAGGACACGCACCTCGAGCGTCTCCGGACGTGCGCCCGCGGCGGTCGGCCAGGGCAGGACGAGGACCGCGAGGGCGGCGGAGGACACGCGTAGCAGTCGACGAGCCGCCCCGGGGTCCGCGCGGCGGGCGCCCACGAGCGCCAGCGCCGCCGCCGCCGCGATCGCGAGGATCGGGCGCTCGGGGAGCGAGAGCGGCGACCAGGGCGCGTGGTCCGCCAGCGCGAGGCCCTCGAGCAGGGCGCGCGTCGACCAGGCGAGCGCGCCGTCGCCGACGAGCGACGGACACGCGAGCCACGCCCACCCGGATCCGACGAGCACGACGAGGGCGGGCGTGGCGAGCGGAGTGGCGAGGAGTCCGATCGGGCTCCACTCGCCGAACCGCGCCCACACGACCGGGAGCGTGGCGAGCGACGCGACGATCGACGTCGCGACGCCACAGGCGACCAGCGAGACCGTCCGCTCCAGCGCCGCGCGGGCGAGCGCCGGCCGCGGCCGGCCCGCGCGGTCCGTCCGCTCGATCCGGACCCAGCCCGCGGCGCGATTCATGACCCGGCGCGCCGCGGTCGGCGCGACGAGCACGAGCGCGAGCGTCGCGAGGTAGGAGAGCTGGACGCCGGCATCGAGCGGCGCGAGCGGGTCGAGCGCGACCTCGAGCACGAGAGCGACGCCGAGCAGGTTCGCGCCGCCGGGTCGCCTTCCACAGCGCGGGGCGACGACCGCGAGCGACAGCGCGATCGCG
>JBCDGE010000173.1:0-10882 GCA_038757895.1 Planctomycetota bacterium | reverse complement strand
TCACGGAGGCGGCGTGCTCGAAGGGTTGCCTCGGCTCTGCTGATTCGGAACGCGCCGGCGAATGCCGGACGACCCACCGCCGGTCGCCGAGGAGGAGTACGGCTGTGTCGCGACGTGCGACGAGGCCTCACCGGCTTCAGCCCTGCCACCCGAGATCGCTGCGATCGCGAGGCAGGCAGCCGCGAAGAGCGGTCCCCTCAGTGCGCGTGCCCGGAGCATCCAGCCGCTATCCATCTCGACGCCATGGTACCCAGCCCCGGTCGAGATGAGGTTTCCGCGGCCGACTTCGCGACGGATTGCGCTCCCAGCCGATTGCGCCGCAGCACCGCAACACGCGCGACCAATCGGCGCTGGTGATCCTCGTCCTCGTGGGACATCCGGCAGAGTAGCTCGTCGAGGACAGCGATCGCACCCCGCTCGGAGCTCAGCAGAACTCCGCTCGCGAGTGCGCTGCGACGAACGTTGGGCACCGGGTTGGAGCTGAGGGTGTGGTACGTCTCCAGGGACTCCCGGAATGCGCCCCGTTGTTGCTGGAAGAGCGCCTTCCAGACCCCCAGGTGTCCGGCGTATCCGCTGGTCCCATGATCTGGCAGATGGCGCTCCAGCGTCGACGATGCGCGACCTGAGTCTCCGGCTGAGTGGAGTGCCGAGACGGCCAGGAGTAGAGCATCGATCGAACTGTCCAGCTCCAGCAGCGCTTCCGAGAGAGGGAAGATGGAACGGGGAGCTAGGAGCGGCGACCTGGCCTCCGCCGGCGAATCGATGCCCTGAGTCTTCCAGAACCATGACCGGCACGCTCCCGCGTCCAGAACGGAGGACTGGGAACCGGGGTTCTTGTCGACGAACTGCTGAAGCGCCGATTCGAGTCGCGTGCGAGCGAGGTCACGCGCGGGTCCCCTGGGGAGTCCGCGGAGCCTTCGCTTGAGCGCAGAGACGATCGTCTCGGCGTCGGCGCAACTTGTCGACGATGCGGTCCTCAACGTGCTTCGAAGACGACCTGGATCAGCCGACGGAACGCGAGGTCTGGATCGTCGGCAGGATCGTCCATCGCGGTGGCCATTCTGCTCACGTAGGAGAAGACGGAGGATCGCTCGATCATGCGCAGGACTCCGAGTCGCGTCGGACGCGGGAGTCCGTGGTACTCCAGGATGAGCTTCGGCATCAGGTCGTCATCGACGCCGAAGACCACCGCGGCACGGCTCATGAATTCAGTCGAGTCCTCGCACGTGAACGACTCCGGATGTGTCGAGAACGAAGCGATCGCGATACGAATGTGGCGCTCCCAATCGTCCAGGAGCGATCGGTCCGTGGTTTCTCCCGTTGCGTGCGACCGCCTGATGCTTGCGCACGACCTTGCCAGGACGACTGTCGTCGGAGCGATCGCGGCCAGCTCGTAGAGCGTGCCCTCGATCGACGCCGTCAGGATCTCTCGATCGGATTCCGGGGCGGTGACGGACGTGCCATCTGCCACGCCCTGTAGCGCGCGGCTGAGCACCGCGAGGTCGACGTTCGCCATGTCAGGTTCGTACCAGATGCGGCGGATTCTGGCTGCTCTGACGGCACCCCTCTCGTCCGCCCAGGCGCATCGGGCGATCTCGTAGGGACTCCCGCCCAAGCTTCTGCCTGGTCCGACGATTCTCGTTGGTGGGACAGAAGGGCATCGCATTGCCCCTCGAGCACCTTCATGCAGCCCCGGCTAGAGTCGCCCGCATGAACGCTCGCCTCACCGCCCTCGTCGTCCCCGTCCTGGCCCCCCTGCTCACGGTCCCGCCCACCGAGCTCGACGACGGCTGGACCGGCGTGCTCGACGAGGCGTCCTTCGCGGCGCTGCACGAGCTCAAGGACGGCGAGGCGCCCGAGCTTCGCGGTGAGGACGTCGAGGTCGGCGGGATGGACGCGTACGTCTCGAAGCCCGCGTACGGCGAGCCGCTCGGGGGCGTCGTCGTCATCCACGAGTGGTGGGGGCTCAACGAGCACGTCAAGCACTGGGCCGATCGGCTCGCCAGCGACGGGTACGTCGCGCTGGCCGTCGATCTCTACGACGGCGTCGTCGCCACCACGCGGGACGATGCGATGGCAGCGATGCGCGGGGTCGACGGCGACGCGGCGCGCGAGAAGCTGCTTGCCGCGCACGAGTATCTCTCCAGCGCCGACGGCCTTGCTGCCGAGCGCACCGCCTGCATCGGGTGGTGCTTCGGCGGCGGCTGGTCGCTGGAGACCGCGATCGCCGAGCCGGAGCTCGACGCCGGCGTCATCTACTACGGGCGCCTCGTGACGGACGTGGAGCGGCTCGGGCAGATCGAGGCGTCGATGCTCGGCGTCTTCGGGAACGAGGACCGCGGGATCCCGCCCTCCGCGGTCGAGGAGTTCGCCGAGGCGATGGACGCCGCCGGCAAGGACCTGACCCTGCGCCAGTACGACGCCAACCACGCGTTCGCGAACCCGTCCAGCGCGCGCTACGACGCCGAGAACGCGTCTGCGGCGTGGGGCGAGACGCGCGCGTTCCTGTACGAGCACCTGCAGCCCGAGTTCGGCGACGGGTCCATCAATGGAGGGCAGCGCGTCCTCGAGGCGATCGACCTCGACGGGTGGGACGAGGCGGCTCGGTCCCAGTTCACCGTGATCGTCCGCGAGGTCGACGGCGGCGCGAAGTGCACGGTCTCGGCGCTGCGCGGCGACGGCGGCGGGCTCGCACGCAACCTGAATCGCTGGCGCGCACAGATGGGGGAGGGCGACATGTCGTCGGACGACATCGACGCGCTGCCGACGATCCCGCTCCTCGGCCGGCTCGCGCCGTCGATCCGCATCACCGGGACGTTCCGCGGGATGCGCGTCGATCCGATCGAGGACGCCGCCATGCTCTGTGCCGTCGCCACCCTCGACGACGAGACCGTCTTCGTGAAGCTCGTCGGGCCGCGCGAGGCGGTCGACGCCCAGCGCGAGCAGTTCGCCGCGTTCTGCCGCGGGCTGCGCTGAGCTGGCCCGTCAGGGCAGCCAGGCGATCGCGTTCGAGAGCTCGGGCGCGGCGCCGAGCACGATCGCCTGCAGGTGGTCCGCCGCGGCGAAGCCTGACGCCTGGAAGTCGTTCCCGGAGCCGAGCGTGAACGTCGCGGTTCCTGCTGCGCTCGCGGGCTTCGGCGGACCGACGGCGGTCGCGGTCCTACGATCGATGCAGAGGTCCCCGAACACGGTCGTCGCGAAGGCGGGGTCGGTCGAGCGGAACACCGCGATCGGCGCGCCCGCAGGTACGCCCGCCACCTCCGCCACCGTTCGCCGCTGCTGGACCAGCGGTAGCCAGGTCTCGTGGATGCGAAGCCGCGTGCTGCCGCTCCCCTGGCACGTCGTCCTGCCCGCGAGCGAGCACGTCGTGACGGTCTCCGTCGGCCCCGTATTGATCGGTACTTCGACCACCATCACCAGCCGATTCAGGTTCGACGTCGCCAAGCGATCACCGTCGAGGTCGACCGGCCAGGAACCCTCGACGTTCCACGTCCGGCGAAAGCCGAGGGAGGGCAGACGCGTGAACAAGGCCGTCCCGCGTGTGGTCCCGAACGTGGTCCTGCCGCCGTCGGACGGGCCCACCCAGCGGATGTCGGATCCGAACGTCGTGGCGACGTCGAACTGCTCGACGAGGGCCCATGGACCTCCAGGAACGGCAGGCTCGAAGACCCGCAGCGTCCCACTCCCGTCAGGGAAGTAGTCCGAGCGGTGGAGGAGCGTGAGCCGGTCGGGGCCGAGATCGACCGAGTTCAGGATGGGGAAGCCGCCCGGTGGCCCGATCAGATCGACCTGCTGCCACCGACCGGTTGCGTCGCGTGCGCAGACGACGACAGCCATGTTCGCGGGGCCTAGCGCCCCGCTGATCACGGCGACATCCCCTTCGACCTGGAGAGTCACCGGCGACTCGAAGTACGGCATCTCGGCGTCGCCGAGCCGCAGCGACTGCGCGATCGACCAGCTCCCCGCGGGGTCCTTCACGATCTCGTGGAGTGAGATCGGACGACCGACGACCCTCGCCGTCAGCGTGTAGACCCGTCCGTCCGCCACCGCTGTGAACTCGCCCAGTCGCATGTAGGCGGCCTCAGGGAGCGCCACGCCCGTCCGCGTCCACCCCTGCGCGCCACGCTCGAGGATGTCGACCTCGTGCGGCCCCCCGAATCCCTTGTGGAACTGGAACGCCATCAGGTCGCCCTCCAGCCCGATGTGCGTCACGTACGAAGCCGGTTGCCACTCCGGCGGCGCGATCGTCTCTGCGTAGAGGAACTCGCCCGTCACGGGATGGGCTTCGAAGACCTCCAGGGTGGGCGGCGCGGGGAGCCGGACTCCGTGGCCCAGCACGATGCGATTCCCGTCGACCGCGCGCGCGTCCGTGCCTCGAAGTGGCGTATAGAGCGCGTCCACGACGTCACCGACGCACTGTGCGTCGGCGGTCGAAGCGAAAGGAGGAACGAGCGCGGCGACGAGGGCGAGCCGGGGGAGCGAGCGTCCCGGCCTCCGTCGAGTGATCGAGCGAGCCATGCGAATCCAGGGCAGTTGAGCCAGCGCTCTCTACTCTAGTCGAGATGCGCGCCGCTGTCCTTCTCGCCCTGCCTCTCGCCCTTTCTTTCGGATCCTCGGGAACCGAGCCGGCGAACGAGGCCCCGAACGTCCTCTTCATCCTCTGCGACGACCTCGGCTGGGGCGATCTCGGCGTCCTCTTCCAGAACGACGTCGAAGGGCCGAAGCGGCTCTTCACCCCGCACCTCGATCGGATGGCGGCCGAGGGCGCGACGCTGCGACGGCACTACTGCCCCGCGGCCGTCTGCGCGCCGTCGCGCGCGTCGCTCCTGACCGGCCTCCACCAGGGGCACGCCACGATCCGGGACAACCAGTTCGACAAGGCGCTGGAGGACAACCACACGCTTGCGACCGTCCTGCGCGCTGCCGGCTACCGCACGGCGCTCATCGGAAAGTACGGACTGCAGGGCAAGGGCGACAGCGCTGCCACGTGGCCCGCGTACCCCACGAAGCGGGGCTTCGACGAGTTCTACGGCTACGTGCGGCACCGCGACGGGCACTCGCACTACCCCGCGCACCAGACCAGGGCGCGCAAGAAGATGCAGGTCTGGGACGGCGAGCGCGAGGTCTCCGCGGACCTCGAGGGCTGCTACACGACCGACCTCTTCACCGCGCGCGCCAAGCGCTACCTCGTCGAGCACGCCGAGCGCGAGGACGGCGCCCCGTTCTTCCTGATGCTCACCTACGACACGCCGCACGCGGCGCTGCACGTGCCGACGCAGGCGTACCCGGAGGACGCGGGGGTCGACGGCGGGATTCAGTGGGCGGGCGAGCCCGGTGCGATGATCAACACGGCGTCCGGCGTGATCGACTCGTGGATCGATCCGCGCGTCCGCGACACGGATTGGGGGAACGGCGCGAAGCGGTTCGCGACGATGGTCCACAGGATCGACGACTGTGTCGGCGACCTGCTGCAGACGCTGCGCGACCTGGGGATGGCGGAGAGCACGCTCGTCGTGCTCAGCTCGGACAACGGCCCGCACAAGGAGGCGTACACGAAGGGCGTGCGCTACAACGCGTCGGAGTTCAACTCGTTCGGACCGTTCGACGGGATCAAGCGCGACGCATGGGAGGGCGGGATCCGGGTCCCGACGCTCGCCTGGTGGCCGGGCACGGTTCCCGCCGGTCACGTCGATATGACGCCCTCGCAGTTCCACGACTGGATGCCGACGTTCGCCGAGCTCGCCGGTGTGCCCGCGCCTGCGCGAACGGACGGCGTGTCGCTCGTCCGATCGATGACCGGCGCAGGCGATCGCCGCGGGAGCACCGTCTACGTCGAGTACAAGGGCGGCGGCAAGTCGCCCAACTACGCCGAGTTCGACGAGAGCCACCGTGCCCGCAAGCGTGGCCAGGAGCAGGTCGTGTTCCTTGACGGGCTCAAGGGCATCCGCGTCGACGTGGAGTCCCACGCGGATCGGTTCGAGATTTACGACGTCGAGCACGATCCGCGTGAGGCAGAGAACCTCGCCGACTCGTCGCCCGAGCTCGTCGCTCTGGAGCGCCGCATGCGGGACCGCGTCCTGCGCCTGCGGCGACCGAACCCGTCCGCGCCGCGGCCCTACGACAACGAGCCCGTGCCGCCGATCGTCCTCGAAGGCTCGGCGGAGCGAGGCCTCGACCTGGAGGAGTACCGCGGCCGCTGGCCGTGGCTGCCCGACTTCGACGCGCTCGAACCCGCGCACCGCCGCGCCGTCGATCGCATCGACGCGGCCGCGCACGTGGCCTTCGACGAGCCCGCGGGGCTCCGCTACACCGGCGTGCTCGCCGTGCCCGAGACCGGCGTCTGGACGTTCGAGCTCGCGAGCGACGCGGGCGCGCAGCTCCGACTGCACGACGCGCTGGTGATCGACGACGACTTCGTCCGCTCCGGTGCGCCGGTCCGCGGGACGATCCGCCTGGAGAAGGGCGCGCACCCGATCGAGCTGTCGTACCGCACGGACGGCCGCGCGCCCCGCCTCGCCCTACGCTGGGCGTTCGGGGGCGAGGGGCTCGAGGCGATACCGTCCTGGGCGTTCGCGCGAACGGGCGGAAGGTAGTTCTCGTTCAGGGCGCGACCACGAGCCCGAGCGCGTTCGTCAGGTTCGACGAGCCCGCCGACGGCAGGTCGCGGTGCCAGCACTGGAAGTAGAGCGTGTCGAGCGGCTGCGCCGCGAACGGGCCGAGCGGACTCGGCAGGTTCGTCAGGTTGACCGGCAGCTCGATCCTCCCGAGCAGGCCGGACGACTGGATCTGGCCCGGACCGACGAAGCGCCCGATCGAGCCGCCGAGGCAGACGGGAGGCCCGCCGGGGTTCGGCAGCGCGTTGGGGCTCTCGCTGACGAGGAAGTACCCGAAGCTCTGCGGCGGCAGCTCGGTCGCGACGAGCCTCAGGCTCGCGTTCGCGATCGAGGTCGAGCCGAGCGTGCCGATCCGCGCCGGCGTGCCGGTGCTGTTCGGCCGGCCGCCGTCGCAGTACGTGTAGGTGATCTCGCGTGCGCTGGCGAGCGCAATGACGTGGCCCTCGGGGTTGGGCGGGAACCCGTTCGGTATCCCGGCCGCACCCGCAACGAGGTCGTCGAAGCCGTCGCCGTTCAGGTCGCCGGGCGCAGTCAGCGAAGCCCTCAGGTTGCCCAGGTCTCCCGTCTCCGGATAGCGGCCGATGCGCAGGCCGGTTCGGCCGGAGAAGATCAGGACCGACCAGCGGAACGGATCGATCGCGGCGACGTCCTCGATGCCGTCGCGGTCGTAGTCCCCCGCGCTCGAGAGGACCCTTCCGAAGCCCGGGGAGTACGCCCCGGTCGGCGGCTCGCCCTCCACGGACCGGATGAGCGCGCCGGTCGCGCCCGAGAAGAAGTAGACCCTCGGGTCGGGGTAGCTGGGCGGGAGATCTCCCCGGCTCGAGGCCGCGACGTCGGCGACACCGTCGCCGTCGATGTCCGACAGCCCGACGATCACCTGTCCGAGCCTCTGGCCTTCGTCCTGGCCCACGATCGCCGACGTGACGGTCAGGGTCGCGCCGGACACGATCCGGAGCTGGTATGCATTGCGCGGTTGCGTCAGCGGCGTGGGGCTCGTGTACGCGATCTCGCCGATCCCGTCCCCGTCGAGGTCGCCGAGCTGGGCGAAACTCGCATTCACCGCCGCGTAAGGCCACGAGGCGATGATCGCACTGGTTGCACTCGAGATCAGGAAGATCCGGTCGTCGAAGAACGCCCCCACCTCCGACTGAACCAGCCAGTCCTCGATGCCATCTCCATCGTGGTCGTCCGCCGACGCCACGAACGAACCGAGTTGGTCGTAGGTGTAGAGCCCCAGGCGCTCCGACAGGAACGCGCCGTTCGCGCCCGAGAGCGTCACCACGCGACCCGCGAAGGACGCCGTCGTGTGGTCCCCTGGATGCCCGACGATCAGATCGCGCACGCCGTCCTGGTCGACGTCCCCGATGGTCGCGAGCGAGACCCCAAACCCGGAACCGAAGTTGGTGTTCTCCGTCCGCCACAGCACCGCGCCCGTGCGACCGGAGTGGGCGCGCACGACGCCAACACGCCCGGCGTTCGGTCCGACCGTGATCGCCTCGCGAGGGGCCGAGACCACGAAGTCCGCCACTCCGTCGCCGTCGAGGTCGTCGATCGTGGTGAGGGCGGCTCCGTGCTCTCCGCCCGGGACCGGCGTATCGATCTCGTAGAGCGGCGTCTGCGCGGAGACGGTTGCGAGCGAGGCGGCCGAGAGCGTTAGCGTGCGGCCGATCCTCGTCGGGCTAATGGAGTACCGCATGACCATCACATGGTACCCATCGCTCCGGTGAAGCCCGGTGCCAGCCAGCCCGTCGCATTATCCTCCATCGCATGGCCGACAGCGACGCAGCCCGCCCCTGGGGCGCCGAGGAGCGGAGGGAGTCCAAGAACACGCTCCGCGATGGGATCCGGCTCGAGCGCGAGCGCGTCGTCGAGCTCGCGATCTCCCTCGTGGGGTGGGGCGTGCTCCTCGCGTTGATGCTGCCGTGGGAGGAGTCTCCGCGGCTCGCCCTCGCGCTGCTCGTCGCCCTCTTCGCGTGGGAGGTGACACACATCGTGCGCCACGCGCTCCGCTGGCGACGCCTGCGGCAGGTGCTCGAGTTCACCGTGCGGAACGACACCGCCGCGCGCAGGAGCACCCCGTCGGCGCCGCCCGGCCGCGACTTCTGGGAGGAGGCGCCGGACGGGCGGCGCAACGTGCTGGTGCCGGACCTCGGTGACGGATCCCGATCGGCCGAGATCGTCCGCTGGATCGCGCGAAAGGGTGATCCCATCGAAGCGCTGCAGCCGCTCGCCGAGGTCATGTACGACGCCGCGACCGTCGAGGTGCACGCGCCCGTCGACGGCGTCCTCGACGAGATCCCGACCAAGGCGGGCGACGACGTGAAGATCGGTTCGGTCCTGTGCCGGCTCCGCCCGTGACCGCTACTTGATGACCGCGCGCGTCGACGACGCCTCTCGGTAGGGGAGCGCCGCGTCGCCGGCGAGCCCGAGCCGCTCGTTGATCGCCCGCAGGTGGTGGTCGACGCCGATCTCGGCGCCGGGCTTGAAGCCGGGTGCCGTGATGATCTGGGCGAGCACGCCGCCGTAGCCGCGGTGCACGGTGCCGCGCGGGAGGTAGACGAGGTCCCCGACCTCCAGGCTGTGCTTCTGGATCAGGCGCGCGGCGGACTCCTCGGTCACCGAGTCCGGATCGACGATCGAGTCGGTGGCCTCGCTCGTGTAGAGCACCGCGCCCGGCTGGACCATCTGGACGAGGTAGAACTCGTCGAAGCCTCCCTCGGTCGGATGGAAGTGCGCGAACGAGTCCGTGATGCGCACGCGGTGGCAGTTCAGCGCGTGGTAGACGTACGGGCCAACGGTCTCGAGCCACGTCAGCAGGATGCGGCGGTACGCGCCCGTCTCCTCGGCGCAGCCCCCGGGCGTGTCGGTGATGTTCTCGTCCCAGTCGGGGCGGACGAACGGCGGGAGCCCGGGCGGCAGCGGCTCGGGGACGGTGAACAGGACCGCGGAGAGCGGACCCTCCGCGTCGACGCGCTCACCGGGACGCAGCAGCACGACGTCGCCGACGGTCAGCTCGGGGTCGCACGGGACCGACGCACCGTCGGCGCGTTCGACGCGCGCCGTCGCCGCGCCCGACTGGACGAACGCGACGACGGCCGCGTCGTCGGCCCGGTAGCCGCCGAGATCCTCGCGCCATTCCAGGTCGTAGCCCGGATTGCGCCGCGCGAAGTCGGCGCGCAGCGCCGCGACGCCCTCCGCGTCGCCGCCCGCGCGGCCGAGGTGGGCGACCCGGATCGGCGTGCGCTGCTCGGTGGTCCTCCCGGCCGGCGTGCTGCACGACAGGACGGTGGTCAGGGAGGCGGCGACGGCGGCGCCGCGCGCTGCGGATATCCTCGAAGCCATGAACGCTGCTCTCGTCGTCGGTTGTCTCGTCTCTCTCGCCGCGCCCTCGGACGGGGAGCACGAGACCCTGGAGGTCGCGGCGCCCTCGGGGCCCTTCACCACGCTGCACTACGGGACGGACGTACGCGTCCCGTGCCTCTGGCCCGTCCGGGGACCGGGCGGGATCGAGATGACGCGAGCGTACCCGATGGAGGTCGGACGCGTGGGGGAGGCGGACGACCACCCGCACCACACCTCGCTCTGGCTCGCGCACGGCGACGTCAACGGGCACGACTTTTGGCACGCGCGGGGGAAGACGCCGCGCATCGACGTGGTCGGCGAGCCCGGGGTCGCTTCGAAGGACGGGGCCACGACCGTCGATGCCGTGCTCGACTGGGTCGCGGCGCCCGACGAGACGCTCCTGCGTGAGACGCGGCGCATGGTCTTCACCGAAGCCGACGGCGCGCGTCGCATCGACTTCGACCTGTCCCTGAAAGCGCTCGTCGACGTGGAGTTCGGCGACACCAAGGAGGGCACTTTCGCGCTGCGGCTGCACCCCGAGCTCCGCCTGAAGGGATCGGTCGCCGCGGGGCACGCGCTCGACTCCGAGGGGCGCAAGGACGGGAAGATCTGGGGCGAGCGCTGCCGCTGGCTCACGTACTTCGGCAACGTCGAAGGCACGGACGTCGGCGTCGCCGTCTTCGACCACCCCGGCAACCTGCGGCACCCCACGTGGTGGCACGCGCGCGACTACGGGCTCGTCGCCGCGAACCCGTTCGGAATCCACGACTTCGACCGCGAGCCGGAGGGCACGGGCGACTTCGCGCTCGCGAAGGGTGAGACGCTCCGGCAGCGGTACCGCGTCGTGCTCTACGCCGGCGCGCCGGACGCGGACGCGCTGGAGGCCGAGTGGAAGGCGTGGGCCGGTCAGTCGGAGTCCGACGCCG
>JBCDGE010000172.1:0-11134 GCA_038757895.1 Planctomycetota bacterium | reverse complement strand
GCTCCGCCGCCCGCCGCGCCGGCTCCGCCGGCGTCGCCCGCGCCCTACGCGCCCCCGGCGCCGATGGGCACCGCGCCGACCCAGGCTCCGGTCCCGGGCCCGCGCCCCGGGGCGACTCCGCCGGCCGGGCGTCTTCGTCCGCGCCAGCCCGCCAATCCGCCCGCAGCCGCCAAGAAGCAGGGCGGCGGCAAGGCCGGGCTCATCACCGCCATCGTCGTGATCGTCGCCCTCGCGGCCGGGATCGCGATCGGGGGCACCGTGTTCAACCTGATCTGAGGTGTAGGCGATGAGGATCTCTGACCAAAAACTGCGCCAGGACCGGCTCGTCTTCTACGAGCAGGACGTCGGTCGGCTCGACGGGGAGCTCGACGGCTTCCTCGAGTTCGCGGGTGCCCGGTGCGCCATCTTGATCGACCGGGAGGGCCACCTGGTCACCCGTCGAGGCGACGCGGCCGGTAGTGACATGGACTCTCTGTCCGCGCTGATGGCGGGCTCGTTCGCGGCAACGCGCGAGATCGCTCACCAGCTCGGGGAGGAGGCGTTCAACACCCTCTCGCATCAGGGCGCGCACCAGAGCATCCAGGTCTCGATGGTGGGGGAGCGCACGCTGCTCGCCGTCGTGTGGGACGAGCGAAGCAACCTCGGCCTCGTCCGCTTCTACGCGCAGGAGACGACGAAGCGACTCGAGCGGATCTTCGAGGAGATCGCGCAGCGACCGCCCGACGAGCAGCCCGACGCATCGCTCGCCGACGGCTACTCCGACGAGGCGACTGCAGTCCTCGACGACCTCTTCTGATTCGACTCGCATCGATCGACGCACACGCTTCGAGCGTGCACGGGAGCCGCACTCACCGGACGGGAGCGCGGCTTCCGCTCGTTTTTCGTGGCGCGAAGTGCGTCGAACGCGGCAACGCAAGTCGTGGTTTCAGAGTGGGTTGGTACGGTCGCGCGACGAAATGCTCGCGTGCCGCCAGAAAACGCTCCTGAAATCGCCGGGGATTTGAGACAGGTCGCCGCGCAAAGCGTCGATGGACGCACCGATGTCGTGGTTTCCCACTCGCGCCCGCACAGGGACGCGAGCAACCCCCCAGGGCGCATCGCCCAAGGAGAACCACTCAGATGGCGAAGAAGAAAGCCACTCGCAAGAAGGCCACGAAGAAGAAAGCCGTGCGCCGGAAGGCCACCAAGAAGAAGGCCACCCGCCGCAAGGCCACCAAGAAGAAGGCCACGCGCAAGAAGGCCACCAAGAAGAAGGCCACGCGCAAGAAGGCCACGCGCCGCCGCCGCTGATCACCGCCCACGTCCCTGAGACCACCGCAGCTCTCCCTTGGGCGGACCGGGCCGACGCGGCCCCAAGTCCTTCCCGGGGCACGCTGGCCTCCCGGGATGGAGCGGCGCATTGCGCCCTTCCCCCCCGAGACCCGGTGCTGCGACTCCGAGCGTCCCGGGCCCGGTCCTCCTCGCGGGGATCGGAGCGTCCGCGGTCGTACGGCAGCGCGCGCCGGAACGGATGGACAGGTGGTTCATCCCATCCAGCGCAGCGCGCTGATGGACTGCTGTGACGTCGTCCAGTGTCCCTTCCCATGGCTCGAAAGCGCCTGGGGCGGGAACGCTCGGCGGAGCAGGGACCGAAGCGGCCGACCAGAGTCGGTGACAGAGCGCCTCGCGCGCGCCCTGGTGTGAGGGCACGCGCTGCGGCGCTGAGTTCAAGGAGCGGTTCCGTTTCCGGGGTCCTGACCCCGCGGCGGAGCCGCTCCTTCCTTCATGCCGTCAAGGCGCGCTCTCCGCGGGCACCTCGACGCGCGGGAACAGCGCCTCCGGCGTCCCCAGCGGGTGCCCGGCCGTCAGGGAGCGCCACGAGCCCGCCTCCGGCACGCCGGGCCACGGCTGGTCGGCGACCGCACCGTCGAGGCCAAGCATCTCCCAGAGCGCCTGGGCCTTCGTCGGCATCACCGGCGCCATCCAGCGCGCCTGCCAGGCGAGCCACTCGCAGAGCGTGTTGAGCGCGGATGCGGCCTTGGCCGGGTCCTCCTTGCGCAGCGCCCAGGGCGCGAGCCGGTCGACGAAGACGTTCGCGACCGAGGCGTTCTGGACGATCGACTCGGCGCCGCGGCGGAAGCGGAACGCGCGGATGTGCTGGGCGGGGTCCTCGACGTCACCGCACTCGGTGAGGATCACGCGGTCCATCTCCTCGCGGTGCTCCTCGTGGAGCTCGGGCACGACGCCGTCGAAGTTCTTCGCGATGAACTTGAGCACGCGCGTCGCGAGGTTCCCGATCGTCCCCGCCAGCGAGGTGTTCGCGGTCTGCACGAGCTGCTCCAGCGAGAACTCGGAGTCCGAGGTTTCCGGCATCGTCGAGCAGATGTAGAAGCGCGTCGTGTCGACGTCGTAGCGGTCCACGAACTCGATGACGTCGAACGCGTTGCCGCCCGTGGTCGAGAACTTGCCGCCCTTGAGGTTGTAGAACTCGTTGGCGGGCACCTCGGCCGGCAGGACGTAGCCGTCCTTCGTGCCGTAGAGCATCGACGGGAACACGAGGCAGTGGAAGGGGATGTTGTCCTTGCCGATGAAGTGCACGAGGCGCGTGTCCTCGCCCTTCCACCAGTCCTTCCACGCGTCCGGCGTGCCGCGCTCGCGCATCAGCTCCTTGGTGAAGCTGACGTACCCGATGGGCGCGTCGAACCAGACGTAGAGCACCTTGCCATCGCGGTCCGTGACGTCGCCCGGGAGCGGGATGCCCCAGGACATGTCGCGCGTGATCGCGCGCTCGGGGACGTCCTCCAGGAGGTTCTCGATGAACTTGGCGACGTTCGACTTCCACGGGTGGCCGCGGATCCAGTCGCCGATGA
Source organism: Planctomycetota bacterium (assembly GCA_038757895.1). Lineage (GTDB taxonomy): Bacteria > Planctomycetota > UBA1135 > UBA1135 > Saltatorellus. Next base: position 8,285 of record JBCDGE010000172.1, on the reverse strand, counting down.
ACTCGTCGCGCAGCTTCGGCAGATCGAGGTACCAGTGCCGGGTCGTGCGCTGCTCGGGCGTGTTGCCGCAGATCTTGCAGCGCGGGTCGACGAACTTCAGCGGGTCGATCCACGTGCCGCAGTTGGGGCACTCGTCACCGCGCGCGTACTCGTGGCGGCAGACGTAGCACGTGCCCTCCACGTACCGGTCGGCCAGGAACATCTGGTCGTGGACGCAGTAGAGCTGCTGGGTCTCCCGGTCGACGAGGTAGCCGTTGTCCCGCAGCAGCGTGAAGAACTCCTGCGACCCCTCCGCGTGCTCGGCGCAGGTGCTCGTCCCCGACACGACGTCGTACCGGATGTTCATCGCATCGAACGTGCGACGCATGTGCGCGTTCCATTTCGCGACATAGGCCGAATACTCCTCGCCGGCCTTCTCGGCCGCGATCGTGATCGCGACCCCGTGGTCGTCGGAGCCGCACACGGCCAGGACGTCGTCGCCGCACATGCGCAGGGTGCGGACGTAGACGTCGGCCGGCAGGTAGGCGCCGGCGATGTGGCCGAAGTGGAGGGGGCCGTTCGCGTACAGGAGCGCGGAGGTGACGAGGGTGCGGGTCACGGCGCGGCGGGGGCGGTGCGGTTCGAGGAGGGGCGTCCGGTGGCCGGCGGGCGAGCCGTCGGGCGGGCGCGGTGCTCCGCTGCGCGACGAGAGGCCACGGTCGACCTGTTTCGGGCGCCTCGCGGAGAGGGTTCCGGGGCGGGAAGCCTAAGATCTTCCGCCAGAATGCGCCGCAGCAGGCCGCCCGGAGAGGCGGGTTCCGCCGGCGCCCTTCCCGAACCTCGACCGGGCCCACGGCGGGCCGACCTCAGCCGACGATCCATGGACGCGTTCAAGCAACTCGACTTCTTCGAGCTCGACGACCAGTTCTCCGAGGAGGAGCGGATGGTCCGGGACTCCGTGCGGAGCTGGGTGGGCGAGCGCTTCCTGCCGGGCGTCATGGAGCACTTCGAGGCCGGGACCTTCCCGATGGACCTCGTGCCCGAGCTCGCCGAGCTGGGCGTGTTCGGCCCCACGACTCCCGAGGAGTACGGCGGCGCGGGCATGAATGGCGTCGCCTACGGGCTCATCTGCCAGGAGCTGGAGCGGGGCGACTCCGGCCTGCGGAGCTTCTGCTCGGTCCAGGGCAGCCTCGTGATGTGGCCCATCAACGAGTACGGCAGCGAGGACCAGAAGCGCGAGTACCTGCCCAAGCTGGCCTCGGGCGAGATGATCGGCTGCTTCGGTCTGACCGAGCCGGACTTCGGCTCGAACCCGGGCGGCATGCTCTCGACGGCCCGCAAGGACGGCAGCGACTACGTCCTGAACGGCCGGAAGATGTGGATCACGAACGGCAGCATCTCGGACATCGCGATCGTCTGGGCCAAGCTCGACGGCAAGGTCCGCGGCTTCATCGTCCCGACCGACTCCAAGGGCTTCAGCGCGCCGGACCACAACCACAAGTGGAGCCTCCGCGCGTCGGTGACGAGCGAGCTCGTCCTGGAAGAGGTCCGCGTCCCCGAGACGGCGATCCTCCCGGGCGTCGAGGGCCTGCGCGGCCCGCTCTCGTGCCTCACGCAGGCCCGCTACGGCATCGCCTGGGGCGGCCTCGGCGCTGCCTTTGCGTGCTTCGACGAGACGCTGGAGTACCAGAAGGAGCGGATCAGCTTCGACAAGCCGATCGCCGCCTACCAGATCCCGCAGCAGCGCTTCGCCGACATGGCGACGGACATCACCATGGGCCAGCTCATGGCGCTCCGCCTCGGCCGCCTGAAGGACGAGGGCCGCATGACGCCGGCCCAGGTCTCGATGGCCAAGCGGAACAACGTCATGCTCGGCCTGAAGGTCGCCCGGACGTGCCGCGACATGCTCGGCGCGAACGGCGTGACGCTGGAGTACCAGGTCGGCCGCCACATGCTGAACCTCGAGTCGGTCGTGACCTACGAGGGCACCGACACGATCCACACCCTGGCCGTCGGGGCCGAGGTGACGGGGATCATGGCGTACCGCTAGGACCAGGAGACGAGACGGCTCGCAGGAGGCACTGCGAGCGTCGCTTCGATCGAGCGCAGCGAGGGCTCGGCCCCGCGGGGGTCGACCTATGCTCGGGGCGGGGAGCGCGCGTGCGCTCCGCCGACCCGTAGCCCCCGTCCCTCCCCGCATGTCCGAAAGAGCGCCCCGTCCTGCGCACGGCTCCGTCCTCGAGCGGCTCGAGGAGCACCCGACCCACGGCACCCGGTACAGCGTCGAGGACGAGATTGCGCGCGGCGGGATGGGGGCGATCCTCCGCGTCTGGGACGGCGACCTGCGTCGCTTCCTCGCGATGAAGGTCGCGGTCGAGCCGGGCGAGAGTGGGTCGGCGACGCCGGCGAGTGACCTCGACCCGCACATGCTGGCGCGCTTCCTGGAGGAGGCGCAGGTCACGGGCCAGCTGGAGCACCCCGGGATCGTCCCGGTGCACGAGCTCGGCATCGACGGGAACGGGCAGGTCTACTTCACGATGCGCCTCGTGCGCGGGCGGACGCTGGAGGAGGTCTTCGACGACGCGCGCGCAGGGCGGAACGACTGGACCGTGACTCGCGCGCTCGGCGTGCTCCAGAAGGTGTGCGAGGCGATGGCCTACGCGCACTCGCGCGACGTGCTGCACCGCGATCTCAAGCCGGCGAACGTCATGGTCGGCGAGTTCGGCGAGGTGTACGTCATGGACTGGGGGCTCGCGACGGTGCGGGGCTCGGACGAGCACAGCGCCGGCCGCGTCGTCGTGGATCCCCGGGACACCGCGGGCGACGCCGACTCCAGCGGGCTGTACACGATGGACGGGGACGTGATCGGGACGCCCTCCTACATGTCCCCCGAGCAGGCGCGTGGTGAGGTCGCGTCGCTCGACGCGCGCTCGGACGTCTACGCGTTGGGCGCGATGCTCTATCGCCTCCTCGCCGGGGTCGCTCCCTTCCGGATCGAGGGCGAGTCGCGTTCGCCGTTCGACGTCCTGCACGACCTCCGCGAAGGGCCGCCGGCGGCCCTCGATCGCGTCGCGCCGGAGGCGCCCGTCGAGCTCGTCGCCATCTGTGAGCGTGCGATGGCCCGGGAGCGCGACGAGCGCTACGCGGACATGGCGGCGTTCTCCGGCGACCTCCGGGCGTTCATGGAGCAGCGCGTCGTCGCTGCGTACGAGACCGGAGCGTGGGCGGAGGCGCGCAAGTGGCTCGCGCGCAACCGGCCGCTCGCGGCGTCGCTGGCCGCGGGCCTCGTCACGCTGGTGGTCGGGCTGGTGGTGAGCCTCGTCCTGATGGGGCGCGCCGAGGCGAGCGCGGCCGAGGCCGCGCGGCAGGCGCGGATCTCCGACGAGGTGAACCGCTTCCTGAACGACGACCTCCTCGCTTCGATCGCACCCGAGAAGGAGGGCGTCGACGTGACCGTGCGCGCCGCACTGGACGCCGCGGCGACCCGGCTCGACGGCAGGTTCCTGGACGAGCCGCGGGTCGAGGCCGAGCTGCGGACCACGATCGGCACAGCGTACGGCCACCTCGGTGCCTTCCGCGCCGCCCTCCCGCACCTGGAGCGTGCCCACGAGCTCGCCCTCGAGGCCGACGACACGACCACCGAGGACACGCTCTCCGTCTCCCGCCAGCTCGCCAAGGTCACCGCGAGCCTCGGGGACTACCAGGCCGCCCACGAGCAGCTCGAGGGCCTGATCGAGGTCGCGCGCGAGGAGCTCGGCGAGGAGCACGAGGCGACGCTCGCCCTGCGCAGCGACCGCGCGACCGTGCTGGCCGACCTCGGCCGCCTGCAGGATGCGTACCTGGAGCACGCGAGGGTCCTCGACGCCGTCGTGCGTACGAAGGGCGAGGTCCACGAGGACTCGATGAAGGCGCGGGGCACGCAGGCGGAGCTGCTCGCGCGCGTCGGCGACTACGGCGGCGCGGTCGAGATGCTCCGCGGCGTGGTCGACCACGGTCGCACGACGTACGGCGACGTCGATCCCCGGACGCTGCGGGCGATCCACAACCTGGCGCTGTACCTGTCCCAGGCCGGGCACTTCGACGAGGCGGAGGCGCTGCACATGGAGATGCTGGCGAGCGCCGCGGACGTCTTCGGCGACGAGCATCCCGGCGTGGGGGAGGCGCACCTCAACCTCGGGATCCTGTACCTGCGCGCCGATCGCCCGGACGACGCTGAGGAGCCGCTGCGCCGCGCGCTCCAGCTCATCGGCGAGGGGCTGGGCGACGACCATCCGACGACGATCCAGGTCCGCAGCGCGATCGCGACGATGCGCTCGGGCCAGGGCCGGAACCGTGAGGCGCTCGCGCTCCGCAACGACGTGCTCGCCGATCAGCGACGCGTCGTCGGACCCCGGCACCCGAGTACGCTCCTGTCGATCAACAACCTCGGCGTGCTCCAGCGGCAGCTGGGCGACTTCGACGCGGCGCTCGAGACGCACACCGAGGTCCTGGACCTCTACGGCGACGTCTTCGGGCCCGACCACCCCCGCACGCTGATCGCGCTGGAGAACCTGGGCGGCGTGCTCTTTTCGCTGGGGCGTGACGACGAGTGCCTGGACATCACCCTTGACGTCCTGGAGCGACGCCGCCGCGTGCTCGGCGAGGACCACCCCGCGGTGGCGAAGACGACCTTCAACATGGCGATGCTCGTGAAGCGCTCCGCGCCCCCGGACGAGGCCCTCGAGGCGTTCGAGGAGGCGCTCGTGCTCCTGCGGGCGGCGTACGGTGACGACTCGTCCCTCGTCGCGAGCTGTCTGGAGGAGCTCGGCAACGCCTCGCTGGCCGCCGGGGACACCGACGCGGCGCGCGACCGGTACGCGGAGTGCCTCGAGGTGCGCCGCGGTATCGAGGGCGACGAGCGGCTGGAGGCGTTCCTCCTGCATCAGCTCGCGAGCTGTCACCACGACGCGGGCGCGCTCGACGACGCGATCCGGTGCGGCGAGGAGGGACTCGCGCTGCGGCGCGAGGTGCTGGGCGAGGACGACGAGTCGACCCTCAGCACGATGCGGCAGCTCGGGCTACACCTGCAGAAGGCCGAGCGCTTCGACGAGAGCGAGGAGCTGCTCCTGGAGGCCTACGACCACGTGCTCCGCCTCTATGGAGAGGAGCACACGAACGCGGTCCGCATGCGGATCGAGATCGGGCTCCTCTACGAGGCGTGGGGGCGACCCGACGAGGCCGAGGCCTGGCGGGGCGGCGAATGATCGCCGGGCCGCGGGAGGCGCGCGTCAGCGCCTGCGGATCGCGAAGATGTAGCCCGGTGTCGACGTCGAGTCCGCGACGCCGCTCGTGAACGGGTCGAACACCACCTCGACGTCGTCGAGGCCCGCGGCCACCTCGACGAGCGAGGGCGGCCCGTCGCCCTCGAACCAGAGCGAACCCTTCTGGTCCGTCGTCCCGCGGCGCTGTCCGTCGACGTCGACGGGGATGTCCGTGGCGAAGGCCTGGGTCGACATGTCGAACACCATCACGCGTCCGGCCCAGCCCTTGACCATCCGGAACTCGACGACGTCGGACGAGGTCGCCGGGTTGAAGTCGATCTGCTGGAGGCGGTATCCCTCGACCCGGGCGAACAGCGACGTCGGCTCGTTCGCCGACAGCTCGGTGTCCGCGAAGACGCCCTTGCGCCCTCCGCTGAGCGTGTCGCCCTCGAGGCCGCGGAAGGTCCAGACCTGGGCGTCACGGATCGGATCGCCGGTCGCGTCGTCGACGACGCGGACCTCGACCGTCCGGCTGCTCGCCGGCGTCACGACGATGGGGCCCGCGACCTCGCCCGCGACGAGCCGCACGAGCGGCGGATCGATGCGCTCCGACTTCGGCACCATCATCGCGAGCTGCCAGCTCCCCGGAGGAAGGTCGTCGACGACGGCGTGCCACGTCCCGGCGCCCGGGGCGCCGACGCGCTCGACGCGCGCTTCCAGCGTGCGGTCCACCTGGGCCTCGTCGATCGCGCGCACCTGCCACGTCCCGGGGTCCGGCTCGGAGAGCGCCGACGCGTCGATCAGGACGGTCGCGCTCCGCTCCTCCCAGCGGAGGCCCTCCAGCTCCACGCGCTCGGTCTCCATCGGTCGCACGACCACCCGACCGTCGAGTTCGACGTCGCCGACCGTGGCGGTCCACAGGTACGCACCCGGCGCCAGCGGGCCCGTCTTGGCGACGACCTCCTCGGGCGCGTCGTCGGATCGTTCGAACGGGAGCCGCCTCGGTCGCGCCGACGTCTCGCCCTCGCGGACGATCGTCACCGCGTGCTGTCCCCTCAGCTCCGTGCGCTCGGTGACGAGCTCGATCGAGCCTCCGGGGCGGAGCGTCACCGGCAGGGGCTCATCGAAGCGACCCTCGCCCTCCGGCACCGCAGCGACGCCGAACAGGTAGCCGTCGTCGACGCTCAGCCGGAACGTCTCGATCGACGACGAGAGCGGCTCGTGGAAGCGCATCCACGGGAGACGACCCGGTTGGAGGGTGGAGTACATCATGCTGCTCGGGCCCGGCCGGACGTAGACGACGGCGTCTTCGGGGAGCGGCGCTCCCTCCAGCGCGAACCGGATCGTCGGCTCGGTCTCGATCGCGATGTCGGACTCGAACGGGAAGGCGATCGCTCCCTCGTCGAAGGTCGGTATCCGACCGGAGATGGTGTCGAGGAGGAGGACGGTGACCTCGGTCGCGGGGAGCGTGGCGCCCTCGGGGCGGAAGCGCCCCTCCTCGTCCGTGTCGACCCTCCACGAGGAGCCGCGCAGCTCGGGGTCGTTCGGGAAGACCTGGACGCTGACGCCGGGGACCCCGAGACCGGTGCGCGCGTCGACGATGCGACCCTCCACCGGGAACGTCGCGACGGTCGCGGCCGCGTGGGCCGCCGGACCGGTGCCGGCGACCGCGGCGCTGCGTGCTCCGCCCGACGCGTCGTTCGTCAGCGACGCGACCGCGTCGGGCGCCGTCGCGCCGTCGGCCTCGGACGTGCGCTCGATGCGCGCGCCGTCCTCCGTCGTGTCGCCCGGGTTGGCGACGTCGTCGCTCGTTCGGAGCAGCGAGATCCAGGTGCCGGCGGCAGCGAGCGTGCCGACGAGGAAGGTGGTCTTGAGGGCGGTCATGGTGACGAGGGCGCCTCCTGCGGCGCTGGCGGAGGCCCGGGCGGCGCCGCGCGCCGCGTGTCGGGCCGGGAGGTCGAGCGAGGATCCGTCGACCCCGCCCGCCGCGTCGCCCTCGAGCGACACGGGGTCGAGGGCCCACGGGGCGAGAACGGACGACCATGCCGCACGCCCGTCGAACCGCGCGTCGAGCCGCTCGCGCAGCGTCTGCAGCCCGCGCGAGAGGTGCGAGCGCACCGTCGACGGCGTGCTCCCCTCGCGCTCCGCGATGTCGGCCACCGCGAGCTCGTCGACGTACCGGAGCCCGATCGCGCGGCCCTGGGCCGCCGGCAGGCTCTGGATCTCGTCGAGCACGATGCCCATCACCTCGACCCGCTCGGTGATCCGATCGGGTGAGGCGTGGTCCGCCTCGCCGGCCGCCGCCGCGCGCACGCCCTCGTGGTGTAGGCGGCGCGCTTCGGCGCGTCGTCGCTGGAGGGCCTTCTTGCGCAGGACACCTGCGGCGAACTTCCGCACGTCGCGGACCGACCGCCCGCCCGACGACGCCGTGTGCAGCGCCTCCTGAGCGAGGTCCTCGGCCTCTGCGTCGTCGCGGACGAGGCCGCGTGCGAGCGAGCGAAGGGACGGCAGGAGGTCGAGGACCTCGCTGGCGCCGAGCGCCCGAGCGCCGGATCCGTCCGCGGGTTCGGAGTGGCTGTACGTCATGGTCACGAGCCGGTCGCCGCCGGGCCGCGAAGCGTTGAGCGCAATCCTCCACAAATCCCCGGCCGAGGCCACACGGGGGCGGCGCGCGAGCCTTCGGGGGAATCGACGGGATTGGCGTCGCCCGATCGCGCCCCTCCGGGCCCCGACTACGCTCTGGCCCCGTGCTCACGATCGCCCTGCTGCCCCTCCTCGCACCGTGTCTCCCGGAGGCCGGTCTCCAGGTCCCGGACACCCTCGACACCGTCGAGGCGATGCTCGCTGGGCACTAGGCGCGGCCGTGCAGGTCGAGCAGTGGATCGCGGACCTGCCGTCCCTCGGCTCCGGTCCTGACGCCGGCGGTGCTGCTCCTCCGGACGCCGCCGCCGCGATCGAGGCGTGGGAGAAGGACTGGCAGGCGCTGATGGACAGCAAGGACTTCCAGCGCGACATGGCGCGCGTGCTGCTCGAGGGGCTGACGCTCGAACGCCAGTTCGGCGCCGC
>JBCDGE010000171.1:0-11146 GCA_038757895.1 Planctomycetota bacterium | reverse complement strand
GCGGCGGAACGACCAGCTCGGAACCGGCGGGCGCAGCGCGAACGAGCGACTCGGCGACGAGGTCCCGCTCCCCAGTGGATTCCTCGGGGGATGACCCGGGGGATGATCCAGCGGGCGACGGCGAATCCGACATCGTTCCACGGGCGGCGAACGGAGCGACCGTCGCACCGCCCGCGGCGCGGCGCGCGGCGCGGGCCGCGATCGAACGCAGCTCGACGGCTCCGATCGGGCTCATGGATCGCTCATGGATCTCTCGTCGCTCGGACATGGGCGACGAGTCTATTCCGCGCGCCTCATCGTTGGCGGTCCGGGGCCTTTGGATTCGCCCTCCCGGCTCCCTATAGTCCGGTCGAGCGGTCCGCACACAGCCGCTCGACCACCGCACCCCCTTCTTTCACGCCTCCATGCGCACACTGCTCAGTCAGTTCTGCGAGGCCTTCGACGCCACCGTACGCCCGCTGCTCGCTCCCATCGGCGAGGCGAACGACGCACTCAGCGGGGCCAGCGAGGTGCTCGGGATTCCCGAGGTCCGCGCCGAACTCCTCGACCTCCAGCACCAGGTCCAAGGTCTCGTCGACAAGGTCGCCGAGCAGCAGGCGTACGTCCTGCTGTTCGGTCCGCTCAAGAGCGGGAAGTCCACGCTCATGAACGCCCTTGCGGGCGCCTACGTCAGCGAGGTCTCCAGCCTCCCGGCGTACCCCTGCATGGTGTACCTGTCCCACGCGGACTCGCGCGTCTTCTACGTGTCGCGCTACAGCGGGGACACCGAGCGCTTCACGGATCCGTCGGCCCTCTACGGCCACGTCGGACGCGCGCACGGCGAGCTCGCCGAGCGGCTCCGCGCGGCGGAGGCCGAGGGCGTCGACTTCGAGCCCGCGCTCCAGTTCCCGGACGCGATCCGCAAGGTCGACGTGCGCATCCCCGCGGGCGAGCTCGCGCAGTCCGGCGCCGTCCTCGTCGACACGCCCGGCCTCTACAGCCGGATGAAGTTCGGCTACGACCGGATGACGCGCGACTTCCGCGACTCCGCGTCGTGCGCGATCTTCGTCGTCAAGTCGGACAACCTCTTCCTCGAGCAGGTGTTCGAGGAGTTCGAGGACCTGCTCGACCTGTTCAGCCGGATCTTCCTCGTCGTCAACCTCGACACGACGAAGTCCGACCTCTCGCCGGACGGCACGCTGGTGCCGAGCCTGGAGCAGGAGGATCCGCTGCGGATCATCGACGCGTTCGAGAACCTCGCGATGAGCGCGCCGCTCAAGGCGGCCGCGGACGAGGGACGGCTGAAGATCTACCCGGTCGACCTCCTGCGCGCGGCGAGCCATCGCCTCCAGTCGGAGGAGGGCGAGGAGAACGGCGAGCCGGCCCGCGGTCAGGCGAACTTCGACGCGTTCCTCGGCGACCTCACCGAGTACCTGAACAGCACCGACTACCTCGTCGCGTTCCTGGGCGACAGCCTGCGGCGCGCGACGCGGCTCATCGGCGACCTCCGCGCGGTGGCGGAGCACGAGTCGGTCGACGCCCTGCGCGCGACGGCGGACGCGCTCGACGCGGACCGCCAGGACCTCCAGCGTCGCCGCCATGCGGTGCACCGCCTGGAGGCGTTCGACTGGCGCGCCGCGTTCGCCGAGCTCGACGAGAAGCTCGCGCCCGCGATCCGCGAGCGGGCGCGCGCGGCCAGCGCATCGACCGAGATGGAGCTCGACCGCCTCGTCGATCGGTGGTTCGACTCCGACGCGAGCTTCGAGTCGCTCGTCAAGGACGACCTGATGCCGCGCCTGGCGCGCTACGAGTCCGAGCTGGCCGGCTTCGTCGCCGAGGTCCTGGAGAGCGAGGTCCGGCCCGGCACCGCCGGGCTCCTGCTCCCCAGCGAGGTCTCCGCCGACCTGTTCGCCGTCGGCCTCGACCTGCGGGAGCTCGGCGCCCAGTCGCTGGAGGCGATGGAGCGCGGCGCCGCGCTCGGGCACGTGACCGCGCCGCTCACCGTCGAGCGCGTTCCGATCCGCAAGAGCTTCCTCGACTGGATCCTGCTGCGCTCCCGGACGTCGTGCCGCCGTCGACTCTTCGGCGACGCGGCCCACCCCGCCGCGCGGATTCCCGTCGACCGCAAGGCCTCACGGCTGGGAGACGACGCGCGCCAGGCGATCCGCCGCGAGCTCGACCTCTACAAGAGCCGCTTCTTCCAGGAGACGGTCCAGCGCGCGCACCGCCACCTCGTCGGACGCTACGCCGACAGCGCGGTCGACGAGCTCCGCGCGCGGCTCAAGGCGCGCGAGGACGAGATCGGGACCGAGCTGCAGATCGTCGTCGATCGCCTGATGGACCACCGCAAGGTGCTGAGCCACCTCGCGTCGCTCCGCACGCAGGCGACGCACGTGCAGGGCGGCGTCGAGGACCTCATCGCGACCTACGGCGCGACCGAGCCCGAGAAGCTCATCCAGCCGGCGCCGGCGGGCCAGCTCCCGCCGTTCCCGCAGACGATGACTACGGATGCCCCGTCCCCGCTGCCCGCGCCGCTCCTCCCGGTCGAGCTGCTCCCCGCGGACGAGACGGTGGAAGCCAGCACGGGCGAAGCCAGCACGGTCGACGCTGGCACCATCGACGCCAGCACGGACGAAGAAGGCGTGATCGCCGAGGTGCGCGAGCGCGTCGGCGACGGCGCGAGCGACTGATCGAGCCGCTGGCAAAGACAGACCGCTGGACCTGCTTCGACGCGGGTCCGGCGGTCAGTTCATTGAGCCGGCGTCGCGCCGCTGATGAAGAGCGGCGGAACCTCGGCGTTCGTCTCTGCCGACTCGACGGGCTGCCGCATGGAGACGGCGACCATCGCGAGCAGGAAGAGCAGCACCACTCCGAGCAGAAGCGTGGAGAGGAGGCGATCGTGAAGCGCGGGAAAGACGGATCGCATGGAGAGATGGTCGGGGAGCCGCCTGCCGACCCCCCTCCAGAGCGCGTCATTCTCCCTTCACCTGCCGGGTGAGGCGATCATTCCGCGCAATATCTGCCGAGCCGTCCCCTGCGGGGCCACGGGCGCCGCTGGGAGCCCCGGCACCCCCCCTTGGGCGCCGTCAGTTGAGCGCGCGCCGCAGGCCCCGCGCCCGGTCGACCCAGCTCCCGTGCAGCGTGTCGAAGCTGCCCCGCGGCACGCGCCAGGCGGGGTCGTCCTCGGAGAGGTCGTCGGAGAGCTCGCGCGCGTGCTCGGCGAGGAGCGCGCCGAGGAATCCGAACGCGAGGCGCGGCGTGCCGAGCTCGCTCAGCGCGTCCCGCAGGTCCTCGGCAGAGACGTCGTCCGACAGGAAGTCGTTCAGACTGCCGCCGGGCCGGCCGTTCGCGCCCTCCTCGGACCGCACGGCGCGCAGCCTCTGCGCGGCCACGCCGACGAGCTCCTGGCCGGTCCAGCGCAGCTCGGGGATCGAGTTCGCCTTGTCGAGCCGCATGCTCTTCAGGTCGGCCGGCGACGCGCCGAGGTAGAGGCGCGCGAGCTCGATCGGCAGGAACAGCTTGAGGGCGAGCCCCTCGAACTGGAGCAGTCGGTGCTCCAGCAGCGACTCGACGAACGGCCGCATGAGGTCCGCGCGACCCGAGAGCATCGTCGCCTCGTCCACGCGGTCCATCAGGACGTAGAAGCTCGTGTACCCGAGGTCGTTGAGGATCGCCACGAAGCGACGGAGCAGGACGAGGCGCGTCCCGACGGCGGAGCCGTCGGGGAGCGCGAGGTCGCTCCGGGTGCTCGCTGGCACCCGGGACAGCAGGCGCGCGAGCGGCTCGGGGTCGCGCGGGACCACGCGCACCGCGCGGGTCGCGCGCGCGGCGCGGCGCCGGAACGACGCCGCGCGGAACGCGACGGTGCCGTAGGTGACGACCAGGAGCGCGACGCCGCCGACCGTCCACGGCTCGGGGTCCTCGATGGTGATCCGGTCCTGGAGGATCGCGAGGTCGAGGTGCGGCACGACCGCGAGGCCGATCGCCACGACCGTCAACAGGAACAGGAAGAGTCGCGACGCCATCGAAGGCGACGTGCGGAACCGCAGCGCGCGGCTGAGCCCGCGGTCGACCTCGACGCCGGAGCGCTCGTCGGAGCGGTAGTACAGGCCCGCGAGCGCGAGGACGCTCGCCTTGTACTTGGGCACGAGCTTCTTCGCCGAAGGGTGCTCCCCGTCGATGAGCTGGTGCGTGAGCTTCGTGACGCCGAGGCTGAGGATGGCGTCGAGGTGGTCGGAGAGGCCGAAGCGCTCGACGACGCGCCGGGGGGTGCGGCCGGCCTGGGGCGGCAGGCGGTCCGCCTTGCGCGCCTCGTTGAGGAAGCCGTCGAACTCGATGTACTCGACGACGAACGCCGTCTGTGCGGCCTCGGCCTCCAGGTGGCGACGCATCGCGAGCCGGAGGCCGCTCTTCCCGCTGCCCTTCTCGCCGAAGACGATCCCGGGGCCGGGCGTGTCGGGGCTCCCGTAGAGCCGGTCGAACGACGAGTGGACGGCCTCGAGCGGGACGCGCGCGAGAACGGCGTCCTTGTCGGCGTCCTCCTGGACGAACGGGTCCTCGTCGAGGCCCCAGTGGCGGCGCCAGGTGTGAGCGAACATTTCCTATCTCATCCGAGGACCGCGCAGATGCGCGACGGCGCGGCGGCGATCCTCGGACCACGTGCGGGTGTCGGTGAAGCGAGGCCAGATGATACGACGCGGGGCGCGCCCCAGAACCCTGGGACGCGCCCCGCGTGCGCCGCGGCTCGACGCCGCTACTGGATACAGAGTCCCGCGACGTCCCAGTTCCCGGGCAGCCCTGCGGCGCTGCCGTCGAACCACAGCGACAGGCTCCCGCTCGTCGCCCCACCGAAGGTCCCCGTGAAGAGCGAGACATCCTCGTCACCGCCGCTCAGCCCGGACGCCGAGAACGCCCCGACCGTCGACAGGTACATGGACGACGAGCCGTCGACGTGGATCGCGTCGACGTCCTCGGCGCCGCCGTTCGCGAGGCCCATGTCGGAGCCGTCGAAGCGGAGCGCGAAGCTGCCGGCCGTCGTGGCGCCCAGCGACGACGACGTGAAGCGGAACACGTCCTCGTCGCGCCCGGACGCGCCGGTGCCGCTCATCGACCCGACCGTCGAGATCATCAGGTTGCCCGCCCCGTCGCGCGAGACGCCGTCGACGTCCTCGCCGTTCGCCGTCAGGCCGACGTCCGAGCCGTCGAAGAGGAACGTGAAGACGCCGCTCGTGTTCGGACCGAGCAACGACGGCGTGAACGTCACGAGGTCGGAGTCGTCCACGCTGGTGCCGCTCGGCCCGCCGACGAGGCCGGGAACGCTGAACGGTCCCGTGAAGCTCAGGACGATGTCGCCGTTCGCCTCGACGTGCAGCGCATCGATCGCAGCGGACGCAAGGCCGACGTCGGAGCCGTCGAACACGAGCACGAAGCTCCCGGTGCCGGGGTCGTACTCGACGATGTCCTCGTTCCGCACGGTCCCGACGCCGGCGACCGAGTTGTTGCCGCGACTCGCCATCAGCGCGACGGGACCGCCGGTCGGCGGATCGCTGATCGTCACGGTCGTCGCGTCGTTCCCGGTGAGCGAGCCGTCGCTCACCGTGAGCGTCACGAGGTAGCTCCCCGCGTTCCCGTAGCTCTTCGTCACGACCGCCCCGGTGTCCGAGGTGCCGTCGCCGAAGTCCCACACGTAGCTGACGATCGGGTCGCTGTCCGGATCGAACGAGCCCGTGCCGTCGAAGGTGAGCACGTCGCCCACGAGACCGCTCTGGCTCGGGCCCGCGTCGGCGACGGGCGGATTGTTCGTCGTCGGCGGGTCGACCGCGAGCACGGCGGCCTCGAAGTCGACGCGGCCCAGTCCGTCCCAGTTCGCGCCGCCGTTCGGCACATCGTTGGGATCGTTTGGAAGGTCGTTCGTCGTCGTCTGCAGGATCGACTCGATGTCATCGTTGGTGATCGAGACGCCGAGGTCGAGCGCGCGCGACTTCACGAGCCCCGCGAGCCCGGCAACGATCGGCGCCGAGAACGAAGTGCCGGACGCCAGGATCCAGAAGTCCTGCGCCGGATCGCCGGTCGCGACCGTTCCGACGGACGCGCCGACCACGAGCGAACCCGGTGCGACGACGTCGACGGCGGCCGAGCCGTACTGCGAGAACGACGCGCGCCCGTCGATGTCGCCGGATCCTCCGCCTAACACCGATCCGGAGTCGCTCGCTCCCACCGAGACGACGTGGTTGTACGCCGCGGGGTACTGCTGGGACGAGCTGTTCCCGTTCCCTGCCGAGGCGATCTGGACGACGCCCGCGCCGTGGCCGTAGTTCACCGCGTTCTGCATCGTCGACGAGAACGGACCACCGAGCGACATGTTGATGATGTCGGCTCCGTTGTCGGACGCGTAGACGACTGCGTTGGCGAGGTCGAAGAACGACGCGCCGCCGTCGTCGGTGAACGTCTTGACGGCCATGATGCGGCAGCCCCACGCTGCGCCGGCCATCCCGGTCCCGTCGTTCCCCGCCGCCGCCGCGCACGAGGCGGCGAACGTGCCGTGGAACGTGCCGTCGTCCGCGGCACCGTTGAAGTCGTTGTCGAGTCCGTCGCCGTAGTCCGGGTTCGGGTCGTTGTCGCCCGAGCGGAAGTCCCAGCCGTGGAAGTCGTCGACGAATCCGTTGCCGTCGTCGTCGACGCCGTTCCCGGCGATCTCGCCGGGGTTCGTCCACATGTTCGGAGCGAGGTCGGGGTGGTCCCTTTCGACGCCGCTGTCGATGACCGCGATCACGACGTCGCTCCGTCCTGTGGTGAGGTCCCACGCGGCCTCGGCGTTCACGTTCCGATCGGCGCCGACTCCGTCGTAGCACCACTTCTGCAGGTCGGTCGCGACGCCGGCGTAGTTGTCGTAGAAGCCGTCGTTCGGGACCTGGTGGTGGTGGGCGAGACCGTTCTGCTCGACGTAGTCGAGGCGCTCGTCGCCGCGCATCGCACGCAGCGCATCGGCGACCGACGTGCCGACGGGCAGTCGGTAGCGCACGACGCCGAGCCGCGGGATCTCCTCGAGTCGCCGCAGGCCGTGCTCGGCCTCGACCGCGCGTCGCAGCGTGGCGAGGCGATCGGCCGCCGTGTCGACGTAGCGAACGAGGATCTCACCCTCGACGAACGTCGGCAGGTCCGGGGTCGGGAGCGAGGGACCGCGAATCTCCGCGGCGTCCAGCGGCGCAGTCGTCTGCGCGCCTGCGAGGGGCGCGAGAGCGACGGTCAACGGGACGAGAACGAGGGGGCAGGCTCGGTCTCGGAACGACCTCATGTTGTGATCCTCCAGGGGATTGCTTGGAGGCACTCCTCGCGGAGACCTCCGGGAAGGGTTTCACGCGAGGCTAACAAGCGCCCGACGGAGTCGGATGCCGAGTCACGACGGGGCTTTCCCGGTCCCGGCGGTTCTCCCTGCGATGGTCGCGACCACGGGCCCCGAACCGTCCCATGCGCGGGACGACTCGCTCCCCGGGATCCCCCTCGTCAGTAAACGTCTTCCCGGAAGCGGCCCGCGGCTCGCATGTCGTCGAGCCACGCGTCGGCGCTGCTCGCTCCGAGGCGCTTCAGAGCGATCCGACCGAAGGCACGCCGGACGTCGTGCGCCATGTTCCGGGCGTCACCGCAGAGGTAGACCGTCGCACCCTCGCGGAGCCACGAGGCGATCTCCTCGGACTCCTCGTGCAGGACGTGCTGGACGTAGCGCTTCCGGTCCGTCTCGCGCGACCACGCGAGCGAGAGGCGTTCCAGGCGTCCGGACGCGTGGAAAGCGCGGATCTCGTCGCCGTAGAGGAAGTCGTCGGCCTCCGTCCGATGCCCGAAGAACAGCCATGTCCGGTTCGGTGCACCGCGCTCCTCCAGCTCCTCCAGGAACGCGCGGAACGGTGCCACTCCGGTGCCGGGACCGATCATCAGGATCGGTCCGTCTCCGTCCGGGAGGCGGAACTTCTCGTTCTCGTGGAGCGTGAGGCTCGCGCTCGAGCCGATCGGCAGTCGCTCGATCGCGTAGGTGCTCGCGACGCCGAGGATCTCGCGCCCTGCTCGGCGCCGGCGGACCGCATCGATCGTGAAGTGCACCTCGCCGGGATGACGCCTCCGACTGGAGGCGATGGAATAGAACCGCGGGGCGAGCGGGCGCAGCGCCGAGAGGAGGTCCTGGCCGGTGATCGACGCCTCCGGCGCGGTCCTGAGGAGGTCGAGCACGTCGTGATCGCCACCGAACTCGCCGCGTAGCTCAGCGCGATCGCGCAGGATCCTGGCGATCGAGCTGTGCGGCGCCAGCAGCTCGAGCAGTCGGACAGGGATGCGCTGCAGGCAGCAGGTGCGGATCAGCGCGTCCTCGAGCGTCGTCGTCGAACCGTCCCGGAGCATGACGGCCTCGTTCCCGTACTGGCAGAGCCACTCCCCGATGAGCGCCACCTCGGCCGGATCGTTGTGCGCCGCGAGGGCGAAGCAGTCACCCGGCTCGTAGTTCGGAGCGGCGCCGTTCAGGTCGAACTCGACGTGCCAGGTGTCCTTCTCGGACGAAGCGCCGCTGAGACGGCGCTTCGCGCGCAGCCTGGCGTGGACGCCCGGCGCCGCCTCGGCGGACGCAACGAACGCGGCCGGCTCGACCGTCACCCGGACGTCAGTGCCGTTCGTGCCGCTGCCGTTCGGACTGCTGCCGTTCGGACTGCTGCCGTTCGAACCGCCGCCCGCGGCGTCCGAGGCGATCTGCTCCCACGCCTCCCCCACGTAGGCGAGGCAGCTCTCCTTGAACTCCTCGAAGGGCTCGTCGTAGTCGAACTCACCGTCGCAGGTGACGAGATCGGTGATGCGCATCGCGCCGCGTTCGGCCAGTCGTTCGTCGAAGTCGCGACCGCACTGTGCGAACAGCGGGTAGGTGCTGTCTCCGAGGGCACAGACGCCGAACCTGAGCCCGTCGAGCTGCGTCGAGCGCAGGCCGACGTAGTCGTGGAGGCCCTTCGCGTTCGAGGGCGGGTCCCCGTTGCCGTAGGTGCTCGTGACGATGAAGACGAGCGACTCGCGCCCGAGCCGCTCCGGCTCGTAGTGGCCCATGTCGATCGACTCGGAGGGCACGCCGAGATCGCGGATCGCGGACGCGAGGCGATCGGCGCACTCCTGGGAGTTCCCCGTCTCGGTCCCGAACAGGACAGCAACTCGCTCAACCATGGTTCGTCAGGGGCCCGCGGTTCGTCAGGGGTCCGCGCGGCCCGTTCGTGGCGCGGGAGACTACCCCAAAGAGATTGAGACGCAATTTCAATTGCGGAAAAACCGGCCCCTGTCCCCCCTGGAGAGGGTTCACGTCGCTTCGGACATCGTTCCGCGCCGGTACGCACATCGGCCCCGAGCGCCGGAGCGACCCCCTCTCCTACCCTCGTTGCAAACGCGTCTCATCACGTCCTCCACGACCGAATCCCCATGGCCGAGCACCTCCAGCGACACGAGCTTCCTGCCGGGCACCTCGACGCAGCCAAGATGCCCGGACACTGGCTGCTGGCCAGACTCGGCAAGCGCGTCCTCCGCCCCGGCGGCCGTGAGCTCACCCGGCGCATGCTCGACGGGCTGGACGTCGGCAACTCCGATGACGTGGTCGAGTTCGCGCCCGGCCTCGGCGAGACCGCGCGGTGGACCCTCTCGCGCAATCCCGCCTCCTACACGGCCGTCGATCGCGACGCTGCCGCCGCGGAGCTCGTGCGGCGGACCTTCACCGGTGCGAACCGTCGCTGCGTGATCGCGAGCGCGGAGGCCACCGGGCTGGAGGACGCGTCCGCGTCGGTGGTGTACGGCGAGGCGATGCTGTCGATGCAGACGCCCGCCCGGAAGACCGCGATCGTGCGCGAGGCCTTCCGCGTCCTTCGACCCGGAGGACGCTACGCGATCCACGAGCTCTGCCTCGGCCCCGGAAACGTACCCGAGGAGACGCGAGACGCCGTGCGCAGGGACCTGTCCGGCACGGTCCACGTCGGCGTGCGGCCCCTGACGGTCACCGAATGGCGCGAGCTGCTCGAGTCCGAGGGCTTCACCGTCGAGGACCCGATGACGGCCCCGATGCACCTGCTGGAGCCCGCCCGCATGATCCAGGACGAGGGTGTCGGCGGCGCAGCGCGCATCGCGTGGAACATGGTCAGGGACCGCGAAGCGCGCGGACGGGTCCTGGAGATGCGGCGGAGCTTCCGTCGTCACGCCGATCACCTCTGCGCGATCTCGCTGATCGCGCGACGACCCAGCAGCGACTCCGCGGAATGAGCGCAACGACCTACGAAAACCTCGCGAGCGAGGTCTCGATCCCCGGCGACGGGACGAGCAGCCGTTCACTGCACCAGGGCGACGATCTGAAGACCGTGCTCTTCGGCTTCTCCCGGGGCCAGGAGCTCTCCGAGCACACGGCATCCCGCGCCGCGGTCCTGCACTTCCTGGAGGGCGAGGCACGCGTCACGCTCGGCGACGACGTCGTCGAGGCGCGGCCGGGGACCTGGATCCACATGCCCGCGGAGCTCCCCCACAGCATCCTCGCGCGGACGGAGGTGAAGATGCTCCTGCTGCTACTTCGAGCGGGCTGACGCGGCGTCGCGGGTTAGGCTCTCCGGGCCGGCCCCTTCCTCCGCCGTAGATTCAGCCTTGTCGACCGTCCGCGCCTCCGTGGCGATCGCCCTCGTCGCCTCGTCGACGCTGGTGTACGAGATCCTCCTGACGCGGATCGCCGCGCTCCGGCTGGCGTTCCACTTCAGCTTCCTCGTCGTGTCGAACGCGCTGTTCGCGGTCGGGCTGGCTGGCGCGGTGCTGACGCTCGCACGAGGGCGCACGGCGGGCGACGAGCGACGGTGGGCAGCGCGCGCGGCGGGCAGCGCGGCGGCCCTCCTCCCGCTCACCTACGCTTTCCTGCTCGCGTGGCCGGTTTCGGCGCAGTTCCGGCTCGCCGACGTCGGCTCGACGCTGCAGCTCGCCGCGTTCAACCTCGTCGCGGCGGTCCCGTTCGCGCTCGCCGGCGCCGCGATCGGGCTGATCCTGCAGGCGCGCGCGGCCGACGTGCACCGCGTGTACGCCGCCGACCTCGCGGGCGCGGCGCTCGGGTGCGTCGCGACACCGTTCGTGCTCTGGTCGTTAGGCGCGGGCGGGGCGATCGCCGCCGCGACGGCGCTCGCGCTCG
>JBCDGE010000170.1:0-11852 GCA_038757895.1 Planctomycetota bacterium | reverse complement strand
TGCGCGCCGGGCGGCGGCGCCATGGGCGCGGGCGACGGCGGGACCGGCGGAGCGGGCGCCGGCTCGTTGGCGCGCTCCGAGTGGGTCTCCCCCGGGAACGGTCCGGACTCGACGAACGGGGCCGGCGGCGTCGGCGGCGCGGGCTCGGGCGGCGGCGCCGGCGCCTCGAACGTCGGCATCATCGGCTCGGGGACCTGCTGCACGGGCGCGGGCGGCGTCTGGTCCTCGAAGGACACGGTCACCGGGGCGTCCGGGTCGTTCGTCGGCTGCGGCTCGTGCATCTGCTCGGGCCCCGGCGGCGGGGCGAGTTCCGGGCCGGGCGCAGGGTTCATCTGCGTCGCCGCGTCGGGGTTCATCTGCATCGCCGCGTCGGGGGCCGGCCCGCCGTCCTGGCCGGGGTCGGCGGCCGACGCGAGGATCTCGGAGAGCGAGACCGTCTGTGGCTCGGACGGGAGCGGCGGACGAGGCTCTCCGCTCTGGTCGAGGCCATCGAGACCGTCCACGGGAAGGGGCGCCGGGTCGGGCGTGGGCTGACCGGAGCGGTCGTCCGGGGCCACACCCTTGAAGCTGAACTCGTCCTGCGGGGTCTCGTGCACGTCGCTGTCTCCAGAACGGCCCGCGCGGGTCGTGAGGGGGGCGCGGGGGACAGCCCGACCGGGACGGTCGGACTCATGAGAGGCATCGACCCCCCGCCGTGCGGCTCTTGAGACGCGGTCCGAACCGGACCCTCACATCT
The DNA here is from genome assembly GCA_038757895.1 of Planctomycetota bacterium. Lineage (GTDB taxonomy): Bacteria > Planctomycetota > UBA1135 > UBA1135 > Saltatorellus. The sequence continues at coordinate 11,116 of JBCDGE010000170.1, read as the reverse complement.
CAGTTGGGGACGTGGTCCCGGCCGTCCGAATCCGCGCGCACGATGGCGTGAGCGGCGCGCAGGACCTCCGGCACGCCCTCACCGAGGATCGAGGACATGCCGAGCGTGTCTCGCCCTGCGACGGCGCGAAGGGCCTCCAGGCGATCCTCGTGGCCGTCGTCCTCGAAGTACTTGGACCCCACGGTGAGGCGCGGCTTGGCGGCGAGCTCGGGCGAGTACCGGCGCAGCTCGTCCTCCAGCGCGGACCACGCCTCGACGGGGTCGCGCTCGGCGGACTCCGACAGGTCGACGAGGTGGAGCAGCACGCGGCAGCGCTCGACGTGCTTCAGGAACCGGTGGCCGAGCCCCGCGCCCTCGGCGGCGCCCTCGATGAGCCCGGGAAGGTCCGCGATCACGAGCGTGTCGTAGTCGCCGACGCGGGCGATGCCGACGTTCGGCTCGAGCGTCGTGAAGGGGTAGTCCGCCACCTTGGGTCGGGCGGCGGTGACGCGGCTGATGAACGTCGACTTGCCGGCGTTCGGGAACCCGAGCAGCCCGACCTCCGCGAAGAGCTTCAGCTCCAGGTGCAGGCGCCGGTGCTCGCCGGCCGTCCCGAGGGTCGCCTTGCGCGGCACCTGGCGGACGGACGTCGCGAAGCGGACGTTGCCCTTCCCCGGGCGGCCGCCCTGCGCGACCACCAGCCGGTCGCCGGGGTCGGCGAGGTCCCGCAGCAGGTTGCCGTGCTCGGCGTCGTGCACGAGCGTGCCGACCGGCACCTCGACGACGAGGTCCTCCCCGCTGCGCCCGGTGCGGTTGCGGGATCCGCCGTTCCGGCCGCTCGTCGCGGCGTAGCGGAACCGGCGACCGACCTCGAGGAGCGAGTGCACGCCGTCGCCCGCGACGAGGATCACGCTGCCGCCGCGCCCACCGTCACCGCCGTCCGGGCCGCCGTGCGGAACGTGCGCCTCTCGACGGAACGAGACGATCCCGTCACCGCCCTTGCCGGCGAGGACCTCGATCTCGGCTTCGTCCCTGAACACGTCCCGTCGCCCTGCCGCGACGACGCGCGGCCGCGATCACTCCGCGGCGACGGGGTCGATGTGCACGCGCCGGCCCGTCTGGAACCGGACGGTGCCGTCGACGAGCGCGAAGAGCGTGTAGTCGCTGCCCATGCCGACGTTCTTGCCCTGCTTGAAGCGCGTTCCGCACTGACGCACGATGATCGTGCCGGCGGAGACGGACTGGCCGCCGAAGCGCTTCACGCCGCGAAACTGGGGGTTGGAGTCGCGGCCGTTACGGGTCGAGCCCTGTCCCTTCTTATGTGCCATCGGGGTCTCCTTCGGGTCCTCGGAGAGAGGGGCCTCAGCCGTTGATCTCGGTGATACGGACGCGCGTGTAGGACTGACGGTGTCCTCGCTTCACGCGGATGTTCTTGCGGCGCTTGAAGCGGAAGACGACGACCTTGTCGCCGCGCTCCTCCCCCACGACCTCGGCCGTGACGCTCGCGCCCTCGACGGTCGGCTTGCCGATCTTGACGTTCCCCTCGTCCCCGACGAGGAGGACGTGGTCGAAGGTGATCGTGGAGCCACGCTCGGCGGTCTCCATCAGGTCGCAGAGGACTTCGTCCCCGACGCGAACCTTGGCCTGGTTGTTCCTGTCGCTGATGATCGCGTACATGTCGCTCGGTCCGGTCCCGGGCGCGCGCCGGTAGGGCGCGACCGGAGGTCCGGCTCTCCCTCGGTGAGCTCTCCCGAGGGCCGCTCGGCTCGGCCGAGGGGGCAAAGAGCATAGAGCGGCCCGGCCCCGCGGGCAACGCCGCAAGGGTGGTCCCGGGCCCGCCCGGCCAGCCGGCCGCCCGCTCGGTCGCGGGCGACGGCGTCAGCGCTTGCGGCGGCCGCCGGGTCGGACCTCCCGCCCGTCGGCCCGGAGGTAGCGGAGGACGCTGTCCTCCGGCTGGTCCGGGACGGCCGTGAGGTCGATCTGCTTCTCGGACCGGTGCTCCAGGGCACGGACCCAGTCCCAGAGGTCCTCCTTGAGGTACTGGACCACCTCGGGGTGGGCCCGGACCTCGACCTTCGTGAAGCCCTTCTGGACGACCGCGCCCCCGAGCCGGCGGAGGATCGCCTGGGCCCGCGACTCGACCGTCCGGATCCGCCCGGTGCCGCGGCAGCGCGGGCAGGCCTGGAAGACCTTCTTGTGCGTGCCGGGACCGAGGCGCTGACGGGTCATCTCCAGGAGCCCGAACTGGCTGATCCGGCCGAGCTTGCTCCGCGCCCGGTCGTCGGCGAGCGCCGTCCGGAGCGCGCGCTCGACCTGCCGGTTGCTGGACGAGCGCATCATGTCGATGAAGTCGCAGACGATGATCCCGCCGAGGTCGCGAAGGCGGATCTGGCGCGCGATCTCCGGGACCGCCTCCAGGTTCGTCTTGAGCGCGATGTCCTCGAAGTCGTAGCTGTCGGTCCGCGTGCGGCCGGAGTTGACGTCGATCGCGACGAGCGCCTCCGCCTGGTCGAACACGATCGACCCGCCGGACGGGAGGTCGACGCGGCGGGCGAAGATCCGCTCGAAGTCCTGCTCGATGCCGACGTGCTGGAAGAGCGGCCGGTCGCCCTCGTGCTTCTTGATGCGCCCGACGTGCTCGGGCATGAGCTGCTCGGCGAATCCGACCATCTGCTCGTAGACGCCGAGGTCGTCGACCACGACCTCCTTCGTGCTGCGGTTGAAGAGGTCGCGCAGCGTGCGGGTGGAGACGTCGGACTCGAGGTAGAGCGGCGCCGGGCCGCGGCTCGACTTCAGCTTCTTGCCGAACGACTCCCACAGACCAAGCAGGTAGTCGAGGTCGCGCTGGAGGTCGGTCTTGGTGCGGCCGACCCCGGCCGTGCGGACGATCACCCCCATGTCCGTGGGCGTCTTCAGGCTCGCGAGGATCCGCTTGAGGCGCTTGCGCTCCTTCTCGTCGGGGATCTTGCGGCTCACGCCGGTCCGCGACATCGACGGCATCAGGACGAGGTAGCGCCCCGGCATCGAGATGTACGTCGTGAGCGTCGGGCCCTTGTCGCCGATGGCGTCCTTCGTGACCTGGACGACCACGGGGTCCCCCACCTTCAGGAGCGCGTCGATCGGCCGGCGCTCACGCTGGGGCCGACGCTCGCCGCGGCCGCGCGAGCGCGACGTGCGCGAGCGCGGTGCCTTCGAGGACCGCTTCTTCTTGGAGCTCTTCTTGGACGCCTTCTTGGACGTCTTCTCCTTTGCCTTGGAGGCCGTCGCCTTCTTGCGCGAGGCCTTCTTGCGAGAGGCCTTCTTCTTCGACGTCTTCTTCGGCGCGTCGTCCGCCGCGGCGCCGTCGGCGTCGGACGCGGCAGCCTTCTTGCGGCTGCGCTTGCGCTTCGTCGAGCGCTTCTTGCCCGACGATGCGGACGAGCCCGAATCACCGCCGCCGTCGTCCCCGCCCGAGCCGGAGTCGCCCTCCGCGTCGTCCAGCGACGCGACCATTGACGAAGCCGGGCGGCGAGAGCGGGAGCGGAGCGATCGGCGACCGCGCGGCGTCGGAGCCTCGTCGTCGTCGTCGTCGTCTCCTTCTTCGTCGGCCTCGGCGTCCTCGGGCGCTTCGTCGGACGCCTCCTCCGCAGAGTCCCCATCGGCGTCCTCCGCCGAGTCTTCCTCCGGCTCGTCGTCGTGCTCCTCGTCTCCGTCCCCGTCGAGCGCGTCGGCCTCCTCGGCCCAGTCCGCGTCGTGGTCCCCCTCCTCGTCGTGGTGGCCGGCGGTGAGGAGGTCCGTGATCTCGAACCCGTCCTCGCCGTAGATCGGGAGGACGTCGGACGTGTGCAGGAAGCCGTTGCGACCCTGCCCGAAGTCGATGAACGCGGCACCGATCGCCGGCTCCAGGTTGACGACGCGGCCCCTGTAGATGTCGTTGACCAGCGTCTTCTGGCTCTCCGCGGTCATGAGGAAGTCGACGATCCGCTCGCCGTCGAAGACCGCGACGCGGCGCTCCTCGGGCTCGACCGCATTGACCGCGATCGTCTGCGTCCGCATGGCCTCGGCCTCGGCCGCCTTCTCCTCAGCGGTCTTGGCGGCCGGCGCGGAGGCCGACTTCTTCTTGGATCGGCTGCGCTTGCGCTTCTTCTTCGCGCCGCGTCCCCCGCCGTCGTCCGCGTCCTCCGAGGACGCATCGTCGGACGCGAGATCGGCGTCCGCGTCCGCATCGGAGGAGTCGTCGCCCTCCCCTGCGCCAGACGACTTGCGGCGGGACCGACGCCGACGGCGCTTCTTGCGCCCGCCCTCGGGCTCGTCCCCGTCGGACCTGGATTCGGAGTCCCCCTCGCGGAGCGGTTCGGTATCGCGCGCACCCTCGAGGTCGTCGTCCTCGCCGGGAATGACATCGACGGCGACAGCAGCGTCACCGGTCTGGCGCTTGCGGCGCCGCCCCCCACGGGATCCGCGGCGACGACGCTTGCGACCGCCACCCTCGTCGTCGCTCTCGTCGTCCCCGTCGCGGTCTCGACCGCCGTCAGGGGCCGTCTGCGCGTCCATTCCCCGGCTGCCCTTCTCGGGGTCGGATCCTGCGTCCTGCGCGGAGGAGCCGGCGGCGGGAGCGTCCTCGGCGGGAGCGTCCTCGGCGGAATCGGCGGCCCGGGACGCCTTGGTCTTGCGCGCGCGTCGCTTCCGCGCGGGCTTCTTCTTCTTGGCGGGTGCGTCGTCGGACGACGCGCCGCCGCTGCCCTCGATTCCGGCTCCGAACGCGGACGGACTGACCGCAGCGTCGGACGGATCCGACGCGCCCTCGTCGTGGGAGTCTCCGGGGGGCGTCCAGGCGGGCAGTGCTCCGGCCGGTCGGAGTGGAAGGAGCGAGGTCGGCCGGAGGGGGTCGACGCCGGCTAGAGCGTCGACGGAGTGGTGATCTGTCATCGGTGGTTGGGTTCCACGCTGGCGGCGCTCGCGCCTCCAGGCGTCCTGGCGCGCCTCCGGTCCGGAGCCGTTCCTGCGCGGGCCCCGGAAGGGAGCCGGGGGACCGCAGGAGAGGTCCGGGGGAAGCGAGCCTGACGCGCCGGGCGCAGCGGCGACGGCCGCGCGGAGCCGGCGGCCGGTCGGGCCGCTGGGTCGGGTTTCCAGACTCGAGCGCGCGGCCGAAACGGAGTCGGCGCAGCGCCCCCGACGCCCGGTTCGACCGCGCGAGGCGGGCCGAGGAGCGTCGGCGGAGAGCGGCTCGCTGGACGGACCGCTCCGTGGACGGCCCCCTGTGGGACCCGGAGCGACCGACCCTGGCGGGCCGCCTGAACGTTGTGATCACGCCCGTCTCTGGGCGCGGAGGCACTGTCGCAGAGCCACGGCCGCGAGTCGAACATCGCGGGCCAAAAAGGGCCCGGCGGGGCCCTACGGGCCGTCCGTCGCGTCCCCCGGGCGGAGTCAGGGCCCCTCGGGCCCGACGCAGGGGGGTCACCCGGGCCGCTGCGGCGGCTCTCCAGGTGTCACTCTCGTGGCCTCGCCCGAATCCCCGGCCTGGCCGGGATCGAAACACGGCGCGCGGTCCGGGCCCGCGCGCCGCCTACCCACAAAGGGAACGCCTGCCCCCCTCGCCCGAACGGGCCGGGCGGGATGAGGACGGGCGAGAGCACGCCGAGTTCGGCGCGCTCCCGCCCGCAGGCGATCAGTCCTCCTCGCTATCGAGGAGCGCCTCGACCTCGTCGGCGAGGCGGTTGCGCCGGCGCTGGAGCTCCTGCTGCAGGAGGAACTCGGCGTCCTCCGCGTTGTGGACCAGCGAGGGCGTGATGAAGATCAGGAGGCTCCGGCGGTCCCGCGACTCGTTGCGGTACTTGAAGAGCTCACCGAGGATCGGGATCCGCGAGATGTACGGCACGCGGCTGACCGTCTTCGACTCGTTGTCGGTCGTCAGGCCGCCGATGACGGCCGTCTGGCCGCTCTCGAGAAGCATCTGCGTGATCATGGTCGACGAGCGCGTCCGCGGCAGGGCGATCGTGCCCTCCGCACCGGCGGAGCCGACGGTGAACACGTCGAAGCCGGCGGGCGCGAGCGCGGTCGATCCCGTACCGGAGAGGTTCGTCTCCTTCGGGATGACCTCCATGCGGATCTTGCGCGTGCCGGGGATGACGTTCGGGCGGACGAGGAGCTGGAAGCCGACCTCGACCGGCGAGCCCGCCGCCTCCATGACCGTCAGCTGGAGACCACCGGCCTGGCCCTGCTCGGAGCGGGCCTCGGCGTAGCGGACCGTCTCACCGACGAAGATCGTCGCCTCGTTGCCGTCCAGCGTGATGATCTTCGGGGCCTGGATGACCTCCGACTTCTGATCGCGCTGGAGCATGCGGAGCGTCGCCTGCACCTGGTTGAACGAGAGCGCACCGAAGATCGTCGCGGGGACCTGGGTCTGACCGGGGTTGATCGGCATCGGCTGCTGGAGCGAGTTGCCGGCGAAGGGGCCGAAGCCGAGGTCACTCGCAATGATGTCGTCTTCCCAGCCGCCGTCACCGATCGTGAACGGGAGCGCGATCGGGATCTGCGAGCCGCTGATGGACACCTGCGGGCCGCCGTCGCCGTAGTCGACGCCGAGGTTCAGGAGGTCCGTGTTCGACGTGGACACGAACTTCATGTCCACGAAGACCTGGCTGGGCTCCACGTCGAGGCGGCGGATGATCTCCTGGACCGTCTCGTGCACCTGCGTCGTGTCGCGGATAATGATGACGTTCTGCGACTCGATGAAGTCCAGCTCGCCGGTCTGCGACAGCGCCTTCTCCATCGCCGCGAGGACGGTGAAGTACTCGTTGACCGTGCCGGTCGGCGGCTCAGAGCCGCCCTCGATGAACTCGGAGTTCAGGATCGGCACGCGGTTGCTGCGCGGGCGGATGTAGCGGAGCTGGTAGCTGCGCGTGATCTTCTGCTGCTCCAGGCTGACCGGGTCGACGACGCGGAAGATGTTCCGGCGCTCCTCGACGACGGTGTACCCGAGCGTCTTGCAGATCTCCTCGAGAGCGTCCTTCCACGGGACGTTCTTGAGCTTGACGCGCAGGGTGCCCTGCACGTCGGGGCTGATGATGACGTTCGCGTCGGCGACCTTGGCGATCGTGGAGATGACCTCCTTGATGTCCTGGTCGTCGAACGTGAACTCGACGCGGGTCGGCGTGCTGATGGTCAGCACGCCCGACTTGTCCTCTTCGACGACGCACCCCGCGACCTCGGCCGCGTAGTCGAGCGCGTCACGCCAGTAGACGTCGGACAGCTTGAGGGACTGCACCTTCCGCTCGCCGCCCTCGATGACGACGATGTTCGCGCCAGAGCGGTCGCGGAGGTATTGCACGACCTGGCTCAGGTCGCGCTCGACGATGTCGAGATCGACGCGCGCGTCCAGGCTGGGGACCTGGGCCGCCGCGGCCGGGGCCAGCGCCGCCGCGCATGCGGCGAGCGCGAGCAGAGACTTGAGGGGATTCACCACGATTCCTCTGTCCGGGGGACGGACGTTAGGGGCTTGGAAGGACCTTTGGGGTAGGGACGGATGCGGCGGACGAGTCCGCGGCGTGCGGTCCGTGTGTCGGCAGGGAGACCGATCCGGGGAGATCAGTACTCGCGCGTCAGCACGGCGCCGCGGAAGACGAAGTCGACCTCGCTGGGCCTGACGTCGTGGACGATGAGTTCGTTGCCGACGAGATCGCCGATCGTGCGGCGCGTCCCGTCGATGATGATCACGGGGTCGTTGCCCTCGATCAGGGCGAAGCCCCCGATCTTCATCTCGATCAGCTCGAAGTCGCGGAGCGTCTCGGCGTCGGTCGCGAGCTGACGGAGCCAGTCGGCGAGCTCGACGCGCTCCGGGTCCTCGCGCACGAGGTCGAGCGAATCGGCGAGAGCCTTGTAGGCGTCGAGCGCCAGGTCGTAGGCACCACCTTCGATGTGGTTGACCATCGTGTCGCCGACGGTCTGCATCTCGGCGACGCTCGGGCCCGCGATCGCCTTGCTGGCGTCGAGCGCGAGGCGCAGCTCAGCGAGCGGCTCGATGACGTTCAGCTGCAGGCGCTTCTCGGCGGGCTTGTAGTTGATGCGATCCTCGCGCTCGATCCGACGGAGATCGTCGGCGAGCATCGCGATGATCTTCTCGAGCTCGCTCCGCTGGACCATGCGCTCCAGGACGGACTCCGCCGCGTTCGAGGCGTCCCAGTACTTCTGGGCCTCCTCCATCCGGCGGATCAGCTCGTCGACCTCCTCCATCTGGCGCTGGACCGTCCAGGCGTTGGGGTCGTCGACGCGCGCGGGGACGCGCGGATCGATGAGCGGGTCGCGACGGCCGCGCGGGCCGCGGTAGCGATACGTCTGCAGGCTCAGCGCCTGGCGACGACGGTTGATCTCGCCGGCCAGGAGGTCGCGCTTGCGCTCGTAGCCGCTGATCTCGACCTCGTCGGCCTCGCCAGCACGGGGGACGTACTTGTACGTCTCCACCTCCATCTGGATGCGGTGGTTCGCGACCCCGTCCTCCTCGAGCGTCTTGCGCGAGGCGGCCGTGATCTTGAACGACGACACGGCCATGAACCGGCTGTGCGTCTCGATCCGGTTGAGGAAGTCGAGGTACTGGAAGCTGTCGGCGGTCAGCGTGAGCTGGTACGCGACCTTCTCGAACGCGCCGGACTGCTTCTTGTTGCGGCTCCGGTCCTGACTCGGACGGAAGCCGGACGTACGCACGCTGGCCTCCTTCGAGTAGTCCTGGAAGTCACGGATGAGGTTGTTGAGGTCCTTCGTGTCGGGAAGGATCTCGCGGATCCGGTCCGCGATCTCGCGCAGGACGATGACGTCGCGCTCGATCTCGGGCGTCGTGCGGACGACCTCACGCGCGGCGGAGATGTCCGTGCGCAGCTTGGCGACGGACGCCTGGGCGGCGTCGATCTGACCATGCTCGCTGTAGATCATGTACCCCGCGCCGAGGGCGACGGCGCCGGACACACCCGCGAAGGTCAGCCAGAACTTCTTCTCGTTCACTGGTCGTTCTCCTCAGCTGCGCTGCGGTTCTTCACGCGGTCCTCGGGGCTGAGCAGCTTGATCGTCAGCGGGAAAGACCAGTTGACGGACGGGATCAGGTCCTCGTCGGGCTCGTTGACGCGCGCCTCGGGAGCCGCGGGCTTCCCGAAGAGCTGCCAGAGCGCCGAGAGTTCGGGGTCCTCGATGTCCTCGAGGAAGTTCGCGACCTGGTCGTACTCGGTGGAGCCGGAGTGGCCGGACGCCTTCAGCTCGCCGAAGTTGCCGCGGCGGGCGCCGCCGTCCTCCATCTTCACGTCGATGTCGTCGAACCAGATGAAGTGCTCGATGCCCTCGCGTCCGGCGTGGACGATGTCGAGGAGCTCGTCGAGGGTCTTCGTCCAGAGGACGCGGTTCTTCGTGATCTGCGCGAGCGTCTGCTCGCGAGCGGAGCGCGTCTGGATCTCCTTCTCGAGCTTCTTGTGGTACTCGACCTGCGGCTTCAGACCGTCGAGGTCGAGCTGCAGCACGGAGCGCGTGGTCTCGATGTTCGCGCTGACGCCGAACTCGAGGTAGCCCCAGTACGCGATCAGGGAGGTGTTCACGAGTGCCGCCGCGGCGATCGCCACGATCATTCCGACGGGCGACTTGGCGCGCCTGCGGTACTCGTCCGGGAGAAGGTTGACCGAAATCATTGGTTGACCACCCGGGACGCGAGCCCGACGGCAACGACGAGGGAAGGTGCCCAGGCTTCGAGCTCTTCGACGTCGAGGCGGTTGACGTCGACCCGAAGGCCTTCGAGGGGGTTCCAGAGGCGCGTCGGACGCGCCACGGACTGTTCGATGTACTCCGCGGCGCCAGGCGCCAGGACGCCGCCGCCGGAGAGGAGGATCTCCGTGACCGTGAGGCCCTCGTTGTGCTCGACGTAGTCCATCGAGAGCATCAGCTCGGAGGCGAGGTCCTCCAGGACCGGGCCGATCGCGGTGCGCACCTCGGCCTGGTGGTCGTCGGACGAGCGCTTGATCGCCTCGGCCTCGAAGCCCTCGACGCCGAGGCGCCGCGCGACGGCCTGGGTCATGTTCGACCCACCGATCGGGATCTCGCGGCTGAAGCAGCTCGCGCCGCCCCGCATCACGTTGATCGAGGTCGCCTTGGAGCCAACGTCGACGAGCGCGGTCGCTCGCGTGTCGTTCGGGTCGATGCTGTCGGCGTCCGGCAGCACGCAGAGCTCCCATGCGTTCGAGATCGCGAAGAGGTCCAGGTCGATCGCGATGGGCAGGAGCCCCGCGTTCTGGATCATCTCCGCCTGGCCGTTGAGCCGGTCCGTCTGGCAGGCCGCGACCAGCACCTTCATGGTCTGCCCCTCGGCGCCCTCCTCGGGGCGCTGGATGGGCAGGCAGTCGATGATGAAGTCCTCGTCGGACGCGACGAGCTTGTCCGCCTCGAACTGGATGGCCTGGTTCAGCTCGACGTCCGACATGTTCGGCATCGAGAGGTACCGGACGACCGTGTCCTGGCCGGAGACGCCGGTGACGACGCGCTTCGATCGGAACTTGCCTTCCTTGAAGACCTGCTTGACTGCCTCGTCGACGCTTCCGCCCGGGGGGAGCTCAACACGGCTGAAGCCGGTGATGACTGGCTCTTGACCCTCGAGGGAGATCTCGACGGCTTTCACCACCGAGGTCCCGAGGTCGAGGCCTACGACGCTCTTCTTGCTGCGAAACACGTTCCCTGTACCCGATCGCTTGCTTGGGGGAAGCCGCGCTCGGAGGGGATCGGTCCCGGCGGTTCCGCGAGGTGTGTCGTCCTCGTCGCGGTGCCGGGTTGAGGGGGGGGTCTCGAAAATGAGCTACATCCGCATTAGCGGATGTGCCAGAGAGGAAGGTCTCCTCGCCGGGTCTGTCGGAACGCCGTGGCTCCTGGGCTCAGTAGGGTCAGGCGCTCACCTGTCGTGAGGACGGGGCGCCGGGCTCGGGCCGGAAGTTATTTCCGGCCCATCCGCTGACGCGGATGGAGCAGGACGCGGATCTCGCGGCGCTGTTCGAGCGGGGCTTGCGGGCGTGCGAATAAACCCCCAAACCCCCCACCAACACCCCCCCACATACCCCGCCCGCAGCCAACCCCGCATCCGGGTGGGCCGCCAAAAAATACGGCCCCCCCCCCGCCCCCCCCCCCCACCACACGGGGG
>JBCDGE010000169.1:0-11993 GCA_038757895.1 Planctomycetota bacterium | reverse complement strand
GCGGCGGCGCGGGAGGCGTCGCGCCTGCAGGCGCCGCGCAGCCCGGCGCGGCGCCGACACTCCGCGCGGAGTCGGCGACCCAGGCGTCCCGCACGCAGGCCGCCGCGCCCAAGCCTGGCGCGGCCGCGATGGAGCGCGCCGAGGCGATCCTCGACCAGCTCCGCATGCGCATCCGCGCAGGCGACCGCGAGGCGACGATCCAGCTCCGACCCGCAGACCTCGGGCGCCTGCAGATGCACGTGCGCGTCGACGGCGGCGCGATCTCGGCCACGATCGCCGCGGAGAGCGCGGAGACACTCGCCGTTCTGGAGGCCCACGCTCCCGAGCTGCGCTCCTGGCTCGCGCGGGACGACGGACAGCGCGTCGACCTGCAGCTCGAGCTCCTCGCGCCCTCCGACGCGGAGGACCACGCCGCGCGCGAGCAGGCCGACCAGCGCCGCAAGGGCGGCCGCGGCGGCTCCGCCCAGCGTGACGCCGACGCCTCCCTCGCGGCCGCGCCCGACGCGCTCACGCGCACCCTCGCACGCCACGCCGCCGACGGCGGCGTGGACCTCGTCGCCTGACACAGGAAACGGTACCCAGCCATGATCGACGGAATCGGAGTCCAGGACGCAGCCCTCAGCCTCGCCGGCGCGCAGTCCGAGCAGACGCTCGACAAGGACGCGTTCACCCAGCTCCTGGTCACGCAGCTCCAGAACCAGGACCCGCTCTCACCCCAGACGAACGAGGAGCTCGCGGCACAGCTCGCGCAGTTCTCGTCGCTGGAGCAGATGGAGCTCGTCAACGAGAACCTCGTCGGCCTCGCGCGACTCCAGCAGGGGAACGCGCTCGTCGACCAGCTCACGAGTGCGAGCGCCCTCGTCGGCCAGCGCGTCGGCTACGTCGACACCGAGACGGGCGAGGCGGTCGAGGGCGAGGTCGAGTACGCCAAGGTCCAGGACGGGATGGTGTACCTCGGCATCGACGGCCAGGACGTCCCGATCGTCCAGGTCGCGGAGGTGCTCGGTGATGTCGGTGACGGCGACGAGCTCGGCGACGGCGAAGACGACGACGGAAGCGGCGACGAGTGACCGGCGCCCGCGCGTAGCGAACGAAACGACCCCCCACTCAGCGAAACCATGGCCTCTTCCTTCTACTCCGCCCTCTCCGGGATGCGGTCCCACCAGCAGTGGATCGACGTCATCGGCAACAACCTCGCGAACCAGAACACACCCGGCTACAAGAAGAGCCGGGCCACGTTCTCCGACAATTTCTCGCAGAACCTGAGGTTCGCGAGTGGTCCGATCGCGGGGCGGGGCGGCGTGAACCCGACCCAGGTCGGCCAGGGCGTCGGCGTTGCGAGCATCGACCGGACGTTCACGCAGGGCGCGCTCACCGACACGGGCCGCGTGTTCGACCTGGCGCTGGAGGGCGGCGGGTTCTTCGCGCTGGAGACTCCCGAGAACCGCACCTACACGCGCGTCGGGACGTTCGGTCTGGACTCGCAGCAGAACCTCGTCGACCAGGGCTCCGGGGCGCGCGTGCTCGATCCGAACGGCGTGGCGATCACGCTCGACGTCACGTCGCTCTTTCCGCCTCAGGTCACGTCCGAGGTGACGATGAAGGGCAACCTGCCTGCGGTCGTGTCCGGCCCGCTCGCCGAGTCGCTGACGGCGAACTCGGCGTACTTCGTCGGTACGCCGGCGGAGAAGCGCAGCACGGGCACGTCGCCGACCTACAACGTGTCCGCGATCGGTGGCTCCCCTGGCGACATCGTCTCCATGGAGCTGATCGCGAACGGCGGCGTGCCCCAGCAGGTCGTGGTGCCCAGCGACGCGGTGACGGGCGACGTCACGGCGGCGTCGATCGCGGCCGCGATCAACGCCCTCCAGGACGTGAGCGCCTCGGTCGACGGCGGGACGGGCGAGATCGTCATCCAATCCGACCGCAAGGGCGCGCAGTTCTCGATCGACGTCAACCCGCCCATCGGAGTGGGGGACCTGACGGTTCTCGCGGGCTTCTCGACGACGCTCTCGAGCGGCTCCGAGTCGCCGATCCCGAGCGACCTCTCGACCGCCCCGATCAACGACCTGACCGGCAACCTGACCGAGTATGCGGACGGAGACCAGATCCAGATCGTCGGCGAGGACACGGACGGGACCCCGGTCTCGGCGACCTTCACATTCGGCGCGGCGAACGACGGGTCCTCGATGCAGGACCTCGTCGACTTCCTGAACTCGCGGTACCAGGACGCGGTTGCGTCGGTCGACGGGTCGGGGCGCCTCGTCCTGACATCGCAGACCGCGGGCGAGGCGAACCTCCTACTCTCGCTCACGGACGACCCGGCGAATGCAGGGCGCACCGACTGGAACTCGTACGCGATGTCGGTGACGACGGCGGGCACCGGACCCGACACGGTGACGACCTCGACCGAGGTCTACGACGGCGCGGGCGTGGCCCACACGGTGACCTTCCGCTACGAGCGGCAGGCCGACCTGACGTGGAACCTGTACGCCGAGATCGAAGATGGCTCCGGCCAGATCGCCCAGGGCGGGATCGACAACCCGATCACGGGGATCGCGTTCGCGGCCGATGGTTCGCCGACGGGCCTCGGTTCGGTCGACTCGCGCCTCCGCGTGCAGTTCACCGGTCAGCCGATCCAGGAGGTCGGGATCGACCTTGGCATGGACGGCCAGGTCGACGGCCTGACCCAGTTCGGCAGCGAGGGGACTGCCTACGTCTTCGACCAGAACGGCTACGGCGACGGTGAGCTCGCGAACCTGTTCGTGACGACCACCGGTCGGATCGACGGCTTCTATTCGAACGGCCAGACGCGCGAGCTCGGTCAGCTCGGCGTGGTGACGTTCCAGAATGACGAGGGCCTCCGTGCCGCGGGCGCCAACATGTTCGAGGAGACGCCGAACTCCGGCGAGGCCCGCTTCGGCGCGGGCGACATCCGGGCAGCAGGCGCCGTGATCTCGGGTGCGCTGGAGAACTCCAACGTCGACACCGCTGAACAGTTCGTGCGCCTGATCGAGGCCCAGCGCGGCTACCAAGCCAACGCGCGGGTGGTTTCGACGCAGGACGAAGTCCTTGCCGAGACCGTCAACCTGGTCTGATCGATCCCCGGACCGGCAGATAAGTCCTGAACGCGGCGGACGGTGCAGCCGTCCGCCGCGTTCGTCGGTTTTCGTCATTCGGCGTCCGCGTAGGTGACCGGCGCCGTCGATGTCCAGTTCCGCGAGAGGGCGGAGCCAGAGCGTTTCACTCGCGATTCGCTTCGCGGCGAGCACGGAGCTTCTGGCGCTTCTCCGGCAGAAGCTCGGCGGTCACCTCGATCGGCGCGCCGCCCTCGAGTCCGTCGATCAGCTGTCGCTCCAGGTCCTCGACCTCATCGGAAGTCGACCCGCAGCGCCGGGCTCAGGTTCGACGTCGGCCCGACGTCCCGGTGCCAGTACTGGAACAGGTACGTGTCTCCGACCATGACCGGCGTGCCGTCGGGGAGCGCCGCGAGGTCGATCGAAAAGCGGACCGAGCCCGCCGCGCCGGCGTTCTGGACGAACAGCGAGTAGCGCTGCTGGGGCGCGGCGATGCACAGCACGCCCGAGCCGACCGGGATCGAGCCCTGGTTGGGTCCCGTCAAGAAGTAGCCGAACGAGTTCGGCGGCAGCGCGCGGCAGCGCAGCTCGAGGTCCCCCTCGCCGACGACGGACGTCCCGAGCGCCTCGATGGTCGCGGATCCACCGGTCGAGTTGGGCTGCCCTGCGCACGCGATCGTCATGCCGACGCCGTCCGCGTGCTCGGCGAACGCGAGGCCGGAGAGCGACGTGCCCGTGCCCCCGAGGACCTGGCGTAGCTGGATACCGCTCGCGAACAGCGAACCGTCGAACTGGCCGTAGTAGACCTCGTCGCCATCGACCTCGATCGAGTGAGATCCGCTGAAGAGCGCCGCGTCGAAGGACGACGATGCGCCGTCGAGCGGGTCGATCCTCTGTCCCGTCCCGTCCGCGCCGAGGGCGACGACGAGGCCGCGCCGGTCGAACGCGACCGAACCGTCGGAGGTGTGGATCCCGATCGGCTGGGCGGTCGGGACGAACGTGGTGTCGCACGTCGACGGATCGACCAGGACCAGCGTGTCGAGGGTCTGCTCGAAGACGAGCGTGCCGTCGAACCGCGCGTCGAGGCCATCGGCGAGCGGCGCTGGGAGCGAGCACAGCGGCGTGACCTGACCGGAGCCGAGGTCGACCCGCAGGAGGTTCGCGGTCGCACCGGAGAGCGTCAGCGCGAAGAGGTCGCCCGTCGCCGGATCGGCGGCGAGCCCGCGCGCGATCGTCCCGGGCGGGAGTGGAATGGACGCGACGGGGACGAGTGATCCAGCGGTCGTCTGGAAGCCGGCGACCTCCGAGATGGTGCCATCGGAGCCCAGGGCGAACAGGCGCTGCTGAGCGTGGGACGTCGTCGAAGCAGCGAGCGTGACCGCCACGGCGAGGAGGGCGGGGAGTCGACGGGTCATGGGTTCGATCTCGGACCGCGCGGATGGGGCGCGCGTCCTTGGAGGATCGGTGGGGGGACGAGGCGTTCGCTCCATTCTGCCCGGGACCCGCCGTTTCTGACGGAGCCCGTGCATCGAACGCCCCCGAGCGCCATTCCCGGGCGGGTTGGACGGCGTTACCGTCCGCCGCGTGGACGAGCTCCCCGAGGTCGACGGCGGCTGGGAGGTCCTCGACGTCGACGTCGGCGCCGCGGACCCGGTGCGGCTGTGGGCGCCGCGCGAGCCGGACCGGCTGCTCGACGACGAGCAGGTCGTCGAGCGGAGCCAGTTCAACGACTCGATGCCCTACTGGGCGTGGCTCTGGGACTCCGGGCCCACGATGGCGCGGCTGCTCGCACGCGAGTCGATCGGCGGGCAGGCCGCAGTGCTCGAGCTGGGCGCAGGGCTCGGGCTCGCCGGGATCGCCGCCGCGGTCCTCGGCGGGCCGGGCGTCGACCTCGTGCTGACCGACCACGACCCGCTGTCGCTCGCGGCGCTCCCGGTGAACGCGCGGCGCAACGGGATCGAGGCGCGGGTGTGGGACCTCGACTGGCGCCACCTCGGCGAGGCCCCCGAGGGCCGCTTCGACCTGATCCTCGGCTGCGACGTCGCCTACGAGGCGAAGCTCCAGGAGCCGCTGCTCGACGTCGTCGATCGGTACCTGGCGCCGGGCGGGGTGGCGCTGTTCGCCGACCCCGGCCGGACGCGTCTGCTGGGGTTCGTCCGGCGTGCGACGGCGCGGGGCTACCGAGTGGAGCTCGAGGACGCGGAGGGCAGCCCGGCGGAGCTCGAGGCGGCCGCGTTCCGCCTCGTGCGCCTGCGCCGGGAAAGCGCTGCGGGCGCTGGCTGACGGCAACCGGAACCGATTTCCCACCTGGCGGCCACGCACCGCCTCCCCCGGGCGCAGGGGCCACTTGGCACCGGCCTTGCTCCCCCGGAGGTCATGAACGTCGGTCTCTACCGCACCGTGGCCGCGATGCGCACCAACCAGCAGCGCATCGAGGTCATCAGCTCGAACATCGCGAACAGCGAGACGACGGGCTTCAAGCGGATGCTCCACGTCGCCCACGGCAGCGCCAACTGGGCGAAGGACGGCGAGCACCAGCAGGTGGTGACCGGCACGCGCCTCGACCTCAGCCAGGGCGTGCTCCAGCGGACCGGTGAGGACCTCGACCTCGCGCTCGACGGGCCCGGCTTCTTCGTCCTGGAGGGTGACCGGGGCCTGACGCTCACGCGCGAGGGTGCGTTCGGCCTCACGCAGAACGGCGTGCTCGTCAGCGGCGACGGTCGTGCCGTCCAGTGGGAGGGCGGCCGCGGCATCCTCGAGTGGGGCGTCGGCGGCATCAAGGTCGACGCGAACGGCGACGTCACCCAGGACGGCCTGCCCGTCGGTCGGATCCGGATCGTCGACGTCCTCGGCGCCGACCCCGTGGAGCCGGACGAGACGGGCGGCTACCGGCTTCGACCTGGCTCCGCGCTGGTCGACTCCGAGGCGATCGTGACCCAGGGTTTCCAGGAGCGCGCGAACGTCCAGAACATCGACGAGCTCGTCGAGCTCATCGCCGCGCAGCGCGCATTCGACTCGGCCGCCCAGGCGTTCCGAACGATCGACCAGAGCTACCGACGCCTCCACAGCTGATCCCCTTCCCCCCAGGCATCGATGATCCGTTCCCTCTACACCGCGGCCTCCGGCATGAAGGCCCAGCAGTTCCAGGTCGACACGATCGCGAACAACATCGCGAACGTGAACACCAGCGGCTTCAAGAAGAGCCGTCTCTCGTTCCGGTCGCTGCTGTACCAGACCTACCGCGAGCCCGGTCTGCCGCTGGCGAACAACCAGAACGACGTGACCGGCCTCCAGATCGGCTCGGGTACGGAGGTGTCCGGTTCGCGCAAGATGATGCTGCAGGGCGTCCTCGAGGCGACCGGCGGTCAGCGCGACCTCGCGGTCCGCGGCGAGGGCTTCTTCGAGGTCCAGCTCCCGAACGGCGAGACGCGCTACACGCGGAACGGCACGTTTCGGCAGGACTTCAACGGCCGCCTCGTGACCGCCGAGGGCTACCTCCTCACCGACCAGGTCACGGTGCCGCCCGACACGCTCGGGATCTCGGTGTCGAACGACGGTCAGGTGTTCGCGCTGGAGGAGAACAACCTCCTCACGCAGATCGGAACGATCCGCCTCCACATCTTCGCCAACCCGACGGGCCTCAAGGCGATGGGTGGCAACTACTACGCGCCGACCGTGTCCTCCGGTCCGCCGCAGCAGCGTCAGCCCGGCGTTCAGGGCGCCGGCGCGATCGAGCAGGGCTACCTCGAGCGCTCGAACGTCGAGACCGTCGACGAGCTCGTCGCGCTGATCGTCGCGCAGCGCAACTACGAGGTGAATAGCCGCGCCATCCGCGTCTCCGACGAGATGCTCCAGCAGGTCAACCAGCTCGTCCGCTGATCTCCTGATGCTCTGCTGCACGCTCACTCTTCTCTGCGCCGGCGGCGTCTCCGTGGTCCTTCCCGCGGAGGCCACGTCGAGCGGCCTCGAGATCTCGGTCGCCGAGGTGGCGGCGAAGATCGAGGGCGACGACGCGGCGCTCGTCGCGTCGGTGCGCTCCGCCTCGCTGGGCTACGCGCCGGCGCCGGGCTTTCACCGCACGCTCCGCGCGGACCTCGTCCAGGCGTCGCTGCGCCGGTCGCTCCCCGGCGTCGACGTGACCGTCACCGGCGCGCCGCGATGCCGCGTCACGCCCGAGACGGTCGTCGTCACCGGCGAGTCGATCCGCGCGGCCGCGTCCAAGGCCATGCGGGCCGCGCTCGTCGGCCTCGACGCCGAGGCGACGGCCGAGGGCATCGTGGCGCCGATCCAGGTGCCGGCCTCCGACGTGCCTCCGCGCATCGAGGTCCCGCTCGACCTCCGCACGGTCTTCCCCGGCGTCCGTAGCGTCCCGGTCGAGATCTGGATCGGTGACAAGCTCTACCGCAGCGTCCACGTCACCTACCGGGTCGCGGTCTGGCAGCGCCGCGCGGTCCTGACGCGCGCCGTGAACGTCGGCGAGCCGCTCGCGCCGGGCATGTTCGAGGAGCGCCGGATCCCCGTCGCGGACGGCGCCGCGCTCCGCGCGCTCGGCCGGACCGAGATCGCGGGCGCCGTCGCGCTCCGCGCGCTCCCCGCCGGGTCGACCGTGCTGGAGCGTGACGTCCACCGCGAGGTCGTCGTCCGCCGCGGCGACCAGGTCAGCGTCCGGGTCAAGAAGGGCCCGATCAGTGTCTCCGACGTCGGGGTCGCCCAGGCCGATGGCCGCGTGGGCGAACGCGTCGCCGTTTCCCTCCGTTCCACCGGTCGCGAGCTCGTCGCGGTCGTGCGTGGTCGTCGCACCCTCGAGGTGACCATCAAATGAAGCTCCTCCGTTTCGCTCTCGTCGCCGTCGCGCTTGCGACGACCGTGCAGTCCGCGTCCGCGCAGCGCCGCGGTTCCATCTACGACCCCGGCCTCGGCCCTGTCTCGCCCATCGCGGACAAGACGGCGCAGCGCGTCGGCGACCTCCTGACGATCGTCATCCGCGAGAACCAGGACGTCCGGAACGAGGAGCGCACCGACCTCCTCAAGAACAGCACGCTGAACTACCAGCTGATCGACTTCAACGTCGACCCGGACGCGTTCCGCACTCTCCCGTCGATCCACACGTCGAAGGCTGACAGCTTCGGGGGAACCGCGAACTACGAGAAGATGGGCGAGTTCCAGGCGCGCCTGACGGCGATGGTCGTCGACACGCTCCCGAACGGGAACCTCATCGTCGAGGGCCGCCGCGAGATCCGGATCGACACCGAGAGAAAGGTGCTCGAGTTCCGCGGCATCGTGCGCCGCTACGACGTCCAGCGCGACAACACGGTCCAGTCCGAGCTCGTCGCCGACGCCTTCGTGTCGTACGCCGGCTCCGGACCGCTCACCAACACGACCGAGCGCCGCGGCTTCGCCAGGTTCGCGTACAACGCCATCGACTGGCTCTGGCCCTTCTGATCGCCATGTCGCTTCTGCTCACAGCGTCCCTGGCGCTCGCGCCGCTCGCGGCGCCCCAGGACGATGCGCCGCCGGCCACCGCCGATCCGCTGCCCGCGGCGCCGGTCGACGCGACCCCGGTCGGTCCGGACGTCACGCCCGACGTCACCCCGCGGCCGATCCTGCCGCTCACCGGCGGGATCGAGGCGCCGCGCCAGCCCGTCGGCCGCTCGACGGCGACGTACCGCAAGACCGCGCGCATCCGGCCCGTCTCGCGGACCGGCGGCGACTACGAGAGCCGCGTACTCTCGCCCGTGCGGAGCCTCGTCGGCGTGCGCGGGATGGAGGACAACCAGCTCATCGGCATCGGGATCGTGACCGGCCTCGACGGCACCGGCGACTCCGGCGCGCTCGCGACGCAGCTGATGTCGAACAGGCTCCTGGCTCAGAACATCAACATCGATCCCGCGCTCCTCGCGACGGCCAACGTCGCGGTCGTGCAGGTCGAGGCCAACGTGCCGCCGGGCACCAAGCCCGGCCAGAGGATCGACGTCCGTGTGTCGTCGATCGGCGACGCGGAGAGCCTCTACGGCGGCGTGCTGGGCATCACGGAGCTGACCGACCTCACCGGGCGCGTCGTTTACGCGACCGCGTCGGGCCCGGTCACCGTCAGCGGTTTCCAGGCCGCCGGTAGCGCAGCAGGCGCGCGCAAGAACCACGTGACCGTCGGCACCCTGGCGAGCGGCGGGACGGTCCAGCAGGAGATCCCGACCAGCGTGCTCTCGGAGCACGGGTTCATCTACCTGGACGCGAAGAACGGCCAGGGCACGTTCGGGAACACGGTGCGCATCGCGAACGCGATCAACACGCTCTACCCGGAAACGGCCGACGTGCTGCCGGACGGCCGGACGGTGCGCCTCACCGTCCTCGACGGCGTCCCCGACACCCAGGTCGTTCGCTACCTCGACCGGGCCCTGGAGCTGGAGATCGAGACCGACAACCTGGCCCGCGTCGTCATCAACGAGCGCTCGGGCGTCATCGTCATGGGCGGCAACGTGCGCCTGCGGCCCGGCGTGATCCAGCACGGCTCGATCGTCGTGACGATCGCCGAGACGCCCGAGGTCAGCCAGCCCGGCGCGTTCTCGAACGGCACGACCCAGCGCGTGCCGCGGACGACGCTCGACGTCGTCGAGGGCGACGCGCCGCTCGTCCTGGTGGGCGGTGCCACGAAGCTCGAGGAGGTCGTCGAGGTGCTCAACGTCCTCGGCGCGACGCCGCGGGACATGATCGCGATCCTCGAGTCGCTCGTCTCGGGCGGGCTCCTGATCGCCGAGCTCCGGAGGATGTGATGGACGTCTCGTTCGCGAAGGGCGCCGCCGACGCGGCGCGCAACAGCCTGATGACGGGGCGGGTCTCCCGCCTCACCTCGTCGGCCGGCGAGTCCGCGCCGGACGTCGCCGCGCGCGAGATGGAGTCGCTCTTCGCGACGATGCTCGTCAGCGAGCTGCGCAAGGGCATGGACGAGGGCTTCTTCGGCAAGGGGCCCGGCGCGGACACCTTCAACGGCTGGTTCGACGAGCAGGTCGGCGCCTCGCTGGCGTCGCAGGGCTCGCTCGGTCTCGCCGACCAGGTCCGCGAGAGCATCCTGCGCGAGCAGCACGCCGCGCGCGCCGAGGAGGCGCGGCTCGCCGCGCAGGGCAAGGGCAAGGCCGAGGGCCAGAAGGGGGGATCGAACGCATGACCGACACCGCACACACGCTCAAGTACGCGAACCGGCTCCTCGCCGCGCTCCGCGAGGACGTCGCCTCCCACGAGCGGATCCTCGCGCTGCTGGCCGAGCAGGAGGGGCTGATCCGTACTCCCGGTGACGAGCGCTTCGAGGCCGCGACGCGCGCGCTGGAGAAGGAGGTCCGCCGGGCGCCCCAGCGCAAGGCGCGGCGCGAGGGCGCGATGCTCGCGCTCGCGTCCGCGTTCGGGGTGAGTCCGTCCGCGCTGACGCTGACGAGCGTCGCGGAGCGCCTCGGTGAGAACGGCGAGGCCGTACGCCGCGAGGCGACGCGTCTGCGCGAGCTCGCGGAAGAGGTCGACGTGCGGAACCGCCGCGTTGCGACGCTCGTGCGGGTGCACCGGGACGTGACGCGCGAGCTCATCCAGGTCGTGCTCGGCCCCGAGGACGGGGGCGACGTGCACGAGGGCGGCTGCCTGATCGACGCGGAGGTCTGACGTGAGCCTCAGCACCAACATCGGTCTGCGGGCGCTCCTCACCTCTCAGGCGGCGCTCGACACGATCGGCCACAACGTCGCGAACGCGAACACCGAGGGCTTCAGCCGCCAGCGCGTGCTGACGTCGAACTCGCGCCCGCTCAACCTGCGCGGGCTCCAGCTCGGCCACGGCGTCCAGGCGGACGCCGTCGTGCGGTCGGTCGACGAGCTCCTGAACGGGCGCCTCATCGGGCAGACGTCGTCGCTCGCGCGGCTCGACGCCCAGCTCGTCGAGATGCAGAGCATCGAGGCGCTCATCAACGAGCCCGGCGGCGACGGGTTCGGGACGCTCCTGGACAGCCTCTTCGGGAGCCTCTCGACGCTGTCCGCAAACACCGAGGACCTCGTCTCGCGGACCGGCGTGGTCCAGTCGACCGACGACCTCGTCCGGCGCTTCCACCAGGTGCGGACCGAGATCACCCAGCTCCAGCGCGACGCTCAGGTCAAGGCGTCCGCGATCGCCGAGGACGTGAACGTGCTCTCCGAGCGCATCGTCCAGCTCAACGCGGAGATCACCCAGGTCGAGGCCGTGCGCGGCACGATCGCGAACGACCTGCGGGACCGGCGCGAGCTCGCGCTCCGCGAGCTGGGCGAGCACGTCGACATCTCGGTCCGCGAGAACGTCCAGGGCGCGGTCCAGGTCCAGGTGGACGGCCAGCTCCTCGTCGGAGCCCAGTCCGTTCGCGAACTGCGGGTCGAGACGGACTCCGACGGCGCGATCACGCTCCGCGTCGAGGGCGGTGTCCAGCCCGTGGTGGCCCGCGGGGGCCAGCTCGCCGGGATCATCGAGTTCGCGGGCCGGTTCGCGAACGACGTCGCGGACGGGCTCGACCAGTACGCGCGGGCGATCGTCCTGGAGACGAACCGGGCGCACACGACCGGCGTCCCGCTGGACGGCGGCTTCACGCAGCTCCGCGCCACGAACGCGGTCCGGGACCTGGACGGCGACGGTGACCTGACCGACGCGCTGCTGCGCGACGTCGGGCTGCCGTTCGACATCGGGACGGGCGAGCTCTACGTCCACGTCGTCGACGACGCGACCGGGTCGTTCACGACGGACCTGATCGAGGTCGATCCGGCGCGAATGACCGTGGGTGGGTTCATCGACGCGCTGTCGAACGTCGGCGGGCTCACCGCGCGGATCGACAACTCGGGCCGCGTGACGGTCGACGCGAGCTCGGGGCAGAAGTTCCACTTCGGCAGGCCGCTCGACACCGATCCGGACGACCACGG
>JBCDGE010000168.1:0-12133 GCA_038757895.1 Planctomycetota bacterium | reverse complement strand
GGGGGTGTTCAACAGTCTCGCCTTCGAGTCCACGTCGCTGTCGTCGGACGCCGCGCGCGGCGCCCCCGGGGCCGAGCGGCCCCGGGCGCTCCGCGCCGTCTTGTCCTATCCTCGCGCGCATGCTCCGCGCTTCCCTCGCCGCCCTCACCGCCCTCGCCGCCTGCGCCTCGCCCGGCTCGAACCTGGCCCCGACCGACACGGACCGGATCGCGGCCGAGCCTGCCCCTTCCGGCGCCGCGGCGGACGCCGTGGCCAACGAGGTCGCCCGCTCGCTGGACCTGCGGATCGACGGGCGGAACGAGGACGCGCTCGAGGTCCTCGACGCGGCGCTGGAGCTCGCCCCCGAGCACGCCGACGCCCACTTCCAGAGGGGGCTGACTCTAGCCGCCCTCGGACGAGGCGACGAGGCGATGGTCGCCTACGCACGAGCGGCCGCCCTCGACCCGGGCCTCGCGGGAGAGGCCGCGTACAACCAGGGCGTCTGCCACCTCGAGATGGGCCGCATGGAGGAAGCGGCCGATGCGTTCGGCCGTGCGATCGGCGAGGACGACGAGTTCGCCCGCGCGCATACGAATCGGGCGAGCGCGCTCGTCTCGCTCGGACGGTTCGAGGACGGCGCGGCCGACGCACGGCGCGCCATCGCCCTCGGGGACGACGGCGCGCTCCCGCACATGATGCTCGGCGTCGCGATGCTCAACACGGGCGAGCCGGAGCTCGCGGTCGCGTCCTTCGAGACCTGCATCGAGCGCGAGCCGGAGCGCGCGAGCCACCGCTTCAACGCCGGGCTCGCGTACGAGGACCTCGATCGCTACGTCGAGGCCGGCAGGGCCTACGGCGCCGCGCTGTCCCTCGCGCCCGACCACGCCGGCGCCCGGTCGGGCCGCGCCCGCATCCGGAAGGCGCTCGCCCAGGAGGTCGCGGAGGGCCCGACGTATGCGCCGGAGGTGACCAAGCTCTATCGCTCCGCGCTGGACCGGGCGGACGAGGGCGACATGGAGGGTGCGCTCGCTGACCTCGATCGCGCGCGCGTGCTGGATCCGACGCGCGCGGAGGTGCTGTTCGAGCGCGGCGTGGTCCTGGCCGGCATGCAGCGCTACGAGGACGCGCTGGAGGCGTACGACGAGGTCGAGGCGGTCGATCCAGAGCGCGCCAACCTGAGCTACAACCGCGGCGTCGTGTACGCGGGCCTGGAGCGCTTCGACGAGGCCATCGCACAGTACGACCGCGCGATCGAGGAGGACCCGGACTTCGCCTTCCCCCACGGGATGCGCGCTCAGGCGCTGCTCGCGCTGGGTCGCAGCGGCGAGGCCACGACGTCCGCGCGCGAGGGCGTGCGGCTGGCTCCGAACGCGCCGTACCCGCGACTGCTGCTGGGTCGCGCGCTGGAGGCGGAGGGCGAGCTGCGAGAGGCGCTGACCGCGTACAGAGGAGCGCTGGAGCTCGCGCCGAACGACGGCTACCTCCAGCAGTCGGTCACGCGCGTCGAGGACGCGATCGGGCGCTGACGAACGAGAGGAGCGGCGGAGGACCGAGGTCCCCCGCCGCTCCGCAGGCTTCGTTCAGCGCCGCGTTGCTTCCGTCACTGGAAGTTCACGACGACGCCGTTGCTGAAGTTCGACGTCGCCATGCCGCCGAAGCTGTCGCGCGTCCAGTACTGGAACTTCCAGCGGTCGCCGGCCATCGCCGACGTGGAACCGTTCGGCTGCGGGATGTTCTGCAGGTCGAGAGTGACCTGCACGGCACCCGCGGTCCCGCTGTCCTGGACCTGGCCGTTGAAGCGCCCGATCGCCCCACCGAGGCAGAGGTTGCCCGCGCTGCCGCCGGGGTTCGGCGTGAACGCCGTGTTGAGCGAGGCGATCGCGTACCCGAATGCGTTCTGCGGAAGGTCCTCGACCCGGATGCGGATCGAACCGCCCGCGTTGTAGAACGAGTTGCTGGCGCGGATCCAGGCCGAGCGACCGGAGGCATTCGGCTCTGCGTCGCAGAACTGCGACCCCTCGACCGAGGAGGTGACCTCCTGGACGATCGCTGCCTCCACCTCGTCGTCACCGCCAGCGCCTCGGGCGATCCAGAGGGCCAGTGCCCTGGAGTCCGCGAGCGCCTCGCCGCCGTCGTAGGTCGAGGCGATCGCGACCGAGGTCGCCGTCCCCATCGGGTGCGAGAAGGACGAGCGACGCTCACAGAGTCCGGTCCGGAGCTCGCCGTTGTCGGCGACGATGTTGAGGGCCGTCATGTGCGCATCGAAGCCCCCCGACGCGGCCGACCGGTAGACCACCATGTAGTCGTCCGTTCCGTCCTGCGCGATCCGGGGCTCGGTGTGATCCTCGTCCG
Source organism: Planctomycetota bacterium (assembly GCA_038757895.1). Taxonomy (GTDB): domain Bacteria; phylum Planctomycetota; class UBA1135; order UBA1135; genus Saltatorellus. The sequence continues at coordinate 9,802 of JBCDGE010000168.1, read as the reverse complement.
GGACGAGGTCCTGCATCTCGGACAGGCTGCGCGCGTTGTCGGGATTCCCCTCGCGAGTCACGACCGCGAAGATCTCCCACACGCCGCTGCGAAGGCGCTCGAAGACGAGCACGTAGGTCGGCTCGTCGACACCGTCCGGTGCGTCGCGGTCCTGCGAGGACACGTCCACGTTGCGGGAGTCACCGAACGAGTAGGCCTCGAACTCAGGGTGCCCGGCGAGCGAGCCGGCGTAGCCGACGACGCGAGCGTGGAGGTCGTGGTCGTCCGCCGCGATCTCGCGCTCCCACGCGATCAGGTACTGCTGCTGTCCGATCGGCTGACTGGCGCGGCCGCTGCTCTTCGAGATCCGCGGCTTGCCGTCCGAGGTCGAGTCGGAGGTCGCGATGTCGAGGACGCCACCCGCGAGAGAGCCGTCGATGTCGACCACCTGGGCCTGGACGTCCGAGTCGTCCGCGAAGGGCAGATAGTTCTCCCACACGACCATGAATGGGAACGCGGTGTTGAAGTCGTGTCCGAAGCCGCCGACGTCGGGGAATGCGTTGTCGCCCGGCTCGGACGTGATGACGAACTGGTTCGTCATCGTGCCGCTCTGCGCGCTCCGCGCCCGGCCCCAGATGTCGCGCTGTCCGATCGTCGTCCCGCGCGTCGCCGCGCAGAGGAAGCGCGAGTACACGTTCGCACTGGCCAGGCTGGGGTGCCGCCAGTTGTCGCCGGTGATGTCGATGGCCGCCGCGTTCGTCACGAGGCCGACGCCGAGGTTGTAGAAGACCGTGCGGATGTCGTGGTCGACGATCGACTGCGCCTCCTCGTACGCGATCATGTAGATGTTCGTCGACCCGTCGTAGGCGACGTCCATGGCGATCTGGTCGCGCGAGTCGTTGGTCACGCCGAAGGTCGTGATCAGAGGATCGACGACGAGCGGCAGCGCGCTCGGGTCGATGAACTCCTGCGGGACGCGGATCTGGATCGCGCCCTCGACGAGCTCCTGGTGCAGCGAGAGCGAGCGCCCGACGCCGTCGATCGCGGTGGCGCTGCCGTACTGGACGCCTCCGCGGTGATGGGTGAACGTGAACCCGGAGCCGGCGATCTCGGACCTCAGATCGGTCTCGATGGCCATCCGCACGACGAGGTCGCCCTCGGCGGGCACCTCGTCGAAGACGAACGTCTGCTCGACGCCCGCCTCGCTCAGGTGGTACGTCTCGCGGAGCGTGCCGCGGTCCAGCGTGACGGTCTTGCCGTCCCGCGAGACCGTCGGCGCGGCGTCGAACGGGATCGACTCCATGCCAGCGCGGACGTCCGAGAGATCGAAGTGCACCGGGTGGTTGCGCTCGGCGTCCGAGCCGAGGAACGGGATAAAAGTGAATCCATCGGCGCCGAACGACGCCTTCCACGTCGGGCCGGAGGCCCAGACGCGACCGTCACCGGGCTCGTCGACGAGCACGGCGCGGCGGATCTCCTCCATCGCTCCTTCGGGGAGCGCGGGGAGCACGGTCGGGTCGGACGAGGGGGCGGACTCGAGGGGGTCGCCCTCGACACCGAGCTGCGCGAACGCGAGCGACGGAGCGGAGAGCAGCAGGGGCAGAACCAGTCGGGGTTTCATGACGAGGGAGCTCGTGGGAGCCGTCGTTGGGCCGGCGGCGCGCGGACGTCGGGGCGGCAGATCAGGGGCCGATCCCGTCGCCCGGTCGCGCCAGGCAGGTGAGAGGGCGGCGGGTCACCGGCTGCGACCCGCTCGATCTCGGGCCGTGCTCGAGGCACCCCCGCCGCGCCACGAATCCGCGAAAAAGCGCGCACCGGATCGGCCGCCGACGCGGAGTCCAGGCCACGCAAACCGAAGGTGGCGCCAGGTTTGCGGCGTTCTCAGATCGGGCCCCGCGGAGGGCGGCGCGAGCCGCGCATTCGGAGGACGCACAGGTCGGTCGACCAGGCTATACTGAGAATGAATCTCATTTGCACCGCACGCCGCACCGCCATGACCACCCCCTCACGCTGCTTCCACGACCTGCGTCGACCGCTCCAGACCACGGTCCTGCGCGTCTGCCTCTCCGAGGACGACCTGAGCGAGCTCGGGTTCTGGGACGACGTCCGCCGGAGCCCCGCGCTGTCGCCGGGCGTCCTCAACCGCTCCTGCCTGCGCCGCGCGTGCATGGAGGACCCCCACCTCGCGCGGCTCGTGACGGACCACCTCGACCTCAAGTACCTGGACACGCTCGTCCTCGTCGCGTCGCTGGAGCGCGCCGAGCTCGACGCGATGGTCCGGGCGTGGTGCGAGAAGCCAGAAGGTCGGTCGCTCCCGGGGCTGCTCTGGTCCTTGCTGTCCGACGGGCGCAAGAAGGTGCACGCGCTCGGCGTCCGGCTGCAGCACGAGGCCGAGGCGATCGCGCTCGGCCGACTCGTGGGCGATCTCGACGCCTGAACTGGCGAGGGGTTCGCTCGATTCGAGCGAATCCCCGGGGCAATCGGAGCGAGCGTCCGTCCTGCGCGTGATCCGCAGCAGGACCCGACGCCCCCCCTCGCACCGACCGCCCATGAACCGATCGCTCGCTCTCGCCCTCGCCCTCGTCCTCGCTGCCCCCGCTGCTGGCGAGAAGAAGTCGTCCGATGCCCGCGCCGACGCGCGGGCGGACGCCAGGGCCGATGCAAAGGCCGACGGGAAGGACTCGGAGTCGTCCCGCAGCTCGATGACCCGCAGGGTCGTGGTCATCAACGGCAAGACCGTCGTGGACGAGACGACCCGCGACGGCAAGCCGGTCGCGCGGCCGCGCGGCAAGGGGCGCGCGCCGATTCCCCGCGGGGGGCCCCGGACGGGCCCCACGCCGATGCCGACGGACCTCGACGCGCTCCTTCGGGACATGGAACGGGACCTGGAGCGCGAGCTCGGACGGGACATGCCGCCCGAGATGCGGCGCCTACTGCGGGAGATGCGCAAGGACGCAAAGACCCAGCGCGGAAGCGCAGGAGCGAGCGCGAAGGACCGATCGAGCGACACCGGTCGGCGCCCGGCGGACCAGAAGCCGCTGCGGCCGCTGACGCGCAAGGAGCGCGCGCGGATGGACGCGAAGGAGCGCGCGGAGAAGCCGAAGGTCCAGCCCGGCCGTCGCTTCGTTCCCCGCAAGCGCCGCGACGTGTGAGTCACCGGACTCTGCGACCGGACTAGAACCGGTCGACCTTGCAGCACCCCGTCCCCCGCCCCCGGCGCTCCCCCATCGACGCTCCGCGCGAGCCGTCCGACGACGTCCTCGTGCGCGCGCTCGCCGATGGGCGCGCGCATGCCTTCGACGTGCTCGTGGCGCGACACGGACCGCGCGTGCGGACGTTCCTCGGCCACCTCGTCCGGGACGCGGCGGCGGCAGACGACCTGACCCAGGAGGTGTTCCTGACCGTGCTCACGCGCGCTCAAACGCGCGATCCGGGACGCAGCTTCCAGGTCTGGCTCATGCGCGTCGCGCGCAACGAGGGCCTCGACCTGCTGCGGCGGCGGAGCCTGCACGCGCGCCTCGTGGCGCGCGTGCGCACGGGCGTCGGGCGCGTCGCGAGGCGCCTCGCCGCGTCGCCGCCGCGCCCCGAGGAGGAGGTCGCGCACGACGAGCTGCTCGGCGCGCTGCGCGAGGGGCTCGCGCGGCTACCCGAGCCCCAGCGCTCGGTGTTCCTGCTGCGCGAGGTCGAGGGCATGTCGTACGAGGAGATCGGCGAGGTGCTGGACTGTTCGCCGAAGACGGTCTCGTCCCGCCTGCACCGCGCCCGCGCGGCGCTGCGCGAGTCGCTCGCCGGTCACCGGGAGCAGACGCCATGACCGCGACGTCGTGCGAGCGCGTGCGGCGGCTCCTGTCCGCCTATCTCGACGAGCGGCTGCCGCCCGAGCCGCAGCGGGCTGTCTCCCTGCACCTCGCGACGTGCGACGCATGCCGCGCGGAGCGCGACGCGCTCGAGGAACTCTCGATGGCGGCTACGGCGATGCCGTACGACCAGCTCGCGCCGCGGCTCGCCGACCGCGTCCGCGCGCGCCGCCGCCCGTCGCCGTGGCCCACGCGCGTGGCGGCGGTCGCGGGGCTCTCTCTCGCGCTCCTCGGTGCCTACGGGCTCGGCCGCTCGCACGGCCGCGCCCCCGAATCCGAGGCGACGACCTGGGAGCTGCCTGCGGAGGCGGCCGCCGTGGTCGACGCGGCGCGGGAACGGGGGTCGACGACGCACGGCGAGCGTTCCGTCCCCCGCGCACTGCCCGCGGTCCTCGACGAGACCGATCCTCGGGACGATGTGCGTCCCGGGTGGTTCGTGGAGGAGTCCGAGAGCGGGGCGTCCCACGTCCGGATCGAGGTCCGGTCGCGGTCGAGTCCCGGGCCCAGTGCGCCGCGGCGGTAGACTTGGCTGCGTATGCAGGACGCCGCTCGAGATCCCGTCGTCGCCGAAATGCGGTGGCGGATCAACGGTCAGCGCTACGAGAGGGTCCTGAGCGTGCTGCTTCGGAGGACCTGGCAGCTGCGGTATTCGAAGGTGCTCGTGCCATTGATGACGGTGGTCGGGATCGCGTTGATCGCCGTCACGATCGCGGCGACCGAGGACGAGCCGGACGCGTTCGGCGACTCGGCCGGGGTGCCGCTCGCGGGCCAGGTCGCAGTCGCTGCGGGCGCCGTGTTGCTCGTCTTGTCGTTCAACCTGTTCACCGGGCGGGGCGCGCTGAAGAGGGCGCTGGCGCTCGAAATGCGGAAGCAGGTCGAGCGCTCCGGCCCCGAGGTCAAGATCATCGTCCGCGAGTCGTGCCTGGAGACCGTCACGAATACCGTGCAGGCTCGAGTGGACTGGTCGATGTTCGGCGACCTCGCGACGATCGACGGAGCCCTGATGATCGAGCGAGGTGAGGATCACATGATCCTGCTGCCCGAGGACCTCGAAGGAGCCGAAGTGGACGCCTCCGCGCTCGGCGACGAGCCCTCCCTGCGGGAGTGGATCGTCCACCGGCTCGACGACGCGAAGGACGACGCCGCCGATAGGGCGCCGGCAGGCTGAGCGAGGGTGTCCCGCAGCGGCGCGCGGGTCTCCCGGGCTCGCGTGAATGCCCTCCGCACCGCAACGTAGGGCGCAGCATGCTGCGAGCGAGATCGAGCGCGTGGTGGGCGGACCGGGTCACCATGGAGGACGACGGCGGGGTCCTGACCACCATCCGGACGAGTTCATGGAAGGAGGCCGCGACGTTCGACCTCGATGGACGTTCGTACACGGTCCGGAAGGTGGGCTGGCCCGGGTTCTTCACGCTGCGCCAGGACGGGACGGAGGTCGCGTCGGCGCGCAAGCTCGGCTGGTTCAGCAGCCGGATCGAGCTGCGCGTGGGACGCAGCACCTACGGGATCAAGCTGCGCTCGATCTTCTCCAGCACGTACGAGCTCCGGCACCGGGGACGGAAGGTCGGGTCCATCCGCTCGACGAGCTGGTGGACCCGGCGCGCCGAGGCCGATCTGCCGGACGAGCTCGCGCCGGACGCGAAGGTCTTCACGGTCTGGATCGTGCTCGCGATGTGGAAGCGAGCGGAGAGCGCGGGCTGAGCGGCCTCGAGCGACCAACGCGGAGGATTGCCACCGAGGGGGCCCCGTCCTGGACCATGATGGGGGCACGGCGGTCGAAACCGGCCGCCGCTCGCGCTCGCCCCTGCCCACGCTTCCCCTCCGCCATGCTCCGACTCGCCGCGTTCACGCTCATCGCGCTCGTCTCCTCGCCGCTTCCGTTCGCCGAATGCGCGACCGCCGGAGCGCTCGTCGATGGAGGAACCGCTCTCGCTTCCCCGGCTGCCGTCCAGAAGGGCAAGAAGCACCGGAAGCGCGAGAAGGCCGAGCTGAAGCGACTGAAGCCGAAGCTGAATTCGAAGGACCCGAAGGAGCGCACGAACGCTCTCTACGAAGTCGCGGCGCTGAGCAGGGAGCACGAGCAGGAGCCCAGCAAGGAGGTCGCCGAGGTGCTCGCGGCCGCGCTGGACGACGAGTCGCTGAACGTCCGCAGCGTCGCGATCGACCTGCTCGTGAACGGCCAGCACACCGAGACCGCCATCAAGGCCGTGATCGGCGTGATGAAGGGCTTCGAGTCCAACATGTTCACGCTCGTCGGAACGCTGATGGGCCCCAAGGGGAAGAACGACGTCGACGACGCGATGCGCTACCTGGAGGTCACGATGCACTCGGCCGGTCAGCTGCGCGACGACCGCGTGGCGTCGGCGCTGGCGAGCGTGCTCCTCGCCTACCCGACCGAGATGCGCGGCGAGCCGGTCGCGATGGCGGCGAGCCAGTCGCTCCTGAAGTTCGGGACCCGGGACGCGGTGGACGCCGTCATCCGCCAGTTCGACTCACGGCCCGAGGCGACGAGGGCCAAGAACATCCACGACGCTCTCGCCGCTTTCGCGACGCGCAGCGAGATCGAAGAGGTCCCCGCCGCGGACGACGAGGACCTGAAGAAGGCCTGGCGGGCGTGGGCGAAGAAGAACGCGTCGCGCTTCCCGAAGAAGCTCGGCAAGCTCAAGTGGAAGCCACGCCCGAAGGAAGACGAAGAGGACGAGGGCGAAGACGGCGAGAAGGACGGCGACGGCCGTCCCTGATCGCGGCAGCTCAGTCCGCGAGCTTCGCGATGCAGTACAGGCTGGCGCGGCCGCGCAGGTAGATCTCCCCGTCGACGATGACGGGCGACGCGTCGAACTCGTCGTCGAGGACGTTCGAGGCGACTTCCTCGAACTCCTCCCCCACGCGGAAGACGATGGTCTCGCCGCCGCGCGCGACGCAGTACACGTGGTCACCGGACGCGGTGAGCGACGCGTACACCATCCGGATCCCGCCCAGCTTCTGGCCCGTGTAGAGCTCGTCGCCCGAGATCGCGTCCAGGCACGAGAGCACGCCGGTGTTCCCGCGGAGGAAGTGGATCTTCCCGTCCGCGAGGACGCCGGACGGCACGTACGACGTGCCCTTGCCGTACTCCCACAGGACCTGATCGCTCTCGTCGAGGTCGCCCTCGGCGCCCTCCAGCTGGATCGCCTGCAGCGCTGCACCGCGGAAGCCGCTCATCAGGTAGACGATGCCCTCGAACTCGATCGGCATCGGGATGCAGTTCGTCGTCATCCCGCCGATCGACCAGATGATCTCTCCCGTCTCCAGGTCGTACGCGCGCGACTTGCCCGTCGCCGTCGTGATCACCTGGACACGATCGCCCACAGGGACGATCAGCGGCGTGACCCAGCTCGTGGGCTCGTCGCGCGACTTGCGCCACTTCTCCTCCCCAGTCGTCTTTTCGAGCGCGGCGATGAAGTCCTCACCCTCGTGGTCCCACAGCACCACGATCGTGTCGCCGTACAGCGCGGGCGACGCGCCCTCGCCGAACTGGTTGCGCGTCTGCATGCGGCCGAACTCCTTCGACCACACGACCTCCCCCTTCATGTCGAGGCAGTGCAGACCGCGCGAGCCGAAGAACGCCCAGACGTGCTCGCCGTCGGTGATCGGCGACGCGGACGCCTGGGAGTTGGTGTTGTGCCCCGCCTCGTGCGGCACGGACTCCGCCACCTTTGTGTCCCACACGACGCTGCCGTCGGCGCGATCGAGGCAGAGGACGCGGAACTCGTAGAGGTTGGTCGGCGGCGGCGTGCGCCTGCGCCGGCGGCGGCGCCCCTCCTGCTCGGGCTCGGGCTCCGGGTCCTTCGCGGGCGCCGCGTCGGCGCCCTCCGGCACGCGGTCGGTCTTCACCGCGGTCGTGACGTACAGCCGGTCCTTCCACAGGATCGGCGTCGAGATCCCCAGCCCCGGCAGCTCCACCTTCCAGCGCACGTTCGAGTCCTCGCCCCACGTCGTGGGCGCCGCGGGGCCGGGCGCGACGCCGTTGCGGTCCGGGCCACGCCACGAGGGCCAGTTCTCCGCATCGGCGGAGTGCTCACCGGAGGATCCGGAGAAGGAGGACGCGACGAGGACGGCGGCCGTTGCGGCGAGCGCGCGGCGTGCAGGGGATCGCTTCATGGAGAGGTCGGTGGGAGACGGAGACGTGCGTGCGAAAGCGGTCAGGGCGCGAGCTCGACGCAGACGAGCTCGGACTGGCTCCGCATGAGGATCTTCGTACCCGAGATCGCCGGCGGTGCCCAGAGCTGGCCGTCGCGCTGGCGGATCTCGAACGGCTCGAAGCGACCGAGCTCCTCGTAGCCCTCCGGGGTCGCCCGAACCGCGGCCAGGTCGCCCTGGAAGCCGTCCTGGACGAGGAAGGCGTCGGCGACGCGCACGAGCCCGCCGCGCCCGAAGTTCGGGTCATCGCCGGTGCGCCACTTCTCCTTCCCGGAGAGGTCGAAGCAAACGAGGCCGCCCTCGCCCCGACGGCGACGGCTGTTCGTGTAGTTCTCGTTGACGAGCGCGTAGATGTGGTCCTCGTAGAGGAACGGCGCGTGGATCTGAGCGCCGCGGGTCGAGCGGAAGACCTCCTCGAACGCAACGCCCTTGGCCTTCGCGTCCTTCGTCCGCAGGAGCACCGACCCGGCGCGGTACCCGCCGGTGGCGAACAGCGTGTTGTCGTCGATGACGATCGGAGCGGGGATCGGCAGCCGGCAAAGCGTCAGGTCGTGCCTCCACAGCGTCTCGCCCGTCTTGGGATCGAACGACCAGATCGTGCCCGGCGCGGCCTCGTCCTGGCCGGACCCGCTCTTCGGGCACGTGTTGAACAGGAGCTGATCGCGGCCGGCCCACGTCACGAGCGACGGCGCCGAGTGGCTGAAGCCGACGTGGCCGGTCTCCCAGCGCACGTTGCCGGTCTCCTGGTCGAGCGCGACGACGCCGGTCGATGCGCCGAGCGGCCCGGCGAGCACGACGTCGTCGTAGGCGACCGGGTGGACGCACCAGCCGAACATCGGCTGAACCCCGCCGAGCTCCTCGCCGACGTCGACGATCCAGGCGAGGGTCTGTTCCTCGCGGTCGAAGCACGCGACCGGGCCGAAACCGCTGGCGGTGAACACGCGGTTCCCGACGACGGTCGGCACGGTGCGAGAGCCGTCGAAGTTGAGGCGCCCCTTCTGCTCGTACCCCTCGGCCCAGAGTTCCTCGCCCGACGCGAGGTCGAAGACGCGCAGCACGTCCCCCTCGTCCTTCTCGCGGTCGAAGAGGAACACCTCGCCGTCCGCGATCGCGACGCCGCCGTAGCCGGGGCCGGTCTCGACGCGCCAGACGATCTGCGGACCGTCCGCGGGCCAGGTGAACGACTCCTCGGGCCACGGCGCGACGCCGTCGCGTGTGGGGCCGAGGTACTGCGGCCAGTCGCCTTCGGCGACGGCTGCGGACGGCGGGACGGAAGGGGCGGCGAGCGTGAGCGCGCTGAGCGCGGCGACGACGACGGTCATGGACGGGTGTCGGGAGAGTGAACGCGACAACGGGGGCGCACAAGGGTAGGAAGCGCGGCTCGGGAGTCGCGGTTCGCGCGGCGCCCGCCGAAGCGTCATGCATATCCCTTGCAAGCGGGCCGCCGCGGGGCGGCGGCGACGGGCCGGGGTCCGCGCCTGGGGGCGCGTACCATGGGCGCGCGCCCCCCGAGGACGACCCCCATGACAGCACTGACGCTCCTGCTCTCCCTCGCTCCGATCCCCGAGCTCCCCGCGGCCTCCACCGCTCCCGACGACGCGCCCGCGGAGACGCGGGACGCCGGCTCCGGCCGCTGGGCCAACTGGCGCGGGCCCCACCGCTCCGGCGCGTCGGACGCGACCGGCCTGCCGACGACCTGGAGCGCGACCGAGAACGTCGTGTGGAAGGCGAAGATGCCGTCGTGGAGCGGCGCGACGCCCGCGATCTGGGACGACCACATCTTCCTG
>JBCDGE010000167.1:0-12310 GCA_038757895.1 Planctomycetota bacterium | reverse complement strand
CCGACCCGCGGGCGGCGCGCCCCGCGGCCTTCGCGGGGTACCGCCCCCGCCCCCCCCCGCGCGGGGGCACAAACCGCCCATGCGCCTCCCCTGCTCCGCCCCCGACCCTGCTGGCGCACCCGCGAACGCGGGTGCGCTGTTCGCGTGGGCAATTGATGCCCACGCTCTCAGCCGGCGACGGGCTCGAAGCGCTCGCCGACGAGCGCCTCCAGCTTCCGCGTGTCGGCGGCGAACGCCCGGATGCCCTGGGCGAGCTTCTCGGTCGCCATCGCGTCCTCGTTCATCTGCCAGCGGAACGCGCGCTCGTCGAGCCGGATCGGCTGGTGGTCGGACGCGTCGGCGCGCTCCTGGGTCAGCCGCGGCTCGACCGCGCCCTCGGTCGACGCCAGCTCCTCCAGGAGGCCCGGGCTGATCGTGAGCAGGTCGCATCCGGCGAGCTCGAGGATCTCGCCCGTGTTCCGGAAGCTCGCGCCCATCACCTCGGTGTGGTGGCCGAACTTCTTGTAGTACTCGTAGATCCGCGTGACCGAGAGCACGCCCGGATCTTCGGCGGCCGGGTAGCCGTCGCGGCCCGTCGAGGCCTTGTACCAGTCGAGGATCCGCCCGACGAAGGGCGAGATGAGCTGGACCTTCGCGTTCGCGCACGCGACGGCCTGGGCGAACGAGAACAGCAGCGTCAGGTTGCAGCGGATGTCGTCGTCGCGGAGCTGAGCGGCGGCCTGAATGCCCTCCCACGTCGACGCGATCTTGATCAGGACGCGCTCGCGGTCGATCCCCGCCTCCTCGTACAGCGCGATCAGCCGCCGGGCCTTCGCGACCGTGGCCTCGGTGTCGAAGCTCAGTCGCGCGTCGACCTCGGTCGAGACGCGGCCGGGGACGATCTTCAGGATCTCGATCCCGAAGGCGACGGCGAGCTGGTCGAGCGCCGCATCGAGCGCGCCGTCGTCGGCGCTGCGCGAGCGCTCGAGGGTCTCGTCGACGAGCCCGGCGTACTCCGGCATGCTCGCCGCCTTCAGTAGCAGGCTCGGATTGGTCGTCGCGTCGCGCGGCTGGTACTTCCGGATGCTCTCGAAGTCCCCGGTGTCGGCGACGACGAGCGAGTGCGCCTTGAGTCCGCTGAGCTGGTCCATGGTCGGAGGATACGGGAGGTTCAGGCCCGGACGAGCGCGCGAACGAGCAGTTCCACGGCTCGGTCGACGTCGGCCTCGGTGGTCGTGCGTCCGAGGGAGAACCGGACGCTGCCCGCGACGCGCTCCGGGGAGAGCCCCATCGCCCGCAGGACGTGGCTGCGCTGGAGGCTCGCGCTCGTGCAGGCCGCGGCGGTCGACGCGCAGACCTCGGGGATGCGCGCCAGGAGCTCCGCGCCGTCCACGCCCTCGAACGAGAGGTTCGCGTGACCGGGGAGGCGTGACGCCGGATCGCCGTTCCGCTGCACGGCGCCGCCCGTCCGCTCGACCAGCCGCGTCTCGAAGGCGTCCCGCAGCCCCGAGACGCGCTCCCGCTCGGCCTCGCGCACGCGCTCCGCGATCCGCACGGCCGCGCCGAGCCCGACGATCCCCGGCACGTTCAGGGTGCCGGAGCGGCGCCCGGCCTCGTGCCCGCCGCCCTCCATCTGCTCGGCGACCCTCACCCGCGGCCGCTTGCGCCGCAGGAACAGCGCGCCGACGCCCTTGGGGCCGTAGAGCTTGTGCGCCGAGACCGACAGCAGATCGATCGAGGCGGCGTCGACGTCGAGCGGCTCCTTGCCGAACGACTGGGTCGCGTCGGTGTGGAAGAGCGCATCGCGCTCGCGGCACAGAGCGCCGATCGCCTCCAGCGGGTGGCGGACGCCGGTCTCGTTGTTCGCCGACATGAGCGACACGAGGCGGACGCCCTTCGCGAGCTCGCTCTCCAGTCGCTCGAGGTCCGCGTGTCCCGCCGCGTCGACGCCGAGCCGGACGACCTCGAAGCCGTCCTCCTCCAGCGACGCGATCGGATCGAGCACCGCGTGGTGTTCGGTCACGCACGTGACGATCCGCGCCGGCTGGCGCGCGTGCGCCTCGGCACGGCACGCGCCCTTGATCGCGAGGTTGTTCGCCTCGGTCGCGCCGCTGGTGAAGACGACCTCACGCGGGTCCGCGCCCAGGGCGAGCGCGAGGTGCCCGCGGGCCTCCTCGACCGCGTCGGCGGCCTCGCGCCCGAGCGCGTGCGGACTGGAGGCATTCCCGTAGGCCTCGCGCAGCGTCGGCAGCATCGCGTCGAGCACGCGCGGGTCGATCGGCGTGGTGGCCGCGTGGTCGAGGTAGACGTGTACGCGCTCTGTCACGGAGGTCCCTCGGCCGCGGCGTCGCGCGCCGTCGGCCGCGGCCATTGTGAAGACCGTCGAGCCGCGCGGGTCCGGCTATCCTCCGGACATGAAGCTCGTCGCCCTCTCCCTCTCGATCCTGTCCGCCCCTTTCGTCCTCGCGTCCGCAGAGGACTGGCCCGGCTGGCGCGGCCCGACCGCGAACGGCGTGTCGCCGTCGGTGGCCCCGCTCACCTGGGACGCGGAGACGAACGTGAAGTGGCGCACGCCGCTCGCGCACCCCGCGAACGGCAGCCCGGTCGTCTCCGGCGACCGGATCTTCCTGACGACGCCCGGCGACCCGGAGGGCAAGGAGCGCGCGCTGGAATGCTACGCGCGCGAGACCGGCGAGCTCCTGTGGCGCCGCGCGATCGACTTCGGCCGCGTGATGCCGACGCACGACACGAACCCGTACTGCGGCACGACGCCGGCGTGCGAGGGCGAGCGGGTCGTCGTCTGGCACGCGTCCGCGGGGCTCTACTGCTACGACTTCGACGGAGAGGAACTCTGGAAGCGCGACCTCGGCGAGTTCAAGCACCAGTGGGGCTACGGCACGTCCCCCGTGCTGCGCGACGGCATGGTGTACCTGAACACCGGCCCAGGCGAGGTGAGCATGGTGATCGCCGTCGACCTGGAGTCCGGCGACACGGTCTGGGAGGCGGTCGAGCCCGACTTCCGCACCGACGAGGAGCGTAAGCAGGAGCGCCTCACCGGCTCATGGTGCACGCCGATCATCGTCGAGCGCGACGGAAGCTCGGTGCTCGTCTGCGGCCAGCCCACGCGCGTCGTCGGCTACGACCTGGAGACCGGCGACATCGTCTGGACCTGCGAGGGCGTCGCCGGCAAGAACGGCAACCTGACCTACTCGTCGCCCGTGATGGCGGACGACGTGTGCGTCGTCATCGGCGGCTACTCGGGACCGACGCTCGGCGTACGCGTCGGGGGCGAGGGTGACGTGACGGAGTCGCACCGCGTCTGGCGCCACGCGCGTCAGCTCAGCAACTGCGCATCGGGCGTGTTCGTGAACGGCCGGGTCATCGTGCCGGACATGAAGGGCACGCTCTGGTGCATCGACCCGGCGACGGGGCTCCCCGACTGGAAGAAGCGCGTGGCGCGCGGCGGCACCTGGGGCTCGATCCTCATCGTCGACGACCTGCTGTACATGCTGGCCCAGAACGGCACGACCATCGTCTTTCATGCGGACGCGGAGGGCCTGGAGATCGTCCACGAGAACGTGATCGAGGAGGCGACGAACTCGACGCTGGCGATCGCGGACGAGGAGATCTACCTCCGCACGCACGAGCACCTGTACTGCATCGCCGAGACGCGCTGACGCTTCGCAAACCGGGCGCGTAAGAAGCGATCGAACGCGGGGGATCCCGCGTGGTCGGATCGAGCGATTCGGGGTGGGATGGAGGGCACTGCCTCTCTCTCCCTTCCCCCTCCCTCGATGAAACTCCTCTCGATCAGCACCGCCCTCGCGGTCGTCGGCTCCGCGCAGGCGCAGACGACCACCCAGATCCAGCTCGACTACAACTTCAACGGCATCGTCCATGTCGGTGAAGCGGCCAACCCCGACGACCCGATGGGCTACCGGTCGATCTCGGACCGCGGCCTCGACTTCAGCGCGGGCGTGCCCGCGGACCCGTTGCTCGCCGCGTACTCGATCGTCTCGGCCGCCGGCGAGCTCGACATCGTTCACGTCGGCAACCGGAACACGGTCGACGGCGGCGGGCGCGCGTTCGACGCGGTCGCCAACGGGGACGCGATCGGGACGCAGCCCGCGTGGCTGACCAACGTCGACCAGACGACGCCGCAGACCACGGTGCTCGCGTCGCCGATCCCGCTGGAGGCGACGTCTTCCGCGAGCTTCCTCCTCCAGGTCAGCAACGGGGGCGGGTCGCTCGACGTCAACTTCGGATTCCAGAACGGCTCGAGCACGACCCGTACGATCGCGGCCGGCGACTGGTTCGGTGGGGTCTTCGCCGGCACGGGGAACACCGACGAGGCGAGCCCGGACAACAACCTCTCGGTGACCGAGCAGGTCGTCGACCTCAGCGACTCGGCCGGCCGCACGCTCGTCACCATCTCCTTCCGGAACGCGTCGAACGTGAACGGCGGCTACGCGGTCCTCGCCGCGAACGTCACGACGGACCCGCGCACGGAGGTGATCCAGCCGATTCCGCTGGAGTACAACTTCAACGGCATCCTGCACGCGGGTGAGGCCGGTCTCCCGGACGACCCGAACGGGTTCCGCTCCATCTCGGACCGCGCGCTCGACTTCGAGTCCGGGGCGCCGAACGACCCGGTCGCGGCGGAGTACGACCTCGTGGACCAGGCGGGCGTCCTCGACCTCGTGCACATCGGCGACCGCAACACGGTCGGCGGCGGGTTCTTCTCCTGGGACGCCGTCGCGAACGGCGACCGGATCGGCACCCAGCCGACGTGGCTGCCGAACAGCGACCAGACCGGGCCGCAGACGACGACGCTGGCGGGCCCGATCGAGATCACCGACACGTCCTCTCTGACGTTCCTCTACCAGATCAGCAACGGCGGCGGCTCGTTCGACGTCACGGTGGGTCTGCAGAGCGGCGGGACGGTCGTCGAGTCGCTCGCGGCCGGCGACTGGTTCGGCGGGCTCTACCTCGGCCGTGAGAACGTCGACGAGGCCCTCCCGGGCGCCAACCTGAGCCTCACCGAGGGCACGATCGACCTGTCGGGCCTCGCGGGTGACGCCATCGTCTCGATCACGTTCTCGAACCGCTCCAACGGGGACGCGGGCTACGCGATCGTCGGCTGCAACCTGCGGTCGTTCGAGCTCGGCGCGCCGTACTGCGGCCCGGCCGTCCCGAACTCGACGGGGAACCCGGGCGTCATCACCGCGAGCGGCAGTCCCGTCGCCTCGGCGAACAACCTGACGCTCACCGCCTCGTCGCTCCCGAACCAGTCGTTCGGCTTCTTCCTGACGAGCCAGGTCCAGGGGATGACCGTGAATCCGGGCGGGAGCCAGGGCGTGCTCTGCCTCGGCGGGGCGATCGGACGCTACGTGGGCGCCGGACAGATCCAGAACACCGGCGTCACCGGACAGTTCTCGCTCGTGCTCGACCTGACCCAGACCCCCACACCGACGGGCTTCGTGACGATCCAGCCCGGCGAGACGTGGAACTTCCAGGGCTGGCACCGCGACTCCGTCGGAGGCATGGCGACCTCCAACTTCACCAACGGTCGCTCGATCACGTTCCTGTGATCCGCGCCGCCCCCGCGAGGGCGGACGTGGAGAACACGAGCGGATAGAGCGCTTCGTGGTACCAGAGCTGCGCGAAGTAGAGACCGATCGGAGAGCGCGGGAACGTCCGCCCTCCGTCGGTCTCTCGCGCGAGCCACAGGCCGGCGCGCTCGATCGCGGCGCGTAGCTCGGGGTCGCCGGCGCCGCCGCCGAGCCCCGCGTCGGCGGCGTCGACCAGAGCCTCCAGCGCGAGCGCGGTCTCCTCGACCGTGGGCGCGAGGCCGGGGCCGCCGCCGAAGCCGCCGTCGTCGCCCTGGGCGGAGCGCAGCCACGCGAGGCCGCGCTCCAGCGCGGCGCGCCACGCCGGATCGCCCGCGGGGACCGACGCGGCGCGCAGCACGCGGCTCGTGCCGTAGACCGGGTTGAGCTTGTCGGGGTGCTGCTGATTCCCGAACCACAGCGGCGTCCACGCGCCGTCCGTGGCCTGGGTCCGTGCGAGGAACCGCGTCGCGCGCTCGCGGAACCTCTCCATGCGCCGCGCGAGATCGCCGTCGACGTGCGCCTCCCACGCGAGGCAGGCGCGCAGCGCGTGCGCCGTCAGGTCCGCGCAGCTCATGTCGAACGGCAGCGTCCCCCACCCGCGGCAGAAGGTCGGCACGCCGCCGTCGCGGTTCTGGAGGTCGAACAGCCATCGCAGACCTGCCGCTGCGGCGCGCGCGGTCTCGGGCGCGGGCGTGCCCGGCTCCAGCGCGACGAGAGCGAGCAGCGCGCCCGGCGTGTCGTCCGCGTCGGGCACGCCGCCCGGCAGGTCCGTCCATGCCCAGCCGCCCGGCGCGGCGCCGGTGTAGGGGTGGCGCACGACGTGCTGCTGGCCGAGGAGCCACGCGCGGATCTGCTCGACGCCGTCGAAGCGCGCTCCTCCCTCGCTCGCCGCGAGCGCGCCGACCGCGAGCGTCGTCCCCCACGTCGCCAGGTCGGTGTCGATCGGCCACGAGCCGTCGGTGCGCACCGACGCGCGCAGGAACGAGAGCCCGCGCCGCACGACCGGATGACCGACGTGGCCGCAGGAGATCAGCGAGAGCGTGACGAAGCTCGTCAGCGGCGTCGCCTCCAGGAAGCCGCCGTTCTCCGGCTGGATGCGCTCCAGCACGCGGAGCGTCGTCCCGCGCGTCGCGGCGCGCGCCGCGCGGGCGATCGGGTTGCCGCTGGGCCGGTGCGCCGCGATCGCCTGGCCGATCGCGATGAGCGCGGGCAGCGCGTAGCTCACCACGGGCAGCCCGAGGAACCGGAAGAGCCCCTGGGGCAGCGCCGCGAGCTCGTACGGCAGCGGTCGCACGCTGCGCCAGGCCGCAGGGTCGTCGCCGAACGCGCCCCCGATCGCGCACGCGGAGAGGATCGGGACGGCGAACGTGCGGTCCTTCCCGTAGATCCGCTCCAGCGCGGCGGCGAGAGACGGCGCCGTGACCGCAGCACCGTCGAGGGCGCGCTCGATCCACGCGGCCGCCCGTTCGCGCGCTGCGGACTCGGCGTCCGTGACCTCTAGCGGGAGCCCCGGCCCGAGCGCCATCCACCCGAGCGCGGTCGTCGAGAGATTGCTGGGCGAGTCGGTGGTATCGCCGAAGCCCCCGTCCTCGCCCGCATTCGCGACGAGCCACGCACGGCCGCCGCGAGCGAGCGCACGGAGCTCTTCTGCGTCGTCCGCGCCCGCATTCGCGGCGAGCGCGAGCGCAGCCGTGGCGGTCGCCGTGGAGAGCGCGCTCGACGAGAGCTCGCCTCGCCAGTGGCCGCGTGGATCGCGCGCCTCCAGGAGGACCTGGCGAGCGCGCGCGTGGGCCAGGCGGATCTCGTCAGCCATGCGGCGCGGGATTCTACGCTCGGCGCGCGACGCGGCGCCTCACTGCTCGACGACGACGCCCTTCCAGAACGCGACGTGGCCCTGGATCTCCTTCGCGGCCTCCTTGGGCTCGCGGTAGACCCAGACGGCGTCCTTGTTGGTCTGGCCGTCGATGGAGAGGCTGTAGTAGTTCGCCGTCCCCTTCCAGCCGCAGATCGAGGTCGTGTCGCTGTCGACCAGGACGGACGCATCGACCGACTCGAAGGGGAAGTAGTGGTTCCCGTCGACGACGACCGTGTCCGAGGACTCGGCGAACACCTTTCCGTTCCAGGACGCTTTCATGCGCCGATCATGGGACGGGCCGCCGGCGGCGTCGACCCGCCGATCCGGTCATTCGTGGCCTTCCATGCACGCGAGGAAGGCGTCGAGCGTGCGGCCCGGCTCGTCCTCGAACGACGCGCCGTCGCAGTCGAGGTCCTCGATCCGGTCCAGGCGGAAGTGCCGGAAGTCCTCCCGGAGCTCGCACCACGCGGTCAGCGTCCAGGTCGCGCCCCAGAAGTGCACCGCGAGCGGCCGCGCCGTGAGGTCGGTGACCCGGCCGTCGGCGTCCGTGTAGCCGAAGGCGACGCGGCGGCGCCCCACGATCGCGCGCCGGAGCCCCGGCAGGCGGTCGGCGCCCTCGACCGGCGTGAATCGCATCGCGTTCGCGACGGGCCGCTCCAGGTGGACGCGCAGCTCGGCCGGCAGCGCCGCCTCGACCTTGCCCAGGGCGCCGCGCGCCTCGCGCGCGAGCTCGGGGTCGGCGAACGCGGCGACCATGCTCGCGCCGAGCGCGAGGGCCTGGAGCTCTCCTCCCGTGAACATGAGCGGCGGCAGGTCGAACGACCGATCGAGGACGTAGCCGACGCCGGCCTCGCCCTCGATCGGCACACCGCACGCGACGAGGTCGTGCACGTCGCGGTAGACGGTCCGCTCCGACACCTCCAGCTCGTCCGCGAGCTCCGCCGCCGTCACCGTGCACCGGGCGCGCAAGAGCTGGATCACCTGGAAGAGTCGGTCGGCGCGGCGCATGGAGGTCAGTCGACGACGTACCCGGCGTGCTCGGCGTCGGGCGGGATCGGGTGGAACAGCATGACGAGGATGCCGTTCGGATCGCGCAGCGTCATCCGCCGGCCGCCCCAGGGCTGGTCCTCGGGCGGGTCGACGACCGCGACGCCCTCCTCGACGAGCCGCTCGTGCTCGCGGTCGACGTCCTCGACGACGAGGCCGTACATGAGCCCCTCCGGCGACCCAGCGGGGGCGCCCGGCGGCGGCGCCATGAAGCCCAGCATCGTGGCGTGGTTGTCGCCGCACTGCAGCCCGATGTAGCCGCCGGGCTGGTGGAAGTTGGAGCGGAAGCCGAGGTGGGCCTCGTAGAAGGCCTTGGTCTCCTCGATCTTGGTCGTGAAGAAGTTGGGCGTGACGCTCTTCGCGTCCATGCGGGTGCGGGTCGACATCAGTGGTGTCTCCGTTTCGGGATGGCGTGTGATTCCGGCGGCCGCCGATCCGTCGGCGCCGCGGACACGAGCATCGACACCCCCTCCTGACAGCGTCCTGTCAGGAGTCCCGGGGAAGTCGTCCCGTCGGGCGTCCCGCCCGAATTCCGGTTTCAATGGACCCCTGACTCGTTCGGCGGTGCTCCCCCGGCGGAGACCCGGTGGGGCCCATCCCCCCCGCCGAACAGCACCCCATGGACACCCCGGACGCATCGATCCTCCTGGAGCAGAACGACTTCCTGCGCCGCCTGGCGCGGGGGCTCACGCGCGACGAGGCCGCCGCCGACGACCTCGCGCAGGAAACCTGGCTGCAGACCCTCCGCAGGCCCCCTGCGGAAGGCGACCCGGGGCGGGGCTGGCTCGCCACGGTCGCCCGCAACGTCGCGCGGAACCAGGGTCGCTCGGAACGGCGACGGCAGGACCGTGAGGCCCGCATCGCGGTCCACGGCGAGGCGACGGTCGACGAGCGGGCCGAGCAGCTCGTGTCGCTCCAGGGCGACGTCGCCGCCGCGCTCGGGCGGCTTTCCGAGCCGCTGCGGACGGCGATCGTCCTGCGGTACTACGAGGACCGCGCGCCGGCCGCGATCGCCGAGGAGCTCGGCGTCCCGGTCGAGACGGTCCGCACGCGGCTGAAGCGAGGCCTCGCGAAGCTCCGCGAAGACCTCGACCGCCGCCACGGCGGGGACCGCGCGGCGTGGAGCCTGCCGCTGGCGGGGCTCGCCGAGGTCGGTGCCCGGACGGCGGTGGCCGGCACCGCAGCCGGCGTCGGCTGGATGGCGGTCGTCGCGTCGCTCGTCGTCGCAGCGGGCGCCGTGGTCGTCGCGATGATCGTCGCCGACCCGTCGCCGGGGGGCACCGGGCCGGCGCTCGACGTCGAGGTCGCGGCGAGCTCGCAGCCCGCGGCTGCGCTCGGAACGTCCATGCCGGAGGAGACTCCCGGCGGCACGGCCGAGGCCGTCGCAGACACGGTCCAGGAAAGAACGCCGATCCCGCCGGCGAGCACCGAGGACGGGGCCGTCGTTCGTGGGCGCGTCCTCGACACGAACGATGCGCCGGTCGCGAACGCGCTCGTCGAGCTGCGGGCCCTCCCGTCCAATCAAGGCCCGACCACGATGGAGAGCGCGCGGGATGCGGCGGAGCGCCTGATCCTGCTCGAGGCCAGGACTTCGGGCGACGGACGCTTCGAGTTCCGCGTCCCGGTGGAGAGCGACCACGTCGGGGTGCTCCGCGCGAACCACCCGCTCCACATCACGGCCGCCTGGCCGCTGGTGGCGCTCTCGAAGGGCGCCGACGTCGACGTCGGCGACGCGCAGCTCGTGCCGGGGGGCGCGGTCCGCGTGCGGCTCACGAACGGAGAGGGCGAGCCGCTCGCCGAGTCGAGCTGGTCGGTGCGAGCGGACTCCAACGCCCAGGTCCCTGGCCGGCCCCGGAGCGGATACTCGGCAACGGCCGAGGTGGACGCGGCGACGGGCATCGCCCTCGTCGACGGACTGCCCGTCGGGCCGGTGGAGATCGCCGTGAGCAGTCCCCTGTTCAAGGGCAGGATCGAGGGACGCGCCGAGGTCGTCCTCGGCGAGGAGGTCGCGCTTGACCTCGCGCACGATGGGCCCTCGGCGGCGACCCGCCTCGCGGTCGAGTTCCGCGGGCGCATGGTCGCCGCGCAGCCTGCCTCGGAGACCGTCCGGCTCGATGCGACCGACGGGCCGCGCGCCCCGGTCGAGCACCGGGGGTTCGGCCCCTTCCTGTTCACGGACCTGGAGCCGGGGTCGTACCGCGTCGAGTCCACCGACCCCCGGTTCCGGCCGTGGAGCGCGGTCCTGGAGACGGGGCGCGTGCACCGGGTCGAGCTGATCGGCGCTGCGAGCGCGCGCTTCGTCGTCCGCGACGCGAAGACGGGTGAGGAGCTGAAGCCGCTCGCGCTCACGCTCGAGCTCACGAACGCGAAGTTCAAGCCGTCCACCGTCGTGGCGCTCGCCCGCGGCGGCGCGTTCCCCGCGTCGGGCGTCGTCGACGACCTCGTGGCGGGCCCCTACGCGTACGAGCTGGAGACCGAGGAGTACGGAACGAAGCGCGGACGCATCGAAGACCTGACCGCGGGCCCGACGCGGCTCGTCGAGATCGTGCTCGGCGAGGACAAGAAGGGCCTCGTCGGCCGCGTGGTCGCGGGTGCGGATCGGACGCCGGTCGTCGGCGCGGACGTGCACGTGACCGCAGGCGATCGCGCCGGCCACCTCATGGGCCCGAGAGGCTCGATGATGGACCAGAGGGGTGTCGTCCCGCCGGTGGACCACAGCACGAAGACCGACGCGGACGGGCGATTCCGGTTCCCCTCGATCACAGCCGGTGTCCACACGCTCCGCGTCCTGCGAGGCCCGTGGTTCCAGGAGGACCGGACGCTGACCGTCGACCCCGGGAGCGGCGACGAGGTCCTGTTCGAGCTGTCAGAGGGCGCCACCGTGCGCGGGGTCGTGCGCGTGCCGGAGGGCTTCGATCCGACCGGGATCGCTTTCGAGGCGACCGAGACCGGGAACGACGACTACGACCCGGCGTTCGGCGCGATGGGCCTGCTCCGCGTCCGGCTCGACGACGCCGGACGCTTCGAGGTCGGACCGCTCCGGCCCGGCGTGTGGACGCTCGGGTTCGGGCTCGCCGGCGAGGATGTGAAGGTCCCACGTCGCGGGATGACGCTCCCGGGTAGCTACTCGCGCTTCTACGACGAGGACGTCACCGTCATCGACGGGCGCGATTCGGAGATCACGGTCGACCTGCGCCAGCGGATCCCGAGCAAGGTCCGCGTCGACCTCTCGGGCGGCGACGTCCGGCCGAGCGACGTGCGCGCCTGGACGTGGGACCTCGACACGAACCGGCTGCGGGGCCAGCGGAGCTTCTCGGCCACGGGCGGAGGGCGCTCCTCGGGTGCGGACGACGCGCTCGACCTCGGCGCGGTCCGACCCGGCCGCTACCGGATCGTCCTCGTGTCGGACGACGGGCTGTGGGCCCACGTCGAGCCCGAGGAGGTCCGGATCGGTGTCGCGCAGCCCCGGACGCTGAAGATCGGCGTGACGCTCGAGCGTCGCACGATCGAGTTCCGGGACGCGGAGACCGACGCGCCGCTCGGCGGCGCCGAGGTGGCGTGGAGCCTCGGCCTGCCCGAGAGCCGCATGCTGACGAGGCGGAAGAAGCCGTGGACGACCGATGCGAAGGGCCGCTGCGAGGTGACGTTCCCGAAGAGCTCGATCGAGGTCACTGCGGACGGCTACGCGCCGACGACGCTGAGCTGGCCGACGCCCGAGGGCGATCCGCAGGTCGTCCGGCTGCAGAAGCGGTAGCGCCTCGCTACGCCAGGTGGCCGAGGGCGAGCAGGGCGTAGAACGTGTACTCCACGTCCAGCT
>JBCDGE010000166.1:0-12311 GCA_038757895.1 Planctomycetota bacterium | reverse complement strand
GGGCTACAACAACGCGCTCGACGGCATGCGCGGCGTGCGTCTGTACCGCGATGCCTTCCCCGAGATGATCCGCGTCTGGCGCGAGGCCTTCAGCGACCCCGAGCTCCCGTTCGGGATCCTCTCGCAGTGCACGGACGGGTACCCGCAGACGCGCGACAACTACCTGGAGAAGATGCTCAACGCGGGCATCCACATCCGCGCTGCGCACTACGAGACGTTCCGCGCTCTCGCGGACGCCGGCGACGAGACGATCGGCTTCGCCAGCTCGTACGACCTGCGCCGGCGCTGGTACCACCCGCAGGTCAAGATCCCGGCCGGCGAGCGCCTCGCGCGCTGGGCGCTCTCCACGGTGTACGGCGCCGGACGCTCGCTGCCGTGGAAGCCGCCGGCGCTGCTGAGCATGACGAGCGAGGGCGGCGCCCTCGTCCTGAAGCTCGACGCCGACGTCGGGGACCCCGAGGACGGTGCGATCGAGGGGTTCGTCATCGCCGGTGAGGATCGACGCTTCCAGATCGCCGACGTCGAGTACGTCCAGATCGGCGTGGACGACCGCGGACGGCCGCGCTTCGACAAGAAGCAGCTCCGGCTGACGAGCCCGCTCGTCCCCGCGCCCATCCACTTCCGCTACGCGTGGGGCCGCAACCCGCTCGCGAACCTGCAGGCCACGGGCAACAAGGACCTGCCCTTCGCGACCCAGCGCAGCGACGACTGGGAGATGGGGACCGTCCCGCTCGGTGTCCTCGACGAGCCGATCGACGGGAAGATGACGCGCCAGCAGCGCTACACGGTCCTCCGCGCGCTGCGCGCCGAGGATCTCCGCCGACGTCTCGCCGAAGCGCGCACGCTGCTGGAGGAGCACGGCGAACCCGGCGGACGACGGCGGTAAGGCTTCCGCCGGCGCAGTCGCGGGCGCTACGTTCGATCCGCTTCACCCAGGGCGGCCGGACCGAATTCGATCTTGGCGTGCGAACGAATCTCCTCCGCCAGGACACGCAACGGGAGCCCTTCGTACGGGAAGCGCAGTCCACGCAAGCCCGTCGGCCACCCGGCTGCCATCGCTGCCACCGCCGACGCGCCTGCGGCGAACGCGTCGCAGCACTCGACCGCGGCCACGAGCCCCGAGTTCCCGTCCGTGCGGTGCAGCTCGATGCGGAGCGGCGTCGTGCGACGGCGAAAGAGCACTCCGCGGAGCACGACGAGCGCGCCGCCGACGAGGGCCTGGATCGGTCGCGAACGGAACGCTCCTCTGCCTGCGGCTGCGCCAATGGCGCGCAGAACGAATGCAGGGGCGGACGGTCTCACCGACGCGACGAAGCGCGCAGACCGCGCTCCACGAGCAGCGGGCGCGAGTGCAACGTCGGGAACGCTGAGCGGAACGACCGTCCGTTCTCGCCCATCGACCACGCGGCGCTCGATCGGCGCGAGCGGCGCCGACTGGACGAATCCCCCGTCGACGTAGGCCAGAGCGGGGCGTGACAGCGCGTCGACCATCACCTCGACCGTCCCGCGCCCCGCGGCCGACAGGACCGACCATCGCGCGCGGTACTCGAGCTCCGCTGCGCGCGGCGCGGCTTCCAACAGCGCGGTACTGAGACCGGGGAACGTGCCAGCCCCGAGGACGATCGCGCCAGGCCCACCGGCTCCGATCTCCGGACCCCGGTGCGACCGCTCGGCCGCGTCTCGTGACCGATCGTCCGTCGCGCATGCGAGCAGTGACCGGAAGACCTCGGGGTCCGCCGACGTCGCCATGAAGACGATACCGCGGTCCAGGCACGCGAGCGCGAGGTCGACGGGCGACCCGCGCGATGTATCGCAAGCGTCGATCACGACATCGACCGCGTCCAGAGCGTCGAACGTGGCCGGATCCGTGACGTCGAGGCGCACGTCGGACGCGTCGGCGAGACGGCTCGACCCGGCGACGTCGAGGTCACCACGTGCGCGGCAGGCCGCGATGACGAGTTTGCCCAGGTGCCCGCGTGAGCCGACGACGAGCACGCGGCGTCGCTCTTCGCTCGTCGTCGGCATCGGCTCTTTCTCCATCGATCGAGGTGCGGGGCGCGAGCGTATCAGCCAGCGGATCGAGACGGACATGGTCGTCGGTGCCGCTCGGACACGACCCGACGCTTTTCGGCGGCGCAGGTGGCGGGGTCCGCGCGCGGTCTGCGAGGGACGAGTCAGACACCGGCAGGAGGTGCGCCCTCATGCCCTCCCTCAATCACTGCCTCTGCCACGGGATCGCGATCCCGCCGACCCACGAATCGCCATGAGACCGATGTTCCTCGCCCTGGGCGCCGCTGCGTCCGTGCTCCTCCCCACCGCCCACGGCCAGACCGACACCGAGCAAGGCCCGGTGAGTCGCGCCCGCCCGCACGCTCCGCTCCCGGAGATCCAGCGCGGCGTGCCGCCCACCGGCGGCGTTGTCCCCGAGCGCCACGCTCCCGCGTCGACCGGCATCCCCCGCCAGCGCGCGACCCAGGACGGTGCGATCGACGCTACCGCGATCATCCCGTTCGACCGCCACGCCACGGTGTACTACGACGTCACGGGCGGCACCCACTGGGCGCGCGGACGCACCTACAAGGCCAGCGCCGACGCCAGCGGGTTCTCCTACATCCCGTTCCTCGGCTCGGACGCGCCGCGGAACTTCCCGGTGCACTTCCGCCTCGCGAGCGTCGAGCGGGACGGCGTGACGTTCCAGCTCACCGACACCGCGGACGTCCATCGCGTCGGAGACCGGATGGTGCTCGACCGCGGCGGCGTCGAGGTGCGCTACGACTTCGCGCCCGAGAGTGTCGAGCAGTCCTTCGCCTTCGCGCGGCCCCTTGGATCGGGTGACGTGACGCTCCACCTGGAGGTCACGAGCGAACTCGCCGCCTCGATGGAGGGCGGCGCGCTGCGCTTCGCCAACGATCTCGGCAGCGCGAACTACGGCGAGGCGATCGTCCTCGACGGCACCGGCCGCCAGGCAGCCGTCGCGTCGCGGTGGGACGGCGGCTCGATCGAGCTGACGGTCCCGGGCACCTTCGTCGACACGGCCGTCGGTCCGATCGTCGTCGACCCCCTCCTGACGACGACGACGATCGACGAGTTCTCCGACGACCTGCTCAACCCCGACCTCGCCTACGACGCCGTCGAGGACCGCTACCTCGCCGTCTACGAGGAGCAGTTCTCGGGCACCGACTTCGACGTGTACGCGCAGTTCGTCGACGCGACCACGCTCAACGCCACGCTGGGCCGGTACATCGAGCTCGGCTCGGCCCGCTGGACGGGCCCGAAGGTGGCGCAACAGTTCAACTCGCGTCGCTTCCTCGTGGTCGCGCAAGCCGACAGCATCGTCGTCGCCGGATCGACCGACATCGCCGCGCGGTTCTGCGAGGCCGACGGGACGCTCGAGGACGCCTTCGTCCTGAAGGGCGCCACGGCGGCCTACACCTGCGAAGCCCCGGACATCGGCAGTGAGCGCATCGACCTCGTCGGCAGCTACTACTGCGTCGTCTACAACCGTGACTACGGGACCGACCGCGACGTGGCGGCGATCATCGTCGACACCGCCGGCAACTACCACACGGGCGAGATCACGCTGGGCGGCTTCGTGTCGCGCGACGAGGGCGTTCCGGCCGTGTCCAAGTCGACGATGACGGGCGCGACGCGCTACATCGTGGCGTGGCCGGTCGAGGACCTGAACTCGGGCGACTTCGGTGTCCAGGCCGTGCAGGTCAGCTTCAGCGGCAGCACGACCTACGGCCCGTTCTTCGTCGAGCCCTTCGTCGGGGGCACCGAGTACTTCGACGTCGAGGTCTCCGGCCTCTCCGCTCTGAACAACCCCGGCACCGGCCAGCAGTACTACGCGATCTCGTACGACGACTCACCGTCGGCCGTGACCGACGCCTTCATCGCGCTGTGCTCGGCCCAGACCGTCCACAGCATCGAGGAGCTGCAGGTGATCGAGCACGCGACGAAGAACGTCAACGATGACAACGTCGTCATCGCGACGCTCGCCGACCACTTCATCTTCGGCTACGTCTCGGACGGCACGCTCAACGTGACGATCGCCCAGCCGATCGACGGCCGGCTCGGTCTCACCGAGCGCCGGCTGACGCGCTCCGACGCGAACCCGTCGCCCGGGACCCTCGCGGTCGCGTCCCCCTACAGCGGTGGCGCGGACTTCCGGGACTGCACGTTCCTCTGGAGCGAGTGGGACGGCGCGGACTACGACATCGAGGGCGTGTACGCCTTCGCCGCCGTCGGCGTCGAGGCATCGGGTACGCAGTACTGCTACGGCGTCCAGAACTCGAGCGGCGACCGCGCGTTCATCCAGGCGTTCGGCGACCGCAGCAGGTTCAGCACGCAGACGCTGAGCGTGTCCTCGGTCCCGCTGAACACCTTCGGGTTCTTCCTCGCCTCGACCGCCTCCGGCCTGACCCCGAACGCCGGCGGGAGCCAGGGCACGCTCTGCCTGGGCGGCAACATCGGTCGCTTCGGGATCTACAACTCGGGCTCCAGCGGCACGGGCGAGTTCCTGCTGAACCCGCAGGCGATCGCGCAGCCGACCGGTACCGCCGCCGCGCTGGCGGGCCAGACCTGGTGCTTCCAGTCCTGGCACCGCGACTCGGTCGGCGGGTCGGCGACGTCGAACTTCAGCAACGCCGTTGCGATTCCCTTCCTGTAACGCTGGCCGTGAAGTGACGTCCGGAGCGGCCGGGCGGGGTGGATCGCACGATCGCCTCGTCCGGCCGCTCTTCTTCGCGGCGCGACCGAACGCGGGGCCCGGTCAGACGAATGCGGCGAGCGAAGCGGTGACGACGTTGGCGCCCAGCGCGGCGGCCATCGACCGCCAGGGACTGACACCGAGCGCGACGGCGTAGCCCACCCCCTCGATCACGACCACCGCGCCCTCGACGAAGAGCCACTCCGCCCCCATACCGAGCACGCTGAGCGCGAGCGGAAACGAGACGAGGTTGACGCCGAGGACCGCGAGTAGCCGTCGTCGCACGGTCTCGCCCTTCCCGAGGATCGGCGGCGCGATCACGAGCTCGACCGCGACGGTCGCGGCGAGCCAGAGGAGCTTCGGGTCGTCGAGCATCGCGATCACCAGGCGTCCGGTCGACGCTCGCGTCGCGCGAACGCAAGCCATCCGATGAGCGCCACACCCACGGCGAGGAGCAGCGGCCAGATCGGCGTTCGAATCGACAGCGGGGTCGCCCCGACGGAGCGCCCCCGGGCGTCGAACTCCTCGTGCGATACGACCTCGAAGTCGAGGTCATCGCCGTCGATGCCGACCAGCCGGATCGTCGTCGTCGCGGACTGAATGGGGTTGGCGTCGGGCAATGAGTGGATATCGCCGACGGGCGGCGCGGCGCTCGGCAGCTCCAGCGGCGCGTCCCGGCGCGGCCGCGGCACGTCCTCGGGCGCCGCGCCCGCGGGCAGCAGATACAGCCGCGACCGATACTTCCCCGAGAAGCCGAACGGTTCGCCTGGCACCACGACGGAGTCCGGCCCGCCAAGCCCGGTCGACGTCCAGCAGACGAGCGTGCGGTCCCCCAGGACGTCGCTCGGGAGCACGACCATCTCGTGGTTCACCGAGTGGTAGCCTCGCATGATGAAGTCGGGCGGGGCGGCACCGAGCACCGGAGCCAGGAGGATCAGGGAGGCGATCAGCATCATCCGGTGAACGGAAAGGGACCGCGGCTCTTGGCTCGAAGGCCTCAAATCTCGCGACCTCCGTTCTCGGACGCCCGGATCACCTCGTACGACAGCTCGACCATCCCCGTCCGATAGGCCTTCACGCCCTTCAGGTGGAGCGGCCGATGCACGCCGATGCGGTCGAAGAACGGCAGGCCCTCGCCGATCAGCGTGGGCGCGATGGTCACGCAGACCTCGTCGACGAGGTCGAGGCGCAGCAGATCCTTGACGAGCGTCGCGCCGCCGCAGACCCAGGCGGTGCCGTGGGCGGGAAGCAACTCGTCCTCGAAGAGCCGCACGAGATCACCCGAGCGGAAGTGGACGCTGTCCCGCTCCGACGCGAGGTCGCGGCTCGTCAGCACGTACGTCGGCTTGTCCCCGTACGGCCAGCCCAGCTCGAGCGCGGTCTCGTAGGTCTTCGACCCGATCACCCAGCATCCGATCGCCGCGAGGGCCTCGGTCGGGTCCTCGTGCTCGACGCCCTCCGCGTACTCGTCGGACGTCTCCAGCCAGGAGACGCCGCCGTCCCCGTCGACGATGTAGCCGTCGAGGCTCGCCACCATGTGCACGGTGACCTTCGGTCGTGGATCGGACACGCCTCGGATCGTGACCCGATCGCGCCGCCCCCGCAAGGAACCGACTCAGCCCGACACGTCGCAGCGGCCGCCGGAGCCCTCGCTGCGCGGGGCGCCCTGGTGGCGCAGCGTCTTCAGCGCGGAGCGGGCCGAGCCCAGTCGCTCGACGATCGCGTCGCGGTCGCGCTGGACCGCGGACGTGAGCACGGCGTTCAGACGCACGAGCTCCCACGCCTCGTCGTCGAATCGATCCTGCTCGCTCGCGGGAACGTCGTCGCGGAGGACGCCGGGATCCGGACCCTCCGCGAGCGCCTCGACCAGGCGGCCGAGCGCGTCGGGGATCTCCGGGTCGTCGAACGCCGCGCCGTCGAGCAGCGCGAGCCCCTCCTCCAGCACGCGGCGGCGCCGCGCGAGCTCGTCGAAGGGCGCGCTCACCGGGCCTGCGCCGACTCGACCTCGACGTGCTGCCAGGCCTCCAGGAGCGTCTCGAGGACGCGCTGAACGGAGGCGAGCGGCTCGTTGGTGCGCCCGATCATCGCGCGCTGGATCTCTCCCTCGCAGAAGAGGTAGAGCTGCGTGAGGTTGTCGACGACCTCGCCGCCGCTCGCCTCCGGATCGAGCGCAAGGCGCAGCTCGGCCACGATCGCGTCCGCGTTCGACAGGTGCTCGACGAACTTCGATGCCGGGCTGCCGGCGTCCTCCTTGCTCGCCTGCGCGATGAAGCGCAGCGCTCCCTGGTAGAGCATCCGCACGATCTTGATCGGCGGCGCGTTCTCGACGGAGTTGGTGAGGTAGGCCTCGGCGGCGTTGGCGTTGTACGACATGAAAAGGCGGAAGGAGGGTGTTCGGATCAGCCGAGGGTGTTGGTGAGCGCGGCGCCCTGCGCGTTGAGGCCGCCGAGGAGCTCCTCGAGGCGTGCGAAGCGCAGGATGAGGGTCTCTTCGTAGTCCTCGAGCCGCGTCTCGCGCCGCTCGATCTGGTCGTCGAAGCGGTCGATCGTGGCGCGGATCGCGTCCTCGCGCAGGTCGAAGATGCCCTGGATCTCGACCTCGGAGTCGCCGCTGGCGAGCGAGCCGAACATCTGGTCGATCTCGCGGACGAGCCGGTCCATCAGGCCCGAGTCCGCCGTCGTGTCGACGTAGTAGTCGGGAGTGTTCGGCTCGGCGCCGCCGTTGTCGAACCCGTCCGTGTCGGCGAACAGGTCCATCAGCGCGTCGATGTTCTCGGTGAACTTCTCGTCGAACACCGCGGAGTCGACCGAGAGCTTGCCGTCCCGGTCCTGCTCGATCCCGACGAGCGAGAGCGTGCTGTAGCCGTCGGTGTCGTTGATCACCGTGTCGAGGTCGACGTCGAAGAGCGCGCTCTGGAGGCTCCGCCGGACGTTCCCCAGCAGGGAGTCGCCGAAGAGCAACCCGCCCGTCGTCCCGGAGCTGTCCTCCCCCTCGCCGGGCGTGAACGTGCTCTGGCGGTTCATGAAGTCGATGACCTCGTTGTACGCGGTCACGAACTCGTCGATGCGGCCGCGGACGGCCTCGCGGTCCGCTTCGACGTTGATCGTCGCCGCGCCCGACTCGGTGGTCGAGCGAACGTCGATCGTGATCCCCTCGATCACGTCCGAGAACGAGTTCGTCGAGCGGCGGATCAAGAGCCCGTCGATGACCGCGAGCGCGTCGTTGCCGACCGTCACGTTGTTCGTGCTCTGCGCCTCACCGTCCGCGTCCGGTGCGGCCCACGCGATCGCGAGAGCCTCGGTGGAGCCCTGGACGTTCGAGAAGATGTCGGTGATCCGCCCCTCCTCGCCCGAGACCTTGCTCGCGAGCACGAGCTGGTACGAGGGGTTCGTCTCGGTCCCCGTGTTGACCACGGACGCCTCGATGGCGTCGGGCGCCATCTCCTCGATCTGCCCGGCGATCGAGTCGAGGGTGGAGTCGTCGGGGTCGACGGTGAGCGTGTAGTCGGTCGTGCCGACGCGGAAGCTGATCTGCTGGCCCGCGACGTCGGTCAGGTTGGTGTCGCGGCTCGACACGGCGTCGAACGCCCAGCGGTCGGTGCCGGCGAGGCGCTGCACGTCGAGCGAGTGGCTGCCCGGCGAGGCGTTGGAGTCGGCCGTGATCGCCGCCACCGTCTCGTCGGTGATCGTGGCCGCGTAGGCGTAGAACTCGGAAGGCGTCGAGAGGTTCTCGGCCTTGGTCTTGAGCGACTTCACGAGGTCGCCGAGCTGCCCGACGAGGTCGAGGCGGCGCTGCTCCGTACCGCGGCGCGACTGGAGCGCGTTGATGGGTAGCCGCTCGAGCGCGACGAGCTGACTGACGATCGCCGCGGTGTCGAGGCCGCTGCCGAGTCCTGTGAAGCTGATTCCTGAGCTGCTGACCATGGGAAGGTGTGGAGCTGCTCGTGCCCCTCATCGGCGCACGCCCCGGTCTGGGATCGACCTTCACCGGCGGTTCGCCGGTGGGAAAAGTCTTCCCTTCCGCGGGATTCCCCTGAGCGCGCGCGAAGCTGGCCTGGAGTGTCGGTCGAAGGCCGCCCTCGGCTCCAAGCCGAAACCGAAGGCGGACCAGGAGGGCCCCGCGCCAGGGGGAGGCGCGGGACCCGTTCTCGTGCCCCCTCGGATCAGCCGAGGAGCGAGAGCGCGAGCTGCGGCTGGGCGTTCGCCTGGGCGAGCACCGAGGTCGCGGCCTGCTGCAGGATGGAGTTCCGCGTCAGGTCGGCCGTCTCGAAGGCCACGTCCACGTCGCGGATCCGGCTCTCGGCCGCGCTCGTGTTCTCGCGGACGTTGGCCAGCGAGCGGAGCGTGCTGTCGAGACGGTTCTGCTGGGCACCCAGCGTGCCGCGCGCGGAGTTGACGGAGTCGATCGCCGTGTCGAGCGTGGCGAGCATGCTCGACGCGGACGCCGTGGTGCTGATGCTGCCGCCGGAGACGCCGAGCGTCGAGGCGGTGGCGTCGGCGCCGCTCACGGAGATGACGTCGGCCGTGCCGCCGTCGATGCCGACCTGGATCGAGATCGACGTGTTGCTGCCGTCGAGCAGCTCGACGCCGTTGAAGGTCGTCGTGTCGGCGATCCGGTCGATCTCCGACGAGAGCTGCTGGAACTCGGCGTCGAGGGTCGCGCGGTCGGAGTCGTTCAGCGTGCCGTTGGCGGCCTGCATCGAGAGCTCGCGCATACGGCCCAGGATGTCACTGACCTCGTTCAGGGCGCCTTCGGCGGTCTGAACGAGGGAGATGCCGTCCTGCGCGTTCCGCGACGCGACGGCGAAGGAACGGATGTCGGCGCGCATGCGCTCGGAGATGCCGAGGCCGGCGGCGTCGTCGGCCGCGGTTGCGATCCGAAGGCCGGACGAGAGGCGGGCGAAGTTG
Organism: Planctomycetota bacterium; assembly: GCA_038757895.1. GTDB lineage: Bacteria > Planctomycetota > UBA1135 > UBA1135 > Saltatorellus. The sequence continues at coordinate 2,696 of JBCDGE010000166.1, read as the reverse complement.
CCACCCAGTTCCCTCGTCGAGTTGAAGAGGTTCCGTTGCGCGTTCATCGACGCAACGTTGGTGTTGACGCGAAGTCCCATACCAAAGAGGTTCTCGGTTGTCGAATACGGAGTCGTGCTGCGAACGATTCGGTGCCCGAGAGGTCGCTACCTTGGCTCCGGTCCCGACTCGAACTCCGCCGCCGCCGTTCGCGTACGGCGACCTCGTTCGTGCCGGGCCCGGAGCGCGAACGCTCGGACGGGGCCCTTCCCCCTGGCCGACCCTCCGGAAGCACGCGGAGGGATGGGCCGGAGGGAGTGGTTCAGGATCAGCCCAGGAGGGACAGCGCGAGCTGCGGCTGCGTGTTCGCCTGGGTCAGGATCGCCGTCGAGGCCTGCTGCAGGATCGAGTTCCGCGTGAGGTCCGCGGTCTCCATGGCGACGTCCACGTCGCGGATCCGGCTCTCGGCGGCGCTCGTGTTCTCGCGGACGTTCGCCAGCGAGCGGAGCGTGCTGTCGAGGCGGTTCTGCTGGGCGCCCAGCGTGCCGCGCGCCGTGTTCACCGCGTCGATCGCCGTGTCGATCGTCGAGAGCATCGTGGTCGCAGCCGAGGAGGTCGAGATGGCCCCGTTCACGCCGAGCGTCGAGGCGGTCGCGTCGGTGCCGCTGACCGCGATGACGTCGGAGGTGCCGCCGTCGATGCCGACCTGGATCGAGATCGCGGTGTTCGTCCCGTCGAGGAGCTCGACGCCGTTGAAGGTCGTCGTCTCGGCGATCCGGTCGATCTCGGCCACGAGCTGCTGGAACTCACCGTCGAGCGTCGAGCGGTCGCTGTCGCTGAGCGTGCCGTTCGCGCTCTGCATCGAGAGCTCGCGCATCCGGCCGAGGATGTCGCTGACCTCGTTGAGGGACCCCTCGGCGGTTTGGACCAGCGAGATGCCGTCCTGCGCGTTACGGCGCGCCACGGCGTAGGAGCGAATGTCGGCGCGCATGCGCTCGGAGATACCGAGGCCGGCGGCGTCGTCGGACGCGGAGGAGATGCGGAGGCCCGAGGCGAGACGGGCGAAGTTGCCGCCGAGGCGCGCGGTCGAGTTGAACAGGTTCCGCTGCGCGTTCATCGACGCAACGTTGGTGTTGACGCGAAGTCCCATACGATTTGGTGTCTGGCTTGGAATGGTGCGAACGAAGAAGCATCGGCCCGTGCGGGGTGGTCCCGTGACACGGCAGATCGGCCGGGCGAGCCGCGCAGTTCGCGCGCGCGGTGCTCCGGCCGGTCCGTGACGCAGGGCGCGGACCGACAGTGCGGTGTGCCACCGTGTTTCGCGTGCGCTGCGCGCCGTCGCGAGAGGTGACGTTTCAGGTTCTGAAGAGAGCCGTGTGCGGTGACTGAGTGGAAAGGGGGGCCGCCCCGGGGGACGGCCCCCCACTCAGCGAATCGAGCCCAAAGGGCCGCTTCTTCTCTTTGTGGTTGTGATGACTCCGGCGGGGCGGATCAGCCCTGCAGGAGCTGGAGCGCGATCTGCGGCTGGACGTTGGCCTGACTCAGGATCGTCGTGGCCGCCTGCTGCATGATCGAGTTCCGCGTGAGGTCGGCCGTCTCCTCGGCGACGTCGACGTCGCGGATCCGGCTCTCGGACGCGGAGAGGTTCTCGCGCTGCACCTGGATGCTGCGGAGCGCGCTCTCCATGCGGTTCTGCTGGGCGCCGAGCACGCCGCGGGCGTCGTTCACCGCGTCGATGGCGGAGTCGATGTCCGTGAGCGCCGACTGGGCGTTCGAGATCGAGAGGACGTCGGTCGCGGTGATCCCGAGGACGGTCGTGGACGTCGCCTCGAGCGTCACGCTGATCACGTCGTTCGACGCGCTGTCCTGGATGCCGACCTGGATCGGAATGCCCGACGACGCGGAGCCGTCCAGCAGGTTGATCCCGTTGAAGACGGTCGTGCTCGCGATGCGGTCGATCTCTTCCTTGAGCTGCGTGAACTCGGTGTTGAGCGTCGCGCGGTCGCTGTCGCTCAGCGTGCCGTTCGCGCTCTGCATCGAGAGCTCACGCATCCGGCCGAGGATGCCGCTGACCTCGTTCAGAGCGCCCTCGGCGGTCTGCGCGAGGGAGACGCCGTCGAGGGCGTTCCGGCTGGCGACGTTGTACGAGCGGATCTGCGAGCGCATGCGCTCCGAGATCGCGAGGCCCGCCGCGTCATCGGCGGCGACGGCGATCCGGAGACCGGACGCGAGCCGGGCGTAGTTGCCCTGCAGACGCCCGGTGGCGGTGCTGAGGTTTCGCTGAGCGGTCAGCGAAGCAATGTTCGTGTTGACACGAAGTCCCATGTCAGGAGGGGTTGGAAACGGGCTGCGGGTTCGATTGGCTGAGTTGCGTCCCACCGCCGCGAGCGGCCGCGGGGCGCAACCGGGTTCTCGGAGCGCCCCGGCCAGCGGTGAAGCGCGCCGAAGCGAATTTCCACGCCGCGGGGAAGCGGTGCGCGATACAGAGGTCTTCCCGCGGGGTGGGCGGAAATCCTTTCCGGCGACGGGCCGCTGCTTCCGCCCCCTCGAGCCGGGTCGAGACCCGTGTCGGGACAGCGCGCTCGACCGCCCTTGTTACCGTTGTGCGTCTTCCCGACGCCCTCTCGCTCGATGCTCGCTTCAAGAACGGACGCTCGATTCGATCGCCTGATCGCTCTCGCGTGGATCGCCCTCGCTGTCGGCCTGGCGCCGGCCGG
>JBCDGE010000165.1:0-12447 GCA_038757895.1 Planctomycetota bacterium | reverse complement strand
GTGCGACGTCGGCACCGGGCGCTGGGCGGCCGTGGTGCCGCGGCCGGGCGCGGCGGCCGAGCTGGCCGGCGCGGGCGCGCGCTGGCGCGCGATCGACGCCAAGGAGGACGAGCTGGAGCGCCGCATCGAGCAGCTGGAGAGCGAGGCCCAGAAGGGCATCGAGGAGCGCGTGCGCGAGGCGACGCGGACGCTGGAGCGCGGCCGGCGCCTGCTCGACCAGCTCCCCCCGCAGACCCGCAGCGAGATGGAGGAGACCCTCGACCGGCTGGAGTCCGACCTGACCGGCGCCTCGCTGACCGAGCGGCGCGAGGCCTTCATCGCCGGTCTCGGGAAGGGATCGCTCGTCTACCTACCCAGGTACCGTCAGCGCGTCCTCGTGCACAAGATCGACCGCGAGAAGCGACAGCTCGTCGCGAAGCTGGGATCGATGAAGGTCAAGGTGTCGTTCGACGAGGTGACGCCCTACGAGTCGCTCTGACGCGGCTGCTACCATCGTGCCCATGCTCGCGGTCCTCCTCCTCACCGCGCTGGGCGACGGGTTCGACGAGGTCGCGCGGCCATTCCTCGACGCGCACTGCGTGCGCTGCCACGGTCCGGCGGCGGAGCAGGGCGGACTGGACCTCGCGTCCGCCGATCGCGCGTCGGTGGCGGGCGACCCGGACCTCTGGGACTGGCTCGCAGAGCGCGTCGAGACCGAGGAGATGCCGCCGCCCGGTGAGCCCGCTCCCGGCCCCGAGGACCGCGCGCGGTTCCTCGAGTGGCTGCGCGCCGAGCTCGGCGCACCCGCAGATGCGCCGCAGCCGCTCGTCGGCGTCCCGCTGCGCAGGCTGACGCGCGCGGAGTACGAGAGCGCCGCGCGTTCGCTCTTCGACGTGTCGATCGACGCCCGGCGCTTCCTGCCCGAGGACCGCGTCGGCCACGGCTTCGACCACGTCGCCTCGGCCCAGACGCTCTCCGAGGCGGACTTCCTGAGCTACCTCGACGCCGCCGAGGCGGTCGCCGAGCGCGCCGTCCCCGGCGACGAGGTCGGGCCACCGCGCGTGCGCCGATTTGCGCCCGCCGACATGGTCGGCGGCATCAGCCGGGGGAACGCGCACTGGCTGACCACGCGCGGCGTCGGCGGACCCGCTGCGCCGCTCCCGCGCGCGGGCGAGTACCTCGTCCGCGCCGAGGCCGTCGGCCAGCAGGCCGGCCCCGATCCCTGCCGCGTTCGGGTGGTCCTCGGCGACGACGAAAGCGAGGCCACGTTCGACGTCGACGCGACGCCTGGCGAGGCAGGCGTCATCGTCGAGGCACGCCTGCGCGTCGACGCGGGCGGCGATCACATCGCAGGGCTTCGCTTCCTCAACGACTACTACGTGGCGCGCACGGAGGACCGTCCGGCGGAGGACCGCAACCTCGCGATCCGCTGGGTCGAGGTCACGGGACCGCTCGACGACGCGCGGCCGAACGCGTTCTCCGAGGGGATCGTGCGCCGGATCGACGGCGCCGACGATCCGGCCGCCGAGCTGCGCGCGATCGTGCGAGACCTCGCGCGCGTGACGTGGCGAACGCCCGAGATCGCCGCGGAGGACCTCGACCGGCTCCTCGCCCTGTCCGCGCCCGACGAGGACCCGACCGCGCGTCTGCGCCGCGCGATCACGGGCCTGCTGGTCTCACCACGGTTCCTCTTCAAGGACGAGGTCGGGCGCGCCGTCGCGCCGGACGAGCGCGGATCGGTTCCGCTCCGGGGCGAGGAGATCGCGACGCGCCTGGCCGGGTTCCTCTGGAGCTCCGTCCCCGACGACGCGCTGCTGGCGCGCGCGGCCGCGGGCGACCTCGACGCACCGGCGGGCGTACGCGCGGTCGCGGCCGAGATGCTGGCCGACCCGCGCGCCGACGCGTTCGCCGAGGGCTTCGGCGAACAGTGGCTCCAGCTCCGACCGGTCGCGGGAGGCAAGCGCGCCGACCGCGGCAGCTACCCGCGCTTCTCTGGACGCCTCGCGCGTTCGATGCGCGAGGAGACGCGGCGCGTGCTCGTGGACTCGATGCGCGGCCGGCGCGATCTGTGGGACCTCGTCGACGGCGACGAGACCTTCGTGGATGCCCGCCTCGCCGCGCTCTACGAGGTCGGGGACGACGCGACGCTGTCCGACGCGGGAGACGGCTGGCGGCGCGTGACGCTCGCGTCGACGCCGCGGCGCGGACTCATCGGGCACGCGAGCGTCCTGTTCGCGACGAGCGAGTCGACGCGCACCTCGCCCGTGCGGCGCGGCAAGTGGATCCTGGAGGTGCTGCTCGGGAGCGCCCCGCCGCCGCCTCCGCCCGGGGCCGACAACCTGCCCGAGGCGAAGGGGGAGGACGCGGCGCTGTCGCTGCGCGAGCGCTTCGAGCGCCATCGCGCGGACCCCTCGTGCGCGGCGTGCCACGCGCGCATGGACCCGCTCGGCTTCGGACTGGAGGCGTACGACGGCATCGGCGCCCTGCGCGCGGCGGACGATCCCGAGCGCGGCGACGTGTCCGGTGTCCTCCCGGACGGCCGGTCGTTCGAGGGCCCGCTGGAGCTCGTCGGCATCCTGCGGGACGAGGAGCGCTTCCTGGAGGCGTTCGTGGAGCGCGTGCTCGTCTACGCGCTCGCGCGGGGCCTCGAGCGCGCCGACCGCGGCGCCGTCGCGGCCGTCCTCGAGGACCTCGAGGGTGCCGGGATTCCGACGATCGAAGGTACGATCCTGGCGCTGGTGACGACGGACGAGTTCCTCAGGACGCCGGCGACCGGCCGGGGCGACGGACGATGAACGACCACATGGAGCACGGGACGGAGACCGCGATCGAGGCCCTCGCCGGCAGCGGGCCGCGGCTGACCGCCGCGCCACTGCCGCGGCGCGCGGTGCTGCGCGGCGCGGGCGTGGCGATCGCGCTGCCGTGGCTGGAGGCGATGGCCAGCGCCGGCACCCGGGTCGGGGGCCGACCGAGGCCGCCGCGCCGGCTCGTCGTCGTGTACGCCCCGAACGGCGTCCGCGTCGACGCGTGGCGCCTGCCGATCCCGAAGGCCGACGCGGAAGACCCGGTGCGCGACGTGACCCCGCCCATGTTCGGGGCCTGGCCGCTGACCGACCTCCCGCGCGTGCTGCAGCCGCTCGCGCCGCACCGCGACTCGCTCCAGATCCTGCGCGGCCTCGCCCAGGACAAGGCGCGCGCGAACGGCGACGGTCCAGGGGACCACGCGCGCGCCGCCGCCGCGTTCCTGACGGGCGTCCAGCCGCTCAAGACCGAGGGGCGCGTGCGCCTCGGCGTGTCCGCCGACCAGGTCGCGGCCCGCACGGTCGGAGGCGCCACGCGCGTGCGCTCACTCGTCCTCGGCCTGGAGGTCGGCCGCCAGTCGGGACAGTGCGACTCCGGCTACGCGTGCGCCTACTCCGGGCACGTGTCGTGGGAGTCGGCGACGACGCCCGCGGCCAAGGAGGTCGTCCCGCGTCGCGCGTTCGATCGGCTCTTCCGCGGTGGCGACGCCGGCGAGAGCGTCGCGGGCCGCAGGGCGCGCGCGGACCGCCGGCGCAGCATCCTCGACTTCGCGCGGGACGAGTCGAAGCGGCTGGAGTCGCGGCTCGGCGCCGAGGACCGCGCGCGGCTCGACGAGTACCGTACGGGTCTCCGCGAACTGGAGCGCCAGCTCTCGTTCCCGAGCGCGGCGCACGTCGACGACGTCGGGGACGCCGATCGTCCCGAGGGGACGCCCGCGACCTTCCGCGAGCACGCGGCGCTCTTCTCGCGCGTCGTCGCGCTCGCGCTCCGTACGGACCTCACGCGCGTCGTCACCCTCATGCTCGGCAACGAGGGGAGCTCGCGACGCTACACCGAGGTCGGCGTACGCGAGGGGCACCACTCGCTGAGCCACCACGGCGGCGACGCCACCAAGCTCGACCAGATCGAGGCGATCAACCGCCTGCACGTCGAGTCGTTCGCGGGTCTCGTCGACGAGCTCGCCGCGGCCGAGGAGGGGGAGGGCCGCGTGCTCGACTCGTCGATGCTCGTCTACGGCAGCGGCATCGCGGAGGGCAACCGGCACGACCACCACGATCTGCCGCTCGCGCTCGTCGGTGGCGGCCTGACCGACCTCTCGGGCGGGCGGACGGTCGTCTTCCGCCGCGACACGCCGATGAACGACCTGCACCTCGCGCTCCTGGAGCGGATGGGAGTCCGGGGCGTGTCCCTCGGCGACGGCCGGGGCCCCCTGGCCGACCTCTGACGGGTCGAAACGTCTCAAGCCGGGCCCGCTCCGGTCCGAAAGTGCCCGACGCGTGGCCCGCGGCTTCGCTCCCTCGATGATCGAATCACCGGGCTCCCAGACGCCTCCGGGCCCCGACCCGCTGCTCGTCCCCGAGGGCGAGTACGACGGGCACGGTCCGCCCCTGGAGTCGCTCCCGCCGGTCGACACCGTGCTGGTGCTCGGCGGCGGCGCGATGCGCGGGATGGCGCACATCGGAGTGCTACGCGCGCTCCAGGCGCTCGACATCAAGTACGACGCGATCGTCGGGACGAGCATCGGCTCGCTGATCGGCGCGATGGCCGCGAGCGGCCTCTCGCCGACCGAGATGGAGGAGGTCCTGCCCGGCCTCGCCAAGGACGACTACTTCCGGCTCAACTTCGCGAAGTTCATCAGCCGCGGCATCCGAGCGCCCAGCATGTACAGCGGGGACACGTTTCGCCGGAGCCTCCAGCGCCTGATCCCGAGCCGTACGTTCGACGACTTGACGGTCCCCTTCTTCTGCAACGCAGTCTGCCTGGAGTCCGGTGGGCCGATCTTCTTCGGCACACGCGGTTTTCGCGACATCGACGTCGTGGAGGCGGTCTACGGCTCTTGCGCGCTCCCGGCCGTGTTCGAGCCGCTCGTCTGGAAGGGGCGGCACTTCATGGACGGCGGGATCACGGACGCGCTGCCGCTGCGCTTCGCGAAGCTCCTCCAGCCGCGTCGGATCATCGCCGTCGACCTGACGGTAAAGCCGAGCCACCGCGTGGCGAGCTACCGTCCGCGCGCCATCGGGACGCTCTTCCGGGCCTTCGACATCGTCGAGAACGTGATCACGGAGCAGATGCTCCACATGCACGTCACCGACGAGGTCTGCCTGGTCCAGCCGAAGCTCCGCGACATGGATCGCTTCGACTTCGACCGCGTCGCCGAGCTCGTCGAGGCGGGCGAGAGGGACACGATCCGAGCCGTGACCTCGCACCCCGCCACGCGCGGGCTCGTGCGCGGCGACCGGCTACCTGAGGGCACGGCGTGCCCCGTGACGCCGCACGAGTACGTCGGGCTGCACATCGATCCGTCGGTCTGCATCGGCTGCGCGATGTGCGAGATGACGTGCGAGACGGGCGGCTTCGACGCCCAGGGCGAGGTCGCCACGGTAAAGAAGCCCTTCAACTACGACTGCACGCGGGACCAGGCCTGCGTTCGGTCGTGCCCGACCGGCGCGATCCGGCTCGGTAACCTCTGAACGGGTCTGGATCCGACGGAGTCGGGCTCCAGGGGAGCCTGGAGCTCCCTCCGGGGCCCGGAGAGGGGTCCTGAGGGGGCCCGGAGGCCCCCTGGTGGGGGGAGTGCCTCGGATCGGCTCAAGGTCGGTCCCGGGGAGAGGCCGATAGCCCGTCGGGAAGACGCATCCGCGCAGCGCGCTCCGCGTCCCCCGTCCCCGACATCGACCCGAGTTCCCACCTCGTGCCCGCTCCCAGCGGCGCCTCGGTCCCCGTGAAAGCCCTCTCCAGCCGCCCGGCGCGCGTCCAACGCGTGCCCGTCCGTTCCGCGATCGCCCTCGCCTGCCTCCTTCCTGCGATGACCGCGGGCTGCTCGTCGGACGATGGCGACGCCGCCGAACTTCCCTTCGGGGAGGTGGTCCAGCACCTCGCGATCGACCCAGGCGGCGAGACGATCGTCGTGACGATCGAAGGGCTGACGCAGCCGTTCCCGACGACCGCCGTCGAGGCATCCGGCGGTCAGACGGCGACGTCCGTCACCGTCCTGGAGGACCGGACGTTCGTGGAGTTCGACGATCGTGTGACTCCGTCGCACCAGGTTCGATTCCTCGGGCTCTCGGGTATCGGCGAGCAGTGGCGGAGCGTGACGACGACCGATCCTCGCGTGCCGCAGCTCGGGATCCTCGACGCGACGCAGGACACCTCGGACGACGTGCTCGGCGGGGACACGATCACCGTTGCGTTCGTCGCGGGGCCGCGTGTGATCGAGTCGGAGGCCGAGGATCCCGCGAACTGGACGCTGATGGTCGAGGGAGTCGAGCTCGACCTCACCGGGACGACGATCGTGCTGAGCCCGGCCTCCCAGGTCGTGCAGTTCACGCTCGGACCGTGGGCCAACCTCCACTCGAACTTCACCCTCGCGCCGGACCTGCGGACGGTCGCCGACACGCCGCTGTCCACCGCGCCCCTCAGCGTGACCGCGTCCGGTGACGACGTCGCGCCGGGCCTCGATGGTGCGACGCCGCTCGCCCAGAACCTCGACGCGCTCATGATGGGGGACGAGTTCGGGCGCGTCGTCGAGATCGACTTCGATGAGCCGATCAGCCCGGTCTTCGGCGCCACTCCGTCCAGCTTCTCCGTCGTCGACCACGCGAACGCCCAGGGCGTGACGATGGCGACGAGGGTCGCGGTCGACTCCACCGACAACACGCTGCTGCGCGTCGTGTTCAGCCGCCCCGTGGTCCCCGGCTTCGACCAGATCACGATCGACGGCGTCCTCGACGCCCACGGCAACGCGTTCGGGATCCAGACGGTCGCGATCACCCCCGGATCGACCGTGGCGAACGGCTACGACGATGTCGTCCTGACGACGCGCGAGGGGCTCGGGAACGACCAGCTCACGGTCACCACGACCCAGGCGCTCGATCCGGACACGGCGGCGATGCCGTCGCGCTGGACGCTGACGCTCGGGGGGATCGGCGCGATCGACCTCTCGACGCAGACGCTGGCGTACGACCTGCTCAGCCGGACGCTGACGGTCGACCTCGACTTCGACGTCGCCAACGGGACGACGGCGGACGTGACCTCGGTGGGCGGCGTGGACGTCGACGGCGAGGACTTCTCCATGGCTGCGCCCCAGGTGGCGGCGGCGGGGGACTCGAGCGCGCCGACCGTCGACTCGATCGTGCAGAACCGCACCGCGGACCCGACCGGCCGGACGATCGACGTGACGTTCAGCGAGGACCTCGACGTCGCGACCGCCGCGACGACCTCGCACTACGACTTCACGCCGACGATCACCGTCCAGTCCGCGACGCTGCTGGCGGGGCGGATCGCTCGACTCCAGCTCGCGACCGTCGCGATCCCCGGTGACGTCCAGCTCACCGTCGAGCAGGCAGTCAGCGACCCTGCGGGCAACGACCTCGGCTCCGACTTCGGCCCGGCGGCGATCGCGTCGTCGGACGTCGCGCCGCCGAATGCGATCGTCCTCGCCGGCCGCGCCGTCGAGGGCCACGGCAACGACGTCATCACCGTCCTCTTCGACGACACGCTCATCGAGGCCGAGGCCGAGGATGCATCCAGCTGGACGGTCGAGTCGCCCATCGGGACCGCGATCGACGTGAGCGGCGCGACGATCTCCTACGACGCCGCGTCGAGCGTCGCGACGATGACGCTGGACGGCGGGACCGCCCCCGCGCTGCGCCGCGACGATGACCTCCGCGTGTCGTTCGCGAGCATCCGTGACCTGGGCGGGAACACGATCACACCGACTCCGGTCGACACCACGATCACCGGCGAGGCCACGCGCCCGTCGGTGGAGTCCGCCCACATCATCTCCGGCGGCTTTGGGATCGAGCTCGTCGTGCGCTTCTCCGAGGCGATGGCGGATCCGCACCTGCTCTACCACGCGACGGACAACCCGACCGGCGCGCGCTACGTCGCGACGCCCGCGACCGGACCCGTGGACGTGCTCCCCGCGAGCGCGGTCGAGCTCGACAACGGGCTCGGCGTGCGCCTGACGTACAACGTCACGCTCGATCCGAGCGGCGACGTCGACGTGATCGGCCTGACGGACCTGGCCGGCAACCTGCTGTTCCCGGCGATGGACGTGCCGCTCGACGCGGAGAACGTCACGGCGCCGACGCAGTCGGGCGCGCCGACGCTCACCGCGATCACGGGGGTCCGCAACGACACGGTCGAGATCCAGTTCGGCGTGCCGATGGGGTCGTGGCGCATCACGTCGCCGGACCACTACGTGCTGACGCCGAACGCCGGAGCTCCGCTCGACCTGTCGAACGCGGCGATCGAGTTCGACGGCAACGACACCGTGATGATCATGCTGGCCGGGGCCACGGGCAGCGACCTCGAGTCGGGCACGAGCTACACGCTCGACGTGCTCGTCGATCCGGTCGACCCGCTCCGTTCCCGGCAGGGGATCGTTCTCGGTTCGACCGACACGCAGTCGTCCGTGCCCGTCGTCGGCGACGTGACGAACGGTCCGACGCAGGCGGGCACGACCGCCATGCTCGATCCGACGAACCCGAATGCGATCCTCGTCGTCTTCGACGAGACCGTCGACGCGAGCTTCGCGCTCCAGGCGTCGGCCTACGACTACGACGGCGGGACGATCGCACAGTCGATCTCGATGGTCTCCCCGCGGGCGGTGCGCGCGACCTTCGCGACGGCGGTGTCCGCGGGCAACGTGATCGACGTCACGCCGGCCGCAGCGGTCGACACAGCGGGGAACGCGGCCTCCGGCACGATCTCGCTCGCCGTGGTCGACGACCAGACGGGACCCGTCCTCGTCGGACTGTCGGGTGCGATCGCGAGCGGCTTCGGCGGGGACGTCCTCGACGTGACCTTCGACGAAGAGGTCGCCTCGGCGACGGCCACGACGCTGGGCAACTACACGATCACGGACTCGACCGGCCCGAAGCGCATCATCGGGATCTCGTACGACAGCGCCCAGACCACCGCGCGCCTGTTCGTGGAGGACCTCGCTGACGGCGACACGGTCAACGTCCTCATCGACGGCGTGACGGACCTCGCGGGCAACCTCCCGCTCGTCCCGCTGATCTCCGCGACGACGATCGGCGGTGACCCGGTCCCGCCCGCTCTCTCTTCCGGCTACGTCAACGTCCTGGAGGAACTCTCCGGCGTCGTCGTCGACGTCGAGATCTCCGAGCAGGTCGACACCGCCTTCGCCGCCGTCGCGGGGAACTGGACCTCGTCCGGCACGCAGACCGTCCAGTCGGTCGAGGTGCTCGCGGCCGATCACCTGCGCCTGCGTCTCTCCGCGAGTCTCGGCGCGGCCGAGACCCTGACGCTCGCAGGCGGCCTGACGGACCCCGCAGGAAACGTCGCCGGAGCGCTCGTCCTCGACCCCGTCGAGTGAGCGGAGCGGGGCGTCCGGAATTCCTTTCCGACCTCGCCCCGCCGACCTCAGGACCTGGCCCGACCCAACTCACGATTCACGTTCAGATCCCTCTGGAGCACGCTCGATATCCCACTGCTGGCCACGCGCCGTCCTGGCGCGTCGACGGGCCGCTGGACCCCCTCCGATGATCCGAGACCTTACATTCGACGAGCTCGAGCGCTCTGCGCATCGGCGACGACTCGTTCGCCTGGTGCTCGGCGTGACGACGCTCTCCACCATCCTGACGGCGGGCGTCGTCCGCGAGGTGCGGATCTACGACGCCGTCTCGGACGTGCCGTCGGCGCGACCTGGCGACCTGGACTCGCTGCGCAACCGGCGTGCGGCGATCGAGGGCCTGCTCGACAAGCACCACTTCTGGACGGGCGCGTTCCAGGCCCGCGGCGAGCTCGACGACCTCGTGCTCGCCATCCACAGCGAAGAGCGCGCGCTGGAGAAGCTCGCGGTCGAGCGTCGTCGCGAGGTCCAGAGGATCCGCGAGGAGGCCGAGGCCGCCCGCAACCGCGGCCTCGTCTACGCCGAGCGCAAGGACTACGCGCTCGCGCTGCTCCAGTTCAAGCGCGCCCTGGAGCTCGCGGACGCGATCGGTGCGGAGGGCTTCGGCGGTCAGCCGTGGGAGCACCGCAGCCAGATCGAGGCCGACGTCCGGGCGCTTCAAGCCGTCGAGGGAGGGCGCTAGTCAGCGGTTTGGCGATGTTCTCCACCCGACGCGCAAGGATCCGCAAGGCGACCCGCGCCCTCTCGAAGGACGCGAGCACGGCGAATTACATCGCCCTCGCCAAGGAGTACGCCGCCCTCGGTCAGCCGGCCGAGGTGCTGGAGGTCTGCAAGGAAGGCCTGGAGCTCCACCCGGAGAGCGCCGACCTGCAGCGTCTCGCGCAGCGCGCCCGCGAGCTGCACCAGCAGCAGCGCCTGGACACGCTCCGCGCCGAGCTGGAGGTCGCGCCGCGCGCCGCGCTGTACCGCGAGCTCTGCGAGCTGCTGCTCGAGAAGGGCGACGCCCAGCGCGCGCTCGAGGCCGCCACGCGCTGGCGCTCGCAGACCGAGGAGCCCGAGGCCGTCTACTACGTCGCCGCCGCGAACGCGGAGTTCTTCTTCGACGGTCGGCGGAGCCGCGACGGCCTGCTGGCGTTCCAGCTCGCCGTGCAGAGCGGCAAGGCGCTTCAGAAGGATCGCCGGCCCCTGCGGCTGCAGTTCGAGATCGCGCGTCGCTGCGGCGCGTGGGAGGATGCGCGCAAGGCGCTGGCGAGGCTCCTGGAGCTGATGCCGGGCAACCCGCTGCTCGAGGCGCGCTTCCGCCGCGTGCTCGCGAACTGCGTGCACTCGCGCCCGCTCGCCAAGGCTCTCGCCGAGGTCGAGCGCACCGGGCGCTTCGTCGACGACGAGCCCGAGGAGTCCGGCACGTTCGACCGCGAGGCCGTGCGCCCGACGCTCAAGCAGCTCGCGGCGCGCCCCGAGGTCCACGTCGCGTTCTTCCTGCGCGGCAACACGGCGCTCGTCCAGGGTGCCCAGGGTCCGACCGCCGACCGCACGGCGCGCGCCGTGCGCGAGGTGCTCCAGGCGAGCCGCAGCTCGGCCCGTCGGATGGCGCTCGGCCGCACGCTCGAGGTCCGCGCCGAGGGACCGTTCGGCACGCTCGTCCTGCAGCCCGGCTCCCTCGGGACGTCGGCCGTGTGGGCTGCGCAGATCCCGGACGGGCCGATCGGTCAGCTGATGAAGCAGCTCAACGGCGAGGTTCCTGCGGAGGGAGCTGCCTGATGCACGACGTCCTTCACCCCCTCACGCTCCAGCCCGGCGTCCGCCTGGCCGCCGTCATCTCCGGCGACGGCGTTCCGGTCTGCGTCCTGGAGCGCTCCTCGTCGGGCACGAACGAGTTCGTCGACTGCACGACGTCGAGCCAGCCCTCGCTCGAGGGCCAGCGGATCGATCCCGCGTCGCTCGTCGCGCTCGCCGCGAGCTGGGTGGACGACCTGATGCGGGCCGGCGGCCAGATCGCATGGGAGGTCCCCAAGCGCTTCGTGCTGTCCGCGAGCCAGGGAACGCTCGTCGTCCAGCAGGGCCCGAACGCACACGTGATGGTCGTCCTTGAGACGGTCGTCGCGCCGGAGGACTTCGTCCTTCCCCTCGAGGCCGCGGTCGAGCGCCTGCACCGGCTGCTCCGCGACCTGGGTCGGTTCGACCCCGACCAGAACGCTCCGGCGCTTCCGCGCGCCGGAGGCGCACCGCGTGCGGCAGCAGCGCCGCCGCTCTCCGACTACGCGGCCGGGGCACTCCCCGATCGTGCTTCCTCCCTCATCGACCCTGCAGGCGGCTCGGGCACGGCCGCCGGCGGCAACTAGTACGGCCCACCGAGCAGCAGCGCGCCCTCCCGCCCTCCGGAGACGACTCAGATGGTTCAGATCAACTTCGCTCAGAAGAGCGTGACGGTGAAAATCGTCTACTACGGCCCGGGGATGTCGGGCAAGACGACCAACCTCGAGGTCGTTCACCAGCGCGCGCCCGAGTCGAACAAGGGAGACCTGACGAGCATCTCGACGGACGGCGATCGCACGCTGTTCTTCGACTTCATGCCGCTCGATCTCGGAACCGTCGCCGGCATGCGGACGCAGTTCCAGATCTACACGGTCCCCGGCCAGGTCTACTACAACTCGACGCGCAAGCTCGTGCTGCAAGGGGTCGACGGCGTGATCTTCATCGCCGACTCCAGCGCGTCGATGATGGAGGAGAACCTCGAGTCGCTCGGGAACCTCGCGGAGAACCTCGCCGAGTACGGCAAGGACATCGCCGAGATCCCGATGGTCATCCAGTACAACAAGCGGGACCTGCCGGATGCGCTGCCGGTGGAGGAGCTGGAGAAGCAGCTCAACCCGCACGGTGTGCCCTCGTTCGAGGCCGTCGCGAACAGCGGGCAGGGCGTCTTCCCGACGCTGAAGTCGCTGGCGGCGAGCGTGCTCGACTCGATCCACGAGCAGACGGGGAGCTCCAGCCCGAGCGCCGCTCCCGCGCCGGCCGCTCCGGCCGCGCCCGCGGCGCCGGTCGCAGCCGCGCCGCCCGCTCCGGCGCCG
>JBCDGE010000164.1:0-12493 GCA_038757895.1 Planctomycetota bacterium | reverse complement strand
GAACACGACTGCGAGCGCTCCGAGCGCCCACACGAGCGCGGACTTCTCGTCGTCGCGGACGCGCTGGTTCTCCAGGTCGGCGGCGCTGACCTCGACGGGCCCGCCGTCCTCCGGCGGGAGCTTGCTCAGGCGCTTCTCGACAAAGAACGACGTGGTCCACCAGCCTGCACCGGTGATCACGAACGTCGACCCGATCATGAAGAACAGGTTGCAGGTCGCCGCAACCTGGTACTCGGGGTCGATGACCTGGGCGCCCGTGGTCGCGAACCCCGCTAGCAATGGGTCCAGCCCCGTGACGAACAGGTTCGCGTTGAAGCCGGCCGCCACGCCCGCGAAGACGGCGGCGATCCCGGCCATCGGTGAGCGCCCCACGGCCCGGTAGAGCGCGGCTGCGAGGGGCGGCAGGACGACGTAGCCGGCGTCGATGCCGGTCGAGCTCATGATCCCGAAGAAGACCATCGCCGGCGTCAGGAGCGACGTCGGTACGAGCATCATCAGGTACTTCAGGAGCACCGCGATGAGCCCGACGCGCTCGGCGAGCCCGATCCCGAGCATCCCGACGAGCACCACGCCGAGCGGCGGGAACTGCATGAAGTTGTCGACCAGCGACGACAGCAGCCAGAAGATCCCCTCGGCCGTCAGGAGGCTCTTCGCCTTCGACGTCTTCGGGGCCTCGACCGCCTCCTGGACGACGCTCCCGTCCTCCAGCGTCTTCTCGACGGTGGAGGTCTCCATGACGACCTCCCACCGGACCTCGCTGTCCGAGCCCTCGACGGGCCGCGGCAGCTCGTGGACGACCGTCCAGTCCGTCGCCACCGCGAGGGCGGACAGGACCATGACGCCGAACGTCCCGATCAGGAAGAGCGTCGCGGGGTCGGGCAGGCGGTTCCCGACGCGCTCGATCCACCCGAGGAACCCACCGACGTTCGGCTCTTGGCCGGCGTCACCCGTCTGCGGCGCGTCGCTCATCCGCACACGATACGGCGCTCGCGTCGCGACGAGGAGCCGCAGGCAAAATCCCGAGTGCCGCCCCGTCGTTCGGGCAGCCGCTCGGGATCAGTGAATCGCTCGGTGTGCGCGCCGGGTCAGAGGCCGTTGCCGCCGGAGGCGTCCTTCGCCTTCGCGCCGGACTTCGCCTTCGGCTTCTCCTTGGGGGCCTTCTCGGCGCGCGCGGCGTCGACCTTCGCGACGTACTTGGCGGGGTCGTTCTTGACCTTCTTGGCGCAGGTCCCGCAGCAGGTGACGACCAGGCGACCGCCGATCATCATCTTGGTGGAGTCCTCGCCGATCTCGCCCTTGGGGTTCACGACGCAGGCCTTCAGCGGGTAGGCCTTCGCCTGTGCCTCCATCGCGAGCCCGTCGAGCTTCTCGGCGTACTTCGCCGGCTCCTTGGTCACCTTCTTCGCGCACATCTTGCAGCAGACGCGGAAGAGGCGGTTGTTGACCACCAGCGACGTCGCGACGTCCTTGCCGTCCTCCGTCAGCGGCTCGCCGCTGACGACGCACGTCTCGGTCGGGTAGATCGACCGCTGGCGCTCGGTGATCTTCTCGTCGACGCGCGGGAGCCACTTGGCGGGTTCCTCGGCGACGACCTTGGCGCAGCCGCCGCAGCAGAACTTGAGCTCGCGGCCCTCGACGATCTTGGTGGTCGGCGTGCCCTTGACGTCGAGCGGACGACCGGAAGCGGCGCAGACATCCAGGAGGTAGGGCTCGCCCCACTTCGCGGGCTTCGCGTCAGGTTTCTTGGCGTCCTTGCCCGCCTGCTTCTTCTCGCCGGTCTTCGCCGAGGCGACGAACTCGGCCTTCTTCCCGTCGCTCCACTTCTCGACGGCCGCCTTGCACTTGTTGCAGCAGACGCCGATGTCGCCACCGTCGGTCGACACGACCACGCCGTCCTTGACCGGCTGATCGCTGATGGGGCACTTGTCGTTGACGACGTCACCGACGAGAGACGACGCGATCGCGGTGCCGAGGAGCAGGACGACGGACAGGGTGCAGAGGAGAACGCGCATCGCTGGGCCGGTTGTGGGGATCGGAAGGGCAGTGATCTCGTCGCCGGGAGGTCTACTCCTCCGGAACGTCCTCGCCCCGCTCGCGGGCGATCTCGGCCTCGCGGGCCTTGCGCTCGCGCTCCTTGGCGGCGGCGCGTCGCTGGGCGAGCGGCAGCGGGCTCAGGAGCATCGTCATCCGTCGCCCCTGCATCTTGGCCGGCATCTCGATGCGCGAGATGTCCGAGAGGTCGGCCGACACCTGTCGCATGACCTCGTACCCGTGCTCGGGGTGGGCCATCTGACGGCCCTTGAAGATGCAGACGCAGAGCACCTTGTGCCCCTCGTCGAGGAACTTGCGCCCGTCGGTCAGACGGTACGACAGGTCGTGCTCGGAGATCGCCGGACGGACCCGGAGTTCCTTGAGCCCCGACTTGGTCTTCGAGCTGCCCTTGTCCCGCTTGTTCTTCTTGGACTGCTCGTAGTTGAACTTGCCCCAGTCCAGGATCTTGCACACCGGCGGGCGCGCGGTCGGGGCCACTTCGACGAGATCGAGTCCCGCGTTCTGCGCGCGCTGGAGCGCGTCCTTGGTCGCAACGACGCCGGCCTGGTCGCCGTTCTCGTCGATCAGTCGGACCTCGGGAACGCGGATACGTCGGTTGCGTCGGAAGCTCTGTGCTGCCAAGTCGTTTCTCTGTGGGTCGTGGAGGATCCGCTGCGCCCCCATCGGGCGTGCACGGACCGGAGAGTGGATGACGATAGGACGGAATCGCCCGGACGGCCAGGACAGGATTCGGTGAAGAGCCCGTCCGGACGCGGCCGGCGGCCTTCCGTCAGCGGGCGTCGGCGCCCGCGCCCTCGTCGAGTCGCGAGTGTCGCTCGAGTCCTGAATGCCGGATGAAGAGCTCGTCCATCTGATGGGACTCGACCGAGCTCGGCGCGTCGCACATGAGGTCGGTCGCGGACGCCGTCTTCGGGAAGGCCACCACGTCGCGGATGGACTCCATGCCGAGCGTCAGCGCGACGATCCGGTCGAGGCCGACCGCGAACCCGCCGTGGGGCGGCGGTCCGTAGGAGAGCGCTTCCAGGAGGAACCCGAACTTGGTGCTCTGCTGCTCCTCGTCGAGGCCCAGCAGCTCGAAGACGCGGGCCTGGGTGTCCTGACGGTGGATCCGGATCGAGCCCGAGCCGAGCTCCCAGCCGTTCAGGACGAGGTCGTAGGCGCGGCTCTCCATGTCGCCCGGGTCGCCGTCCATCCCCCACTCCGCCGGCGCGGTGAAGGGGTGGTGCAGCGAGACCCAGCGCGGCGGGCCGCCGTCGTTCGGCTCCTCGTCGCGCTCGAACATCGGGAACCGGGTGACCCAGAGGAAGTTCCAGGGTCCCGCCCCGCCGGCGTCGGCGCCGTCGGTCGCGGGAATGAGGCCGAGCTCCCTGCCGAGGTGCAGGCGCAGCGCGCCGAGCGACCGCCAGGTCGTGCTCTCGACGTCACCCACGAGGAGGACGAGGTCGCCCTCGCCCGCGCCGGTGATCTCCATGAGCTTGGCCCCGGAGTCGCCCTGGCAGAACTTGACGATCGAGCCGCCGGCGCCGCCCTCGACGCCCGGCTTCCACCAGGCGAGGCCCTTGGCGCCGTAGGTCTTCGCGACCTCCTCCAGCTTCTTCATGTTGCCGCGCGAGACGGAGTCGCCCCCGCCCTCTACGCGCAGCGCCATGACGCGGCCGCCCGCGGCCAGAGTCTTCTCGAACACGCCGAATCCGCTGACGGGGATCCACTCGGCGACATCGACGAGCTCCATGCCGAAGCGCGTGTCCGGCTTGTCCGAGCCGTAGCGCTCCATGGCCTCGCGCCAGGTGAGGCGCGGGAACGGCACCGGGAGGTCCACGCCCATCGAGGTCTTGAAAGTGTCGACGAGCACGCCCTCCCAGGCGGCGAACACGTCCTCCTCCTCGACGAAGGACATCTCCATGTCGAGCTGGGTGAACTCGGGCTGCCGGTCCGCGCGCAGGTCCTCGTCGCGGAAGCACCGCGCGACCTGGAAGTAGCGGTCCATGCCCGAGACCATCAGGATCTGCTTGAAGATCTGCGGGCTCTGCGGGAGCGCGTAGAAGCTGCCCGGGTGGACGCGGCTCGGGACGAGGTAGTCGCGCGCGCCCTCGGGCGTCGCCTTCGTCAGGATCGGCGTCTCGACCTCGGCGAATTCGCGCGCGAGGAACGCGGCCCGCATCGCGCCGATGAACCGGCTGCGGTGCATGAGCGCCCGCTGCATGTCGGGGCGCCGCAGGTCGAGGTAGCGGTACTGGAGCCGCAGCTCGACCGAGGTGTCGAGGTCCTCCTCGATCTCGAACGGCGGCGTCTGCGACGACGAGAGCTTTTCGATCGAGCCCGCCCGGATCTCGATCAGGCCCGTCGACAGCTTGTCGTTCGGCGCCTCCCGAACGGCGACCTCGCCCCGGACGGAGATGCAGTCCTCGCGCGCGAGCTTGGCCGACGCGTCGAGGTCCTCAGGCAGGACGACCTGGGTCACGCCGTAGCGGTCCCGCAGGTCCACGAAGTAGATCCCGCCGAGGTTGCGGCGGCTCGCGACCCAGCCGTTGAGGGTGACGGTCTGGCCGGCATGCTCCTCCCGGAGCTCGCCGCAGGTGTGCGTCCGCTTCCAGGCGGCCGGCTCGACCGAGCCGCCCATCACTGGTAGCGGTTGGCGATCTGCATGCGCATCATCGCTCGGCGGAGCGACGCTTGCGCGCGCAGGAAGTCGACGGCGCTCCCGTCGACCGTGCCCTGCTCGAGGCGTTGACGCGCGCGGTCCGCGGCCTTCGACGCCCGGTCGACGTCGATGTCGGTCGGGCGCTCGGAGGCCTCGGTGACGATGCGAACGGTATTGTCACGCACCTCAGCGAACCCGCCGGCGACGAACATCGCCTCCTTGTCGTCGCTGCCCTCGTCGCCGAAGGCGAGGCCGCCGACGCCGAGCGCGGCGACCATCGGCGCGTGGTCCTTCAGCACGCCGACGTATCCGTCCACCGTGATGAACTGGATCGAGCTGCACGTCGTGTCGAGCTGGATGCGCTCGGGCGTGATCACTCGCAGGTTGAGGCTGCCGCTCATGGGGTCGTTCCGTTGTGCGTGGACGACGGGCTCAGCCGTCGGTGCCGATCTCCTGGGCCTTGGACGCAGCGGCCTCGATGCCGGCGACCATGTAGAACGCATCCTCGGGCATCTCGTCGTGCTTGCCGTCGAGGATCTCGCGGAACGAGCGCACGGTGTCCTCGCGGGGCACGAACACGCCGGCCATGCCGGTGAACTGTTCGGCGACGAAGAACGGCTGCGACAGGAACTTCTGGATCCGTCGGGCGCGGGCGACGACGAGCTTGTCCTCGTCCGAGAGCTCCTCGATGCCGAGGATCGCGATGATGTCGCGGAGGTCGGCGTAGCGCTGGAGCGTCTGCTGGACCTGACGCGCGGTGTTGTAGTGCTCCTCACCGACGACCTGCGGGTCGAGCATCCGCGACGTCGACTTCAGCGGGTCGACGGCGGGGTAGATGCCCAGCTCGGAGATCGCGCGGTCGAGGATGATCGTCGAGTCGAGGTGCGCGAACGTCGCGACCGGCGCCGGATCCGTGATGTCGTCCGCGGGGACGTACACGGCCTGCATCGAGGTCACCGAGCCGTCCTTGGTCGTCGTGATGCGCTCCTGCAGCGCGCCCATCTCGGACGCCATCGTCGGCTGGTAGCCGACCGCGGAGGGCATCCGGCCGAGGAGCGCCGACACCTCGGAGCCCGCCTGGACGAAGCGGAAGATGTTGTCGACGAAGAGGAGCACGTCCTGCCCCTTCTCCTCGCGGAAGTACTCGGCCATGGTCAGGCCGGTCAGCGCGACCCGCAGGCGGGCGCCCGGCGGCTCGTTCATCTGGCCGAACACGAGCACGGCGTTGTCGATGACCGACGCCTTGCCGCCGTCCGGCAGCGTGTACTCGGCCTCGGACATCTCCAGCCAGAGGTCGTTGCCCTCGCGCGTGCGCTCGCCGACGCCGGCGAACACGCTGAAGCCGCCCTTCTCGACCGCCGTGATCCGGATCAGCTCCTGGATGAGGACCGTCTTGCCGACGCCCGCACCGCCGAACAGGCCGATCTTGCCGCCCTTCGCGAACGGGCACAGAAGGTCGACGACCTTGATGCCGGTCTCGAAGATCTCGGAGACGGCCTCCTGCTCGTCGAACCGCGGCGCGGTCCGGTGGATCGGCCACGAGACGCCGTCCTCGATGTCACCGCGCTTGACCGTGTCGAGCGCCGTGCCGAGCAGGTTGAAGATCCGCCCCTTGGTGCGCTCGCCCACCGGCACCGAGATCGGCGCGCCGGTGTCGATCGCGTCCATGCCGCGGCGGCAGCCGTCGGTCGACGCCATTGCGATGCAGCGCGCGACGTCGTTGCCGAGGTGCTGCGCGACCTCGAGGACGATGTCGATGTCGGCCGACGAGTCCTTGACCTCGATGGCGTTGTAGATCTCGGGCAGCTGCCCCGCGGGGAAGCGGACGTCGACGACGGGACCGAAGATCTGAGCGATGGAGCCCTTCGTTTGCGTGGCCGTCATGGGAGGAGGAGCCGGTTCGATCTCGGCTCGAAAGGAAAGGAGGCGGGGGTGTGGACGTGGAGGGGAGCGGGCGTCTGCGAACGGCTCTGATTACTTCAGAGCCTCGGTGCCCCCGACGATGTCGAGGAGCTCCTTCGTGATGCCTTCCTGACGCTTGCGGTTGTAGATGCTCTTGAGCACCTTCACCATGTCGTCAGCCGCGTCGGTCGCGTTCTTCATCGCGAAGCGGCGGCTCGCGTATTCGCTGGTCAGCGACTCGAGCAGGGCGTTGTAGATGCGGGTCTCGAGGTAGCGCGGGACGATCGCTTCGAAGATCGCCTGCGCGTTGGGCTCCATGATCGCGTCGGAGGCCGGCGCCCGGTCCTCGCCGCCGCCGATGGCATCCGGCGAGAGGGGCAGGAACGGCACGACCCGCGGGACGTAGCGCACCATCGTCTCGAACGACGTCGAGACCAGGTACACGTCGCGGTAGGTGCCGCTCTCGAACTCGCGGACGAGCATCCGGCCCGTCGTGGTCGCGTTCGCGTAGTCGACCTGCTCCATCGGCGGGTCGGTCAGGAAGCGCTCGACGTTGCGTCCGCGCTTGCTGAGGTACTGCGCGCCCTTGCGGCCGTAGACGTAGAAGTCGTGCTTCGAGACGTCACGATCGACGAGCCACTCCTCCAGCGCCCGGAAGAGCTGGGTGTTGTAGGCGCCGCAGAGACCGCGGTCCGACGACATGAGGAGGACCAGCGTGCGGTCGCCCTCACCCGGCTCGAAGAGCGTCGTGTCCTCCAGCGAGTCGCCGACCGCCGCCGACATGCGCGCGACGAGTCCAGCGATCTCCTCGCTGTAGGGACGCGAGGCGATGGCGCGATCCTGGAAGCGACGGAGCTTGGTCGAGGCGACCATCTCCATCGCTCGCGTGATCTGCTTGATGTTGCCAACGGACTTGATCCGCTGGCGGAGTTCCTTGATGCCGGCCATGCCGAGTCCAGATCAGGCGAGCTGGGCCTTGACCGTGCTCGCGGCCTCGTCGAGCGTCTTCTTGACGTCGTCGGGGATGTCCTTCTTGGCGTCGCGGATCTGCTGCCCGATGTCGGGGTGCGTGTCGCGGACGTAGTCGAGGAACTGACGCTCGAAGTCGCGGACCTGGTTCGCGGGGAGGTCGTCCAGCGCGCCCGAGGTGCCGGCGTAGATGATCATCACCTGCTCGGAGACCTCGACCGGGGCGTACTGGCCCTGCTTGAGGATCTCGACCAGGCGCTCACCGCGCGTCAGCTTCTGCTGGGTCGCCTTGTCGAGGTCCGATCCGAACTGCGCGAAGGCCTGGAGCTCGCGGTACTGGGCGAGATCGAGGCGGAGCGAGCCCGCGGTCTTCTTCATCGGCGGGATCTGCGCCGCGCCGCCGACGCGCGACACCGAGATGCCCGCATTCACGGCCGGGCGGATACCGGCGTTGAAGAGGTTCGACTCCAGGAAGATCTGGCCGTCGGTGATCGAGATGACGTTCGTCGGGATGTACGCCGACACGTCGCCTTCCTGCGTCTCGACGACGGGCAGCGCCGTCAGCGTGCCGCCGCCCTTCGAGAAGCGCGGATTGATCTCCGGCGCGTTGTCCGCGAGCTTCGCGGCGCGCTCCAGGAGGCGGCTGTGCAGGTTGAACACGTCGCCCGGGAACGCCTCGCGGCCCGGCGGGCGGCGCAGCAGCAGCATGACCTGGCGGTAGGCCAGCGCCTGCTTGTAGAGGTCGTCGTAGAAGATGACGACGTGGCGGCCCTCGTCGCGGAACCGCTCGCCCATCGCGCAGCCGCCGTAGCACGCCAGGTACTGCATCGACGCCTCGTCGATGGCCGACGCGCTGACGACGATCGTGTACTTCATAGCGTCCTCCGCCTCCAGGCGGCGGACGATGTCGACGACCGTCGACTGCTTCTGGCCGACCGCGACGTAGATGCAGATGACCTGCTCCGGGTTGGTCGGATCGCCGCCGCCGGTGGTCTTCTGCGACAGGATCGTGTCGATCAGGAGCGCCGACTTGCCCGTCTGGCGGTCGCCGATGATCAGCTCCCGCTGGCCGCGACCGATCGGGATCATGGCGTCGATCGCCTTGATGCCGGTCTGCAGCGGCTGGTCCACGGGCTGGCGCTCGACGACGGAGGGCGCGGGCTGCTCGATCGGGCGCAGGTCCCCGTCGGTCGTTCCGAGCGGGCCCTTGCCGTCGACCGGGTCGCCGAGCGCGTTCACGACGCGGCCGAGCAGCTTGTCGCCGGTCGGCACGGAGATGATCCGGCCGGTGCCGCGCACCTGCTGGCCTTCCTTGACCTCGGTCGCGGAACCCAGGAGCACGCAGCCGACGTTGTCCTCCTCGAGGTTCAGGGCGACGCCGCGAACACCGCCCTCGAACTCGAGGAGCTCGTTCATGACGCAGTCGTCGAGCCCGTACACGCGCGCGACGCCGTCACCGACGCTGAGCACGGTGCCGACGGTCTGCATGCCGCTTTCCTGGCTGAACCCCTCGATCTCCTTCTCGAGGATCGAGGTCACTTCGGCGGGTCGGAGGTCCATGGCTGATGGGGTGCCGCGCGCGTACGCCGCGCCGGCGAGTGGAGGTGTGACGGGGTGGGTGTTCGGGGGTGCCGCGGAGGGAGGGCGCGGCAGTTCAGGCGGGGAGGCCGGACGACATCAGTCGCTCGCGCATCGCGTCGAGGCGGCCCTTCACGGTCGCGTCGAAGAGCCGGGCGCCGACGATGACGCGGGCACCGCCGACGAGGGAGTCGTCCGTGCGCTGGGAGAGGACGACGGTCTTGCCGATCCTCGCCCCCACGGCGGTCTCCAGCCGGGAGACGTCCTCGGAGTCCAGCGCTCGGGCCGACTCGACGACGCCCTCGATGCGGCCGGTCTCGTCGTAGACCTTGCGCTTGAAGGCGTCTCCGATCCCGCGCATGACCTCCTGGCGCCGCTTGGCGAACAGGAGGCGCACGAAGGACTGCGTCTTGGGGTGCAGCTGCTCCAGGAGGGGCGCGAACTTCTGCTCGCGCGCCTCCTGCGAGATGCTGCTCCCGAAGAGGAACGCCGCGACGGCCGGCGAGGACACCTCTTCGGAGAGGCGCGCCGTGTCGTGCTGGATCTCGTCCACCGCGCCGGCGCTCTTGGCGACGGCGAAGAGAGCGTCCGCCCAGCGGTTGGTGACCGGGTCGACGATCACTTCGAGCTCCCCGACGCGGTGACGATGTCCTCGACGAGACGCCGGTCGTCGTCACTGCCCACGGTCCGGCCGAGCACCTCGGTGGCGGCCTTCAGGGACAGCGTGACGACCTCGCCGCGGATCTGCGCGATCGCCTTCTCGCGCTCCGCGTCGATCTGGTTCCGCGCGCTGACGATCATCGCCTCGGCCTCTTTCTTGGCGTTGTCGACGATGTCACGCTCGCGCGTCTCGGCGCGCGCGGTCGCGGCGGCGATGATCTTCTTCGCCTCCGCGTTCGCGTTGCCGAGCGCGACCTCGACCTCGGCGCGGCTGCGCTCGGCAGCCTCGCTCGCGGCCTCGGCGGCGTGGATCGCCTCGGACGCCTTCGAGTCCCGTTCGACGAGCGCCACCGTGATCGGCCCGAAGATCATCTTCCACATCACCGGGAGGGCGAGGAAGAAGATGATGAGGGTCCAGAGGAAGTTCCCGACCCCGTTCGGATCGAAGACGTTGAATCCCCCGCCTTCGGCGAGGAGGAAGGGAACGCTCGTCAGGTTCGCGGCAATCGGCATGGGCCCGCGGGTTGGAGGTTCGGACGAAAGGTCGCTCTCGGCGGTGTGACTTCGGGGCGCGGCCGCGGACTCGGGTCCGGGGCCGACGGGTCGCCGCAAACCGCGCGATGCGTCCGTGACGCGTCGCGCGGTGCGATCGACCCGCGGATCGTCAGGCGATGACGATGAGGAGCGTCAGGATGACGGCGAACAGCGCGACGCCCTCGACGAACGCCGCGAGGATGATCGCGATGCCGCGGATCTTGGCCTCGGCCTCGGGCTGGCGGGCGATGCCCTCCGTGGCCCCGGCGCCGATGTGGCCGATCCCGATGCCCGCTCCGATGGCGGCGAGTCCCGCGCCGATACCGGCTCCGGCCTTCGCGATGTCCATTGCGGTTTCTTGAACGACAGGGTTGATCATGGCTTCGGGTTGGAGGGGTGGTGGTCCGACTTTGGACCTGCTGGGTCTTGGGTTGCCCGCGGCCTTCGCGCGCGGAGCGGAGTCAGGGTACGTGGGTCCGCGCCGGTCGAAGCCGACGGCGGGACTCCTCGCCGATCAGTGCTCGGGGTGGATCGAGGCGCTGATGAACAGCGAGGAGAGGAGGGTGAAGATGTAGGCCTGCACGAGCGCGACGAAGGCCTCGATGATCATCACGAAGACGCCGAAGCCGACCCAGACGGGGCTGAGTCCGGCGGCGAGCGCGGTGCTGAACTGCGACGTGGCGAAGTAGAAGATCAGCCCGAGGAAGGACAGCACGACGAGGTGCCCGCCCATCATCGTCGCGAAGAGTCGGATCATCAGAGCGGCGGGCTTCAGGAAGAGGCCCGTCAGCTCGATCAGGAACATGAGCGGCCACAGGAACCCGGGCACGTGCGGCACGAGGTTCTTGAAGAACGCCACCGGTCCCTGGGCGATCATCCCGCCGCCGAGCATCACGCAGAACGTGATGAACGCGAGCGCGGCCGTGACGAAGATGCTCGCCGTCGGGGTCACCGACTTCGGCGTCAGCCCCATCACGTTCATGAACATGATGAAGAAGAAGACGAACATCATGAACGGGAGGAACTTGTTCGACAGCTCCTTGCCCATGGCCGGCTCGACGAGGTCGTCGCGCATCCACAGGCAGAAGCCCGCCGCGAGGCGCGTCACGTGGTCGCCCTTGCCCGTGCGCAGGTACGCCGGCACGCCGCCGAACATGACCAGGATCATGAGCAGCGCGGCGATCTGGAAGATCTGCAGGTTGTAGACCACCAGCTGCGCACCGTCGTGCGTCGGGTCGCCGTCGAAGATGCCGAGGAACCCGGGGATCGGGATCGCGATGGCCGGCGACGCGGCGTGGTGGTGCTCGTCGGCATGGTCGCCGCCGTCCGCGTGCGCGCCCTCGTCGCCGTGGCCGGCCTCGTCGCCGTGCCCAGCCCCTTCGGAGTGGCTGCCCTCCTCGCCGTGGCCGTCCCCGTGGGACTCGCCATGGGACTCGCCGTGGGCGTCCCCATGAGAGCCGCCGTGGGCAGCGCTCGCCGACACGACGGCCTCCGGCGTCACGTGCCGGAACAGCGTCGTGAAGATCGTCGCCTCGGTCGCCGAGTGGTGCGGCGTGTGGCGCGACGTGAGGAAGCAGGCGCCGACCAGGATGGCCAGCATCAGGAGCGGACGGAAGAGGCTCACGACGCGCTCTCCAGCGAACCGCTGGAGCCAGTGGAGACCGAGGAGTTGAGGCCGCCGCTCGCTTCGCCGCTCGCCCTTTCGGCCGAGAGGATCGCCGCGAGGCGGAGGTGATCGATGACGCCGGCGCAGAGGATCGGGAGGACCGCTGCCGCGTAGCCGACGAGGTAGGCCGTCGGGTCGGCGAACGCCCGCGCCGGCGCCCAGAAGGCGAAGACGCCCCAGGGCAGAACCGCACCGGCCGCCTTGACCGTGAACCCGGCCATCACGAAGCGCAGCGAGCGCTCCGCGTCGAGCTGCATCGCCGTCGCCACGAGCGAGTGCGCCATCAGGCCGACCACCCCGCCGAGCAGCACACCGCCGAGCGCGCCCATCCCCACGTCGTCCAGCCCGCCTTCGCGGATCGCGACGAAGGCGACGCCGATCGCGGTGACGGCGAGTGCGGTGACGGAGGCGCGCTGCAAGTGCGGGGTGCGGTGGTGCCGGAAGGGCCGGAGAGGTCGGAGGAGAGCCGTGCGGGTGGCGGGCCGGTCGCG
>JBCDGE010000163.1:0-12676 GCA_038757895.1 Planctomycetota bacterium | reverse complement strand
GTGGTAGCGACCGAGCGGCAGCTTCGAGATCGAAGGAACGCCGACGCGAGTGGCCTGGGTGAGCGCCCCGGTCGCCACCTCGAAGAGCCAGAGGTCGCCGGCCTTCAGGAACGACACGAAGCGGCCGTCCGGAGACACCTGGAGGGACGATGCGCCGCTCGCCTCGGGCGTGAGGACGACCGAGGCCCCCTGAACATCGGTGCGCCACAGCGCGCCAGAGCGCAGGTAGACGAGCGCGCCTCCGTCGGGCATCCACGCGAACCGCCCGATGCCCCCTGAGCCCTCTGCATCGCTCGTCACGCGCCGCAGACCGGAGCCATCCTTCTCGACCATCCAGATCTCGCGCCGCGGCATCGCGGCGTCGTTCCAGAGGAACGCGAGCCGCGCGCCATCCGGCGACCACGCCGGCGAAGAGGGCGACGTCCCCGTCAGCGAGGGACGCGCGAGCACCCGGTCGACCGTCAGCCGATCCACCGCCGGCACGTCCGTCGCGCGCGTCCGGACGGGCTCCGGGGTGTCGCTCGCCGGCGTGCCGCAGGACACGGCGACGAAGAGGCCGACAAGCGCCGCGGCGGCCCCCCTCACGAGCGCCCCCCCGCGACCCGCGCGCGAGACTCCAGCGCCACGGACGGCACCTCGTCGCTCAGCCCGGTCATCTCCCACCGGATCAGCGAGAACGGGATGCAGCCCGCCGAGTTCATCGCCTCGAAGAAGCGCGGCAGCGAGAACATCTCGCCGCGCTCCTCCGCCTGCTTGCCGTAGTCGGCGAGCAGCCTCTCGAACAGGTACTTGCCCGTCACGTAGCTCGTGCCGTAGCCCGGCTGGCGCAGGTACAGGTGCTGCTCGAAGCGCAGGAGCTCGGGCTCCGTCGTCATCCAGCCGCGCGGCGTCCAGTCGACGTGCACCTGCCCCGCCTCCTCCATGGTCATCTCGTTCGCATGCGCGTAGAGCGAGCCGAGCCCGCGCGCCGCGCGCTGCGCGAGCATGATCCAGACGATCTCGCGCGACCGCGGGCTCGCGTCGTGGAGCCCCGCCTGCATGAACATCTCCTCGACGCCCGTCGCGACGCCCTCGCAGCGGCTGTCGAAGATGTTGTAGAGCAGCGCGCCGCGCCGGATCGGGCTCTCGTGGGGCTCGTCGCGAATCTGCGCGTGGTCCCACCAGTGGTAGAAGTGGCAGTAGAGCGGCGCCGGGTCGTAGTGCGCGGTGATCCAGAAGAAGTTCCGCTTGTCCTCGGGGACGAACCGGCCGAGGTGCTCGCGCAGCGCGGGCTCCATGTTCGGCTTGACGTTCATGACGCCCTTCTCCTCCAGGAACGCCATGAGCCGCGTCGCCGCCTCGTCCGCCTTGCGGTCGTACTCCTCGGGGCTCGACGCCGCGACCATCTCCGGCAGGTCTCTGTTGCGCGCCTCCTCCAGCCGGAGCGAGGACCAGGCACGCTCCAGCTCGCGCGTCAGCAGCCGCACCTCGTCGTCCCACGTCATCGGGACCAGGTGGACGTTCTGGAGGTACCAGGTGTAGTTCTCCTTGCCGATGCCGGACGGCCCGGTGCGAGAGGGCGCCTCCGCCTCCAGCCACGCGGCGAGGTCGCGCGTGGCGCCCTGCGCGGCGTCGAGCGCGGCGAGCAGCCCGGCGCTGGCGCCGTCGCCCGCGCTCGTCCGGATGCTCTCCAGGTTGCTGTCCTGGTCGCGGATGTTCCTGATCCCGGCGAAGAACAGGTCACGCGCGTTGCCGGTGAGGTTGCCCTTCGCCTGGGTCAGCAGCGGCGGGATGACCTGGAGGTCGCCGATCATCCGCGCCTCCTCGCTCTCGGTGAGCGGGAACTCGTACGTCCAGAGCTCCAGCAGCGCGTGGTGCGTCGGCCCTTCGTGCGCGGGCACGTCGCTCTGATAGGTCCACACCGACTGGTAGAACGCGGGGTCGCGCTCCCACGGCTTGAGCACCCGGCAGTTGAAGTCGAAGCCGTTCATCTCGGCGAGGACGATGTGCCAGTCGATCTGCTGCTCCACGGGCCACGCCGACGTGTCGATCGCGCGGAGGCGAGCGAGGTACGTCTGGAGCTCCGCGTGCGCCGCGGCCATCCGCTCCGGCGTGTAGTCGGGCGCGCCGTCGAGCAGGGGCGGCGCCTCGAAGGCGCGCCAGTCCTCGAAGAGCGTCACGAGGTCCGCGTAGGAGGTCGAGGGCTCTGGCGCAGTGCCTGGTGCCGGGCTGGCGCCCTCCGGCGTCCCGGCGCAGCCGGCGTGGATCGCGACGAGCGCCCCGATCGCAGCGGCGCGGTGAAATGGGCGTCGGAGGCTGGTGTTCGGCATCGAACGGTCGGCGGTGGGCTCCATCGAGATCTCATTGAGCGGCGGCGGGGGCGTCGAAAGGGACCACGGTACAGGCCACGGACGCCCCCTGCGCTATGGTCGAGAGCCGCTTCCTCTCGCTGCCAGCATGCTCCTCCTCGCTCTCCCACATCTCCTCGCTGCGACACTCCTTCCGCCACCCTCCATCGCCGGCGCGGATCCGCCTGGGGCGATCACGTGCGCGGCCCTCCTCGACGAGCGCACTCTCCTTCTCGGTCGAACGGACGGCCTGATCGTCCCTGTGGACCCGAGGACCGGTGAGCGGATCGGGCGCGACCCCTTCGCGCGGCACACGAGTGCGATCGCCGAACTCGCGGTCGACCACACGGGCGAGTTCGTCGCGGCCGCGAGCGCAGGCGGGGAGGTGGCCCTCTGGTCGGTTCGCGTCGAGCGCGCGGGCGGCGCCATCGGGTACCCCGGTCCGTTCGCATCGCCAACGGCCGAGATCACGCCGACGCCGAAGCCCTGGCACGAGGCCGTCGAGCTCGAGTGGACGCACGACGGCTCCCACCTGGTGACGTGGTCGTACGACTGGCTGCACGGTGAGTCCCCGACGACGGTCCAGGTCTGGACGCGCGAAGGAGAGCTCGTGTGGACCGGGCCGCGGGCGAGGCAGGTGGACGTGCACCCGACCGAACGCCGCCTCGCCGCCGTCGTCGAGGACGCGGTCCTGCTCGGATGGCCCGGCAAGGACCTACGCACGATCGAGCTGAGCGGAGCCTACGACAGCGTGGAGTTCAGCCCGGACGGCGCGTCGCTCGCCGTTGGAGGCCGCGACTTCGCGCTGTGGATCCTCGACAGCGCGTCGGGCGACGTCGCGAAGACGCGCAGGATCGTCGAAGCCGACCCGATGCAGCTGCACGGATTCGTGCAGCGTGTGCGGTGGTCACCGGACGGGCAGCACATTGGCGTCGTCGTGGCGAAGGGACTGATTCCCGCCATCCTCGACGCGGAGACGCTCGAGACGATCGTCGCACCGGGCCTCCTGGGCGGCCGCATGTGGTACGTGTTCGACGTAGCCTGGACGCCGCTCGGCTGCCTCCTGACAGGCAGCGGTGAAGTGCGCGCCTACGACCCCTCCACCTCCAAGTTCACGCGCCTCTGCGAAGGCGCGGAGTGGCAGGACCTCGTCACGATCGACGACTCCAGAGAATTCGTGCTCGTCGCAGGCGGCGTCGCGCGGCGCTTCGACCTGATGGGGACCGAGGTCCGCTGGAAGCGATGATCGCGCTCCTCCTCACGCTCACGTCCCCGCAGCTCGCGCCGCAGGCGGGCGAGCCGGAGCTCCTGCTGACCGGCTTCACCGAGGTCCATCGCGTTGCGCGGATCGACGCGCCCGAGCCGACCGTCACGAGCATCGACGTCGGACGGCTCGACGGCATCGACGACGCACACCGCGGGCGGTTCGGCACGACCGACGAGTGCAAGCCGCTTCGTGACGGGCGCTGGCTCGTCGCGTCCTCCGGTGGCGCCGTCGCCGTGCTGGAGGCGGGCGGCTCGCGCGCCTCGTTCAGCACCCTCGTTCCGAACGCGCACTCGGTCGAGCTCCTGCCCGGCGGGCGACTCGTGTCCGCGGCGTCGACGCTCCGCGAGGGAAACCGCCTGCTCGTACACGACCTCGCGACCGGAGCGCTCCTCCAGCAGTTCGCGCTCACGAGCGCCCACGGCGTGCACTACCGCCCCGAGGACGAGCGCCTGTACGCGCTCGGGATGGCGCACCTGTGCGTCTACCTGGTCGACGGCGAGAGCGGCGAGTTACGGTTCGAGCGCCGGCACGGCCTGCCGGAGGGCGCGGACGCGAGCGGCCACGACCTTTCGCCCGTTCCGGGGACGGGCGAGCTGATCGTGACGACCCACGCGCACGTGTGGCTCTTCGACCTGCGAAGCGCCTCGTTCCGACGGCATCCGCAGCTCGGCGACCTCAGCCACGTGAAGAGCGTCGACGTGCACCCGACGACCGGACGTATCGCGTACGTCCAGGCGAACGACGAGCACTGGTGGAGCGAGGCCGTGCAGTTCCTGCACCCCGCCGGCGAGCTGCGCCTGCCGGGAGAGCGCTTCTACAAGGCGCGCTGGGCAGCCGCGCGCGACGAACGATAGCGCGGCCGCGCTTCCGACCTACTGCGCGGCAACGGCCGGGGCCTCCGGCGGACACACGACCGTCCGATCCGGGCAGACGTCCGGCATCCAGCAGTCCGGGCCCGCGGGGCACACCTCCTCGCGATCCGCGCACTCCTCCGGCGCGAAGCAGTCGCAGCCGGAGCAGGCATCGTCGCAGGCCGAAGCGGCCCGGTCGGACGGACGGGTCAGCGCGAACGCCGAGGCCGCGAGGCCGACGACGAGGAGACCGGCGAGGGTGGATCGGGAGCGACGCATCGAAGAAGTGTGCCGCTCAGCCGTCCGCGTCAGCTGGACCACCATCGACCACCTGGATCCCCTCGGCCTCGCACCACGCGCGCAGGCCCTCGCGGATCCTCGCGGTCCGATAGGTGAACCAGTCCTCGCGCCGCCCCGCTCGATCCAGGATTTCCTCGAAGCGCCGGAATGCGCCGGGACCGGAGAAGGCCCGAACCACCTCCTCGTAGAGGTCCGTTGCCTCGTCCTCTGCGAAATGGCGCGCGGTCCGCGAGCCGATCCGGAGGTCGTCCCGGTCGGGCACGAAGAGGTAATGGTCCGACTCGTCGAGATCGTCCGGACCCTCCTCGCCCACCACCGCCGAGACGCAGTGGATCTCCCCCGTCCGTCGGTCGAGGTAGGCGCTGCTCTCGCCGGGGTCCAAGCTCGCGAACTCGAACGCGTCTTCCAGGGCCTGGATGCTCACTCGCGTCATCGCCGACTCCCTCCGGGACTCGACCCAGCCTACCTGCTGCCCGGGGTCTTGACCGGATCCGCCGGGCGCTCGGGCAGCGACATCGG
The DNA here is from genome assembly GCA_038757895.1 of Planctomycetota bacterium. GTDB lineage: Bacteria > Planctomycetota > UBA1135 > UBA1135 > Saltatorellus. Next base: position 7,412 of record JBCDGE010000163.1, on the reverse strand, counting down.
CTCGCGCGCGATCGCGGCCAGGACCTCCGCGATCCCCCGCTCCAGCTGCGGGTCACCGCCGCCGATCACCGACGCGGGGTCGTTCTCGACCTCGATGTCGGGCGGCACCCCGATGCCCTCGATGATGTAGTTCCCGTCGCGGTCGTTCGTCGCCGAGCGCGGCACGAACACGGAACCGCCGTCGATCAGGCCGATGTTCCCGCCGCCGACGACGCCGCCCCAGGTCTTCTTGCCGATCAGCGGGCCGAGCTTCGCCTCGCGGAAGTAGTGCGGGAAGATGTCGCCGTCCGACGCCGACGTCTCGGAGATCAGGCAGACCATGTGGCCGTGGAAGGCCGTGCCCGGATAGGTCGACGGGAGCTCCGCCGTCCGACCGAAGCGAGTGCCCATCACGTCGCGCGCGAGGCGCTCGATGATCATCGACGACACGTTGCCGCCGCCGTTCGAGCGCACGTCGACGACGAGGCCCTCCTTGCGGATCTGCGGGTAGTACCACTTGATGAACTCCGCGATCCCGTCCGCGCCCATGTTCGGGATGTGCAGGTACCCGACGCGACCGTCGGTCGCCTCCGTGACGCGCGCGTGGTTCGCGAGGACCCAGTCGAGGTACACGAGGCTCGCCTCGGACGACAGCGGCCGGTAGCGCACCTCGCGCGCGCCCTCCATCGTCGGGCGGTCGTTCACCGTCCACGTGACAGCGCCCTCCTGGTGCTGAAGCAGGCGGTACGGGTTGTCGTCGGCCGAGAGCTCCTGGCCGTCGATCGCGAGCACGTAGTCGCCGACGGACACGTCGACGCCAACCTCGGTCAGCGGCGAGCGGTACTTCGACTCCTCGTTGTGTCCCGGGAGGATCGACGCGACCCGGTAGCGGCCCGACGCGCCGTCGAGATCGAAGCGTGCGCCGGGGAGCCCGACGCGCGCGCGGTCGGGGATCTCGTAGTCACCGCCGGAGACGTAGGTGTGGCCGGCGTTGAGCTCGGCGATCATCTCCGAGATGACGTAGTTCAGGTCCGAGCGATGCGCGACGTGCGGGAGGAGCGCCGCGTACTGCGTCCGGAGCGCCTCCCAGTCATACCCGTGCATGTTCGGGACGTAGAAGTAGTCGCGGAACAGGCGCCAGGTCTCGGCGAACACCGCGCCCCACTCGGCCTCGGGGTCGAGGTCCATCTCCATGCCGGACGTCGAGACCGCCTTCGGCTCACCGCCCTTCGCGGCGTCGTGCAGGTGGAAGCCGCCGCCCTTCCGCACGAGCAGCTTCTTGCGATCCGCGGACAGCGCGTAGCCGGAGACCCCGCTCGCGACCTCCTTCGCCTCGCGATCCTCCAGCGAGAAGCGGTGCAGCTTCGTGTCGCCCGAGCTGCCGCCGTACACGAAGGCGCCGGAGGTGACGTAGAGCAGGTGCCCGTCGATCGCCGACAGGCCGCCGTAGTTGTCGTTCCCGACCGGCACGCGCATGACCCGCGACGCGAGGCCGTCGAAGTCGATCTCGACCGCCTCGTCGTCCTCGGACTCGTCGTCGCCCTCGGCGTCCCCCTCTTCCTTCGAGTCGTCCTTCGCTTCCTCTGCCGCCGCGACCTCGTCATCCTGCGGCGGGAACAGCGGCTCGACGTCCTTGCGCAGCGCGAGCGCGTAGATCTGCGCGCGGTCGTTGCCGGCGTAGTCCCACTCCAGGTCGGAGATCTGCGGGGCGTAGGCGCGGTCCGAGAGGTAGTAGAGGTAGTCGCCCTCCGGCCCCCACGACGGCGACCAGGCCGCGAAGAGGTCGGAGGTGACCTGGCGCAGCGCGCCGTCGGCGACGCTCCAGGCGTGCACCCGCTGCACGCCCGCCTCGTTCCGGAGGCTGAAGGCGAGGTGCCCGCCGTCCGGAGACCACGCCGCGTCGCCGATCCCCCACCACGGGTCGTCGGCGACGGGGGTCTCGGTGCCGTCCTCGACCTTGACCACGGAGAGCCGGCCGAGGTAGTCGGTCATCGCGATGCGCTCGCCGTCGGGCGACCACCGGATCCCGTTCAGGCGCGCCGCGTGGCCCGAGGTGAGCTGACGGGCCGCCGCGCCGCCGCTCGCGTCGACGAGCCAGATCTCGTCCTCTCCCGAGGCGTCCGACACGTACGCGATCGTCGCGCCATCGGGGGACCAGGTGGCGAGCCGGTCGTTCGCGCCCGAGGAGCGCGTCAGGTTGCGCGTGCGTCCCTTCTCCGCGGGCGCCGAGAAGACCTCGCCGCGCGCCGTGAACACCGCGCGCTCGCCCTTCGGCGACAGGCCGAAGCCGCCCACCGAACCGCCGACGGAGATACGCCGCGGCCGCTTCCAGAGCCCGTCGTCGGGCACGGCGATCTCGATCGCCACGTCGGTGCGCGCGTCGAGGTCGAAGACCCGCAGGCCGCCGTTCAGCTCGTACACGACCCGCGTCCCGTGGTCGGTCGAGGGCCACCGCACGTCGTACGGATCGTGGGCCGTGAGCTGCTCGACCGTCCCTCCGTTCGGATCGGCGCGGTACAGGTTGAGGCGATCGTCGCGGTCGGACACGAACACGACCGTGCCGCCGATCCACATCGGGTCGCGCTCGGTGCGCGGCGAGTGCGCCAGCGGCGTGTGCTCGGCGGTCTCCAGATCGAAGACGTAGAGGCTCTGCGCCCAGCCGCCCTCGTAGCGCTTCCAGTGACGGAAGTCGCGGAAGAGCGGCGAGTACACGACGCGCTTGCCGTCCGGGGAGAGGTCACCGGCACCGGAGTTCGGCATCGGCATCGCGGTCGGCAGGCCACCGGCCACCGGCACCGAGTAGAGCCGCCCCTCGGAGCCGCCGCCCGCGTCGCGCAGCGAGCGGAAGAACACGGCCGCGCCGTCGGGCGTCCATCCGTACACCTGGTGGTCGTAGCCCCAGCGAGGCGGCAGCGGGCCGCGCGCGGGGTACCACGTCAGGCGCTTCGGCACGCCGCCGGACGACGGCATGACGTAGACCTGCTCGTCGCCGTCGTACTGCCCCGTGAAGGCGATCCACTCGCCGTCGGGAGAGAAGCGCGGGAAGACCTCCTGGCCGGGGTGCGCGGTCAGACGCGTCGCGGTGCCGCCGCCCGTCGGCGCCTTCCAGAGGTCGCCGCCGTAGCAGAAGACGACGGTGTCACCGTGGATGTCGGGGAAGCGGAGGAGCCGGGTCGAGTCGTCCTGGCCCGCTGCGGCGGGCGAGGCGGTGAGCGCGAGGGCGACGAAAGCAGAGAAGGGCAGCATGGAGAGCGCGGATCGGGGTCCGTGGAGATCGGAGCGCGACGGAAGGCACGTCGCGGCGGACGATCTTACGGCTCGGTGACCCCACCCATCGTCACCCTTGCGTTTTGGAGGTTCACGCTGGAGCCGCGGCCGACGGCACGCCGATCCAACGTACGTGCAACTCGTCGTCCCGCTCCTCGCCACGTTCCTCTCGATCACCTTCTGGTCGAGGGCCGCGGCCTTCGACGGACGCCTCGTGCTCGGACGGGCACCGTGGGCGTGGGGAGCGCTCGGGGGTGCCTGGACCGCCACCTGCGGCCTCGCCCTGGGACACGCGCCGGCGCGGCTCGCCGTCGATCAACTCGTGGTGTTCTTCGCCATGGCCGGCGCGCTGGCGCTCGATGAATGGCGCGTCGAGCGGCGTCGCGCGGCAGAGCGGCGGCTCGAGCCGTGACCCGACGGCTGCGCTGTCGCTCTACCGAGCGGCCTCTGCGTCCAGCACGGCGTTCCGCGCGCCGTCCCGGTACTGCGGCGGGTCGCTCATCCCGGTCGTGTGGCACCAGCCGGTGACGTGCCCCATGTTCTGTCCGCCGGGGAGCTGGCCGCGCGAGCGCTCGGTCGTGCCGTCCTCGGGATTGGAGAGAAGCAGGTCGGTGAGGAACTGGCACGCGGCGCCGTCGTTCGCGGTCGTGTAGTACCAGACCTCGGCGCGCGCCCACGTCGGGATCCCCGCGAGCCACGTCGCGGCACCGCCAGGCGTGAGGTCGTTGTTCACCCCGCACGCGAAGAAGCCGAGTGACGCGAGTGGCGTGCCCTGGTACGGCGAGCCGACGCTCTGGATCCGACGCGGCCCCTGGGCCCGGTCGAGCGGACTCTGGTAGAAGGTCAGGAGGTGCAGCGCCGCCGGTCCACCCTGGCTGTGACCGACGATGCCGTACGAGGTGTACGCCGACGCCTGGCTCACGATCAGGTTGGCGAACTCGTCGTGGCTCCGATTCTGCCCCGGGTCGGAGAAGCCGAACTTGGGCTGGCTGAAGTCAGCGTTCGGCCACGGGTTCCCGCCCGCGCAGTAGCCGTGGACGAGGACGAGCCCGGGATTCGGAAGGCGCGGCAGCACGTCCGTCGAGGGCGGCAGCGGCGCCGATGCATTCGCGCCGACGCCGGCCAGCTGGGACAGCGGCACGGGACCGCGTCCTGCGAGCGGCGGCAGCGGCCCCGACGGGACCGCGATCCTCGCCTCGCTGGCCAGGACGCCGTGATGGTCGGGGTCCTGCACCCGGACGCGGCGCAGCTCGAGCGGCGGCCGCAGCCCGGTCGCCGCGAACCAGCCCGCGTCGAGCCAGAGCGGCAGGCTCCAGTGCCCGTCCACGTCGACGCTCCCACGCGGCTCGTCGATCCGCGACAGCCACGCCATCGGCTGCGGATGACCGTACGCGTCGTGCGCCCAGACCTCGGCGGAGACCTGCACCCGGCGCGCGTCGGCGAGCGGGATCGCGTCCAGGTCGAGGCGCATGCGCCGCGCGTCGACCACCTCGCGCCCGACGCGGCCGGTCAGCGCCAGCAGCGGCTCGTCGACCTCGAACGTCACCCGCGTCGTGCGGACGAACTCCGCGCCACGCCAGGCACCCGCGAGCTCGACGCGCGCGGCGTACTCGCCCGACAGTCCGGCCGGGAGCCGGACCGCGAAGCGCCCGTCCCCGGCAGCGCGGTCGCCGTTCTGTCCGTCGTCCGTGAGCTCGAGGCGCACGGAGCCGCCCGATCCCTCCAGCGTGGCCCGCGCGCTGGAGACCGTGTAGAGGAGCCGATCCTCCACGAGCCCGTCGCCATCGCGCTCGACCTGTGCGACGAGGACGAGGTCGCGATTCGACACGCGCTCGAAGGTGTCGAGGTAGGCCGCGGCCGTCAGCGGCTGCGCGTCGCGTACGACGAGGACCGCGGGGGCCGGCGCGCGCTCGCCGCGCGAGAGCACGGTCACCTGCGCGACGCCGGCGCGGGACAGCGCGAGGTCCCAGCGCTGGACCTCCTCGCCGCCGACCTCGGCGGCCCGCGCGTGATCACGGCGCTCCGCGTCGAGCGCGGCCAGCGGCCCGTCGACGCCCGCGCCTCGCATCCTCACCTCGTATCCGGACGCGCCGCGCGCCTGGACCGCGAGCCCGAACGGCCCCGACGCGACGGGGACGTCGACGTCAGCCCGCCAGAGCCGAGGCCCGTCGGCGCGCCAGACGAGAGAGAAGACGCTGCCTCTGCAGCGGACCGCGCCAGCGCTCGGCTCGGGCAATCGCAGGGTGCCGTCGACGAGGTCCGAAGCGGGGGCCGCGACCTGGCGCGGAACGAGTTGCGGGGACGAGACCGTCTGCGCGACCGCCTGCGGCGCGAGGAGAGCCCCGAGGAGCACCGAGGCGGGGAGTGTGAATCTCGCGATCACTGAAAGGCGATCTCCAGCCCGTCCGAGAAGTTCGACGTCGCGCTACCCATCAGCGAGTCGCGGTACCACGACTGGAAGTTCCAGGTCTGGCCCGGCATCACCGACACGAATCCGGTCGGCGTCGGGTGCTGCGTGAGGTCGATCGAGAGCGAGATCGACCCGCTCCCTCCGGAGTTCTGGATCTGCCCCGGCCCGACGTACCGGCCGACCATCCCGATGACGCAGAGGATGCCCTGGCTCCCGGCGGGGTTCGGCACGAAGCCCTGCGTCTGACTGGTGATGAAGAACCCCGTCGCGTTGAGCGGCAGGTCCGTCGCCTCCAGCGTCACGTCGTTGTTCGCGACGAGGGCAGACCCGACGGCGGAGATGCGCGCGCGCTGGCCGGTCGAGTTGACGTTGGAGCCGCAGTAGTTCGTCCCGAGGGTCGCCGGGCCGACCGTGGCGGTGAAGATGCACGGCAGCCCCCCGTTCGAGTTCATGTCGAGCACGCCGCCGGAGGTCAGGATGTCCCCCATGGTCCACTGGAGGGTCTGACCCGAGCCCGTCACCGGACCGATCGCCGTGGTCATGTCCCACGTCGAGAACGCGGGATCGATCGGACCGTTGAACAGGTCGAGACCGCCCATCGTCGAGCGGGAGAAGCCGACGATGCTCACGGCGTTGTTCACGAAGGTCCGCGTCGGCGTGGTGATGTCGACCGTCCCCACACCCGTGATGTCGATCGACACCGAGGTGTGGTCGATCCAGTAGCCGACGAAGACGACGCCGGTCTCGCGGTTCCCCACGTCGGCGATGCACGTGATCCGGAAGTCCGAAGCGGCGAACGGAACCCCGCCCAGGCTGCCCGAGGAGGTGCCCTCGTGCACGAGCGTGATGGTCTGGGTGAGGGCCGTCGAGGAGAGTGCGAGGAGGGTGGCCGAGAGGCCGAGGAAGGTACGCAGCACGGTGGATCGGGCAGGAAGGAAGAGAGGCCAGACGTCGCCCACGCGAGCCCCGCTGGGCGCCGCGCGCGACGGGAGCCCATTGAAGCACGAATCCGCCGGACTCGCCCCGCTAGGTCCAGTCGAACCACTGCGCTGCGACCGAACGCAGGAGCGGGTCGTCGCTCCCCTCGTCGTCGAAGCGGCGCAGGGCCTCGATCAGCTTGAGCGTGTGCACCGAATCGGTCACGACGGCTCGGGCGACGAGGTCGTCCCAGGTGCCGGGGTCGGCCCGGACGTGCGCGCGAGGTTCGTACGGCGCGCCGAACGCGGCGAAGGTCGTCGTCACCGCGCGGCGGACGTGGGCGACGAGCAGGCGCCCGTCGGCCTCGTCGAGCGCCGGGAGGAGCAGCTCGACGGCGGCCGGCGCCGTGACGGTGTGCAGGATCCAGATGCGGTGTCGTTCCTGGACGAGCATCTCCAGGAACCCGGCCGCCGCCTCGCGCACGACGCTCGCGAGAGCGTCGCGGGGCGCGACGTCCGGTGGGTCGATGCGGAGCAGCGGTGCGATCGGTCGCTCGGCGAGGCGCGGGCTCACGCAGAAGAAGTCGACCTCCGCGGGGTCGGCCAGCCACGGATGCTCGACGCGATGGAGCGGCTGGTCACTGCCGTCGGGCCGCGAACGCAGCTCCGTCCACGCGCTCGCCCAGTAGGCGAGCCCTACCGCGAGCTCGTCGCGCCGCGCCGCGGTATAGGACCTCGACAGCGCGCGGCACGCGTGCGCCGTCCGGATCATTCCGTGGAACGCGCCGCCCGCGAGGCCCGGCGCGAGCGCCGGCGCGTGACGCGCGACCACAGCGCGC
>JBCDGE010000162.1:0-12696 GCA_038757895.1 Planctomycetota bacterium | reverse complement strand
GGGTCGGCGCTGCCCGTCGTGTTGTAGCCCGTCCGCCACGTGTGCGGATCGGTCATCTCGTCCACGAACTCCATCGCGTGCGCGAACACGTGCGGCGCGACCTTCACCCCTGCCCCGCGTGCCTCGTCGAGCGCGAAGAGCATCAGCCCGGTCGTGAAGGTGTCGTTGTCCCCGTCGGGCAGGTGGTTGAACCGCCACCCCTTGTACGGGTTCCGCGCGCGGAGGATGGCGTCGACGGCGGCCTGGCCCACCGGCTTCCACTCGTCCTCGCCGCGGCTGCCGCGCGTCGCGAACCAGGCGCGCGTCGCGACCGCGTGGCTCGGCATGTAGCGCGAGCCGACCGCAGGGCCGAACAGCCCATCGTCGCCCTGCTCGCGAGCCAGGTATCCGCGACCGCGAGCGATCGCCTGGTCGCGCGCCGCGCTCTGCTCACCTCCGGCGATCGCGAGGAGCGCGAGTCCGGTCACGCCGATCCGGTTCAGCTCTCCGGTCTCGACGTCGGTGCCCGGGCCCGTCGGCCATCCACCGTTCGGGTTCTGACGTGCGACGAGCCAGTCGATCGATGCCTCGTGAGCGCGCTTCGCCGCGGCGTCAGCGACGGCGTCGTCGTCTCGCTCGCCCGCGGGCGCGGCTGCCTCGGCGCGCGCGCCGTTCAGCTCCTGGGCGACGGTGACGTCGACGGCCATGGCCGCTCCGAGAGCGAGTGCGAGCGCGGCGCCGATCGGCGATGCGTGGGTCGAGGGAACGCGGCTCGGGTCGAGCATGCGGAGGATGCGTTTCTTCATCAGTGTCTTGTCGTTCTGGAGGGAAAGCAGCAGAGCGGGTGCGCCGGGGAGGGCGGGAGAGCTGCGGGCGGCGACTTCGACGAGCGCGCGTGCGCCGCTCTCGGGATCGGGGAAGCGCGACGTTGCGAGTGCGCGCTCGTCGCAGGCGGCCTCGCGTAGCTCGTCGGCGTCGCGGCCGGCGAGCCAGGCGACCGGGTGGAAGAACCACACGATCTGGATCACGCGCTGGACGGCGCTGACGACGAGATCGCGTCGTGCGACGTGGGCGAGTTCGTGCAGCAGGACCCACTCGAGCTGGCGCTCGTCGAGCGCGGCGGTCGCGTCCGGCGACAGGGCCAGCGTCGGGCGGAGGACGCCCCAGACGGCCGGCGTCACGAGCTGGTCGTTCCCGACCACCCGCACGCGGGAGCGCACGCCGGCGCGCGGCGCGACGCGCTCGAGGATCGCGCGAACGCGCGCGCCCTCCGCGCCACGGAGGGCTGGAGAGCGACGCACGAGGCGGTGCGTGCGCAGCTGCGCTGCGACGAACCGAACGAGCAGCACCGTCGACGCGGCAGCCCACGCGAGGAGCAGCCACGCCTTCCACGACGGGACAGGCGCGCTCGGCGCGGCTGCCGTGGCGGTGTCCTCGGCCTCGAGAGGCGCGACCATCTCCAGCGAGAGGACCGTCGCACTCTCCGGGGGCGTCACGCGGCCCGCCCGCGGGGAGGTGACCTCGGCCGGCAGCTCGGACCGTGGTGAGCTCGCGGCCCAGCGCGGCAGCTCGACCGTGCCCAGGCGCGGAGCGACGAGCGTGACGAGCGGTACGAGGAACAGGAGGTGGCCGAGGTGCGCCGTCGCTCGTCGGCCCGCGAGCGCCCATGCGAGGCGGACGACGCCGTACGCGAGCGCGGCGAGTAGGCCGCTCACCAGCGCCGCGTCGAACGCGCGATCCGCGGCCTCGTTCCAGAGAGTGACGTCGAGGATCACGACCGGTCCTCCCCGCTCTTCTCGTCGATCAGCGCGCGCAGTTCGTCCAGCTCGTCCGCGGTCAGGCGGCTCTGCTTGACGAGGTGCGCCAGGAGAGGCCCCGTAGCCGCGTCACCGGCCCGCTCCAGGAGCGTGTCACCGGCCCGCCGAAGCGCCGTCCAGTGGGCGCGCGTCGCGCTGTAGAGGAAGCTGTTGCCGACGCGCTTCGCCTTGAGTGCTCCCTTCTCGGTGAGGCGGCGGAGCAACGTCTTCACGGTGCTGTCCGACCACTCCTCGACGGCGACGGCCTCGATCACGTCGCGGGTGGCCATCGGGCCGCTCGCGCGAACTGCCGAGAGGACCTTCCACTCGGCGGCCGTGGGTTCGTTCGTCTCCGGGGTCATCGGGGCTCCTCCGCGTGTCCTGCGTGGTGGCCCGTTCGGCGATGTCACACGGTGACATCTGTAAACGAACGGCCATGCACGTCAACGCGCCCGTCCCAGAGCCGTTCAGCGGAACCGGCGGATTCGCCCGCGCGGTCCCGGAAGTCCCAGGATTGAAGGGGTTTAGGCGCGCTCGCCGAGTTCCTGGACCCGCGCCAGGGCCGCCCGCCACCGCGGGTCCTCGCCCAGGTCCTCGCGGGCCGCGTTCAGGAGCGCCCTGACCCGATCGAGCCGCCGGTCACCGAAGAACCCGACGTCGACGAGGTCGAGGAACGCGACGGCCGCCTCCAGGCTATCGGCGGGGGAGCGCCGGTCCAGCGCGACGAGCTCCATGTAGCGCCGCTGCTTCGCCTTCGCGTCCTGCATCGCCTTCCGACACGGTACGCAACGGATCGCGTTCGCCTCGAGCGGGAGCCTGAGCTTCTGGTACCAGTACTTCTGCTCGACCGCGAAGAAGAGGAAGCGGCGGCGGCAGTCGACGCAGCGCTTGTCGAGGTCGAAGTAGTGCGTGACCGGGACCGTCGGCTCGCGCTGCGCGTCGGGGTCAGCGACGACCGCCGTTCCTGGAACCGTCCAGGTGTCGTCGCCCCAGTCCCACACGTGCTCGGGCGGACGCTCGCCGTAGAAGGGCCCGTTGATCCAGTGGAGGGAGATCTCGTACGGATAGGTGTCTCGCGAGACACGCACACGCGTCCTCCGTGGAGCACGTCCGAAGCGCGGATGATCGACGTAGTCGTCGTAGTCCTTCGGCGCGTCCATCGACTCAGCGAGGCGGTCCCAGGTGCTCCGCGTAGCTCGTCTCCTTCGCGGTCCACAGCGCCTCGCCGGTCGCGCCCGAGAGGAGGTGGAGTGAGCCCGTCGCTCCGAGCCATTCCAGGTTGCCGCAGCCCACGAGGATGTCGTCCACTTCGTCACCGTTCGCGTCGGGGTGCGGGGTGAGGGTGACGCCCTGTGGGTGGAAGGACCATCCGCAGCTGGCCTTCCACAGTACGCCGCCGTCCTTCGACGTGAACGCCGTCACTCCCACTGGACCGAACGCGACGCTCCGGTCCGCGGCGACGAGGTCCGCCCGACGGTTGCCATCGAGATCGATGCCTCCGAGCAGCGCGGAGCCGAAGGAGGTCGCGACGATCATCGCGGGGACGGTCCGCACGAGCGGCGAGAGTCCGACGACCTCGCGCCCGACCTTCGTCGGACCGCTCAAGAGGACGTCGGGGCGTCCGTTCCCGTCCAGGTCGCCGGCCGCGAATGCCGCGTCGACGACCAGCCCACGCTCTCCGAGGATCGGGCCCCAGCGGTCGTCGACGATCGGTCGATGTCCCGGCTCGAAGAGCGAGGTCTCGGGTCCTCGCGGGCCCTCGCCCGTGCCGCTCAGGAGGACGCGCGACGGCTCGGCGACGAGGATCCCGTCCGTGAGACCGTCGCCGTCGAGATCTCCGACGGGATCGAACCGCCCGAAGCCGCCGACGGGCGGGCCGCCCACGATCGGCCGCCCGATGCCGCGCACGCGCCGGCAGCCCGCGAGCAGCCGTCCGTCCCGTCCCGATCGAACCTCCCAGAGGTCCTCGATCGCGAGCAGCAGGTCGTCCGCGCCGTCTCGATCGAAGTCGCCGAACGCGATCACCTCGCGCCAGTCCCGGTCGTGGCGCCGGAGAAGGGCACCGTCCACTCCCGAGCGAATCTCGCACGAGCGCCACCGCGCGAACCCGACCAGGACGTCGTCCGTCCCGTCTCCGTTCGTGTCGCCCGCGCTTCGCAGCGCGTGCCCGAACGAAATCCGCGCGGGGTTCGCCGTCCAGCGCTGGAGGACCTCGCGCGTCGCGCCCGAGAGCACGAGAACGGCGCCCTGCTGCCGCGCGTCGATCGACGCGGCCGGTGCGCCGACGGCGACCTCCGGCGTCCCGTCCCCGTCGAGGTCCGTCAGGACGGCGACCGAGCGTCCGAAGTACGCGCCGGTCTCCTCGATCGCGGGTTCGATCGAGGGGGGGGCGAGGAGCAGGGCAGCGGCGAGCGTGAGCATGGCGAGATTCCGGGCGTCAGCGGACCTGGGCTTCGAACCGTGCTCCGTGTCCGAGCATCCCGCGCGCCGGCAGCCCGTCGTCGAACCGCGCCGGAACCTCGATCACCTTGCCCGCGCGCCGCACGAGCAGGAGCGCGCCCTCGTCGCGCATCGTGCGAGAGGTGAACTCGGCGAGGAACATCTCTGCGTCCGCGTGGACCCCGTCGACCTTCATGAGGATGTCCCCGAGGCGGAGCCCGAGGATCGCCGCCGGGCTGCCGTCGGGGAGCGCGACGACCTCGTAGCCGCCGATTGCCACTGGCTCGTAGACGACCGGAGCGCACGGCACGTCGTACTCGGCGAAGCGGTTCCTGAGGCCCTTCCGGGGGCGCACCCGGTACCGCCCGGGAGGCAGGCTCTCGAAGACGATCCGCTCGTCGTCGCCGGCTTTCACGTGGTCCCTCTGCTCGAAGGAACCGTCCACCTCCTGCAGGAGATCGAACGGCTCGCCGGCACGGTCGGGCACGAGGACGACGAGGTCGTGGGTCGCCGTGACCTCGACGCGGACCCGGTTCGGCCCGGGAGCGAGTTCTACCTCCTGCACGGCGAGCGGAAGCCTGAAGGGGGAGTCGTCGTGGAAGACGACGACGCGCGCGGTCCCGGGCGCGAGACCCGTGAATGCGACAGCGCCGTCGCCGGGGACGTCGACGCGGTTCCCGACCCGCTGCCACCGCTCCTGGCCCTCGGCGGGGGGGACCTCGAGTCGCGCGCGGAGTCGCGCGTCGAGCACGCCGATGACCTCGACGACGAGCTCGCACGGCGTTTCGAAGAGGAACTCGAAGCGCTCCGCTGCGGGGTCGACCGATCGGCTCACCGACCCGCGGCTCGCCGAACGGGCCGTCAGCTCCAGGGACGTGATCTCCGAGCGCTCGACGGGGTCCGTCATGAATCTCGCCCGCTCCAGCGAGAGCCAGTACTCGCCGCGCGGGCGGGCCTTCGTCCGGATCGAGGACGAGACGCTTCTCCTGCCCATTCGTATAAACACGCCGAAGTCGCTCACGTCCTGGATCGGGCGGCCGGACGTGTCGACGCACGTGACGATGAGGTACCGCATCGGGTCGAGCGGCCCGAGTTCGATGCGGACGTCCGTCCGCCCCTCGCCGACGACGATCTCGCGCGTCGCCTCGGCGGGGCCATCGCCGCGGCCGACCTCCACCGTGTACGGCCCTGCCGTGACGTCGAGGGCCACGAACGGCGCTCCGTCCTTCGCCTCGACCGAGATCCTCTGGCCGTCGCGCACGAGGTCGCACCAGGGCTCGAACGGCTGGCCGGCGTCCGGCCCGGGGACGACGTCGACGCGGACCGACGGATACCCGACGACCTCCAGGCGATGGGGGCCAGGGCCGTCAGCTGCCCTGTCGAGCGTCCGGATCGTCGATCGCTCCGAGGCGCGGTACTCGCTCCCGCTCACTCGCGTCACGTCTCCGACCAGGGCCTGGACGGTCGCCGTCCACGACGTGAGGCGCAGCGTCGGCGAGTCCGGCGTCCAGCGGTACGGCATGCGCTGTCCGTTCTGGTGCCGCACCACGACCATCGCCTCCTCGGGAACCGTCCCGTCCGGTCGTACGACGGCGAGCTCGAAAGTCGTCACCGCGCGACCGAGCAGCTCGACCTCCGCGCCCGCGGCCGCGATGGCGCGGTCGAACTGGAAGTCCATGGCGTACGCCTGGACGGTGTAGCTGCCAGGGCCGAGCCCGTCCACACGGAAGGACCCGTCGCCCGAAGTCTGCGCTCGACCGGCGCGCCGGATGCTGACGAGCACCTGCCGCGCGTACCAGCCCATCACCGGATCGAGCGGCGCGGACGGTTCGTACGCACGCCCCACTCGCGACGAGTCCATCGCCTGCGGGGTCGGGGCCGCCTGCTCCAGGGGGCCCGACACGATGACGGTCGCGCCCTCGATCGGATCGCCCGCGTCATCGAGCGCGCGTCCGGAGACGACACCGTCCCCCTCGGTGCGCGGCAGACGGTCGAGCAGCGCGAACACCGCTGCATCGAAGTCCGCGTCGCGGTCGAAGCTCGTCGTCGCGATCTCATCGCGCCCGTCGCTCGCCGGCACGGGCTCGAGTGGCGCCGGTTCTTCGCGCTCGGGCTGCGGCGGATCGAGAGTCGCCAGATCGGCCGCTCGTGCGACGCTCCTCTTCGCCGCGTCCACCTCCAGCGAGCGCGCGAGGGCGAAGCCGAGCGCGACGCCGAGGATCAGGAGAACGAGGCTGGTGAAGAGCGAGCGCATGGGTCTCCGGTCGTGAACAGGAAGGCCTGCACATGATACGTGTGCCCCCTCCGTGAGGACGGACCGCGCCGGTCCTGTCGTGTACCTACTCGACGCCCAGCTCGCGCAGCCGCGCCAGCAGAGCGTCGCCGATGACGTGGTTGCCGCGCTCATTGTGGTGGCCCTCCAGGTAGAAGGCGCGGAGCGTCGCCCCCGATGACTCCATCGCCGCGACGAAGAGCGGCCGGGTGTCGATGCACTCGATCCCGAGGTCCTCGCAGGTGCGGAGGAAGAACTCCGAGCGGCCGTCGGGGCGGCGGAATTCGCCCGGCGGGTGGAAGAGGACGAAGAGGAGGCGCGCGCCGCGTTCGGACGCCGTATCACGGACCGCCGTCAGGATCGCGCGGTTCAGGGCCTCCTTCTCGGGCGTGACGATCTCCAGCTCGGGGCCGAAGCGCTTGCGGAACGCGGCGAGCGCGAAGCTCCGGAACGAGAGCGGCGTCTCGCGGAAGTAGCGCTGCGGGTCCTCGTCGATCGGGAGGTTGGTGACACTGAGCGCGCCGTCGCTCTCCACGACGAGACGCGGCTTCTGTGCTTCGCGGACCCGGAGTGTCGCTCGATCGAAGTCGCCGACCATCGCGCTCATCACGACGATGGGGCGGTCCGCCATCCCGATCGTCTCGCGCATCATCAGGTACGACTGTCCGGTGCCATATCCCGCCACGCCGAGGTGCACGACGTCCGTCTCAGGCAGGCGGTCGTCCAGGTAGCACGGGATCATGTCGGCGACGTCGCGCACCATGCCGGCGACGTAGGAGTCGCCGTAGAACAGCACCTTGGGCCGCGTCCCGTCGCGGAGCTGCTCGAGCGAGCGCTTGTACAGCCCGAGCGGTTCGTCCGGCGTCGCCGCCGTCTGGGACCAGCCGCGCGTTGGGTGGACGCGCCGCGGGAGGACGCGACGCTCCTCCGGCGCCCAGCGTTGCTTGAGGATCCAGAAGTCGTCGTGCTCGTCGTTCGCGTAGCGCCCAGGACTGCGCGTCGGCGCGTCCTCGAACCGGAAGGACACGCGGAGCGCCGCCTCGGCGAGCAGCGGCGCGAGGGCGACGAACGACAGTACGGCGATGCCGGCCCGGCGCACCCATCGGCGCGAGCGGGAGAACCCGCCCTCTTCCTCCGCGCCTTCGCTCATCGCTCGGACGCGGCGCCGCTCTCCATCAGCTCGATCGCGACATCGTCCGACGTCAGCTCGCGTGCCACGAAGTACGGCCGATCGGTCGCGAGGAGCGTGACGCCGAGGTCGACGAGCTCCTGGTACTCCGACGCGTCGCGGTCGGCCGCGTAGACGTCGTCGAGGCGCTTGCCGGGGCGGCCGAGCGTGCCGAACGCGGCCTCGATCTCCTCGCCGACGACGTACGCGATGGCGTCGGCGTCCGGGCTGCGGGTCCCGAGCCACGAGACGACGCGCGTCATGTCGACGCCGCCCTCCTCCAGGCGCGCGCGCTGCTCGGCGTTCCGCACGCCGGCGGTCATCATTAGCTCGGGCGCGATCTTCGCGACCTCGATCGCCTCGTCCTCGCTGTACGTGATCACGAGGACGTGGTTCTCCGCGCCCGCCGCGCGCACCGCGTCGACGATGTTGCGAAAGCTCGTCGTCGACTTGCGGTCGAGCTCGAGGATCGCGCCGTGCTCCGTCGCCCACGCGAGCGTGGCCGCGAGCGTCGCCGGATGGAAGCCCGTCGGGTCGCCGTTCGGATCGCGGAGGTCGAGCGCCTCGACGATGGCCCAGTCCGTGTCGGCGACGTCGCCGTCGTGCCCGCCCGTGCGCCGGAGCGAGCGGTCGTGCATCAGGTAGAGGACGCCGTCCTGGCTCTCGGCGACGTCGACCTCGAAGACGCGGAGGCCCTGGTCGAGCCCGTGCTGGAGCGTCTCGATCGCGTTCTCGGGGAAGCCGTCCGTCGGCCCGCCGCGGTGCGCCGCGATCAGGAGGCCACCCGCCTCGCGCACGTCGTCCATGAGTTCGGGGAGCGGCGGGAGTGCCGTGACCTTCGCGGCGTCGCGCGTCGCGGCGCTGGCGGTGCCGGGATCGGTGGCGTCCTGGCACGCGGCCAGCGTGAGCGCGAGGAAGAGCGGCAGCAGTCGCATGGCGTCATCCTGACGTCGCGTCGGTCCATGTCGACCCGAGGACGGTCAATCGGGTTGCGCCTCGTCTTAGGTCGAATTTCGAGCCACGGACTTGCGAAACGGACACGCTCCGGTCACCAAACAGGCTCGCTGCCTCGCACCGCGTCCCGCTGCCCCTCGTTCGCATGCCCCTTCGCCCGATCCTCGCCGTCCTCGCGGCGGTGCTCCTGCTCGTCGCGTCCTCCTTCGCCTCCGCCGGTCTTCAGCGCGGCCGCAAGGCGACCCCGTTCGACGGGATCCGATGGAGCCGCGGCGCGCCGGAGGTCCTCGTCGACGCCGAGTGGTACGAGCCGCTCGTGATCCATGGCGTCGCGGTGAGCGACGTCCTCGCGTTCTGCGACAAGCGCTGGCCCGGGCAGCGCGAGAAACGCTTCACCGAGGACCTCGCGGAGGCGATCGAGCGGATGGGCCATGAGCTGCCGCAGGCGGTGTCGCTCGATCTGCGCCGGCTCTCGGACGGAGAGGCGATCACGCTGACGGATGTCCCGTGCACTGCCGCGAAGCGGACGAAGCTCGTTCGAGCCGCGCGGGAGAGGTCCGAGGCGCGCCCGACCCCGGCGGTACTGTCGATGGAGAGCGCAGAGGCCGACCTCCAGGAGTTCGCGGAGCGACTCCGCGACCAGTTCGCCTACCTGGAGTGGAAGGGGATCGACCTCGACGAGGCCGTCGCCGTCTCACGGAAGGAGATCGAGGCCGCGCGCGAGGGGTCGAACTCCGACGTCCCGACGGCCGCGCTCGCCGAGATCCTGGACCGGCTGCTGATGCGCTTCGGCGACGGCCACGCTCGCGTCAGGTCGGACGCCGTGCCGCGCTCGGAGCGCTGGCTCCCGACGCCGCGCCTGGAGATCGCCGGTGACGGCTACGTGGCGGTCCGGCCCGACCGCAGCGTGTTCTTCAGCGCGGGGCGCCCCTACGTCGTCGCCATCGACGGCAGGCCGATCGACGACTGGGTCGACGCCGTCCGATCGAGGATCCCCGCGGGGAGCGAGCAGATGGTCCGCTTCGTCGCTGCTGGCCGCGTCGCCGATCTTGACCGCGGGCGGGCCGCCCTCGGGATCGAGCCGTCCGACAGCGTCGAGATCACGTTCGCGAAGAACGCGCGGGGGCGCGGGAAGAAGAGCGAGACCTTCGACGTCGCGCGACGCTCGGCGCGTGCGGACCGCTGGCTGGAGCGCGAGACCGGCTGGCTCGAGACCCGACAGGCGAAGCGCGTCAAGGGCGGCGTCGGCTACATCCGCCTCCCGCGGATGGATGACGACCTCGTCCCCGAGCTGCGCCGTGCGATGGGGGACCTCGCCAGCGCCGGCGGCCTCGTCGTCGACGTGCGCGGCAACGGCGGCGGGCTCCGCGGGCTCCTCCTCGCGCTCGCCGGCTACCTCGTCGATCCCGACGGGCCGCCCGTCGTCGCGAACGTGGCCGCCTACCGCAAGAGCGAGCGCTTCCGCGACGACCACCTCGGCGGCTCGCGGCACCTCTATCGCGCGGACGATCCGTACTGGTCCGAGGCCGAGAAGGCCGCGATCGCAGCGTTCGCCGAGAACTTCGAGCCCGAGTGGGCGTTGCCCGACGGCTTCAGCGAGTGGCACTACCTGCTGCTGCGCCCGACGGGCCACGAGGAGGAGTACCACTTCACGAAGCCCGTGGTCGTGCTCTGCGACGCCGGCTGCTTCAGCGCGACCGACATCTTCCTCGGCGGCCTGGAGCGGCTGCCGAACGTGACCCTCGTCGGCCGCGCGAGCGGCGGCGGCAGCGCGCGCAGTCAGGGCTTCACGCTGACGCACTCGGGGATCGAGGTGCGCTGCGCGTCGATGGCCTCGTTCCGCCCGGACGGCCGCACCTACGACGGTCGCGGCGTGGAGGTCGACGTGGAGGTCCCCCGGGAGGCCGGCGACCTCTTGCGCGGCGGCGGCGACGCTCAGCTCGACGCCGCGGTGGAGGTGATCCGGAAGCGGGCTCGCTAGTGCCAGGGAGGGTCGATCCGCTACGGGTGCGTCTGCGGGTCGACGGGGAGATCACCGTTCCAGGAGCGGGGGGAGGGCCCCGCGTCGCGGCCCTGGCTGGCTGCCATCCGAGCTTCGTACTGGCTCCACGGATCCAGTCCCGCCTCCGCGCGTCGCTCATCGAGCCCTTCCACGTTCTCGACGACCGGCAGGAGGTACGTCAGCCTTCCCTGCGCATCGGCCATCGCGGCGCCGTTCTCCCCGACGCGGACGTAGTACTGGGTGCCGTAGACCTGTGGCCGGGCCTGCTTCACACGAACACGGTCCGTGAGATATGCGACGTCGCGCGCGTTGACTTCGCCGCGTTCGCCGGCCCGTTCGAGGACGGGGAGCATCTCGGCCTGGAATGCCGGATCCGCATCGGCGTGCTGGACCAGCAGGAATGCGGCGGCCGAGGCATCCGGGCCAACGCGAGTGACGGTGGGCCAGCCATGCTGCGCCACGAGAGTGCGAAGCCACTCGGTGTTCTCTGCGTCGACCTCCGAGGACTCGGCGAACGCCTCACGCCGTTCCTCCTGCGTCATCGATCCGAAGTCACGCGACCGGACGAATTGGTCGAGGGCCTTGCGCTCGAGGAGCTCCTCCGCGATCGCGGGCCAGTCCGGAGGCTCTTGGTGCTCGGCAGGCCCAGAGTCGGATGGCACAGGATCGGTGGCCGTCGTTGGCGCGCATGCGGGGAGGCACGCGAGCGCGAGCAGGGTCGGTACGAGGCAGGTGCCGACGGGCTGTCGACGACCTGCAGTCTCTTGGCTGGTCATGACGCAGCCACCGTACCGACGTCGCAAGCCGTGCCTGTCAGAGTCCGGCAAGCCCACGGGGAGAGGACTCCTGGAAATCCCGATCGGTTGAGGAAACGCGGGAGTCGGTGGCATTCTCCCGCCGGAATGGAGGAGATCAGCTGCCTCGAGGACCTGGCCTGGCTGCGACGGCTCGCGCGCACGCTCGTACGGGACACAGCGACCGCCGATGATGCGGTCCAGGACACGCTGATCGCGGCGAACGACGCGCCCCGCGCCTCCCGGGCATGGCTGGCGCGGACACTTCGGAACTTCATTCGACAGGAGCACCGGAGCCGGGTGAGGCGAGCGCGGCGCGAGGCGATGCGGTTTCGAGAGAAGCCGTCCCGGGCTCCTGCGCCCGACGGCCTTCTGGCAGAGCTCGAGTCCCACCGCCTGCTGGCCGACGAGGTGCGTGCGCTCGAGGATCCGTACCGCGAAACGCTCCTCCTCCGCTTCGTGCGCGAGTGGCCTCCCCGCCGGATCGCGGCGTACCACGACGTTCCGGTCAAGACCGTTCACACGCGCATCGAACGCGGGCTCGCGCGGCTACGGGAGCGGCTCGACCGCCGCGTGCCACGGGCGAGTTGGCACTACTCGTTCGCACTGATGGGGGAGCCGCGCGCTCCCCGGTTCCTCCCAGCTGCCGGTCTCGGCGTCACGCTCATGTCCACATCCGCTCAGGTCTCGCTCGCCGCCGCCGTCGTCGCACTCCTCGGACTCCCGTTCCTGCTCGCGACCCGCGGCGCGGACGAGAAGGCAGGCCCGGCGAACACCCGCACGGTCGAGCAAGAGGAGCGATCGAGTCCTGAGCTCGAGGCTCCACAGCATCGCGGTGGTCGACGGTCTGGGTCGGAGCAGGTTCGAGAGGTCGTCGCCCCGCCCGCCGACATCGCCGAGCCGACTGGAAGTGACCTGGTCGGGCGCGTGGTCGACGTTGCGGGCGCGCCGATCGGTGGCGTCCGCGTGGCGTTCGAGCCTCGAGTGGCGGGGCGGTTCGTCGAGAGCGTGGACCCCGCATCCGTCGTGAGCGATGCAGAGGGTCGCTTCCGGATCTCGCCCTCGGAGCGGTCCGGCCGACTCGACCTCCTCGGTACCGAATGGGTCGCCCTCCATCGCCCCTTCGTCGACCCACGTTACGCCGACCGAGAGCTGGTGCTCGTCGTCAGCCCCCGTCTGAGCTACGCGATCTACACCGAGCGTAAGCTGGGTGAGGTCATTGGAGCCGATGGAAAAGCCGTCGAAGCGCTCAGCAAACTGGTCTGCCAGAATGACATTCGATGGGATCTCGC
>JBCDGE010000161.1:0-12958 GCA_038757895.1 Planctomycetota bacterium | reverse complement strand
TGACACCTCGGATGCGGAGAAGACCTCGGTTGAGCAGGACTCGGTCGAGCTCGCGAGCACGGGGTTCCACCTCCTCCTCCCGAGGTCGCCGGAGGACGAGGACCTCGACGGAGAGGTCGTCGGGAAGGAGCGGCTCCTCGTCGGCGCCCTCCACGGTGGGCGGCTCGTCCCTCGCGATCAGGACCACGCCGTCGTGGCGACGCTCGACGAGCGCGCGGTGCCGACGCTCTCCACGCTTGCCGCGCGGAGCGCATCGGAACCGCAGTGGCTCGTCTTCGTGGTCAGCGCCGCGGAGCACTCGAGGTTCGAGGTGCAGTCGCTCCTCGACACGCTCACGGCCGCGCCTGGTACGTCCATCGAGATCGAGCTTGCGACCGGTCTCGATGCGTTCGAGGCCTGGCAGATCCTCGCGTCGCTCCAGCCCTGAGGCCCGCGCCGGTCAGAGCGCGCCGCGCAGCAGCGACTCGAACGCGCGCGCGTCGATCGCGCGCGGGTTGAAGCCCGCGGTCCACTGCTCGGCCGCCTCGGCGGCGAGCGCCGGGACACCGGCATCCTCCACGCCGTGGGCGGCGAGGCGCGAGGGCAGCCCGGTCGCGTCGTGCAGCTCGGCGACGCAGTCCGCGAGGGCGCCCGCGAGCGCCTCGTCCGTGTCGCCCGGGAGGCCTGCGGTGCGCGCGAGGTCGGCGTAGATCGCTCGGACGGACGCTTCCTCTGCGTTGTAGCGCACCACGTGCGGGAGCATCGTGCCCACGGCGAGGCCGTGCGCGACGCCGTGTACGCGCGTGAGAGGGTTGGCCATCGAGTGCGCCGCGCCGAGCATCGCGTGCTCGATCGCGAGGCCGCCCAGCGCCGACGCGCGGAGCATGTCCGCGCGGGCCTCGACGTCGTCCGGCGACTCGAGGACGCGCGGGAACGCGCGGAGCACGAGGCGGAAGGACTCGCGGGCGTAGTCGCGCGTCCGGCCGTCGGTGCCCGCGTCGCGCGGCTTCGCGACGGCGCTCTCGACCGCGTGCGCCAGCGTGTCTAGGCCGGTCATCGCCGTGACCTCGCGCGGCATCGTCACCGTGAGTTCGGCATCGAGGAGCGCGATCCGCGGCGCGGCCGTGGGGTCGCCGCAGGCCATCTTGCGGCCCGTCTCGGCGTCGGTGACGAGCGCGAACGACTGGACCTCCGAGCCGGTGCCCGCGGTCGTCGGCACGGCGATCATCGGGCGCAGCGGCGCGGTTGCCTTCGCGTGACCCCAGTAGTCCCGCATCGTCCCGCCGCAGTTCTCGATGAAGTTCGCGCCCTTCGCGGCGTCGATCGAGCTGCCGCCGCCAAGGGCGACGTAGAGGTCGGGGCCGAACGCGGTCGCCGCGGCGGCGCCGCGGGCCACGTCCTCGGACGACGGGTTCTCGTGGACGTCGTCGAAGAGCTCGACCGCGAGCCCGGCCGCCTCCAGCGACCGACGCCCGCGCTCGGCGTGCCCGGCCGCGACGACGCCCGGGTCGCTGACGAGGAACACGCGACGCGCGCCGAGGTCGGCGGCGAGCGACCCGAGTCGCTCGACGCCGCCGGCCCCCTCGACGACGCGCGTGACCTCGTCGGCGCGGAACATCGTCGCCGCGCGCAGGGCGCTACCAGCCGGCGGCGCGCTGGAGGGCACGGCGCTCGTAGAGGAACTCGAACAGGTTGCCCTCGTGGGGCTGGTCCCATTCGACCTTCGACGTCGGAACCGGCCCGACGTTCAGGCGGCTGATCAGCGGGCTGGTCGTGAGGTGCGAGAGGAAGGAGCTGTCCTTCGTCAGCGCGGTGACGACGAGGCTCGGCCCCATCACCTCCAGCATCTTGTCCTGGGGGACCTCGACGACGCTGGTGTACGGGAACATGTACTCGGTGTTCGCCAGCGGGTGGTCGACCGCATCGCAGTGGATCACCGTCGGGCGCAGGTAGACCGAGCAGCCGAGCTCGGCCCGCCGCTCGGAGCCGCCGCGCGCGTCCGCGGTCACGTCGCGCGCGCCGCCCTTGCCGAGCCCCGCGTCGATCGCGGCGCTCATCATCTCGGCGAACGCGGGGTTCGCGAACGCGGCGAGGCCGGCGTCGGGATCGTCGTGCGGCTTCGGATCGATCTCGGCCATCCGCGCGGCGAGCGCCTCGGCGAGCTCCTTGCCGTGCCGCGGCGTGAAGATCGCCGACGCGTTGATGCAGCTGCGGCCGCCGTTCTTCGCGACCGAGTCCATGTAGACGTCCAGGAACTGCTCCCAGTCGTCCGCGACGTCGTCGCCGAGCAGCACCTTGCTGCGGCCGGGGCCGTGGATCTCGATCCGCGGGTCGCCGGCGTACTTCTCGGCGACGCGGGCGTCGCCGAAGAGAAGCGAGCGGTCGCAGCACTCCAGGAGCGTGCCCGCCCCCTCGTGGTCGGTCGCGTAGAGGCTGAACGCCTCGGCCGGGAAGCCGGCCGCCATGAGCGCGCGCGAGACGCGCATCGGCGTCCAGGGCTCCTCGCGGCCCGGCTTGAGCGCGATCGGGACGCCCAGCGCCAGAGCGGGGATCCAGAGCGAGTGCACGCCGGGCGAGTTGCTCGGCAGCACCGCGCCCAGCGCCCGCGCGCTCGGCGTGTACCACACGGGCACGCCGTCGTGGTCGCCGTAGCCCTCGTCGAGCACGTTCGGGTCCATGCCGCGCATCAGGCCGCGCAGGATGGTCGGCATCTCGGCCATCACGAACGCGTTCTTCTCCATGTTCGCGCGGACCATGTTGTGCGGCAGCCCGCTCGTCGAGCTGAGCTGGCGCACGAAGTCGTCCGGCGTCTGGGTCGAGCCCTCGCCGATCGGCAGCTCGTCCTCCAGGAAGATCCGCGCGGCCTCGCGGCTGCGCTCGATACGCTCGGCGATCGGCATCGCGCGGAGGGACTCCGCGTTGCGATCGAGCTTGCGCATGTCGCGGCGGATGATGCCGGCGTTCGCCTGGCTCACTGTCGCGACGGGCGTGCCGTCACGGTGCGAGACGAGCTCGACGCGGTCGAGGCTCTCGTACTCCTTCCCCGCCCTCAGGACGGGGAAGTGGGGAATGCTGTGGTCGCTCAATAGACCCCCTCCACGATCTTCTCCTCGTTCTTCGCGTACGGCTTCACCTCGGCGACGCCGTCCCAGGGGTACGCCTCGCAGGGCTGGGCGCGCTTGGCGGCGTCGCGCTCCAGGAAGCGCGGCAGGAAGAACTCCTTCGTCAGGGTGGTCAGTTCGACGCGCCCCCACTCGTCGTGCGGAACCAGCTTGCGCGAGTCGTCGGGATCGGTGACGCGCAGCACGGCGCGCGGCTGAGGCGCGTAGTACGTGATCGAGTAGCCGTCGGCCGCAAAGTCGGCCTTGTGGCACGCGAGCCCCATCAGCGTGTTGCCGTACGTCGGGACGAGAGTCGCCTCGCCCTCGAGGATCTCCTCGCAGAGGAACCGCACGTTCTGCGGGTTCATCTCGGTCCCCCCGCAGAAGACGCCCTTGATCCCGGCCTCGATGATCGAGATCTGGTCGCCGAGTGCCTCCAGGAGGCGCGGCGTGGTGAAGAGCGCGTCGACCTTGCGGTGCTTGAGGATGCTGAGCGCCTGTTCGACGACGTGGTCCATGTACGCCTTCGCCTGGTCGCCCTGGCCGCTGGAGATCAGCTTCTTCACCCACCGCGGGTCGAGGTCGATGAAGTAGCAGGACGAGCCGCGGAAGTTCGCCAGGTGCTCGATCGCGAGGCGCAGGCGCCGCGGGCCGGTCGGGCCGACCATGAGCCAGTAGCCGCCGCGCGGGAACGCGTTCTCGTCGAGCGTGGCCGAGAACTCCTCGTAGTCGTGCTTGTAGTCGTCCCAGCCGATGCGCTGCTTCGGCATCCCGGTCGAGCCGCCCGTCTCGAAGATCGTGAACGGGCGGTCGGCGAAGGCGCGCGGGATCCAGTGCTCGTGCGGATCGGTCCGCAGGCGCTCGCCGTCGAAGTTGTCGAAGCGCTCGATCAGGTCGTCGAAGGAGCGGATCTCCTCGCGCGGGTCCCATCCGGCCTGCTGGGCGTACTCCAGCCAGACGGGCGTCCCGGTCTCGGGCGAGAAGTGGTGTGCGACGATCTCACGCACGTGCGCGTCGAGCGCCTCGCGGGCGCTCTGGACGCGGTCCTGGGCGGCTGCTGCGGTCATGTCTTCGGGGGAGGCCGGAACGCGGAGCGGACGGGTCTCAGGCGTTGACCATGAACTGGTCCACGTGGTCGTCCGGCGGGGGCTGGGTCACGAGGCTCACGGCGACCAGGGCGATCGCCGAGGCGGCGAAGATCAGGGTGACGGGCATCATCCCGCCCACCAGATAGTCGCCTTCCATCGCTTCGCCGGCCAGGGTCGGAGCGATGAGCCCCTCGTAGAACAAGATCCCCCAGGTCACCACCATCGCCAGGACGGAGGCGATGGCGCCCGCCGTGGTGGTCCGGCGCCAGTAGATCGAGGCGAAGACCAGCGGGAACAGGCTCGCGAAGCCGCTGAAGCACCAGACGGCGAGGTCGAAGATCTTCGGCGGCGGGAAGAACGTCAGCAGGTACGTGATGCCGACGATGAAGACGATGAAGCCCCGGCCGAGCATGACCTGGGCTCGATCCGAGAACCGGTCCTCCCCCGCCGCGTGCATCACGATGTCGTGGGTGAACATCGTGCCGAGGCACACGAACTGGGAGTCGAGCGACGACATGATCGCCGCCAGGATCCCGGCCATCAGGAGCCCCGTCAGGTAGGGGTCCTTCAGGAGCACGCCGACGACTTTCGGCAGCAGCGCGTTCGGGTTCGGCGGGTTGCCGGGCGGCGTGATCTCGGCGCCGGCGGCCCAGATGCCGATCAGGATGCAGGGGATCCAGACGATGCCGATGAACAGCGGGTGGGCGATCGTCGTCAGCTTGAACGTCGACGCCTTCTTCGCGGTCAGCCAGTGCTGGAAGAGGTGCGGGAACATGCCGACCGACAGCGGCACGAACATGTAGGTCGCGAACTGGAGCTTGCCGATCCGCGCCCGCGTCATGTGGTCCGGCGAGTTGTCGATGACCGCCTGCGTCGCGGCCTGCAGCCCGCCGAGCTTGCCCGAGATGAGCACGAAGGCGATCAGCCCCGTGATCATGAACACGATCGTCTGGAACGCGTTCGCCCACGCCGCCGAGCGGAGGCCACCGGCGAAGATGTAGAAGAGAACGACGGCGCAGATCACCAGGCCGGTGATCCACGGCGGGATCGCGCCCTCGTAGAGCACGCGCCCGTTCGGGAGCACCTGGCCCGCGAACGTGTCCGGGAACATGCCGACCGTGATCCCGCGCACGACCGCACCCGCGCCGAGCAGCCCGATCAACAGGTACGGCACGACGAGCGCCACCAGGATCGGGAACAGCAGGTAGCCGAGGAACGGCGACTGGAACCGGCCGCGGAAGTACTGGACCTGGGTCCGGAATCCGTGGCGTTTGCCGATCGCCCACAGCTTGATGCCGACCGCGAAGAACACGGCCGAGTGGACGATGCCCGACGCCGACGCCATGAGGCCGTAGACGCCGTTCCCGAGCTCCCACGCCTTGCCCGTCGAGCCGACGAGCGCGAACGCCGTCATCGTCGTCCCGAACACGCTCATGAGGAGCAGGAACGGGCCGATCGAGCGCTCGGCGACGAAGAAGTCGCTCGAGGTGCCGCGGAAGAGCCGGCTCGACATCACGCCGAGCCCGATGAGCAGCAGCAGATAGAAGCCGACGACGAGGAGCGGAGTCCGCGACGCGACCTCCGCCCCCTGCGCGAGGAGTGCCAGGGTCACTGTCGCTCTTCTCCCGTCTCGCTGTTCAGGCCGGACGGCTGGGCCGCCCATTGCTCGACCTCACCCGGCCAGCCGATGCGCATCATCAGCGCCCAGACCGCGGCGGCGGCGAGCGAGATGCCCGCCTGCCACGCGAGGCCGACCGGCATGAACCCGAACACGACGTCGGTCGAGTCCCAGTTCCAGAGGTCGAAGTGGAGGATCGTGACGAGGAGCACGAGGCCCCACGCGAGCTTCTCGCCGCTCTTCATGTGCGCTCAGCGACCGCCGGAGTCCGCGCTGCCGCCGCCTCCGCCGCCGCCACCCGAGGTTGCCTCGGGCAGCGCCGCCGCGTACAGGTGCGTGTGCGTCGCGACGTACAGGACGCCGTTGGCCGCGACCGCAGACGCGTAGACCGGGCTGACCATGTCGACCTCGACGAGCTCCTTCTTCGTGTCCGCGTCCTTGCGGGCCGGGAGGATCGTGAGGAAGCCGTCCTCGTTGCCGATGTAGACCTTGCCGTCCGCGACGAACGGCGACGCCCAGATGTGACCCTTCGTGTCGTGGACCCAGTGCTCCTCGCCGGTCATCGCGTCGAGGCAGTACACGAAGCCCGAGAAGTCGGACGCGAAGACCATCCCATCGGCGACGGCGAGCGTGGAGAGCGAGCGATTGATCTTGGAGTAATTCCAGACCTGCTTGCCCTTCGCGTCGACGCAGACGAGGTTGCCGACGCCCGGCCCGTGCTCGGGGTCCTGGCCGATCGGTGCGTACACGAGGCCGTTGTGCACGATCGGCGTCGAGAGAACCTCGCTCGGCCCGTCGCGGTCGGTGTACTTGATCGGCTCGCCGTCCTTGGTCCGATACTCGGGCAGGTTGGCGTCGAAGCGCCAGGCCTCGTCGAGGATCGGGTAGCCGTCGGGGCCCTCGATCGGCTCCGGCTTGAACGCGTAGAGCCAGCCGTCCGGGCCGCCGAAGATACAGAGCTCGGTGTCCTCGGTCCGCAGATAAGCGGGCGACGACCAGTTCGAGTGGAAGATGCGGGACGAGCAGCCAGAGGCCTCCTCGGCGAGGAGCTCCCCGGTCATCTTGTCCATCATGATCAGGCTCGGCGCGAACGGCGCCGGCGTCTCGACGTGCCCGTAGTCGACGCCGTTCGACGACGTGACCCACAGCTTGTCGCCGGCGACGAGCACCGCGCTCGTCGTGATGTTGTGCGGAAACACGCCGCACTCGTCGATCATGTTGAAGCGCCAGATGATATCGGCGTCGGTGTCCTTGACCTCCATCGGCTCCTTGGACGGCCAGGCCATGTACATGCCCTCGTCCTGGTCGCCCTGGTTGCCGTTCGCCATCCCGTTCACGTCGAGGCACATGACCTCGCAGCGGTTGGTGACGATGTAGACGCGGTCGCCGTCGATCGTCGGCGAGCAGCAGATGCCGAGGTACTCCCAGTCGGAGACCTTGCCCGTTCCGAGCTTCGGCACGTTGAGCTGCCAGATGAAGTCTCCTGTCGCCTCGTCGAGGCAGTAGACGGTCGACCGATCGCCCTTGAAGCGCGGATCGCGCGGCGAGTCGTTGTTCGTCCCGACGTAGATACGGCCGTTCGCGATCGTCGGGTTGCCGTAGCTCTGCGACCCGAGCTTTGCGACCCACTTGACGTTCTCGGTCGTCGTGATGTCGACCTCGTCGGTGCCGCGCTTGAAGTCGCCGGCGACGAAGTTGCCGGGCAGCCCCTTGGCGGTCGACGCCATGTTGCGCGACTCGTCGCCGCCCCACGCGGGCCAGTCCTGGGCCGCTGCGTCCGGGGCTCCGAGGACGAGGAGGAGGCCGGCCGTGCCGGCGATCTTGGTGAGGTTCCTAGTCATTGGGAGTCACGCTCAGGTTGTCCATGTAGACGGTGAAACGGCTCTGCGGGGTGAAGCCGTACAGCCCCGCCGCGCCGTTCGTGTGACCGTGGGGATCGGTCGCCTCGATGGTCCAGGCCTCGGGCTCGGCCTCGTCGCGCGGCCAGACCTTGCCGCGCACGATCGCGCTGCCGTCCGGCTGCATGTCGACGCGCGTCTTCATCGTGTACCACGTCTTGGAGCGGATCTTGAACGGAACCGCCTCCTTGAAGTGCTCCATGTTCGAGCTGACCTCGAGCTGCCGGTAGCTGCCCTTGAGCACGAACAGGTAGCGCTGGTTCACGACGCCCGGCCACCCGAGCACGCGGTTGCGGCGGTCGCCGTCGGCCATGACGTCGACCTGGACCGTGTAGTTCGAGTCGCCCGGGTGGCCGAAGAGCGTCAGCGTCCGCTGGAACAGCGGGTTCGACATGTTGCGCATCAGCAGCTTCTCGCCGTCGCGCTCCACGATCTGCCACTTCAGGCGTCCGCCGAGCCACTCGCCCGGAGGGAAGGCGAAGGTGCCGTCCGCCTGGTTCAGGACGAAGCCGGAGAAGTCCTGGGTCAACGGCAGGGCCGGTACGACGCGCAGTCGACCCTCGGCCTTGTCGTCACCGACAGACACGATGAGCTTGCCGGCGCCGGGGTTCGCCGCGGTCCACGCGCCATCGGCGCCCTTCTCGGCGAGCGGCGCCTTCTGGCGCGCCGCGACGTTCGCCGTGAACGCATCGACGTCTGCGACGACGCGACCGTGGGCGTCGAGCGCGCGGACGGACGCGGCGACCGGCTCGCCGACACGCACCGTCTGGTCGAACGGCACGAGCTGCAGGCGCTTCGCGGACCCTGCCGGCGGCGCGGCGTCCGCGGGCCACTGCTGGGCCGGCCAGACCGGCGCCTCGGCGACCTCGCCCTCGAAGCACACGAGGCGGTCGGTCGAGTGCACGTACACGCGGCCGCCGCTGATCGCGGGGGCGCCGAGGCAGCTCCCACCGACGGTCTCGACGCCGAGCGACTCCGCCCCGCCCTCTCCGAGCGCCAGGACGTGGAACGTCCCGTCGGCCAGCGGCACGTAGAGCTTGCCGTCGGCGTAGGCCGGCGACGCGTGGAGCTGGCTGTCGCCGAGCTTCTCGTGCCAGCGGATCTCACCGGTCGCGACGTCGACGGCGTTGAGCTCGCCGGTCAGCGTCGTCGCGAAGACCGTGTCCCCCACCAGGATCGGCGAGCTCGTGAAGGCGACGAGGTCGTTGCGCCAGAGCTCGGCCGACTTCGGCAGGTTGCCCTCGGCGTCCGGCTCGGCGTTCAGGTCGAGCGCGATCATCCGCCCGATGACGCTGGAGTCGCGGTTCTCCTTGCCGTGGATGACGACGAGCTTGTCGCCGTGGATCAGCGCGCTGGAGTTGATCCCGCCGATGCTGAAGGGGAAGCGCCATACGACGTCGCCCGTGAGCGCGTCGACGCAGCAGATGTACCCGCCGCCGAGGCCGGCGTAGAACACGGTGCGACCGCCGCGGATCTCGACGATCGGCATCGAGAACGAGCTGTCCTTCGGCGGCCCGCCCGGGGTCGCGCCCCACACGACCTCGCCGGTGCGCTTGTCGAACGCATAGAACCGGTCGCGCGCCGGGCCGAATTCGGGCCCCCACGCGGCGAAGATGAAGTGGACGATGACGAGGTCGCCGACGATGAGCGGCGCGCCCGTGCGGCCGTTCGGGAACGTCAGCCGCCCCAGCGTCTCCATCATCGAGTTCTGCCACAGCATCTCCCCGTCCGGCGTGAACGCGTGGACGAGGCCTGCGCCGGTCAGCGCGAAGACGTTCCCGGTCTCCGGGTCCACCGTCGGCGCGCCGATCGCGTAGCGCGTGTAGATGACGTCGCTGATGAAGTCGGGGAAGCGGTGCGACCACTTCTCCTCACCCGTCGCCGCGTCCAGGCAGAACAGGACCTCCCGCAGCGTCGGGCCCTTGCCGTCGTAGCCGAGGCCGAAGAGGCGTCCGTCGGCGATGACGGGCGTACCGCGCCCCGCCATGTCGTAGGTCCAGGCGACGTTCCCGCCCTCGCCCATCTTGGGCGCGCCGGGCAGCCCCGTCTCGGGGGAGGTGCCGTTCTGGGCGGGTCCGCGCCAGCTGAGCCAGCCGCGGGGGCCGTCCTGGGCCAGCGCGGGGGCGGCGAGGGCGGCAGCCGCGAGGGCGGCGGAGCCCGCCCGGAGGAGATGCGATCGCAGGGTCATGGCGCCAGGGGAGAGGAGCGACGGATGGCCGCAGGGTTCGAGCGGAGCATGGTACTCGCTGTCGCCCGTCCGATCGCTCCGACGGACCCTTCGGTTGCGCCTTTGCGCGGTCCTTTCAAGGTCCGCGCTGCGAAGCAGAGTCATGCTGGCCGTCGGGGCCAGTCGGAGGTCGCGGGGCGTCGCCATCGACCAGAGGTCGGCGTCGACCGAGGAGTCCATCGCGCCGGCCACCGTCCCGCCGACGGGGTCAGCTGCCCGTTCGGCCTGCCCGGTCGGCCCTCCCGGTCGACCTCCTGGAGGGGGCACGCACTCGGCGCGAACCGGAGTACGGATCCAGGTTGGCCCCCAAGTCGGAGCGGGTGTCGATCCGATGCGAGACATGGGATCTCGCCCCCGTTCCCGTCGGTCCGTTCCGAGCGTCGCCCCTTGCCGTCCCAGCCCGATCTCCCGCACCGTCCTCGAGACGGATCGGCCTCCGTCAGGAGGCCGAGCGGAGCGGACTCGTCGACGCCGCGAACCGCGCTTCTGGGACTGGAAGCCTGGATCGTGTGCGTGCTGATGGGCTTCGGACTGCTCGAGGCCAGGGCGGCCCGGCCCGGGCCCCCGCCGAAGGAGCCGGGCGACCCCGCGCTGGTGGCTCGCCAGCTCGGCGTCGGCGAGAACGGCACCCTGATCGTCTTCGTCCATCCGCGCTGCGGCTGCACGCCTCGCGCGCTGGAGACGCTCGCCCGAGTGGTCCGAAATACGTCCGGCGTCCGGATCCACGCCGTGTTCACGATCCCGCCGAACGCGACGGAGGAGTGGCGTCGCTCGACGAGCTGGGACGTGGCGCGGTCGATCCCGGGCGCGACCCTCCACGAGGACCTCGGCGGCCGGCTCGCCGAGAGCGCCGGCGCAACGACGTCGGGTCACGCGATCGTGCTGGACGCGTCGAATCGCGTCGTCTTCGCTGGCGGCGCCGTCGGCGCGGGGCACGGCGGCGGAGCCGGAGACGGATCGGCTCTGACCTCACTGCTGTCACGGACGGACACGACGCCTGCCACCGCGCCGAGCGTCGGCTGTGAGCTCGTGCTGCCCGACGACCGCGCTCCGGAGGTGACCCCGTGAGCGATCCCGTGAAGGACGTCGGCCCGGCGCGCGAGGGCGGCCGCCGCCGCGAGCTGGAGCGGGAGTACCACCAGTCGATGCGCGTGCGCATCGATCGGCTGTTCAGCTGGCTGATCCCCGCCCAGTACGCGTTCGGCGTGCTCGTCGCTCTGACGGTCTCGCCGCGTGCGTGGGAAGGAGTGACGTCGACGGTCCACGATCACGTGCTCGCCGCGGCGCTGCTCGGCGGCGCGATCCTCGCCGCGCCGCTCGTCATGATCCAGCGCTACCCCGGTGCGCGCGCGACCCGGATGACGGTCGCGGTCTCCGAGGCCCTGTACTCGGGACTCCTGATCCACCTGTTCGCGGGCCGGATCGAGGCGCACTTCCACGTCTTCGGGATGCTCGCCTTCCTGGCGTGCTACCGGGACTGGCGGGTGATCGTGACCGCGTCGGCGATCACCGCCGCGGACCACGCACTGCGCGGGATGCTCTGGCCCGAATCGATCTTCGGGGCCGTGCAGGCGCGACCGCTGCAGTGGCTCGAGCACGCGGGCTGGGTCGTCTTCGAGGAC
Organism: Planctomycetota bacterium; assembly: GCA_038757895.1. Taxonomy (GTDB): domain Bacteria; phylum Planctomycetota; class UBA1135; order UBA1135; genus Saltatorellus. Next base: position 1,425 of record JBCDGE010000161.1, on the reverse strand, counting down.
ATCGTGCTGCTCTACTCCATCGTCTTCGCACGGCGCGAGGTCACGACGCTGGCCGATCGCCAGGCGTCGCTGGAGGAGACCAAGGCGAGCGTCGAGGCCCAGGTCGAGCAGCGCACGAAGGACCTCGACGAGGCGCGCGCGATCGCCGAGAGCGCGAGCCGCTCGAAGTCGGCGTTCCTCGCCAATACGAGCCACGAGATCCGCACGCCGATGAACGGGATCATCGGCACGGCCGAGCTGCTCTCCCACACCGACCTCGACGAGGACCAGCGCGAGTACCTCGCCACCGTCGTCCGCTGCGGCGACGACCTTCTGCGGCTCATCGACGAGGTCCTCGACCTGTCGAAGATCGAGGCGGGGCACATGACGATCGTCGAGGAGCCCTTCGACCTCACCGAGTGCATCCACCACGTCTGTGACCTGGTCCGCCCGCGCGTGCGCGACGGCGTCCGGCTCGACGTGAGCATCGACGGCGAGGTCGGTCGCGCCTATCTCGGCGACGGTGCGCGCGTCCGTCAGATCGTGATCAACCTCGTGGGCAACGCGGCGAAGTTCACGCACACCGGCTCGATCGAGGTGTCTGTGGCGCTGTTCGCCCGCGAATGCGACGAGCACTCGATCCGCATCGAGGTCCGTGACACGGGCATCGGGATCCCCAGCGATCGCTGCAGCGCGATCTTCGAGTCGTTCACGCAGGTCGACGGCGAATCGACGCGCGAGTACGGCGGGACGGGGCTCGGGCTCGCGATCTCCCGCAAGCTGGCGCTCCTGATGGGCGGCGACGTCGACCTGGAGAGCACGGAGGGCGAGGGCAGCGTCTTCGGATGCACGCTCCCGCTCCGCACCGCCGAGCCGTCCCGCACGGACGAGGCGTGCTCGGACATCGCACCCTCCGGGGTCCCCGAGGGGCTCCGCGTGCTCCTCGTGGAGGACAACGCCGTCAACGTGCGGGTCGGCCAGCGGCTCCTGGAGCGCCTCGGGTGCATCGTCCAGGTGGCCGAGAACGGCCGCGAGGCCGTCGCAGCGGCGGGCACGGCGACGTTCGACCTGATCCTGATGGACCTCCAGATGCCGGTGATGGGCGGCATGGAGGCGACCCGGCGGATCCTGAGCGAGGCGGCTGCGCGCGGCGTCCGGCCGGCCCCGATCCTCGCGCTGACCGCCGACGCGATGGACCACCACCGACGGCGGTGCGAGGAGGCCGGGATGGTCGACTTCCTCTCGAAGCCCATCCGGGTGGACGAGCTCGAGGCCGCGCTCGCGCGCTGGGCCGACTCGCCGGCTGAGCGCGACGCGGCCTGAGCGGCGTTCAGTCCACGTCGCGCGCAGAGCCGGGGGAGAAATATACGGTTCTGCTGCCCCGGCGCGGAGCCGACCCGGCGGGCGCCCCCCCCCCCCCGGGGGCGCGGGTCGCGGGGGGCAATG
>JBCDGE010000160.1:0-13092 GCA_038757895.1 Planctomycetota bacterium | reverse complement strand
CCGTCGCAGAGGTGCTCCAGCACCGCCGCGTTGAGGTACGGCTTGTGGTCCCGGTAGTCCGAGCGAAACGTCTGGCGGGAGAAGCCCAGACTGCAGGTGTTGCAGCGGAACCGCGGGACGGGGTGCGGTCTGCACAGCGGCCGGTACCAGCCTTTGTGCGTGTAGAACTTCGACCCTGGGTCTGTGAAGCGGGGGCAGTCCCGATTGGGACAGCGCGGCGGCGTGAACATCGGTCTCTCCTCTGGAGGTGAGCCTCGGGGGCCCGGTCCGGAGGGAGACCGATCGAGTTCGGGCGCGGTTGCGGGGGAACGCCGGGATTCGCGCAGGTGGCTAGCACAATGAAGCCAGCCAGTTCAGTCAGGGGACCACTTCGACCTCGACCGCATTGGTAAACACTCCCCCCGCAGCCCCCGGATCCGGCATCCACCCCTGGAACATCCTGCGGGCGCCCACGAACACGGCGGCATCGAACGGCGCATCCACCTCCCCGGCGCCGAAGAAGATCGGCACGACGGCGGCCCTCCGGAGCTGCCCGCCCACGAGCAGGGTCCCGTACCCCGTCGGCACCTGCGCGCGGGTGGTCCCCGAGACGATCAGTCCGAAGCCGGACTGCGGCCCACCGGTGATGCGGAGGCGGACGCCGCCGGCGGTGAGGCTCGGGACGCCCCTCCACTCGAGCTCGACGGAGTCCCCGGTGCTGGAAGTACCGGGTGTCCCGTAGAGCACCGGGGGGGTCCAGGGTTCGCGCGTCAGGTCGAGCGGGAAGACGTTGGAGAGAGACACGTCCGTTCCGCCGGGGACCACGACCGCGACGCTGCCGTCGGTCGCGCCGGCGGGGACCGGGACCTCCAGCTCGGTGCCGCCGCTGCCGGGGACCGCGGGGACGCCGAAGGCCTGGATCGGCGTGCCGTCCCCGGGGACGAGGGGGTCGGCGGGCGTGAACCAGACCTCGTTGTCGGTCGGGTCGAAGCCCGTGCCGAGGAGGCGCACGATGCCGCCCGGGAGCAGCTCGTAGTCCTCGATCACCGGCTTCGACGGGTCGAGGACGCCGTACAGGAACTGGACGCCGTCGCGGTCGTCCTGCTCGATCGTCCGCAGGTCGAGTCCGCGGTTCACCACCGCGTTGCGCATCGTCGCGCCGACGACCTGGGAGTGGGCGAGGCCGAGGGCGTGGCCGTACTCGTGGGTCATCACGCCCTGGATGTCCGCGGCGTTCCCGCCCATCAGGATGCCGAACGGGTTGTCGTTCCAGCTGCGCGTGCCCTCGAAGAAGCGGATGCGCCAGCCGTCTCCGATGGGGAGGTCCGTGATGGCGAACGCGCCGCCCGACTGGGGCAGGACGGACACGATGTTCCCGTTCCGGCCGCCCTGGACGAGGGCGGCGCCGGAGAAGAACGCGTCGAAGTTGGAGCGGCCCGATCCGAGCTCGTCGTGCTGCAGCGGGTCGGTCAGGCCCGAGCCGTGGGGGCGCGAACCCCATTCGGCGACGGCCTTCCGGATCGCCAGATCGGCGCCGAGCGAGCCCGGGAAGTCGGGGTCCGGGATCTGGTTGGTGTTGGCGAACGGTCCCGTGAAGTTGCTCAGGATCCGGAAGTCGCGCTGGGTCAGGTCCAGCATGTCCCCGAACACGTCGAACGCGCGCGTCTCGGCGGGGGCGAGCAGGAACGCGGTGGCGGCGAGGACCGCTGCGGGCGCGACGAGGCGCCCCGCGCGGGCGCGCGCGGAGGGGGCCTTCGGGGGGCGCGGGGCGGCGGTTCGGTCCTGGGACATCGGGGGCGAGGGCGGCGTCGGCGGTGAGGCCCCCGGGATCGGCCCGCGGAGGAGCCCCCGCAGGAGCCTTCGGGGTGCTCGGCCAGGGGCTCGGCCAGGGACTCGGAGGCGCCACGCCAGGGCGGGGGGGCGGCGGCGCGGGGTGGTCGACATGGAAATCTACTCCACCCGTCCCAGGACGGTCCGCGGGCCGGCGGGGTTCCCCCGCGGGGCCGCGCTCCTCGTCGCGCCCCCCTCGCCTCGGAGGCTCTCGCGGCGGTCCGCTCGCGCGACTGCCTCGAATCGAGCGCACGAACCCTTGCCCCAGGGACACGGGTCCGGACACTGGGTCGCTCGAAACCGCGGGGGAGCGCTCCCCGCGCCCCCCGGAATCCGATCCAGACCGCCCCGCGATGACCGCTCAGACGGAGACGCACCGCTTCGAGGCCGAGGTCCAGCAGGTCCTCTCCCTCGTCATCCATTCGCTCTACACGAACCGGGACATCTTCCTGCGGGAGCTGATCTCGAACGCCAGCGACGCGCTCGACAAGCTGCGGTTCGACGCGCTGACCGACGCGGGTCTCATGGACGACGGCGAGTCGCTCGGCATCGCGCTGGAGGCCGACCCCGGGACCCGTGTCCTGCGCATCGCGGACAACGGGATCGGGATGGACCGCGAGGAGCTGACGCAGAACCTGGGGACGATCGCGAGCTCGGGCACGCGGCGGTTCCTGGAGGCGGCGGCGGCCGGCGGGGACACGTCGGAGCGGCCGGACCTGATCGGTCAGTTCGGGGTGGGCTTCTACAGCGCGTTCATGGTCGCCGACGAGGTGGTCGTGGAGACGCGTCGGGCCGGGTCCGACGAGGGCTGGCGCTGGCGCTCGAAGGGCGATGGCTCATACGAGATCGAGCCCGCCGAGGGGCTCGCGCGCGGCACCGTCGTCTCGCTGCACCTGCGCGAGGCGGGCGAGGACGAAGAGGACGGCGGTGCGGGCAAGTACCTGGAGGAGTTCGCGCTGCGCGACGTCGTACGGCGCTACAGCGACTTCGTCGAGTATCCGATCCAGATGGAGGTCGAGCGCACGCGGCCCAAGCTCGACGACGAGGGCAAGCCCGTCGAGGGAGAGACCGTCACCGAGAGCTCGCTGGAGACGCTCAACTCGCAGCGTCCGCTCTGGGCGCGGCCCAAGTCCGAGATCACGGACGAGGAGCACGCGGAGTTCTATCGGCACCTGACGCACGACTGGAACGAGCCGCTCACGAACCTGCACTTCAGCGCCGAGGGGACGCTGGAGTACACCGCGCTCCTCTACGTCCCGGCGAAGCCCCCGTACGACCTGTTCGACCCCTCGCACCGCGACTCGAACGTCAGCCTCTACGTGCGGCGCGTGCTGATCCAGCGGGAGTGCAAGGATCTGCTCCCGTCCTGGCTGCGCTTCGTCCGCGGCATCGTCGAGTCGGCGGACCTGCCGCTCAACGTGTCGCGTGAGACGATCCAGGACGACCCGCGGATCCGTCAGATCCGCAAGCGGCTCGTCAAGAAGGTGCTCGACGAGCTGGCGTCGCTGCTCGACGGCAAGCGCGAGGAGTACGCCGACTTCTGGACCGGCTTCGGCGCCGTGGTCAAGGAGGGCATCTGGGCCGGCGAGGACGAGGACGGGCGGATCGCGAAGGTCTGCCTGTTCGAGTCGTCGAACGGCGACGCGCCGACGACGCTCGCGGAGTACGTCGAGCGGATGAAGGACGGCCAGGAGGCGATCCACGTCCTGACGGGCACCGACCGCGCGACGGTCGAGGCTTCGCCGCTGCTGGAGTCCGTGCTCGCGCGCGACGAGGAGGTCCTGTACCTCGTCGATCCCGTCGACGAGTGGGTGCTGCAGCGCTTGACCGAGTTCGACGGCAAGCGCATCGTGCCGCTCGACCGCGGCGAGGTGGACGAGGACGACGAGGCGAAGGAGAAGCGCGAGGAGCTGCAGAAGGAGCACGAGGGCCTGCTCGGTTCGATGCGCGAAGCGCTCGACGAGGACATCTCGGAGGTCCGCTTCACGTCGCGCCTCAAGGACAGTCCCGCCGTGCTCGTCGCCGGCGAGGAGGGCCTCTCCGGCCACATGGAGCGCCTGCTGCGCCGCTCGGGCCAGGAGGTCCCGACGCAGAAGCGCGTGCTGGAGCTGAACCCCGAGCACCCGATCGTGAAAGGGCTCGCGAAGCTCCACGGTGTCGACGCAGCGTCGCCGCGGATCGCCGAGACGGCGGAGCTCCTGCACGGACAGGCGCTGCTCGCCGAGGGCGGCGCGCCGAAGGATCCGAAGCGCTTCGGCGAGCTCCTGACCGCGATGATGGTCGACTCGATCCAGCGCTGATCCGCTGCCGCGGACAGGACTCCGCATCTCGACCCGGGACCGGGCGCGCGATCGGCGCGCTCCGGTCAAGACGGGTGCGCCGGGCGCACGATGCACCCCGCGTCATGGTTTCGCCCGTCTCCGGTCCCCTGCCCGTCGACCTGCTCCTGCAGTCCACGCCCGGCTCCACGCCCGCCGCCGAGGTCGATCCGACGCGGCCGGTCCGCGAACCGGACTCCGCGACGATCTCGCCCGAGGCCCTGGAGATGCTCCGGGCGAGCCAGGCCGACGACGGCGGCTGAGGCTGACGGCACGCCGGCCCGTGCGGTCGGCGCTCCAGATCAGAGACGGCGCATCAGAGACGGCGCGTCAGGGACAGAGCGTCGTCTCGACCAGGTGCGACAGCCGCCCCGACGCCTGCGACGGGCCACCCGTCGGCAGGTAGAGCTGGATGAACAGGCGATCGCCCACGAGCGCGCCGGTCGCAGCGAGCTCGGCCGGCGTCGCGGTCCAGGCCAGCGTCCCGTCCGGCGCCACGGCGAGCGGCGTGCCCTGCGTGAGCGGACCGCGCACGCAGATCGAGAAGAGCTCCGGCACGATGCGCTCGCCCGAGGCGAGGGCGAGGATCGGTACCGCGACCTCGCCCGGGACCTGCTGCGTCATCGTCACCGTCAGCGCTCCGTTGCCGGAGAGCGAGGCGCGACCGCTCGCTTCCGCGACCGTGTTGCCGCAGTTCGTCACCCAGGGGCCGCCGCACTTCGCCGGATCGAACGGAAAGATGCCCATGTCGGCGCGCGAGCCGTCGGGATCCGCCGGCGCGCCCGGGTCGCCTGCGTCGATGGCCGGGGAACCCGGCAGGAGGAAGACGTCGCCGGACTCGACGCGCGTGAGCAGCGGGTCGCCGGCGAGGTTTCCGGTCCCCGGCCACCCGTCCTCGACGACGCACCACTGCGCATCGACCATCGAGCCTGGCTCGATCCCGGTGACCTGATTCGTGACGCTGCCGATCTGGACGGTGAGGCCAGCGACGATGCACGAGCGCAGGCGCGAGCGATCGGGGCTGCCCGAGGGCGCATGCGCCGCCGCTGCGACGGAGCTCTCGCCGACGCAGCGCACGATCGTGCAGCGGTCCGCGTCGCAGCTGAAGAGCGACGCCCCGTGGCGCGCGCGGTTGTTGATCACGAGGCAGCGCTCCAGCTGCGCCGCGGCAGCGCCGCCGCCGACCGTGCCGCGCGTCGGGCCGTCGGGGACGGAGGGCGTGAACGTAGGCGCGAAGTTCGTGCTGATGAAGCAGTCGCGCGCCGTCCCGCCGTACATGCCGATCCCCGCCGCCTCGGCGTGCGTCGCGAAGTTGTCGCGGATCTCGCAGCGCACGAGGTCGCACTCGAAGGTCGCAACGCCGCGCACTGGGACCTTGAATGCCCAGTGTCCCGTCACGACGCAGCTGGTCAGCGTCGAGCGTGCGACGCCGAACCCTTCGACGTCGGCACCGTACGCGGCGCTGGCCGAGATCCGCGTGTCGAAGGCGTCCGAGTCGATCATCCCGCCGCCGCGGACGACCGAGACGCCGGAAGCGGCGTCGACGCGGTTGCCCTGGAGCAGGGAGCCGAGCACGGAGCAGCGCGCGACGCCCGCGCCCGACCTCGTCGCACGATTCCCGATCACGCTGCAGTCTTCGATCACGGCGTCGATCGCGCCGCCACCGTCGCCCGGCTGCGTGTCCGTCCCGGCCGTGTTGCCGACGATCGACCCTCCGACGACGCGAACCCCGGGTCCCGAGACGCCGCCGCCGTGCCGCGTCGCGGTGTTCCCGGTGAGGACACAGCTCTCGAGCTCGACGGTTCCGCCGTTCCGAGCCGCGACCCCGCCGCCGTCCAGCGACGCCCTGCACTCCTCGATCTCGCAGTCGACGAGGCGAAGCGTCGCGCCGTCGACGAGGACGCCAGCGCCCACCGGGGCGAACCCGCTACGGAGGCGGATGCCCTCGATGGTCGTACCGGGACCCTCTCCGGAGGCGACCGTGACCGCCCGCCCGAGCGAGGTCGGGTTGACCGTGACCTGGTCCGTGGGACTGGCCGGCGCGATCCGGAGCGTCTTGCCCGCGAAGTCGAGCGTTTCCACGTAGTCGCCCGTGCGAACCAGCACTTCGTCGCCGTCGAGGGTCGTCGGGGCGTCGATCGCGATCTGGATCCGGGTGTAGGGATCCGTCGCGGTGCCGGTGCCGGGGCCTGGCGCCGTCTTGTCGACGAACCAGGTCGTCTGGGCGGAAGCGGGCGCGGCGAGAGCCGATAGGGCGACGAGAGGGGCGGCGAGCAGGGAGAGCGAGGCGCGAGCGAGCATGGTGGGGAGAGCAGGGACGCGGTGGCCGGGCGGGGAACGCTCGGGAAGGGCAACCGCCGTGCCATCACACACGCTCACCGGCGACCGTGCGGGACCCGGCCGCCGATTCCGACTATCGTCACGGAATGAGCCGTCGACTCCAGGGGCTCGCGCAGTCGGAGATCCGCGCCATGACGCGGGCCTCGGACGCCGCGGGCGCGATCAACCTCGGCCAGGGCATCTGCGACCTGCCGACGCCGCCGCCGGTCGCCGAGGCCGCGATCCAGGCGATCCGGGACCGCAAGAGCACGTACACCTACGCCGAGGGGGACGGAGCGCTGCGCCGCCGCATCGCGGACAAGCTCCGCCGCGTCAACGGGATCGACGCGGACCCGGACACCGAGGTCATCGTGACCAGCGGCTCGGCGGCCGCGTTCGCCTGCGTCCTGCACGGACTGCTCGATCCCGGCGACGAGATGCTCGTGCCCGAGCCGTACTACGGCTACCACGTCGGCGCCGCGAAGGTGACCGGCGTCGTGCCGCGGTTCGTGGGGCTGCGCGCGCCGACCTTCGAGCTGACCGAGGAGCTGCTGCGCGCCGCGGTGACGCCGAAGACGCGCGCCGTCGTCCTGTGCACGCCGTCGAACCCGTCCGGGCGGATGCTGACCGAGGAGGAGATCGCGGCGGCGGGCCGGGTCGCCGAGGACCACGACCTGCTCGTCGTCACGGACGAGATCTACGAGTCGATCACCTACGACGGGCGGCGGCACGTGTCGCCCGCTTCGACGTCGCCGGAGCTCGCCGCGCGGTGCGTGACGATCCTCGGGCTGTCGAAGACGTTCAGCATCACCGGCTGGCGCCTCGGCTACGCCGTCGCCCCGGCGCCGCTGGCCGAGAAGCTCAAGCTCGTCCACGACCTGCTCTACATCTGCGCGCCGACGCCGCTCCAGCACGGCGTCGCGGCGGGCTTCGAGCTCGACGACGGGTTCTACGACGCGATGCGGGCGGACTACGCGGCCAAGCGGGACCTGACGATCGGGACGCTCCGCGACGTCGGCCTGGAGCCGATCGTCCCCGAGGGCGCCTACTACGTGCTCGCGGACGTGTCGTCGATGGGCGAGGAGACCGCCAAGGCGGCCGCGATGCGGCTCGTCCACGAGGCCGGCGTCGCGTCCGTTCCGGGCACCGCGTTCTTCTCCGGAACGACGGGCGAGACGGGCGAGGGGCTGGTGCGGTTCTGCTACGCCAAGGAGATGGACGTCCTGGAAGAGGCCTGTCGTCGCCTCCGGGCGTGGTCGGCCGGTTAGATTCGGGCGCGATGTCCGACGCCGCGCCGATCCCCAAGCACAAGCTGCGCGTTCCGCGGCCCCGCCGCGGCGCCGTCCGGGTGCTGGTGGGGACACGAAAGGGCGCGTTCGCGATCGACGGGGACGCCTCCCGGTCGACGTGGGAAGTCGCCGCGCCCTGGCACCTCGGCTCGACCGTGTTCCACGCCGTCGCCGACCCGCGGCGGCGGGGCGCGATCCTCGTCGCTGCGCGCGACCCCCGCGGCGAGCCCGTGATCCTCCGCACCGAGGACGGTGGCGAGCGCTGGGCGGCGGCGGACGAGCCGCCCGCGTTCGAGCCGGGCGCCTCGCCGGCGCGAGAGGTCCGGCAGGTGTTCTGGCTGACGCCGGGCCACGCGCAGCAGCCGGGACGCTGGTACTGCGGGACCTCGCCCCAGGGACTCTTCCGCTCCGATGACGGCGGCCGGACCTGGATGCCTGTCGGCGGTCTGCACGAAGCTCCGCGCTTCGGCGAATGGACCGACCCCGCGTCGGACCGCACGCCCGACGGGCCAAAGCTGCACTCGGTCCTCGTCGACCCGCGCGACTCCGACCGGCTCGTCGTCGGACTGTCGACGGGCGGCGTCCTCGCGAGCGACGACGCTGGCGCGAGCTGGAGGCGACTGGAGCGCGGACTGGAGGGGGACGCCGTCGTCGCGCCGCAGAGCGTCGTCACCGCGCCGACCAACCCCGACCGCCTCTGGATGCAGAACCACTTCGGGGTCTACCGCATGGACCGCGAGGACGAGACCTGGCGGCGGGTCGGGGCCCGCGACCGCGCCGGTGCGTTCGACGACGCCGGCTTCCCGATCGCCGTCCATCCGCACGACCCCGACTGCGCGTTCGTCGTTCCGATGGACGGCTCGGACGCCTGGCCCCGCACGCCGGCGGGCGGCCGGCCCGCGGTGCTGCGGACGAAGGACGGCGGCGCGACCTGGGCGCGCCTCGACCGCGGGCTCCCTGCGTCGGACACGTACTGGACCGTGAAGCGCCAGTGCCTCGCCACCGACGGGCACGACCCGCTGGGCGTCTACTTCGGGACGTCGAGCGGCGACGTCTGGGCTTCGTTCGACGAGGGCGGGCGCTGGCGCTGCATCGCCCGCGGCCTCCCGCACGTCTACAGCGTCGAGATCGTTTGACCGAGTCGATGTCGGACCCCGAACCCGCGCGCGGCCGCCCGTCGGCGGCGCTCGTCGGCGCTGCGCTCGCCGTCGCGCTGGTGCCGTTCGCGCTGCTCGTCTGGCGCTTCGACTTCGTCTGCGATGACGCCTACATCACGTTCCGATACGCGCGGAACTTCGCCGAGGGGCGGGGGCTCGTCTACAACCCCGGCGTCGAGCCTCCGGTCGAGGGGTACAGCGAGTTCTTGTGGGCCGTGCTCCTGCGGCTCGGCTTCGACGCGGGGCTCGCGCCCGAGGCGGTCAGTCGCGCGCTGTCGATCGCGGCGGGCGCGGGCCTCGTCGTGCTGTGCGTGTTCTCGCTGGCCAGGCGCTTCGCGCCGTCGCCGGTCGCGCTCCTCGGCGCGAGCCTCGTTCTCGGGTGCGCGCCGCCGCTCGCCGTCTGGTCGACGGGCGGGATGGCGACGGCGCCGGCGGCGCTGCTCGCGGTGGGGCTGTTCGTCGTCACTTACCGGCCGCTCGTCGGCGGCGCGTCGACGCTCCGGCGCGGTGCGCTCATCGGGCTGCTCGCGGCGCTCCTCGCGCTCGTGCGCGCCGACGCCGCGCTGCTCGTCGCGCTCGTCCTGTCGCCGCCGATCGTCGTCGGCCTCGTCCAGCGGCGTCCCGCGGTCTGGCGCCCTGCGCTGATCGGCGCGTCGATCGGCGCCGCGGCGTTCCTGGCGCACGTGGCGTGGAGGATGTCGTTCTACGGCGACTGGGTCCCCAACACGGCGCGCGTCAAGCTCGGGTTCTCGGCCCGCGCGGCGGGCCGCGGGCTGGACTACGTCGTCTCGGCGTTCCTGTCGATGCCCGGGCTCGCGATCGCGTTCGCGGGGGCGCTCGTCGGGGCGTGGTGTGCGCGGAAGAGGATCGGGCCGGCGACGGCGTCCGGGACCGTGGTGCTCGTCGCCGGCGTGACGCTGTACGCGATCTCGACCGGCGGCGACTTCATGTGCTTCGCGCGGTTCCTCCTGCCCGCGATCCCGTTCGCGGCGCTCGGGTTCGGAGCGGCGCTGCACCTCGTCGAGGCGCGCTCGCGGGCCGCGGCCGTTGGCCTCGCCGCCGCCACCGCGCTCCTCACGGTGCTCGCGGCGTTCGACGTCCACGTCGTCCCGGAGTCCGCGCGGCAGGCGTTCCACTTCCGCCACAACCAGACGCTGTCCGGCGTCGCGCCCTCGACCTCCGAGGTCGAGCAGTGGCGCAACATGCGCGGGCGCGCCGAGGTCTGGGCCGAGACGGGCCGCGCGCTCGCGCGTCACGCGCCGCCGGAGGCGTCCGTGGTGTTCGGCGCGGTCGGGGCGATCGGGTACTTCTCGAACCTGTTCGTCTACGACCGCAACGGGCTCGTGACCCGCGAGGTCGCGCTGCGCGAGCCGCACGCGACGCTGCGGTCGCCGGGACACGACAAGGTCGTGCCGCCCGAGTACTTCCTGCGCTACGACCCGACGTACCTCGACGTCGGGATCTGGCCGGAGGCGAACTTCCCGCCGCCCGCGATGGCGGGGGTGCGGCTGCTGCGCCTCGGGCCCGCGGAGCGTCCGGGCTGGATCCTCTGGGCGCGCCCAGGCGCGTAGCGCCTGTTAAAGAACGAGGACCCCCAAGGCCCAGTGCCAAGGGGGTCCCACCCGCGGGGACCCATCCACCTTTCCCCGCAGGTGAACGATGGGGGTCAGCGGTAGCGCCGACCGACGTGGGTCACGCGATCACGACCGTGGTTCGCGTACCGGGGTGCGCGGCGGTCGACGCGGATCCGGGGTGCCGGGACCCACACCTGGTAGGCCTGCGACTCGTAGCAGCCGGGCACGCACTCCGTCCGGTAGTAGCCGGCGCGGACCAGGACGCGGGTGCGACGTCCGCAGGGGTCGTAGCGCCAGTCGTAGACCGGCCCCACCCAGACCTGGCGGTCGTAGCCCGGGACCCAGACGTTGCGGTACCGCGTCTCGTAGCGACCGCCGTCGTAGCCGCGGGGGACCCGCGAGCGGCCTTGGCGTCCGAAGTCGGCGCGGAAGGACGCGCCCCGGTTGCCGATGGTCACGCTCGTCCGGGCGTTCCGCGAGGACTTGCTCGCGGTGACCTGCCAGACGTCTCCGACCGAGCGATCCGTGTGGCCTCGCTGCGCCGAGGCGGGCGCTGCGGTCGCGGCTGCCGCGGCGAGGGCGACGAGGCCGCAGCCGAGTGCGGCGCGGGACGAGCGGAGGAGTTGCTTCGGTGAGAGGTTCATCGGTGGTCTTCCTGTCTTCAGGGGCGAGCGGGCGCCCGGTGTCGGTGTCGCTGGTGGCGCGACGGAAGCCCAGGTGCATCGCCCGTGCCAACCGTGCCCGCCGGCGTGCCACGGCACGAAAAACGGCCCTCAGACGCGCTGAGGGCCGATCGGCGGGCGACGTGACCTCTCCAGAGGCCGCCGCGGCGGGTGTCCTCGATGGACGACGTGTCCTCCCGGGTGTCCCTCCTGGAGGCCGCCGCGCCCTTACGAAGACAGGACGAACTGCTTCCGCGACACGCGCCAGCTCCCGAACAGGACCAGGATCCCCACGACGATGGCCATCCGCGTCATGGCGTCGCCGGGCGCGAGGAACTTGCCCACGACCGCGGGGAGCTCCTTCGCGATCTCCGAGTCCGGGTCGATGAACATCGACCGCAGGTGGTACTGCACCGTGAGGACGCGGGTCGATCCCGGCAGGTTGGCGACCAGGATCTCGGTCACGAACGCGTAGCCGAGCGCCACGACGAGACCGCGCTTGAAGAGGACGCCGATGACCGCCGCGCCGAGCGAGTAGACGACGCCGCCGACGAGCGTGGCCACGATGAGCGGGCGCGCCTCCGCGAACGACAGGGGCGGCGGCGTGGATCGCGCGATCACGTAGAGCCCGATCGCGCTGGCGAAGAGCAGCGACAGGATCACGACCGCCGTCGCGAGCCAGCGACCCAGGAACACGCCTGGGCGCGGGATGGGGCGCGTGAAGGGATAGGTGATCGTGCGCGCCTCCGCCTCGTCCGCGATCACGCCGACACCCAGCGACACGCTCAGCATCGGGACCACGAACTGGACCAGCAGCAGCACGCCGATCAGGAAGAAGACCGCCTCGCCGGTGGCGTCGTTCGACGCGAAGCGCGTCACGAGGAGGCCGAACAGCGGCGGCATCGCGGCCAGGACGATGCCCGCGAGGGTCCGACGGGACCCGGCGATCGTCGCCAGGTGCATCCAGAAGACCAGCCAGGCGACGCGGACGAGCTCGAGGGGATAGGTCATCGGATCACCCGACCAGGTAGTCGAAGACGGCCTCGAGGCTCGCGTCGTCGCTCTGCAGACCGCGCACGCCGGCGCGGGTCTCGGCGGCGACCGAGGCGAAGGACTGGTGGAACGCGGCGACGTCGTCGGTCTCGATCTGCAGCGACGCATCGTTGTCGCCGATCGACACCGCGCGGACGTGCTCGAGGCTCAGGAGCGCGTTCGCGAGGCGGCGGGCCTCGCGGACCTGCACGCGGACCCGGCTCGGGTGGTGCGAGAGGAGCCTGCGCACCTCCTTGACCGTGCCCTGCGCGAGCAGGCGCCCGCGGTGCACGAGCACGATCTTGTCGGTGAGGCTCTCGACCTCGTGCAGGACGTGGCTCGACAGCACGATCGACGTGCCCTTCTCGGCTAGCCCGCGGAAGAGGTCGAGGACGTCGTGCCGGACGATGGGGTCGAGCCCGGTGAGCGGCTCGTCCGCGATGATCAGGTCCGGCTCGTGCGCGATCGCCTGGGCGAGGCGTGTGCGCTGGCGCATGCCCTTCGAGTAGTCGCGCACGCGGCGGTCCATGGCGTCCGCGAGTCCGACGCGCTCCATCGCCTCGGTGGCGCGCTTCTGGGCGTCGCCGCGGGACCAGCCGCTCAGGCGCAGCAGGTCGCGCACGAACGCGCGTCCGGTCTGGTGCTCGTAGAGCGCGTCCTGCTGGGGGCAGAAGCCGAGCCTCTTGTACAGCGGGCGGCTGCCGAACGGCACCTGGCCGAGGACCCGGATCGTCCCGCGGTGGGGGCGCAGCTCGCCGACCATGAGCTTCATGAACGTCGACTTGCCGGCACCGTTCGGCCCGACCAGGCCGGTGATCCCGGGCTCGATGTCGACCGTGAGATCGCCGAGCCCGACGACCTCTCCGTACCAGCGGCCGAGGCCGGACGCTTCGATGATCGCGCTCACGCCCCGATCTCCATGCGCTTGGTCT
>JBCDGE010000159.1:0-13252 GCA_038757895.1 Planctomycetota bacterium | reverse complement strand
CGCGCGGCGAGCGCTCGATCAGCGCTCGCCGCGCCCGTATCGGCCGCGTCAGCCTCCGCTCTCGCGGTTCGCGGCGACGTACTCGCGAGCGCGCAGCTCGATGCTCTCGCTCTTGAGACCCATCTCCTTGGCGAGGGCCACGGCTTCCTCGAGGTCCATGCCCTCGTCGAGGGCGAGGTATGCGATCAGCGCACCGCCGATCCGGCTGCCGCCGCGTCAGTGCATCAGCGCGCCGCCGTGCCGGCACTCCGAGAGCGCCTTCCGCGCCTCTGCCATGAACTCGTCGGTCAGCGATTCCGCTCCCGATACGGGCAGCCAGACGTAGCGCATCCCGAGCTCTTCCACCGTCTCGGCCTCGGCGAACTCGACGCCGGACATCTCCTCCTCGGTCCGCATGTTGATGACGCACCGCGTCCCGGAGGCCGCGAGCGCCTCCAGGTCGCTCCGGCTCGGCTGCCCCGCCGTGGTCAGCCAGCCGAGCGTCTTCGCGTTGCGGGCGGAGAGACTGTCGCTCGCCGCGCTGGGCTCGAACGTCGCGAGGGCCGCGGGCTCCTCGGGTGTCGAGCCGCACGCGACGAGAGTGAGGAGCGCCAGGGACGTGGTGAGGGATCTCAAGGGGGTGATTGGGGTCGAAGATCTGAGGGAGTGCCAGGACGCTCGAGCTCGTCGCGGCGCGCCTTATCCCCGATCCAACGTTCGGAGACAAGACCGAAAGACGGATCCGCGGGTCCGTTCGAATGCGCCGGACGGAGCGGACGTAGCCGCGCGCCATGGACATGTTCCTCGTAGGCATCGCTTCACTGCTCCTCTCGGTCGGCTCGCAGGACCCTCCGGGCGACGAGCGCGTGGTCGGTCCGATCTTGCGGCACGTCGGCCGCGACAGCGTCCACGTCTGGATCCACGCACCGCGGCCTGGTGCGTTCGGACTCTAGGTCCGGTATCGCTCCACGTCCGGCCTGGGGTCGCGCGCGTGGAGCCGTGTCTACCCGACCCATGTCGAGGCGTCCGAAGGTCGCGCGATCCGGTGGACCGTCGATGACCTGGAGCCGGACACCGTCTACGAGTACTCCGTCACGTGGGACGGTGAGACGATCGCGGAC
Organism: Planctomycetota bacterium; assembly: GCA_038757895.1. Lineage (GTDB taxonomy): Bacteria > Planctomycetota > UBA1135 > UBA1135 > Saltatorellus. The sequence goes on along the minus strand of JBCDGE010000159.1, from coordinate 12,152 downwards.
GGTCCGCCCTGTCGATTCCGCACGGCGCCGCGTCCGCACCTCGATCGCTCCGCGAGGATCGCCCTCGGCGTCGGTCCGCCGGCGGCGTCGAGCTCGGTGTGGTCCGTCATCGAGATGAGCGGTGCGGAGGCGCTCCTCCTCCTGGACGAAGCGCGCCCCCTCGCGTCGATCCGGTCGGGCGCCGACGAGGACGTCGTCCTGCCCTACTTCGAGGCGCCCGAGTTCGCCCGGCTCGCGCGGTCGATGCCGATCCGGTCCCCCCTGCAGGGCCAGGGGCTACCGCAGCCGAAGGGACGTCTCTCGACGACGTTCCTGCAGGGCCCGATCCAGTTCTTCCTCGTGGACATGCAGTCGTTCGCTGGCACCGAGCCTGCAGGGCCGAGCGGCGAGGGACCGACCCTGCTCGGAGCAGCTCAGTGGGACTGGCTGGAGCAGGCGCTCGTCGGGTCCCAGGCGCCGTTCAAGGTCGTGGCGCCCGCGACGGGCTGGCGCCCGGACGCCGCGGGACCGCCCGTGGACTGGAGGACGTTCCCGCGCGAGCGAGAGCGGCTCGAGAGCTTCCTGGGCGCGAACTCGATCTCGGGAGTCGTGCTCGTCGGCGTCGATCCCTGCGCCTCGTCCCATCGCCGAACCGCGGAGCCGTCCGCCCTGGCCGGATACTGCATCGACGACGTGATCGTGGCGACGCTCGACGACCGGCGTCCCGAGGCGGTCGAGCGCAAGGACCCGTCGATCGAGTGGAGCGCGCGACTTCCCCGCGTGTTCCTCGCCCTGGAAGCGAAGAGCCATCCGGAGCTCGCGCTCGTCGCGCGCTGGATCCACGACGACGGCAGGGGCGCCGGCCGCGAGATCCACCGCGTGCGATGGCTCCATTCGGACCTCTGCCCGTGAGGCGGACGGACCTCTAGCGCCGATCAGCGGGACGCGATGCGGTAGAGGTGCGTCTCGGTGCGCAGGATCAGCGCCTCCCCCACCACCGCGGGCGAGGCCATGAACCCGGCGTCGAGCTTCGCCTCGGCGACCCGCTCGAACTCGGGCGACGCGGCGAACACCGTCGTCTTGCCGTCCCGTCCGAACGCGTAGACGAGGTCGCCGACCAGCAGGAGCGACGCGCAGACGTCCGCCCCCATCCGCTCGCGCCACAGCGTCTCGCCCGACTCGACGTCGATCGCGGAGGCCATGCCGCGGTCGCTCACCTGGAACAGCAGACCGTCGTAGCTGACCGGCGACGGCATCGTCGGTGCGCTCTTCGTGTTCCGCCACACGAACGCGTCCTCGGTCCGGTCGCCGCTCCCGCCGGGTTCGATGCACCACAGCTCGGGGCGCATGAAGCCGGTCGAGAGGATCACCCGTCCGTCGACCAGGATCGGCCGCGACGACATCGAGAAGCCCGGGTGCAGCACGCGCCACAGCTCCTCTCCCGTCGCGGGGTCGTAGCCGTACGTCGCGCGCGCGCCGGAGCTGACGAGCTCCTCGCGCGGGCCGTCCTCGGTCTCGGTCGTGACGATGATCGGCGTGCTGTACGCCTTGCGGAAGTCCGGGGTGAGCGGCTGCAGATCGACCGAGCGATCGCGCCGCCACAGCGTCTTGCCGCTCTCGGCGTCGAGCGCGACGAGGTACTGGACGTCGCCGCCATCGAGGTGCAGGAAGAGCCGCCCGTCGTGAAGGAACGGCGACGACCCGGGGCCCTCCATGTGATCGCAGTGCAGGTCCGTGCGCTCCCACACGGTCTCGCCCGTCCTCGCGTCGAGGCACGCCGTCCCGTAGGTGCCGAAGTGGACGAAGACCCGCCCGGGGGCGAGGCACGCGCTCGGGCTCGCGTAGCTGTTGAGCGTGTTGCGATGCTCCGGCTCGGCGATCTCGAACAGCACACGATCGACGAGGACCTCGCCGGTGGCCGCGTCGACCGCGAGGACGGAGAGCCGCTCGCCGGTCGGCGTCGCCGTCGTCAGCCAGACGCGCCCCTCGAGCACGACGGGCGAGGACCAGCCGCGCCCGTGGATCGCGGTCTTCCACACGACGTTCTCGTCCTCGCTCCAGGTCGTCGGGAGCGCGGCGTCACCGGCGCTGCCGTCGCGGTCGGGGCCGCGGTATTCGGGCCATTCGCCGCCGGAGAGGGCGCAGGAGAGTGTCGCGAGGAGAGTCAGCACGCCGCCATGATGCTCGGCGGCGGTGGCGCCCGCTATCCTCGTCGCCGATCGCCGGGCCCGTGGGCCGGAACGGCACTCCACAGCATGCGTCGCTTCCTCGTCCCCCTGTCGCTCGCCGCGGCCGTCGCCGTCGCGCTGCTGAGCGTCGGGCTCTCGTGGCGGGACCTCGGGGCGCTCCAGGCGGCCGCGCCGCGCGAACGACGGTGATCGGATCGTCGCGCCGGCACGACTCCTGGCCGCGCCGTGCGTCCTCGTCCTGTGGTGCGCCGCGTACCAGGTGTGGGGCCAGCCGTTCCAGATTCCGACGGCGATCGTCACGGCCGGGATCGCGGCCGGCGCGTACGCCGGGACCGTCTGGGTGCGCGGGCGCGCGAGCGGGCCCCGGATCGATGCCGCTGCGCGCTGGGTGTTCGTCGTGTGCGCGACCGCGCTGCTGCTGGAGGTCTCGCTCGCCGCGCTCCGCCCCACGCCGATCCTGTCGACGTCGCTGAGGGACGTGACGGAGCGCATCGCGAGCTTCTCGTTCCGCCCGGGGGAGATCCGCTTCGGCGTGCCGGTGAACGAGAGCGGCTTCTAAGACGAGCCGTTCGTGCCCGCCGCGGCGCGCACGCGGCCTGCGGTGGCGCTGCTCGGCGACTCCTTCGGCGTCGGGATCGTCCCGCTCGCGCAGCACTACTCGACCGTCGCGGAGCGCGCGATCGGCGACGTCGACGTGTACAGCGTCGGCGTGCGCGGGCTCGGCCCCGCCGGCTACCTGCACGTCCTGCGCACCGAGGTGCTGCGCCTGGAACCGGACGCCGTCGTGGTGGCCGTGTTCGCTGGCAACGACCTGCTCGACATCCCGATGTCGAGGCGCTCGACGAAGTGGATGCGCCGCCTGTTCGACCGCGATCAGCTGCTCGTGCGCGTGGTGCCGACGCGCATCAGGACCGTGCGGAGGGAGCGGCGCGCGCGGGGCCGCGACGAAGGCGACCAGGTCGACCGCAAGGCGAGCCTCCAGCCGTGGTTCGACGACTACACGCTGGAGGTCCGGCCGTTCTCCCAGGAGGCGTACGACGAGATCGTGCGCGAGCGCGCCCAGGTCCTGTGCCTCCCGCACCCGCGACGCCTGGCCGTCCTGCAGGGCGCGCTCGAGCGGATGAGGGAGCTGGTGGGCGAGGCGCCGTTCCTCGAAGAGCTCGTGCGCTGACGACCGCTGCGGCATGGCGGGGTAGCCTTTCGGAGGAGCGCGGCGCACGCGCCCCCCACCGGACCTTGAAGGAGACCCGGGCGCGGAACTGGCCCTACGTGGTCGTGCCCCTGATCGTCGTCGCGGTCGTGATCACGCTGGTCCTCCTCAGCGGCTCGCCCGACGACGCGGACGCGTACCCGCTGTTCTAGATCGGGTCGAGTGAGGGAGTGCTCTGGCCGTGACGTGGCCGGAGCCGATAGTGGCGAGTTCGACGCATGTCGTGTCCACTCTGGACGAGCGGTCGCGCTGCCTGCGGCCGCCAGGCCTGCCCATGCGCTACTTTGCCCTCATCGCTCTTCTCGTCGTCACTCTCGCCTGTCGGTCCGCGCCCCACGCTCCAGGGGGTCCCGCGGCGCTCCGCGTCGAGCTCCAGGCGAGCGTCGGGGCCGAGGAGGAAGGCATCCTCGGCTGGAACGGAACGCTCACCTTCGAGGGGTCGAACGGGCTGCTCGCCGCGCCTGCGACGGTCTTCGTCTCCGAGATCGACGAGAAGCGCGATCTGTCGAGCGTTCTCGCGAACGAGTGGCGCACGGCCGCTCTCCCGACCTGCGCGTCACTCGAGGGTGAGGTCCCCGCCAGCGGCACGTTCTCGAGCTCCGGCGACCCCGACGTCCGGCTCGTCGTCGCCGTGGAGTCCGGTGGCACGTCCTATTGGGCCGAGATCACGATTCCCCGTCGCGCGCTGACCACGAGCACGGCGAGCGGCTCCTTTCAGCCCGTGGACGTCGCACGCTGGGGAGAGCTGCGCATCTTCCAGCCAGACATCGGCGGGAAGATCGGATTTGGGGAGTACGACTCCGACGTGAATGTCGCTCCCAACCCGGAGTCGTACTACCTGAAGCTCGACCGCCAGCGGCAGATGAACCTCACATATCTGCCGACGCATCCGAAGCCTGAGTACGTCTGGGTGTTCTGCCTTCTGCAGGACCCGGCTCCATGGATCGATCGTCCTCCGGCGATCGCTCTGATCCACCAACAGTCCTTCGACACCTCACTCGACAGGTTCCCCGTGATCGACCTGAAGAACGGTGACAGCGTGAGGATCGCTCCAGGCGGCACGGCCTGGCTCTATGTGGTCATCCGCGACCAGAAGGGCGACCACTGGCACCGCAAACAGCGCTTCGACCAGGTCGGGGTCTGGGGCGGGCTGTACCGATCCCTGTTCCCGCAGTGGCGTGACGACGCAATTGCCACGCCACCGATCTGACCTACCAAGATCAACGACATGCGCACCTCACTCCTCGCCGCGACTCTCGCAAGCGCCTTTGCATCGCCGCAGACGGGCGAACAATCGGAACCCGTGGCCTTCGACATTCGTCTGGAGGGCTCGATGGTCCGTGAGGACGGGGCCGACTCGAGCAGCATGAGCGCCACGCTCTCGCTCGTCGGCGAGGGGCCGGCTTTCCAGGAGGTCCGCTGGGGCGCGAACGCCTGGGTCGTTCCGATTCCGAGGGACAGGTCATTCTGGGACGTCGTCGACGAAGATCCGGCGAGCTTCAACACGGCCGCCGAGCTCAGCTTCGATTCGAGGGCAAGCCTCAAAGCCCGAGTGCCGGAGACCAGCGATGGACAATTCGCGGTCTTGTTCGTGATCGAAGTCGACGAGGCCACTTACACGTCGTCACTCTCCTTCGACGCAGATCGGCTCGGTCCGTTCGAGCGAGATGGAGCAACCATGCTCGCGTCGCGACTCATCCGGCAACCAGACATCAGCGGAACGATCGGATTCGGAGCGTACGACTCGAATCCTCACGTGCTGCCGGATCCCGAGCGACAGCATTTCGCACTAGACAACGACAGGCGCATTGTGAACCTCATCACGCCAACTAGCCACGCACGCCCCAAGCACGTCTGGGTCTTCGCGATGATCGGTCGACTGAACGGGTTCCTCGCCAAACCCGTAAACAAGGGCGCACTGGTCCATGAACAGGAGCTGAATCCGAATGTCAACATCCCGAAGCTGACGGCACTGACCCACTCGCCGCTTGCGATGTTCCCTGCGGGCTCAGACGTCACGCTGTACTTCGTGTTCCTCGATACGAATCAGGAGTACTGGCACCGGAAGATCGAGTTCCTGAAAGTTGGAGGGCAGGGCCCAGCAACCGATGTGACCATCAGTTCAGGCGGGTCTCCGGCGAAGTACTCGGTGAAACCCGTCTACTAGGAAGTCACCTTCCGCTTGAACCGCTGTACACGAACGCAGCCCAGCGGCTCGGGTGCCGCGGATGATCGCGTGCGTTCCCGCCGTCGGCGGGTCCGATCTCTGCTGTTCGAGTGCCGCTGCCGCGGCGCTGCAGGAACTGCGCTCGCGCGAGCGCGTCGCACGTCGACGCGCCGCGCGCGCGTTCGCGGCCCATCGCGACCATGAGGTTGGCGGTACGCTCGTCGTCGACACGCCACAGGCTCGCCACGACCGCGCGCGCACCGGCCTCGTGGAGCGCCGCCGCGACCGAGCGGGTCCCTTCCCCCGGTAGGAGCTGGCCGCGGCCGGTGCTGCACCCCGAGAGGACGACGAGCTCGGCGTCGAGGTGCAATGTCCTGAGCTCGTCGAGATCCACGAGCCCGTCCTCCCCTTCGTCGTCGCCGCTCAGCACGAGGCCCCGATGACCGGGATCGTTCGGGTCCGTGAATCCGTGACAGGCGATGTGGACCTCGCTGAACGAGCGCAGGTCACCGGCGAGTGCTGCCGGCCCTGCGTCCTTCCCGAGCAGGAGGTCGAACGCGTCGGTCCTCCACGCGTACGAACGCTCGGCGTCGAAGCCCAAGAACGCGTCTTTACGGTCCTCCTCCGCAACGCGCGTGGCTGGATCGAGTCGTCGGAACGCGATCTCGACCACTTCGCGGCGTGAGCCCGAGAGCCTCGGCATCCCGCCGACCTCGTCGGCGAGCCGGTGCGTGTCGGCGAGTCCACCGAGCTCTTGCGGGACGATCGTGTCGCCCAGGAAGAGCGCGCGGCCGGGCTCGGCGCGCGGAGGCACCGTGCGCAAGTGGATGAAGACGGGCAGCGACGGCGACGTCGCGACGACACGCTCGTCGGCCAGGAACCGGACGCCGTCCAGGCCCTTGGTCTCGTCCCACGGAGCCGCGACGAGCGCATGGAACGGGAGCGCGGCGAGCTGATCCGACGGGACGACCACGATGTGCTCCGGCGCGGAACCGGCGGTCGAAAGGACGGGCTCGACGAGCCGTCGATACAGCTCCCGGGCAGGCGTGACGACGTCGGCGGCCGAGTGGCGCGACGTCCCCGCGCAGATGTCGTCGACGTACGACCGCGCGAGCGCTTCGACCTCGGCGCGGGGTCCGAGATCCAGCGCACGGGTTCCCGAGGCGCTGGCGACGTACGCGACGAGCTGCTCCGACGCCTCGGCGTACCGCACGAGGATCTCGTCGCCGCCGAGCGACCGGCCGAGCGACTCGCCGAGGTCCTCCGGCCTCGAAGCCAGCCGCGTCAAGAAGAGGCGACCTCGCCACTCCGAGGCGCGCGCGAGGCCGCGGTCGACACAGGCGGCGCGCTCGCTCTCCGTCGCCTCGCCGAGCTCCAGGAGCGTCAGGTCCTGCGCGATCTCCCCCCACTCCGCGAACCGCGAGCGCAAACGCGCGCGATCGAGCGGCAACAGGGTCGACGACTCCATCCAGGCTCGCGCCTCGTCGATCGCGCTCCGGGCGGCGTCGACGTCCCCTCGCGCGATCGCGATCCGCGCCCACGCCTGTAGGGAATCGGGGAGGTAGTCCACGAGCCCCTCCTCGCGCTCGATCGCCAGACACGCCTCGATCGAGTCGAGCGCGCCGTCGAGGTCGCCCTCGGCGAGCGCGACGCGTGAGAGACCGTCGAGCGCGCCGGCCTCGACGTTGCGGAACTCCCCAGCAAGAGCCAACTCCAGCGCGGCCCCAAAGTCGTCGCGCGCGGCCTCCAGGTCGCGGAGCATCCGCTGCTCACGCCCGCGCAGGACGAGCGCACCCGCGGCCTGCGAGTCGCGCCCAGCCCCGGCCTGGTGCTGGACCAGACGGTCGAACCAGTCTCGGGCGACCGCGTGCTCCCCCTCGTGGCTGGCCATGAACCCTCGCGTCCGCCAGACGGTGACCGGGACCCTGTCGCCGTCCTCGTAGTCCGCCTCGGCACGGTCCAGGAGCCGACGAACCGAGCTCGATCGACCGAGCCGATAGCGAGCCTCGGCGACCTGCCCGAGCACCTCGGCCTGGTTCGGGCCGAAGTCCTTCTCCTCGAGGAGCTCGTCGAGCGCGTCGCAGTGCCGGTGCGAGACCTCGTAGCGGCCGACGTGCGCTGTCGCGTGTGCAGCGAACAGGTGGAAGTCGAGCGCCATCAGCCCCGTTGCCAGATCCTCATGGGGACGGAGCACGTCCACGATGGCTGACGCGAGGTCGTAGTCGAAGGCTCCCATCGAACGCTGCAAGGGGGCCATGCCGCCCCGGAACGCACGCAGGCGCGCGGCATCGTCGGGTGCCAGCCGAAGCGCTTCGGCGACCTCCTTCACCGGCGCCATGGCGTCGGGTGCCGCAGCCGTCGACTGCGGCGTCGGAGCCAGGAGCGCCGCGAGAGCGAGGAGGAGAGCCATGCGTGCGGATGCCGCGCGAGCCTACGGCCGCACGACGGCCTCCAGCCCGTCCGTCATCCCGAGCCCCGTGCCGTCCGGCTGCGCGACGTCGCGGAAGAACCACTGGGCGTAGACGCGGTCGCCCGCCGCGAAGCCCGACGCGACGAGGTCCGCGGGCGAGAGCGTCGTGCTCAGCGTGCCGCCGCAGGGGCCGGAGCCCGTGGCGTTCACCGGCGCCTGGCGGACGAGCGTGCCGCCGATGCAGAGCGTGCCGAAGAAGTGGGGCGTCGAGGCCGGCGCGTGCGAGAGGAACGGGAGGCCGATCGTGTTCGCCGGCACCAGCTCGGCGCGGATCTCGTAGGTTCCGACCGTGACCGACGGCGCGCCCGTGAAGGACGCGGCCGCGGTGCAGCCCTCGGACGTCTCCTTGCCCGTGCAGTAGTTCCCGGGCTCGCCGACGTACAGCGCGTCGAAGGCGAACGCGCCGATGTCGGCCCGCGAGCCGTCGGGGTCCATCGCCGCGGGGTCGCCGGCGTCGATGCACGGCGAGCCGGCGCGCAGGCGCAGGTCGCGGCTCTCGGGGCCCCACACGAGCGGGTCCTCATCGATGTTCGTCGCGCCGGAGGCACCGCCCTGGACGTTCGACCACTCGGCGGTCGGCAAGCCGCTCCCGTCGTCCCCGAGCTGGTACGGGGCGTTGTCCCACACGAGGCAGCTCGTCGCCGTGACGTTGCCTGTCACGCCGCCGCCCTCGTTCCCCCACACGGTGCAGTTCACGAGCGTGGATCCGGCCGTTCCGGCGCCCTCCTGCGCGGTGTTGCCGACGACGACGCAGCGCGTCAGCGTGCCGCCGAAGGCACCGCCTCCGTGCGCGTCGAGGAACGCGACCGCGCCGAAGGCCTCGTTGCCCTCGATCAGACAGTCCGTGGCGTCACACTGATAGAGCCCGCCGCCGAGCCCGTCCTCGAACGCGGCCGTATCGATGAAGGCGATGTTGTTCCGAACGATGCAGTTCTCGAGCGTGCCGCCGTGGACGGCGCCTCCCTGGCCCCAGCACGAATTGCCGTCGAAGGTCGAGTCGCGCACGACCGTCCCTGCGCTGGTGCTGTAGATCGCCCCGCCGAAGCTCGCCTCGAACGCGTCGAACCGGTTCCCGATGAAGGTCGACGCCTCGACGTCGAAGGCTCCGTGGAGCGCGCCGCCGAACTGCGCGCGGTTGTCGATGAACTCGCACTCGCGGACCGTGCCAGAGCCGTTGATCGCGCCTCCTCTCACGGCGCCGAGGTCCTCGGTGTTCCCGCGGAACAGCGTGCGCTCGAAGTGCGCCGTCGAGTTCTCGACGTCGACGCCCGCTCCGGAGAAGCCACGGTTGTCGAGCACCTCGCAGTCGAGCATCGTCAGCGAACCGTTCTCGATGCGCGCACCGCCACCGTCGAACGAGAAGAAGAGGATCCCGTTGTCGCGGATCGTGGTGCGCTCGATCTCCAGCGTCGCGTCGAGCCCGTAGACGCCGCCCCCGCGGTCGGCGGTGCAGCCCTCGATCGTCGAGTCGACGATCCGGACGGTCGCGCCGACGAAGGCGCCGACGCCTCCGCCCTGGTTCAGCGTGGCGGCCGTGCCGGCGTTGCAGTCCGCGATGACGCACCCGACGATCTCGATATCGGAGGACACGACGAGCACGCCGCCGCCTCCGGCGCCCGTGACCAGGCCCACGGGTGAACCGTTGCCGTTCTGGAGCCGGAAGCCCTCCAGGCGCATGCCGGCCCCGGAGCCGCCGGCGATGCGAACGGTCGACAGGGCTCCGCCCCCGTCGATCGTCGTCACGGCGGCGCCATCGGACGACCGGACGTCGAGCGTCTTGGCGAGCAGATCGATCGGTGCGTAGGACCCCGGCCGGACGAGGACGGTGTCGCCGTCGACGGTCGCGGCTGCGCCGATGGCGTCCTGGATCTCGGGGTACGGGTCGGAGATCGTCCCGGTACCCGGTCCGACCGCGCTGGCGTCGACGAACCAGGTCGTCTGCGCGGACGCGCCGGCGACGAACACGGCGGCGAGGAGCAGGACGAGAGAAGCGCTTCGCGGGAAGGCGGCGAGCATGGCGAGACCTCGCGGGAGTTCGGGGCAGGAGTGCGGGGCTGGGAGAGCGCCAGCGTAGCGCCTCTCGCGAGCCCCGTCGGACCGATGCGAGACGGCGCGGAGCGACGCCGGAACCGCCGCGCACGGACGGTGTTCCATCGCGCATCGCTGGCCCGTGAGCCGAGGCGAGCGCCGCAACCGCATGGGTCGGGGGACCCGCGCCTGGATCAAATGAATGCAAAGACCCGCATCGGAGGGGCGCTGCTCGCGCTCGCCATCACCTCTTCCCTGGCGGTCGCGCAGCGATCGGAACGCGGGGACATCACCGTCGGCGACACGACGCTGGAGTTCGTCCCGTCCGGGGGCATGCTGCGCTGGTACCGCGTCTACGTCCCGCCCGGCACGCCGCCGGGCCAGGAGCTGCCCGTCGTCGTGTGCTTCCACGGCGGCGGAGGGAGCGCGCGCTACGCGATCGAGCAGTACGGGGTCGCCGAGGAGGCGCGCGACCGGGGCTGGATCGCGGTGTTCCCCGAGGGCACGGGCGTGTTCGGCGGGCCTCCGCACTTCCGCGGACAGACGTGGAACGGCGGCGACTGCTGCGGCTACGCCTTCCAGAACGGGATCGACGACGTGCAGTTCTTCGTGGACATGCTCGCGAAGCTCGACGTGACCTACGAAGCCGACGTGTCGACGGTCTGCCTGACCGGGATCTCGAACGGCGGGATCATGTCGTACCGCATCGCGGTCGACCGGCCCGATCTCGTGACCGCCATCGCGCCGGTGGCGGCGTCGCTCCAGACCGTGGCGCCGACGCAGCCCGTGTCGCTGCTCGTGATCTTTGGCCTCCAGGATTCGTACATCCCGATCGGCGGCGGCTCCGGCGTGGGCGGGCCGCAGGTCTTCACGAGCCAGGCGAACACGATCACGCCGTTCCTGAACGTGAATGGCCGCGCCTTCGAGCCTGCGCTGAGGACCCCGACGGTGCGCCTGCGCGTCTCGAACGCGTCCAGCCAGGGCGGCGCCGACACCTGGGTGTTCCTGGCCTTGGACGGCGGGCACACCTGGCCGGGGACGCCGGGACTGCCGAGCGACCCGGACGAGCCCGTCCATATGGACATCCCGGCGTCGCCGCTCATGTTCGACTTCTTCGAGCTCCAGCTCCTTCGATAGGCCTGGAGAGGCCGCAACAGCGGGGCGCGGGGTACTCTCACGAGCCCCGTGCCCCGCCCTGCGCGCCCGATGGAGGGCACCCTCCTGACGCGCATCCCAGAGCCCGACCTGCTCGAACGCCCCTCCACCATGAGTCCCCATCACGCACTGCTCGGCCTGACGCTGAGCCTCCCGCTGGGCCTGGGCGCCCTCTCCTTCGGCGCTCTCGGCGGCGCTCCCCAGGACGCCTCCCAGGAAGATGACAAGCCTCTCGCCGTCGGCCAGGAGGCCCCGGCCTTCGTCCTCAACGACCAGAACGGCGAGCTCGCCCGCGTGGGCGGCGAGTCCGACGAGTGGGTCGTCCTCGCCTTCTACCCGAAGGCGCTCACCGGCGGCTGAAGCGCCGAGATGCAGTCGCTGCAGGGTGCAGCGCTCGGTTTCGAGGAGCTCGGTGTCCGCCTCCACGGTGTCAGCCGGGACAGCGTGAGCGACCAGATGAAGTTCGCGAAGAAGTGCGAGCTGGAGATGGGGCTCCTGTCCGACCCGGACGGCAGCGTCACCGACAAGTACGACTGCGGCATGGACGGCCGCCCCTTCGCCCAGCGGGTCACGTTCGTGATCGACCCGAAGGGCATCGTCCGGATCCGCGACGAGAAGGTGTCCGTGCGATCGCACGGCGACGACCTGATCGAGGCGATCATCGAACTGCAGGAAGACTGAGCCGAGCCGCGCGTCCCCTCGCCGAGAGGGGGCGCCGTCCGACCGGATCCACGCGATGATTCGACTGCTCGCGCTGATGACGATCTGTGTGCACGTCGCGCAGTGCGCGGCCTCGCCGGAATCGATCTCTGCTGACACCTCGGATGCGGAGAAGACCTCGGTTGAGCAGGACTCGGTCGAGCTCGCGAGCACGGGGTTCCACCTCCTCCTCCCGAGGTCGCCGGAGGACGAGGACCTCGACGGAGAGGTCGTCGGGAAGGAGCGGCTCCTCGT